>NZ_JBVHEO010000010.1:0-270434 GCF_055562815.1 Streptomyces sp. NPDC016677 | reverse complement strand
ATCCACTCCTCGTCCACCGCCGGCTTGGCGATGTCACCGGACTGCACCTCGTCCACCGCCTTGCGGCCCTCGGCCGGCGCAAGGTCGAACAGGTAGGGCGGGTTCGCGGTCGCCTCGGCGAAGGCCTGGGCGGCGGGCTCCAGGACGGGGCGGACGGGGGTGGCGTCGCTCATGGCGGACTCCTCGGTTCAGGTGTGCCGTCGGGGCCTCGTCGGCGGTTTACCGGGAAGCGGCGGCACCCCAGGAAAGTAGCGCGCTATTTAGTCGCGCGCAACTCATTGGCGGTCGACAGAAACCCGATAAGATGTCCGTGCTGTGAACCGTGCCCGACCCGGGAGCCGCACCGTGCGCACGACCCCGACCGAACCGCCCTCGTCCCCGCAGGGGTCCCTCCTCCTGGACGACCAGCTGTGCTTCGCCCTGTACGCCGCCTCCCGCGCGGTCACCGCGCGCTACCGCCCGCTGCTCGACGCTCTCGGCCTGACCTACCCGCAGTACCTCGTCCTGCTGGTGCTGTGGGAACGGGACTCGATCTCCGTCCGGGACCTGGGCGCGGCACTGCAACTGGAGTCCAGCACCCTCTCCCCGCTGCTGAAGCGCCTGGAGGCGGGCGGTCTGCTGCGCCGCGAGCGCCGCACCGACGACGAACGCTCCGTCGCCATCCGCCTCACCGACGCCGGGGCCGCCCTCCGGGACCGGGCCGCCGACGTCCCGCTCGCCATCGGCGACGCCATGGGGCTGACGCCCGAACAGGACGCCACGGCCAAGCAACTGCTGCGACTGCTCACGGCCAATGTCTCCGGCCGGGGCCGGGGCCAAGGGTAGAGAGGACGGGCGGGGAGGAGGCCGTCCGTCCGGCGGTGCCTGAGCGGGGCGGGCCCGGGACGAGGCGCGGCCTCCAGCGTTCCGCTGCGTGCACGGGGTGCCCGGCTTTCGCGTCCCGCGGTGGAGGACGGTGCGGGCATGCCCCGCGGTGCGGGTGCCGCCGCCCTGGTCCGGGCACGGCTCCGCCGGAGGACGCTCAGGGGGATGGCCCGGCCATCTGGTGTACGCCGGTTCGTCATGACGGCTTCCCGTGGCCGTACCACGGTCCCGGCATCGTCCAGCGGGTGCGCGACGCGAGCCCGGCCGGGTGTGCGGGTGCCCGGCCGTAGCGGGTGCGGAACGCCGCCACCCGCGCGGGACGCGGGGCCGCGCCCGGCCCGCCCCTTCGTCGCCGCACCGGCACATCCGAACAGCAGAGGACCTCATGACCGAGCAGCAGTTGCCCTCCTGGGCCGACCCGTCCGTCTCCCCCGCCGGACTCGACGCGCAGGGCATCTCCCGGCGTCGGCTCCTGCGGCGGGCGGGCCTGTTCGGCACCGCGTTCGCCCTCGCGCCGGCCGCGCCCGCCCTGGCCGCCGGCGGCGGACGGGGCCGGCTCGGCGGCGAGGATCCGCGCCTGGCCTACCTGGTCGGCGACCACCACGTCCACTCCGTCTACAGCCATGACGCCAAGTACACGTTCTCCCAACTGGCCGCCGCGGGCGCCCGGTACGGCCTGGACTGGATGGTGTTCACCGAACACTCCAACACCGGTCACGCCGAGTACGGGGCGGCACTGGAACACCGGGAGATCCTCGCGGCACGGGCCGAGAACCCGCGACAGCTGATCTTCCAGGGCCTGGAGTGGTACATCCCGGCCGCCGAGCACGCCACCGTCTTCGTCGCCCCGGGTCGGCACGAGGCCGACCTGCTCACCCGGTTCGAACGGCGCTACGACGGCAAACTGCTCGGCTACGACAAGGGCGGCGCCGCCGACACCGACACCGCCCGCAACGAGGCGCACGCCGTCGCGGCGCTGAAGTGGCTGGCCCGGCAGCGCCGTTCCGGCTACGTCGACGACGTACTGGCCTTCGCCAACCACCCGCTGCGCCTCGGCATCGACTCCCCGCACGAGTTGCGCGCCTGGCGGGACGCCGCCGAGGGGATCATGGTCGGCATGGAGGGGTCCCCCGGCGCCCAGGGCGCGGCCATCCCCGGCCTGCGCGGAGCGGCGTCGGTGCGCGGCGAGTACGAGAACAAGCCGTCGGCGCAGTCCTGGTCCGGCTACCCCGCCAGTGCCTATGTCACCTACGGCGGTTTCGACTGGGCGACCGCGACCGTCGGCGGGCTGTGGGACTCGATGCTGGCCGAGGGCCGGCTGTTCTCGGTCACCGCCAACTCCGACGCCCACCGCGTCGTCCACGACACCCTGCGCAACGGCGACTGGGCTCCCGGCCAGACCTTCGACAACACCGGAAAGCTGCCCGACCCGGTCGAGACGGGCACGGCACAGGCGGGCAGCGACTTCTGGCCGGGCCAGTTCAGCCGTACCCACGTCGGTGTGAGCCGTTACGGGTACCGGCCGGTGATGGCGGGGCTGCGCGCCGGGCGGGTCTGGGTGGACCACGGGCACCTGCTGGACGGCCTGGAGGTACGGGTACGGCGGGCCGGGGACCACGGGCGCGGGGTGACCCTGGGCGGCCGGCTGCGGGTGCGCCGCGGTGAGCGGCTCGTCCTCGACATCACCGTGACCAGCGCCTCACGCCCCAACCCGCACGGGGTACTGCCGAACCTCGCCCACGTGGACGTCGTCCGGGGTGCGGTACGCGGGCCGGTCGCCGACCGGGACGACTGGCGGGCACCCGACACCCGGGTGATACGCACCGAGGACGTCACCGGCCGCACGGGGACCTACACCCTGCGGGTCCCGCTGACCGCCGGTGCCGAGCCGTTCTACGTCCGGCTGCGCGGCAGTGACGGCAACCGGCACGCGGCGGGTCCGCTCGGCGCCGCCGTCGACCCGCACGGGCCGGTGGCGCACACCCCCGGTGACGGCGATCCGTGGACCGACACCTGGTTCTACTCCAACCCGGTCTTCGTGGACGTGGTGGGCTCCTGACGGCTCGCACACCCCGGGCATGAGCGCCGAACCGGTGTCCGGAGGGCCTCAGAAGTCGTAGTCGTCGATGTTCTCGGCGTTGTCGTCGCCGTGGGCGGTCTCGACGAGCGTCATGTCGTTGTACCGCGGGCCTCCGGTTCGTTCCTCATGTCGATACGGGTGTTCTGGTTCGTCGCACTCTTCGCCGCGGAGAGGACAGCGATCTCGCCCGCGCAGTCGGTCTGTTCGCCGAGCAGTGGTGTCGACGTCCTGCTGCGTGAGGTTCCCCATCTCGGAGCCCCGCCCGGCAGTGCCGGCTCTCCGTCCTCCGTGTCACCCTGGGGAAGCCGACGGTGAGGCCCTTCCTCAGCGGCACGTGGACGATGCTCTGCGGCCGCCGCGTCCGCGGCACCGGGCGGAGCAGCAGTGAGCTTGCCCGAGCCCTTCACCCGGGACTCTCCGGTTCCCCATGTAATGCCCTGAAAGGTTTCACTCTTCTCCCGGGCGAGGCGTCCCGTCCCGCCGGCCGTCAGTGTCGTCCCCCGGCGAACCGGCCGCTGCGTACGGCAGTTCAGCGTCGGCACCGGCCCGCGGCCCGAGCGGGCGGGGCGGCACCCGCGATCCGGGCCGGAGCGTGCCTCCGATGGCAGGAGCGTGAGCCCAGGGCCATGCTGGAAAGGGGAGACAGCACAACGCGCCCTGGCGCCACGGGCGCACGCGCCCAGGACGGCCGGGCGGGGAAAGGGCACCGCCATGCTCTACGCCGGAATGGACACGGGCAAGTATCCGGGGAAGTCCGTGATGGACGCGATCTGGGACTTCTCCAACATCTACTGGACGGGCATGTACCTCGATTCGCCTGCGCCGGCTGTCGGCGAGATCCCGGTCACGAAGCCGGTGAACGGCCACAACCGGATGGGCGGTATCGGCACCAATCCCGTGGGCGGCTGGATGAACGGATGGTTCGACCTGCGGCCGGTGTGGGGGCTCCTGCCGATCTACTGGGGGCAGCAGGACCCGAACAACCAGGACGGGCCGATCGATGTCCGGGTACAGATCGCCGTGGCGAACGCCGAGGACGCCGCCGTGAAGGCGACGAGCGCGGGACTCCCGCAGGGGTCGGTGATCTATCTGGACTGGGAGGCGGGCGGCCCGCCGGCGGACACGGGCAGGAAGTACTGCACGGCCTGGTTCCACCGGCTCGCCGAACTCGGGTACCGGCCCGGCGTCTACTGCCACCCCCCGTCCTCGTTGGCCTTCCGCAAGGAGTACCCGGGCCTTTACGTGTGGAACGTCAACCTGCTTCCGGCGTCCGCCGGCGGCATCACGCTCGTGGACGGCAACGTGAAGCTCGCGACGCCGCCGATCAACAGCACGGGCGGCGAGGCGCCGGACCGGGACGCCATCGCCCGGCAGTGGCGGTTCGGAATCGGGCAGCCCGCCGGAGGCCCCGTCACCGGGTTCCCGAACATCGACGCCAATGTCGCCGTCGTACGCAACCCCGCCTTCCCCGAGAGCGGCAGCCAGCCCGGCGAGGTGCGCGGCGGGCCCGTCGTCGGCGCGCCCGGCACGACCGACTGGCTCGGGGCGTTCGCGGTGCGCCGGGGCAAGGCCGCCCGGGTGACCTGGTCGCCGGGCGCGGCCACGCTCGACGCCGATCTCGACGGGCCCGTCTCGGCGGCCTCCCTCAACCCCTTCGCGCCGATGTCGGCACTGACCGACTGGCTCGCCGGGCTCGCCCTGTGGGACAGCGGTGACGACCGCACCTGGCACGTGCACACCTTCCGGCACGTCGCGTCCGGGGCCTGGCAGGAGTTCAACGTGCCCGAGAGCGACACGGTGATCATCGACCCGCTCGCGGGTGTCGTGATCGCCCGGCGCAAGGGCGGGGCGCCCGAGGTGTTCGCTCACGACCGGCAGGCCGACAACATCGCGGGCAGCCGGTGGGACGGGACCACCCAGACCTGGACCGTCCTCGACCACCTCCAGGCTCCGGCCGGGCCCGCCGCGCCCTTCGTGCTCCGTACGAACGGTCTTGCCGCACTGAGCCGCAAGACCGGCCTCCTGGACCTGTTCTGGGTGGGCAGCGACTCCGTGCCGCGCACGTCTTTCTCTCTGGGACCAGGCAACTGGAGCAATTCCTTCGCCATCGGCGACCCTCTCGTCCGCGCACACACGATGACGAACCTCGCGGCGTGCAGCCCCGGTCCCGACCTCATCGAGGTCCCGTTCATCGGGCGCCGCGACGGCGATCCGAAGCTCCGGCTCTACAGCACTCCGTGGACCACGGCGTCGCTGTGGGGCGCCACGCGCGAGATCGGCGGCGGGGCGGTGGCGTTGGAACCCTCGTCCCGGATCGCCGCCACGAGCCGGTCGTCCGCGTTCCTCGACGTGTTCGTGATCGGCCTCGACGGCATGCTCTACAACACGTTCCTGTCGACGGCGACGGGCGTGTGGACCGCGCTCCGGCGAATAGGCGGGACGCCGCCGAAGCTCGCGCATGTCGTCACCGCGTGCTGCCAGGGCACCGGCGACGTCGAGGTGCTCGCCGTGGCACGCGACGGCTCGGTGTGGGCGACCCACTGGGACTCCACCCTGCTCGACTACGTACCGATGGAACGGCTCACCCTGCTCGATCCGGTCTGACCGCCGCCACGCCGGAGGGCCGGTCGCCGCAGCAGCCCCGGAAGCAGGGCGGGTGTCCGGTGGCGTCGGACAGGATCGCGCCCTGCCGCGTCGGCGGTCACCAGCAGCGTGCCGGCCATGTGTGGCGACAACGCAGCCGTCCTTCCCAGTCCTCGGGGCCGCCCTGAACCCAGTACTTCGTGGTCCGGCGCGCCTCCGGCCTTGTCCCGTGAGACGGACGGTTCGTCAAGCGCGGGGAGTGCGACCGGCTTTCCTGCCGGCCCGCCGCGGCCGGTGAAGCGGTGACGGTGGCGGACCCACAGCACGCGCGCCTACACGTACCACACCACGCGCAAGGCCTGGTTCCGCGCCCGTTTCTGGTCTGCCCGATCCACGTCGCCGAGAGGCGATCACCGCTCCGGTCCGGTGGAACCACGGCGAGACCCCGTGTGCCCTGGCAGTCAGCGAAGCCGGTCACGCTGCGACAAGGCCGTCGTGCAGGCCCTGGGGTTGCGAACCGCCCGTTGGCTTCGGACAGTTGCGCGATGACCTGTGGCCGTCTTTGTGGTGGTCTCGGCCAACGGGCACCGCATCCGGTTCCCCTGCCCCTTCCCCGTCGTCGGTGTCATGTGGCCACACCGTCGCAGGTCCCCGGCCGCTCAGTGGCGAACGGCGCTGCTCGTCCCGCATGGGGCCGGGAAGGTCACCGGCGCCACGGCGCGGCACTTAGGTGGGCATCAAGTCCCGTATCAGCTGGGCCATCTGCTGAGAAGGCGCGACCCTCAGTTCCCTGTGCAGGAACGCCCGGTAGTCCTGATAGCGCTTGACGGCACTGGCGATGTTGCCCTCGTCTATGTGCACCTCTATGGCGATGCGATGAGGAGTCTCCCGGAAGGGATCGACGGCGATGGCCGCCAGCGCGGCCTGGAGAGCGGGGAGGTAACGGTCCGCACTCTGGAACTGCTGGGCCAGACTCTCCAGCGCGTACACCCTGGTCTGGTCCCAGCGCTCCCGCTCCAGGGACAGCCACTCCTCGGCCCAGCCCGGCAGCAGTTCCCGGCTCAGATCACCGATGAGATGGTCCGGCCCGGCCGGCAACGGGCTCAGACCGGCGATGACCTGACGAGCGGCATCCTGCACCAGGTGCAGATCGACCTGTATCGACGGGGCCAGGGACAAGCGCTGCCCGACACTTTCGATCGAGGCGACCGAGTCTATCCGCCGCGCGTGGCACAGCGCCGACCGCAGGTTCGCCGACGCACGAGCGGGAGTGCAGTCGGGCCACAGCCGCTCAGCCGCCGTCATCCGGTGCGCTCCGTCTTCCTGCAGCGCGAGGTACGCCAGCAGGCGCTGCGCCCCCGAGGGAACGGAAAGCCTGCGGCCGGCGCGGAGCAGCTCGAAGGGCCTCAGGAGTTCGAGGTGGATGCCATTCCAGGACACACCCACCACTGTGCAACCGGCACCTGCCGACCGCACCCGCAACGCACCCTTGCCGGGTACTGCCGCACCGCTTCTGGCGTGCACAAACGCGTGAGCAACGCACCGGCGACGCCAGAAAGACGCACCCGCGACATCGCGCGGCACGCCACGGAGACGGACGCGGGGGACTCTTGTCCCGAGTCGGTCTCGTCCCGGTCGTGCCGCAGTTGCCGAAGAGTGACCGGCGACCGGGCTCCGGGAGATTGAAGGGAAACCTGTAATGCGCATCCGGTCCGTGCTCAACGGTCTCGCTCAACAGCAGGAACTCCTCGGTGACCCCGAGGTGTGCATCGCCGTGCTCGACGGACCGGTGGACCTCTCGCACCCCTGCTTCGCGGGCGCCGACCTCACACGGCTGGACACCCTGGTGCAGGACCCGGCCGGTGCGGGGCCGATGTCCGTGCACGGCACGCATGTGGCGAGCCTGCTCTTCGGACAGCCCAACAGCCCTGTGACAGGTGTCGCCCCACGGTGCCGGGGACTGATCCTCCCGGTGTTCCGGGACTCCGAGGACTGGCGGGTGCCACAGCTCGACTTGGCGCGCGCCATAGAGCGAGCCGTGCAGGAAGGCGCGCACATCATCAATGTCAGCGGCGGGGAGCGTACTCCCGACGGTCGCGCCGAGAGCATGTTGGAGCGAGCGCTGCGGCTGTGTGAGGACAACGGGGTCCTCGTCGTCGCCGCTGTGGGAAACGACGGGTGCGACTGTCTGCAGGCACCCGCCGCGGCGCCGTCCGTACTCGCCGTCGGGGCGGCGGGGCCGACGGGGGAACCCCTCAAGAGCAACAACTGGGGTGCCGCGTACGGCAAGAACGGCGTTCTCGCCCCCGGCCTGGACATCGAGGGCGCGGCACCGGGCGGGCGGCAGCGGACGCTGACCGGCAGCAGCTTCGCCACTCCCGCGGTCTCGGGGGTCGCCGCGCTGTTGGTCGCGGCCCAACTCCGGGCCCAACGCGGTGCCGCCCCGCTCGAGGCCGGACAGGCCATCCTCGACACGGCGACGAGCCCGTCCTGTTCCCCCGGCGACTCACCCGAGTGCCGCCGGTACCTCGGCGGCCGTCTCGACGCCGCCGGCGCCTACCGCCTCGTCACGCGAGGCGCGAGCGCGAACGATCCCGACCCGGCTCCGATCCCGCCCCGCACCGTGCGGCCTGCGGCGTGGCACGCCGGGTCCGTCTCCGCTGAGCCGGGGGTGAACGCCGCCGGCGAGTCCTCGTCGCCCGGCCTGCCCCGGTCCGTACCGAACGAGGGAACCAGTGCCATGCACACCGATCAAGCAGACATGAGCGAGGGCGTCGACAGCGCGGGTGAAACGGTCCGCAGCGCTGACGACGCACCGACCGGCCGACCGCTCGGGGCGCTCCTCGCGAGTGAGGCGGAACCCGCGTCACCCCGGCCGGACAGCCACACCACCGAGACGTCCGCGCCCCAGGATCCGTCTCCCGAGCCACACGTGAGCGAAGGAAGCAATGCCATGGACATCCCTCCCGCAACCGCCGCCGCTTCCGGCGCAACCGCCGACGCGGCCGAGACGCCCACCACCGCGGCGCCCGTGGGACACGCCCAGGTGCAGGAGAGGCCTCCCGCGTCGGACTGCGGCTGCGGGGGCACTACAGCATCCGGCTGTCAGTGCGGCGGAAGCGGCAACGGTACGCGCCGCCAGTTGATCTACGCGATCGGCACGATCGGTTTCGACTACCAGACCGAGGCCCGCAGGGACTTCTTCCGCCAGCAGATGCCCGCGGTCCCGGGGCCGAACAGGGACGGCAAGGAGACCGAGAACCCGCCGAACATCTACGACCCACGGCAGTTGTACGCCTTCCTCGCGAAGAAGCCGTGGATGTGCGACAAGCTGACCTGGACGCTGATGCTGGACAGCACGGCCATCTACGCGCTCGAGGCGGAGACGCCCATGGGCATGGACTGGCACCAACCTCTGATCAGCAACCCGAAGGCGACGCCGGACCAGGTCGGAGCCGCGGCGAAGACCACCGCCGAGAACACTGCCGGTCTCGCCCAGACCCTCGAGACACTCATGTACCCGCCGGTCTCGCACGTGCACCGGATCTTCCGGGACGCGATCCTGGGTCAGATACAGCCACCGGACGACCCGAACTACGTCTCACGCGTGTCGATCCCCGGAGAGCTGACGGGCCGCACGACGCGTCTGTACTCCGGGCAGGTGGTTCCGCTGGTCAGGGTACGGGCGACCGACCAACTGGCCACCTGGAACGAGGCCGCGCTCGTCGACGCGGTGGCCGGGGCGGTCAAGACGGTCTACGCCGAGAAGAAGTCCGAGACAGCGGTCAGGGAGGCCGATCTCAGGACAACCGTGCGTGCTCTCCTGGACAAGATCTACTGGCAGTTCCGCAACCTCGGCCAGAGCGCCGCCGACCGGGCCCTGAACGCCGCCGGCACCAACGCGTTCCTCGTCGGAGCCCAGATCCAAGAGGGCATCATGTCCGCTCAGCACGTTCCGGGTTCGACCGGGAACTTCTACACCCTCGACACCATCACCGTCGCCAAGAGTCCGTACTGCCGACCCAATTCGGAGTGCTACGACGTCACGCTCCACTTCTTCGACCCCGAGGACGACCGGCGAGCGAGGGTCTCGTACCTGTTCACCTTCGACGTCAGCGACGACCCTGTCAGCCTCGGTCCCGTGCACCACTTCATCGGCTCCTGAGGCACGCGGCCGGCCAACGCGGCCGAGCAGTGCGCCAACGCCGAGCAGTGAGAACAAGGAGGTCACACCATGGACTCGAACAACTGGCCAACGATCACCCCTCCGGTGCAGGTACCGCCCGTGTACCGGGACGACCGTTCCGAACAGGCGGCCCGGCCCGCCGGAGCCGGCGTGGAAAGCGCCGCTTCGGGCTGCGGCAGTCTGACCGGGCCGGCCCGGCAGATGTGCTACCTCCAGCAGCACGGGCTGACCACCTGACAGCAGGCCCACCCCTCCGGACACAGGGAGGAGACTCCCATGACGATCAACCAGCCCCCGGCGGACACCACCGGCCCGGCCGCTCTCCAGCTGCCCCCGCAGAAACCTCCGGTGGTCCGCACCACAGCCGCGGCCGTCGGCGCGCTCGGCGTCACCGCCGGCATCGAGGCGGACTTCGACCTCTTCGGGGCGCTGGGCGGAACCCTCGACGAAGTGATCGGCAGTTCGGTCGGTCAGCTCATCGAAGCCGTGCCCAGCTTCCTGGGGTGGTTCTGAGGGCGCTCGACGCGCCGATGACGGCGGCACACCCCGACGAGGAACGTGTCCGCCCCTCCTGGTCAACGGTCGCACCTGCTGACCTGACGGCGAGAGGAAAGGTCCATGACATACCAACCCCTGGAGAACACGGCGGTCCCGGCCATGCTGCAGATGCCCGCACAGGTACCCCCGATCGACCGGGCGGCCATGCCCCCGGGCGCCGGCGGCGACACCCGGGGCGTCGAGGCCGACATCGTGGCCAACCCCTTCTGGGACGACCCGTGGAGCGGCTTCGGCACGCCTCCATGGGGGAAGCCCGGCGGCCTGTTCCCCATGATCGTGGCGTAGCGGCCCGGGACGACGAACCAGCGCGGTGCCGCCCGCTCATGAGCATGCGGGCGGGGGACTTCCCCGCCGGCATGGAGAAGGTGAAAGGAGAACACGATGAATGAGCAGATCACGCAGGACGAGGTTCAGCCGGCGTCCGCCATGCTGCAGATGCCGCAGCAGAACCCCCCGATCGACCGCACAGCGGCCGTGCCCGCGAGTGCCGACACGGACACCGCAGGCGTCGAGGCAGCCAGCCTGCTCGACATCATCAAGAGCTTCCTGTAGTGAGGCTCGCCTCCGGTAAGTGAGGTTGTCGTGCGTCGGCGGCCTCGGGTCCTTCCCGGACCGCCGGCGTCCCGGTGACCTCGGTGTCCCGCCGGGAAACGAAAAGGACACCCCTGGGCGACGGTGCCTCTGCTCGCAGCGGCACCGGGCGCACAGCGTCCCTTCTGCCTTCCGGCCGGCACGCCTACGATGGAAGGAGAAGCACATGAATGAGCAGATCACGCGAGACGGGGTCCAGCCGGCGTCCGCCATGCTGCAGATGCCGCAGCAGAACCCCCCGATCGACCGCACAGCGACCGTGCCCGCGAGTGCCGACACGGACACCCCCGGGGTCGAGGCAGACGTCCTCCCGCTCCTGGCGGGTCTGGCGTCGCTGTTCCTCTGAGAACTCCCCCCAGGCGTCCTCCGAGGTGCTCCTTCGGGATCGTCGCGCGTCGGCGACAGAGCCTGTGCCGCGTCGCCGGCGCCTCCGACCGGTGGGTACGCGATCGCGCGAGACGAGGCGGACGCAGGCACCGCCTGTCCCGTGACGGCTGTCAGGAGTCAGGGGCGATACCCAGAAGGACCGCGTGGCGCCTCCGACACGACGATGACGATGGAGCAACCATGTCACTCACCTTGCCGATCCAGGGAGCGGCGATCGAACGCGGCAGGTGGAACTTCTACGAGCCCTACCTGCACAAACTGGGCGAGTACACCAACCCCCAGACCGGTGCTCCCGGCATTCTCTACGGCGACCCTCCGCCACAGTACGGCTACGACGGAACCGTCACCGGTGATCCCGGCCCGGCCGCGGGCCGCGACGCCAGAGGCTGGCAGTGCCAGCCGGGATGGGGTTGCACCTGGACGGGACTGATCTGACCGGCGGCGGCCGTGACCGGTGTGCGGCCCCCACCTGACGTCCCGGTTCGAGCGTCCCACCGCCACGTGGGGCGCTCAGGGCGGTCGTACAGCGTTTCGAACGCCATCGTGGTGCGGTCAGGTCGGCGTTGCCGGGTCCCCCGCAGTAGCTCGCCCGCACGGGCGAAGTGCTGACGGTATGTCACCTGGCCTGTGAACCACCCTGTGACCGGCACGAACGCCTTCACCCGCGCTCGGGGCGACACCGCGGTCGGGCAGGTGGACGAGGTACCGCGGCGGGCCCGCGCGCTCATGTCACACGAAGGCCGACTGCTCACCGAAGCGGACCTGGCGTCACCGGCCCGCGAGGTGGCCGACGGGACGGGAACGCGGTCGTGACGTCACTGGACACCCCCAGGTCGGCCGGCCCTGTTCCGCCTGGACCGGCTCTTCCCCGAACAGCGCTCCCCGCACGGCGCCGCAACGCCATGCTGACCAGCCCCCGGCCGGGCGGTGCGCTCCAGCCCCTGGGCTCGGCCATCCGCTTCGGCTCCGGGCCGCCGCCCCGGGTGCGCGAGACCACCGATGCCGGTGATCGCCGCCGTATGGGACAGCGCTTTCGAACGGTATGCCCATAAGGCGGTGGG
This sequence comes from Streptomyces sp. NPDC016677, assembly GCF_055562815.1. Lineage (NCBI taxonomy): Bacteria > Bacillati > Actinomycetota > Actinomycetes > Kitasatosporales > Streptomycetaceae > Streptomyces > Streptomyces sp. NPDC016677. The sequence goes on along the minus strand of NZ_JBVHEO010000010.1, from coordinate 258,124 downwards.
CACGGCCGTGGGGCTCACCGAAGCGGAGCTGCGGGTTCTGCGCGAGGGCGGTGCCCCTGGTCCACCGATGTCTTCGAACACGCCGCCTGGTCGGCCGTCCGCACCCGAACTGTCCACGCTCGTCGGCTACTACGCCGGGCTCGGCGCCCTCGGCCTCGGCCGGCAGCGCCTGCGTGCAATGGATGATCAGTGTCACCGAAGCCGTGGAGATCTGGCTCCACGACGCCCGGGGCCACGAGCGGAAAGGTCGACTTCACCGGCCCGTGGTTCTTCGACGACGGCATCGCGCAGGAGATCTTCGCCCTGGAGCCGTACTCGAAGCACACCGGCAGCCACACGGTGCACAAGAGCGACCCGTTCAAGGGTTGCAAGGGTTTCCGCGCCCTGGGCACCGATCCCGACCCGTACGCCCCGGCCTCCTCATGACGTCCGCGGGCGACCGGACGAGAAGCTCTCCGCCGGTGTGGCGCCATCGGCCTCGGCCGCGTCGGCGAGAGCCTCGGCGGCGGCCTCCGCCGCCCGCGCCGTGTCGTTCGCGGCCTGAGCGGACGTGTCACCGTCGGAGGGCTTGTCACGGGTGGCCGCGGACGGCGGCAGCACCTCGCTGAAGGCCCGGGACACCCCGTGCAGCGCGGAGGTGATCTCGCTGGGGATCACCCAGAAGTTGTTGCCCTGTCCCTGCGCGAGCTGCGGCAGGGCCTGGAGGTACTGGTAGGCGAGGAGTTTCGGGTCGGGATCGTTGCGGTGCACGGCCTGGAACACCTCGTCGACGGCCCGGGACTGGCCCTCGGCCTGGAGGATCGCGGCCGTCCGGTTGCCCTCCGCCCGCAGGACGGCGGCCTGTTTGTCACCCTCCGCCGTCAGGATCTGCGACTGGCGCTGCCCCTCGGCACCGAGAATCGCGGCCCGCTTGTCCCGCTCGGCACGCATCTGCTTCTGCATCGCGTCCTTGATCGACTGCGGGGGATCGATGGCCTTGATCTCCACCCGGTTGACCCGCAGCCCCCACTTGCCCGTGGCCTCGTCCAGGACCCCGCGGAGCTGACTGTTGATCGTGTCGCGGGACGTGAGGGTTTTTTCGAGATCCATGGATCCGACGACATTGCGCAGGGTGGTGACCGTGAGCTGCTCGACGCCTTGCAGGAAATTGGCGATCTCGTAGAACGCCGCGCGCGGATCGGTGACCTGGAAGTAAAGGACGGTGTCGATCTCGACCACCAGGTTGTCCTCGGTGATGACCGGCTGCGGTCTGAACGAGACGACCTGTTCCCGCAGATCGATCAACGGGTGCACCCGGTCGATATAGGGAATGACGACGCTGAGCCCGGGATTCAGGGTCCGGTGATAACGGCCGAGCCGCTCGACGTTACGGGCCCGCGCCTGCGGCACGATACGTACCGCCCGGACCAAAGTGAAGATCACGACGATGGCGACGATCAGGCCGACGACAAGAGCAGCTGAGATATCCATCGCTTCAGTCCCGGGGGTAGACGAGCGCCGTGGCGCCTCTGATCTCGATGACATCGACGGTCGTTCCGGCCGAGATCACCAGCGTCTCGTCGTAGGAGCGGGCCGTCCACTCCTCACCGTCGATGCGCACCCGGCCGTCGGCCCCCGTCACCTCCGACAGGACATGGGCGGGCCTGCCGACCAGCGCGTCGGTGCCGAACCGTGCCGGTTGCGGCTGGCGAACGTGGCGCAGCGCGACGGGGCGGACGAACAGCAAGGTGGCTGCGGACAGAATGCCGAACGCCAGAAACTGGAAAGGCAGCGGCAGCCCGGTCGCCGCGATTCCAGCGGTGACCAGCGCGGCCACGCCCAGCATTCCGAGCGCGGCGGTGAGAGTGAAGATCTCCACGACGACCAGCCCCGCCGCGATGATCAACCAGATCAGCCAGGGATCCATGACGCGCCCCTCACCGGTCGGGGTGTCCGTGCGACTCGACAACTGCCGGCGTCGGCCCATGAAGGCCGGAAGAGTCGGGAAGATCAGAGAACGCACCTTTTCCTTTACTTTATTCTTTCTCCTCGCGCGGTGAAAGCGAAGTGGCGGTTGCGATCGACCACGGACGACCACGGGGGAGGGACGGCGTCGGTCGCGAAGCATCGAGCCGCCGGCCCCGCGCCGCCTCGTTCGACCCCGTCCCAGGTGATGTGCCGCCGCAGTGATTCGGGCGTAGTGTCCGCATATGGGCGATGTTCGGTGCGGCTGGTGCGGTGCGGCCCTGCCAGAGTCGGCCGGGCTCGGCGGCCGCCGTCGCCGCCGCTGTCCAGCGCGCCGGCCGGTACGGCGCCGTCGGCATGCCGTACGCGCCGTCCGGACCTTCGCGTCACCACGCGTGCGGGGGCGGGTGGGGAACTGATGGACACCGCGATGACAGCCGTGCTCCAGGAGAGCGGCGCGTTCGGCGGGCTGCTGTACGTGCTGCCGCCGGACGGGGAGGCGCTGTGGCTGGTGATGGTGGCGGGGGCTCCGCATGAGATCACCACCCCGTGGAGGCGGATCGCGCTGACCGATCCCATGCCGGTGGCGGACGCGGTACGCGAACGGCGTCTGGTCTGGGTCGGCGGTCAGGAGGAGATGGCACGCCGCTACCCCCGGCCCGCGCTCGTCCTGCCGTACAAGTTCGCGCTGGCCGCCACTCCGGTCGCCTCCGGCGCCGCGATCCAGGGCGGGCTGGTGCTGCTCTTCTCCGGTAACCACCCGCCGCGGCTGAGCCGGGACGAGCGCGACGCCGTCCGTAGCGGCAGCGACCGTCTGGGGGACCTCCTGCGACAGGCCGCGGAGCGCGGTGACCCGGTGCTCCCCGTCGACCGGCCGCGCCTGCTGCCGCCCCCGGCCGGGCGCGCCCCCTCCCCCGCCGAGGTGTCGGCGGTCGCGGCCTTCCTCGACCGGCTGCCGGGAGGATCCTGCGCGCTGGACATGCACGGCCGTTTCACCTTCGTCACCCCGGCCGCCGCCGGTCTCCTCGGCGGCGACGCCGACGATCTGGTGGGTTCCCTGCCCTGGGAAGCGCTGCCGTGGATGGACGTCCCCCAGGTGGAGGACCGCTACCGGGCCGCGCTGGTCAGCCGGCAGCCACAGGCGTTCACCGCCCTGCGCCCCCCGGATGTGTGGCTGGCCTTCGAGCTGTATCCGGACGCCTCCGGCGTCAGCGTCCGCATCACGCGCAGCGGACCGTCCGAGGACCCCGCCTCCGCACGGCCCGTGCCGACCGCGGGTCCCAGCCGTGCCGCTGTGCTGTACCACCTGATGCACCTGGCCTCCACCCTCACCGAGGCCGTCGGGGTGCGGGACGTGGCCGAGCAGGCCGCCGACCAGCTGCTGCCCGCCCTCGGAGCGCAGGGCATGGTGCTGATGACCGGCGAGGAGGGCCGGCTCAGGATCGTCGGGCACCGCGGCTTCCGTGCCGAGCTGATGGACCGCTACGACGCCCTTCCCCTGGGCTCGGACGTTCCCGGCGCCAAGGTCCTGGCCACCGGTCTACCGGAGTTCTTCACGAGCTTCGAGGAGATCCGGAACGCCCATCCGTCCACCGTGCACGAGGACGGGATGGCGTCGTGGGCCTTTCTCCCGCTGATCGCCTCCGGCCGTCCCATCGGCTCGCTCCTCCTCGCCTACCGGCGGCGCCATGTCTTCCCGCCCGGCGAACGCGCCGTGCTGATGTCACTGGCCGGACTGGTCGGCCAGGCCCTGGACCGCGCCCGGCTCTACGACGCCAAACACCGCCTCGCCCACCGCCTGCAGTCCGCCCTGCTGCCGCACACGCTGCCCCGGGTCCCCGGTCTGCGAGTCGCCGCCCGCTATCTTCCGGCTGCCCGAGGGGTGGGCGTCGGCGGCGACTTCTACGACCTCATCCACCTCGACACCCACACCGCCGGCGCCACCATCGGCGACGTACAGGGACACAACGTCGACGCCGCCGCCCTCATGGGGCAGGTCCGCACCGCAGTCCACGCCCACGCCACCGTGGGCGTCTCCCCCGACAGCGTGCTGGCGCGCACCAACCGGCTGCTCACGGACCTCGACCCCGGCCTGTTCACCAGTTGTGTCTACGTCCACCTGGATCTCGCCGCCCAGCGGGCGTGCCTGGCCACCGCCGGCCACCCACCGCCCCTGCTGCGCCACAGCGACGGGCGCACCGAACTCCTGCGCGTTCCCCCCGGTCTCCTGCTCGGGGTCGAACCGGACTCCCAGTACCCGACCCGGGAGTTCCCCCTGCCGCCGGGCTGTGTGCTCGCCCTCTACACCGACGGTCTCGTCGAGGCCCCCGGTGTCGATCCCGACGACGCGACCGCGGCCCTGGCCGGCCTGCTGGAACAGGCCGACCCCACCGACCTCGACGTCATGGCCGACTCCCTCGTCCGGCACGCCCCCACCCCGGGCGACGACATCGCTCTCCTCCTCATCAGCCCCGGGGACTGAGGCGACATCAGCCCCGAGAACCGGGACGACGTCGCCCTGCCGGGCGGCCGGGAGCGGTCCCCGCGGGGTTGCCAGGCACCGTGGCGCCTGGCCACCCCTTCCCGGGCCGGCCGGTCCCGTCGGGGCCGCTCCGCTCAGGCGGGAACCGCGTCGTCGGCCTCCGGGTCGCGCAGCGGGGGGATGAGCAAGGAGAGGGCCAGGGCCAGGAGGGTGACGAGGGCGCCGAGCCAGAAGACCCACGCGTACCCGGCGTCCTGGTAGAAGGCGGTGCCGTCGACCACGGTGCTGTGCGCGTTGAGCAGGGCGTACGCGCCCGCGGTGACGATGGCGCCGAACAGGCTGATGAGCATGTTGAGCATGCCGCTGCCCAGCCCCTGTTCCTCGGGCGAGACGACACCGACCACGAGCACCGGCGCTCCCGCGACCACGACGCCCGAGCCGATGTTGGCGACGCAGGACGTCAGGGCCAGTTCGAGTTCGTTGCCGTGGAAGAAGCCCACGAGCGTGTAGCCGAACGCCATGACCACGAGCCCGGCGATCCACACCTTGCGCGGGTCCAGGTGCCGCAGCAAGCGGCTGACCAGGAGACCGGTGGCGAACATCACCAGGTTCCAGCTGACGCTGACCACGGCGTTGTGCTGGGCCGTCCAGCCCAGGCCGGCGGAGACACCGGGGATGTGCGGGAAGAGGGCGAGCAGGATGGCCAGGCCCGGCAGGGTGAACGCGACCGTCTGGGCGAGACCACCCGCCGTGAGCGCCAGAGCCACGGGGCGGCGGCGCAGCACCCGCAGGTCCAGGATCGGGTGGGCGTGGGCCCGCTCGACGAACAGGAAGGCGACCAGGGCCGCGGTTCCGGCGGCGAGCCAGCCGAGCGTCCTGGCGTCGGCCCAGCCCCAGCTCTGCCCCTGGCCGACGGCGTAGACCACGGCGGTCAGACCGCCGCCCAGCACCAGGCCGCCGAGCCAGTCGAAGCCCGCCGCGGAGGCGTACCGCGGTGTCCGCGGCACCAGCAGCGCGACCAGCAGGAAGGCGACGGCGGTGGCGATGGCGAGGAACCAGAGGGCGCCCCGGTAACCCCAGTTGTCGACGAGCCAGCCCGCCAGGAACGGTGTGCCGAGGGCCACCAGGCCGACGCTGCTGCCCATGATGCCGCTGGCCGACTTGACCAGCCGGGACGGGAAGATGTCCCGGACCGCGGCGAAGGAGAGGGCGCCGAAGGGACCGTAGAACCCGGCGACGGCCCGGCCGACCAGCACCAGCCAGAACTCCCCGGCCAAGGCCGCCAGGGCCTCACCGCCGGCGCCCAGCGCCATCATGACGAGCATGACGCGCTTCCTGCCGTACAGGTCGCCCAGTTTGATGGCGAACGGCGTGAGGAGGGTGGACGCCAGCGTGAGGGTCAGACCGAACCACGCGACCTGGGTGGTGTGGAAGCTCTGGGCGACGCTCGCGGTGGCGTTGGCACCGAGGATCCCGCCCGCGGCCAGCAACTGGGTGGGCCAGGCGAGCGCGATCAGCACCGCGACCAGGCGGAGGTTCCATCGTCCACCCGGCTCGGCAGGGGGCGCGGTGTCGAGTGAGGGGCTTGGCGACGTCGATGTCATGCCAGCCCTCCTTTCACGGAGGTGCCGAAGAGGAAAGATGAGGCGCTGTGGGGGGGAGGGGGGCGAAGAGACCGGCCGCCGTTCGGACGGCGTTCACGGGGGAGGTCACCGGGCGGCGATCCGTCGTCGCGTGACGTTGATGATGACCCGAACACTTAGCGCACGCTAGGTTTTAGAAGTGTGACCCACGTCACCCGACCGAGCCTGTGGATGACCTGTCGCCGGCGCCCCGCACCGCCCCCGGTACCGTTCAGTCATGGCGACACCCAGGGGGCCGCGCGGCGGCTACACGGCAGGCCGGGCCCGGCGCGTCCAGATCCTCGAGGCGGCACTGCTCCGCTTCGGACAGGACGGCTACCGCAAGACCTCCCTGGCCCGCATCGCCCGGGACGCGGAGATCACCGACGCCGGGCTGCTGCACCACTTCCGCGACAAGCAGCAACTCCTGCTGGCCGTCGTCGAGTACTGGCACGAACGCATGGACGTCCAGTGGCAGCGGGTCTCGGAGTCGGTGCGGGACGCCTTCCGCTGCCACCTGGAGGACACCGCCGAGACCCTCACCATGCCGGGCATGGTGGAACTGGCCGTGGTGATCGCCGCCGAGGCGACCGCTCCCGACCATCCGGCCCACGAGTTCTTCGCCCGCTGGCAGGAGAAGGGCGTGAAGGAGCTGGCGGAGCGGCTGCGCGCCGGCAGCCACAACGGCGAACTCGTACCGGACCTGGATCACGACTGCATCGCCCGCGAGTGCGCGGCCCTGGACGCCGGCCTGCGCCAGCAGTGGCTCGCCTGCGGCCGGTCCTTCGACCTCGTCGCGGTGATGCGGGCCCACCTCGACCGGCTGATGCGCTCCGTCTCCGCCGACGGCCGGGGGTTGTAGCGGCAGCCGTCAGGCCGGCAGGACGCGAGCACGTTCTCACCGCTTGTCATGCTCATGACTATAAAAATCCCGCGTTGGCCGGGAGAACGCCACACCCCGCGAGCGATGAGCATTCAGTGACCCACATCACACAAGGGAAGACCTAGCGTTCACTAGGTTTTAGCGCGCATGATCGAGCCTGCTCATCTCCGTCCCACGGAGCCGCCCATCTGACACCGGCGCCCACGCGCTGAGGACTCGACATGCCGCATCCCTGGACCGCCCGCGTCATCACCCCTCGCCGACAGCCGGAGCCGCCCGCCACGGCCGCCCGGCCGGCCGCTCTGCTGCGCACCGAGTTCACCGCGCGCGGCGCGGTCGCCGCCGCCCGCCTCCGCGTCACCGCGCTCGGCGTGTACGAGGTGGAACTCAACGGCACCGTGGTCGGCGACCACGTGCTCGCCCCCGGCTGGACCAGTTACCGCCACCGTCACCGCTACCAGGTCTTCGACGTGACCGACCTGGTCCACGAGGGCCGCAACGGCTGGGGCGCCCACCTGGCGGACGGCTGGTACCGGGGCCTGCTCGGCTTCAACGGCGGCACCCGGGACATCTACGGCAAGGACACGGGCCTGCTCGCCGAGTTGCGCGTCGAGTACGCCGACGGCACCGCCGAGACCCTCACGACCGGGGAGCACTGGCGCTGCGGTCCCTCCCCCGTCGTCGCCGCCGGTCTGTACGAGGGCGAGGAGTACGACGCCCGCCGCGAGCAGGCCGGCTTCAGCGAAGCGGGCTTCGACGACTCGGCCTGGGAGCCGGTGCGCGTCCTGGAGTTCGACACGGCCGCGCTCTTCCCCGCCGACAGCCCGCCGGTGCGGCGCATCGAGTCCGTCGCCCCCGTCGCCGTCACCACCTCGCCGGCCGGCCGTACCGTCGTCGACTTCGGGCAGAACCTCGTCGGCCGGCTGCGCGTCCGGGTCCGCGGCGAGGCCGGCCGCACCGTCACGCTGCGCCACGCCGAGGTCCTGGAGGACGGCGAACTGTGCACACGCCCGCTGCGGCACGCCACCGCCACCGACCGCTACACCCTGTGCGGCGCCCCGGAGGGCGAGGAGTGGGAACCCCGCTTCACCTTCCACGGCTTCCGCTACGCCGAGATCGACGGCTGGCCGGGCCCACTGGACCCGGCCGACGTCACCGCCGTGGTGCTCCACAGCGACCTGCGCCGCACGGGGTGGTTCTCCTGCTCCGACGCCTCCTTGGACCGGCTGCACGAGAACGTGGTGTGGGGGATGCGCGGCAACTTCGTCGATGTGCCCACCGACTGCCCGCAGCGCGACGAGCGGCTCGGCTGGACCGGCGACGTCCAGGTCTTCGCCCCCACCGCGGCCTTCCTCTACGACGTCCGCGGCCTGCTGCGCTCCTGGCTGCGCGACCTGGCCGCCGACCAGGGCGACGACCCGCGGGGGGTGCCGCCGGTGTTCAGCCCCGACATCCCGGTGATCACTCCCGTGCCGCTGCCGCCGGGTAATCCCCCGATGACCGGCTGGTGCGACGCCGCCGTGATCGTGCCCTGGGTCCTGTACGAGCGTTACGGGGACACCGAGGTGCTGCGCACCCAGTACCCCTCGATGCGCGCCTGGATCGACGCGGTCGACCGCCTGGCCGGCCCCGGCCGGATCTGGGGCGAGGGCTTCCAGTTCGGTGACTGGCTGGACCCCACCGCCCCGGCGGACGATCCCGGGCGGGCGATGACCCCCTCCGCCCTGGTCGCCACGGCCTACTTCGCGCACTCCTGCCGGCTGCTGGCGCGCACCGCGCACCTGCTGGCGAAGCCGGAGGACGCCGAGCACTACCACGCCCTGGCCGACTCCGTCCGCGACGCCTTCCGCGGCCGCTTCCACGCCGGCGGCGGACGGCTGACGGAGGAGACCCAGACCGCCTACGCCCTCGCCCTGTGCTTCCGGCTGCTGGAGGACGACGCAGAGCGCGCCGAGGCCGGACGCCGGCTGGCCGGCCTCGTGGCCGAGGGCGACCACCGCATCGGCACCGGGTTCCTCGGCACCCCGCTGGTGTGCGAGGCGCTCACCGACACCGGACACGTGGACACCGCCTACCGGCTGCTGACCCAGCGGGCCTGCCCGTCCTGGCTGTACCAGGTCGACATGGGCGCCACCACCGTCTGGGAGCGCTGGGACAGCATGCTCCCCGACGGCAGCGTCAACCCCGGTGAGATGACCTCCTTCAACCACTACGCGTTCGGCGCCGTCGCCGACTGGATCCACCGCACCGTGGCCGGCCTGGCACCCGCCGCACCGGGTTACCGGCGGCTCCTGGTCCGGCCCCGTCCCGGCGCCGGCCTCACCTGGGCGCGGGCCGCGCACGACACTCCGCACGGCCGGGCCGAGACCGGCTGGCGCCTCGATGCCGGGACGCTGCGGGTCGACCTCCTCGTGCCGCCGGGGGCCACCGCACGGGTCGAACTCCCGGGCGCGCAGCCCGTGGAGGTGGGCCCCGGCCGGCATTCCTTCGACACCCCGTTCCCGCCGGACCCACGGTGACACCCGCCGACCCGGCCACCTGTCCCGATCCGCCCACCGCACCACTACGAGGAACACCTACACCTATGGAACACATCAGCCTGCCCGACGGCTTCCTGTGGGGCGTCGCCACCGCGGGGCACCAGAACGAGGGCGACAACCTCGCCGCCGACACCTGGTTCCTGGAGCACACCACTCCCTCGCTGTTCCGCGAACCCAGCGGACCTGCGTGCCGGGGCTACGAGCAGTGGGAGACGGACCTCGACCTGGTCGCCGGACTGGGCCTCAACGCCTTCCGCTTCTCCGTCGAATGGGCCCGGATCGAGCCCGAGCGCGGTCTCGTGCGGGCCGAGGCCCTCGACCACTACGAGCGGATGGTCGACGGCTGCCTCGCCCGGGGCCTCGCGCCCCTCGTGACGTTCTGCCACTTCACCTCCCCGCACTGGTTCGCGGCGGCCGGTTCCTGGACCGCCGTGGACGCCCCGGACCGGTTCGCCGAGCAGTGCGACCGCGTCATGGCCCGCTTCGGCGACCGGATCGCGTACGGCGTCACCCTCAACGAACCCAACCTGGAACAGCTGCTGCAGGCGGGCGCGAAACTGCCGGCCGAGGCGGAGGCGCTGAAGACGCGGATGCTCGCCGCCGCGGCGCGGGCCGCCGGGAGCGACTCCTACGCCAGCGCGAACGTCATCCCCGCCGACCGGCAGGAGGAGTTCCAGGATGCCTTCACCCGCGCCCACCGCGCCGCCCGCGAGGCGATCAAGGCGCGCCGCGGCGACCTCCCGGTCGGTGTCTCCATCGCCGTCGCCGACGAGGTCGCCCTGCCCGGCGGCGAGGAACGCCGGGACGCCAAGCGTGCCGCCGTGTACGAGCACTGGCTGCGCGAGGCGCGCGACGACGACTTCATCGGCGTACAGAACTACGAGCGCATCGTGCACGGCCCCGACGGCGAGGTGACGCCCGAGGGGGAACTCAACGGCATGGGCACCGTCATCGCGCCCGAGTCCCTCGCCGGCGCGGTCCGGTACGCCCACGAGGTGTCGGGGGTGCCGGTCCTCGTCACCGAGCACGGCATCCAGACCCCGGACGACAGGCAACGCGCCGCGTTCGTCCCGGCCGCGGTCCACGGGCTCGCCGCCGAGGCCGGCGCGGGCACCCCCGTGCTGGGCTACTGCCACTGGACACTCATGGACAACTTCGAGTGGATCTTCGGGTACGGCGCGCAGCTCGGGCTGCACGAGGTCGACCGCGTCACCTTCGAACGCCGGCCCAAGCCCAGCGCGCGGGCCTACGCCGAGGTGGTGCGCGGGTACCGGGGCGGGGCGGCCGGCGCGCTGAGCGCCGGCCGTCGGGCGTCCGGAACGAGAGAGCACCGGACGCCCTGACCCACGGGCCGGCTCAGTCCGCGGCCGGGACCGCCATCTCGCCCAGCTCGGACCAGTCGTCCTGCGGGACGGTCGTGTTGACGATCCGCGGCGTCTCCACCAGGTGCGGCGGCAGCGTCCTGCGGGCCTCTGCGAAGTGGTCGGAGCCGACGTGCGCGGCGCCGGCCGCGTCGTCGCGGAACGCCTCGACGAGTACGTACTCGGTGGGATCGTCGAGGCTGCGGGACCAGTCGAACCAGAGGCAGCCCGGCTCGGCGCGGGTCGCCTCGGTGAACTCCCGGGTGATCTCGGGCCAGGCGTCGGCGTCCTCGGGCCGGACGCGGAACTTGGCGGTGATGAAGATCATGACAGGGGCCTTTCTGACGTTCAGGGAACGAGCATCGCATGTCAACGGACGCGTCCTGCCTCCAGGTCGCCCGCGTCGCCGCAGGAGCCGAGAGCGACCGTGCTGCCGCCGCGCCCGCCGAGCGCCTGCGCAGCGTCGCCTTCGGACCGGGACCGCGGGTTCTCTTCCGGCCCTCCCCGGCACCGACGACCGGCTTCCGCGGCTTCTCGCTGTCGATCACCGTGGCCCAGCCCGCCGAGAAGTCCCTGTGGGGCTGCGGCGCCGTCGCACGGGCCCCGGACGGGACGATCTGGAAGATCGCGACCTCGTCGCAGAAGAACACCGGGCCCGCCTCCCGGGAGATCGGCGCACTCGTCCTCCTGCTGGGGGCCGACGACGTCAAGGTGAGCACGCGGTTCCACGTCGAGCAGGGCCCGACCCTGGCGAAGAGTTTCGGCGGGAGGTACGTCGAGTCCGCCGCCGGTGAGCCGGGCCCCGTCCAGCCGGCGCTCTGCAAGCGCCGAAGCCTCGCCGAGATCCTCGGCGTGCCGGAGGACGGCACGCGGCGCCGGTGACGTCCGACGTGTCCTGAGGGGTCAGGCCGGTGCGGAAGAGGCGAGCTGGGCGCGCACCCATTCGGGGTCGGGGTTGACGTGCGGCCGGCCCGCGACGACGACCGTCGGCACGGTCTCGTCGCCGTCGTTGGCCGCCCGTACCGCTGCCGCCGCCTCCGGGTCGCGCCAGATGTCGACCCAGTGCAGCCGACGGGCGTCACGGCCCAGCCGGAGGCGCAGCCGCAGACAGTACCTGCAGCCCGACCGCCAGTAGACGACCGGCCGGCCGTCGGTCTCGCTGCGGCGCCGCGCCTCCAGCGCGCCGATGTGCCTCGGGAAGGCCAGCGGCGAGTTGACGCCGGCGAGCAGGAGGAACAACGGGAGGAGTACGGCGGCTTCACCGGCGTCCCCGTTCAGGACCAGCCCCGTCGCGACGGCCGAGCCGCTCAGCATCAGCAGCGACGGCAGGATCCAGGCGCGCATCATGAGTACGCAGATTAGCGTGCGCGCCGACCGGGCGACTTTGCATGTTCATACGTAGCCCTGCATAATCAATACATGTCCAAGGTCCTCACTTCCCTCCCGGCCGGCGAGCGCGTCGGCATCGCCTTCTCCGGCGGTCTCGACACCTCGGTCGCGGTCGCGTGGATGCGCGACAAGGGTGCCGTCCCCTGCACCTACACCGCCGACATCGGCCAGTACGACGAGCCCGACATCGCCTCGGTGCCGGGCCGCGCCAAGACCTACGGCGCCGAGGTCGCGCGTCTGGTCGACTGCCGCGCCGCGCTCGTCGAGGAGGGCCTGGCCGCGCTCGCGTGCGGGGCGTTCCACATCCGCTCGGGCGGGCGGGCGTACTTCAACACCACGCCGCTCGGCCGTGCCGTCACGGGCACCCTGCTGGTCCGGGCGATGCTTGAGGACGACGTCCAGATCTGGGGCGACGGCTCGACGTTCAAGGGCAACGACATCGAGCGGTTCTACCGGTACGGCCTGCTGGCCAACCCGAACCTGCGGATCTACAAGCCGTGGCTGGACGCCGACTTCGTGTCCGAGCTGGGCGGCCGCAAGGAGATGTCGGAGTGGCTGGTCGCCCACGACCTGCCCTACCGCGACAGCACGGAGAAGGCGTACTCCACCGACGCCAACATCTGGGGCGCCACCCACGAGGCCAAGACGCTGGAGCACCTGGACACGGGCGTGGAGACCGTCGAGCCGATCATGGGGGTGCGGTTCTGGGACCCGTCGGTCGAGATCGCCACCGAGGACGTGACGATCGGCTTCGAGCAGGGCCGCCCCGTGACGATCAACGGCAAGGAGTTCGCCTCCGCCGTCGACCTGGTGATGGAGGCCAACGCCATCGGCGGCCGGCACGGCCTGGGCATGTCGGACCAGATCGAGAACCGGATCATCGAGGCCAAGAGCCGGGGCATCTACGAGGCCCCCGGCATGGCGCTGCTGCACGCGGCGTACGAGCGGCTGGTCAACGCGATCCATAACGAGGACACTCTCGCCCACTACCACAACGAGGGCCGGCGGCTGGGCCGGCTGATGTACGAGGGCCGCTGGCTGGACCCGCAGGCGCTGATGGTGCGCGAGTCGCTGCAGCGCTGGGTCGGCGCGGCCGTCACCGGCGAGGTCACCCTGCGGCTGCGGCGCGGTGAGGACTACTCGATCCTGGACACCACGGGCCCGGCGTTCAGCTACCACCCCGACAAGCTGTCCATGGAGCGCACCGAGGACTCGGCGTTCGGACCGGTGGACCGGATCGGCCAGCTCACCATGCGCAACCTCGACATCGCCGACTCCCGTTCCAAGCTGGAGCAGTACGCGGGCATCGGCCTGATCGGCACCGGCGGTCCCGCCATCGGCGCGGCGCAGGCGGCCGCGACCGGTCTGATCGGCACCATGCCGGAGGGCGGCGCCGAGGCGATCGCCTCCCGCGGCCAGGTCTCCGGGGAGGACGAGCTGCTGGACCGCGCGGCGATGGAGTCCGGCACCGACTGACCTGTTACCGCGTGGGGGGGCCGGTCCGACGGCGTCGGACCGGCCCCCCCACATCGTTTTCGTCAGTCGACGGAGTCCATGAAGTCCAGCATCCGGCGGTTGACCGCGTCCGCGTGGTCGATCTGCGGGCCGTGACCCGTGCCGGCGACGATCTCGGCGCGGGCGCCCGGCACCAGCCTGGGCACCCGCTCCGCCTGCCGCCGCGGGTGCACGAGCAGGCTGCGCTCGCCGAGCACCAGGTAGAGCGGGACGCGGATGGTGGCCAGTTCGTCGTCGGTCAGGGGCGCGGGGGCCGGACGGCGGATGCGGTAGGCGCGGGTGGCCGCTCTGATCATCGTGCGCAGTTCCGGCACGACGAGGACCGGCTGGTCCAGCCAGGCCGCGAGCCGTGGCCGCAGCGCCCGGGGCGCGAAGGTCGCGAAGAGACTCACGAAGATCCAGAAGAAGAAACGCAGTCCCACCTTCTCCAGGCCGCCGGGGTCGAGGAGCGTGACCGACGCGAGGCGGCCGGGGGCGCGGTGCGCCTGGTTGAGGACGAGCCAGCCGCCGTACGAAGTGCCGACGAGGTGGACCCGGTCGAGCCCCAGCCCCGCGAGGGTCTCCTCCAGCCACCGCGCGGCGTCCTCGGGCCGGTGGATGGGTTCGCGCTGCACGCTGCGCCCGGGATCGCCCGGGGTGTCTATGGCGTAGACGGGACGTTCGGCGCTGAGCGCCGGTGTGTTGGGGTACCACATGGCGGAGCAGGAGCCGGCCCCGTGCACCAGGACGACGGGGGTGCGGGACCGGGCGGCGGGGTCGTCGGGGCCGTACCGGTAGACGTGGGTGGTACCGGCGAAGGTCTCCACCGTCTGCTCGCCCCGCGCGGGCGCGCCCAGGGCGTAGACCGCGTCGCAGGCCGCGAAGTAGCGCTCACGCCGGGCATCGTCCGTATAGCGGCCGACGGTCGCCTGCGGACGGGAAGCGGTCTGTGACACGGGCACCTCCAGGTTCGTGTGCGTTGTGATACGACCGTACCATCATCGTGGTACGGCTGTATCATCACCGGGACCGGCAACGACATGGCGGCGCGGACGACGAGCGGGAGAGACGGCCGATGCCCAAGCAGGTGGATCACGCGGAGCGGCGCGCCCAGATCGCCCGGGCCCTCGTCCGGGTCGCCGGGCGGCAGGGGCTGCACGCGGTCGGAATGCGCGACGTGGCGGCGGAGGCGGGTGTGTCGCTGCGGCTGGTGCAGTACTACTTCGAGACCAAGGAGAAGCTGCTGCTGTTCGGCCTGGAGCAGCTGACGGAGCGGTTCCGGGAGCGGGTCGCCGCCCGGTTCAGGGACGCCGGGGAGAGCCCCGGGCCGCGCGCCGCCGTCGAGGCGCTGCTGATGGCGGCCCTGCCCACGGACGAGGAGAGCCGTACGTTCCACTTCGTCTACACCTCCTACGCCGTGCTGGCCGTGAAGGACCGGGCTCTTGCCGCCCAGCCCTTCATCAAGGAACCCGACGCGGCTCAGGAGGCGCTCGCCGGGCTGCTGCGGCGGGCGCGGGAGGACGGTCTGCTCCGGCCGGACGTGGACCCGGGGATGGAGGCGGCCGGACTGCTCGCCATGTCCGCGGGGCTCGGCACCGGTGTCCTGGTCGGCCAGCGCGGCCCGGAGTCGGCTGCCGCGGTCCTGCGCCACCACCTGGACCGGGTGTTCCTGGCACCCTGACCTCCGGGTGGTGCGGTTGCCGGGGCCCGGCGGTGCCGCGGGCGACACTGCCCGGTGCCGGATGCGGCGGCTGCTCGTTGTTGTCGGCGAACGCCGTGTGCCGTGCCCGACGGCCCCGGCCCGGCCCGCGACCGACTCGGAGTCCGATGATCGCCGACATGCCCCGTGGTGGCCCTGACGCGGCACGCTGGGACCGCAGGTTCGAAACGAGCCGTGCGGAGTACATCGACCGGCCCGACACCCCGGAGAAGGGGCGGCGGGTGCTGCGCGCGCTGGACCGCTTCCAGCGGCTGACGGGCGGCTACCGGACCTTCTGCCGCCTGACCCTCGCGGAGGCCCGCGGCATTCCCGACCCGCGCCTGCTCGAACTCGGAGCGGGACTGGGCCGGCTCGCCCGGTACCTCACGGACCGGCACCCCACGGCCCGGGTGACCGTGAGCGACGTCGACCCCGACGTGGTCGAGCGGATCCGGCGCGGCCCGGTGGGCTCGCACCCCCGGGTGACGCCCGCGGTGCTGGACGCCACGTCGATCGAGGCCCCCGACGGCGCCTTCGACGTGGCGGTGCTGACCATGGCGCTGCACCATCTGCCGGCGCCGGGCGTCGTGGCCCTGCTGGAGGAGGGCACCCGCGTCGCGCGACGGCTGCTGATCATCGACGGCTGGCGCCATCCCGCCTATCTCGCCGTCGCGCCGCTGCTCTGGCTGACCGGTGGCCTGCCGCATCTCCACGACGGCCTGATCAGCCTGCGCAGGCTCTACGGCGCGAAGGCGCTGCACGCCCTGGCCGGCGCGTGTACGCCGACCGTCGTGGTGCGCACGCGTTTCGTCCCGCCGGGGTATCTGGTGGCCGTGGCCACCCGGGACCGCCGGGACCGGTGGGCGGCACCCGGCGTGGCCCCGGCGTGAGCGGGGGCGCGCGGTCCCCTTTCCCTGTGCCAGTCCCCTTCCTCTGTGCCGGTCCACCCCGCGGGCACTCCCCCGCCCCACACACCAGGACTTCTGCCATGACCTTCGTGGCCGCCCCGGCCAAGGCGCTCTTCGCGCTCTCGCGCGGCACCCAGGCATCTCTGAGTGTCGCCCAGCCCCTGATCGCGGCTCTCCTCGCCGACGACCGCCCCTCACCGCCGCGTCTGGCGGCGGCCACCCTCGCCGCGTTCGCCGCCTTCTTCGCCGTCTTCGCCGCCAATGACGTACTCGACATCGACGTCGACCGGCGGCGCTTCGCCCATGTGCGGCCCTACGAGGGAGCCGACCTGGACAGTGTCGGCGGACGGCATCCGCTGGCCCGGGGCCGGCTGTCCCGCCGGGCGGCGCTCGCCTGGATCGGCGGGCTGGGCCTGATCGCCGCCGTCGTCGCCGCGCTGCTCGGCCCGCGGTGTCTGGCGCTGTTCGCCGGGGCCGCCCTCCTTCAGGTCCTGTACTGCCGGCTGGCCACGGTGACGCCGCTCAAGTTCATGGTCAGCGGGGTGATGGTGGCGGTCGGCGCCGCGGCCGGCTGGTTCGCGGTGTCCGCCTCCGTCGACCCGCTGCGGCTGGGCCTGTTCCTGGTGTGGATGGCGGCGTGGGAGATCGGCGGCCGCAACATCCCCAACGATCTCGCCGACATCGACGAGGACCGCCACCTCGGCGTCCGCACCCTGCCCGTGGCCCTCGGCCCGCGAACCGGTGCGGCGGTCGCCTTCGGCTTCCTCCTCGTGGCCGGCGCGGCGAGCTGCCTCCTGGCCTGCGTGGCGCTGCGGTCCTTCGGCCCGCCGGGTCTGGTCGGCACGGTGCTGGTCACGGCCGTCACCGTGGTCCGCCCGGGCCTCCTCCTGCTGCGCCGCGCGGAGCCACCGGTCGCGCTGGCGGTGTTCAACCAGGCGTCGTTCCAGCCCGTGGGTGTCCTGGCCGTGTTCGCCGTCGGCCTCGCCACCGCCGGGCTGTGGCGCTGACAGA
Source organism: Streptomyces sp. NPDC016677 (assembly GCF_055562815.1). Classification (NCBI taxonomy): domain Bacteria; kingdom Bacillati; phylum Actinomycetota; class Actinomycetes; order Kitasatosporales; family Streptomycetaceae; genus Streptomyces; species Streptomyces sp. NPDC016677. The sequence goes on along the minus strand of NZ_JBVHEO010000010.1, from coordinate 240,791 downwards.
GTTGCCGCCAACCTGAAGTCCCAGGTCAAAGGGCTGGTGTGATTCGTCTCCGGGGCACTCTTGCTGCTCGTGGGCGGGAGTCCACGGAGAAGATCATCCGTCAGCGGTTGACTTCGAGGTTCGTCAGGACGAGCAGAGCGCGCAGGAGTCGGGTGGCGTGTGCGGTGTCGGTGCGGAGTTTGGTGAGGATCCGCCAGTTCTTGAGGTGGGCGAAGCCGTGCTCGACCGGTGCGCGTCCGATGGCGAGGACCCTGTTGGCCTTCTTCTGGCCCGGGGTGAGCTTGTGGGTGCGGGTGGCGGTGTATCCGGTGACGATCACGGGGTTGAGGATGTCGTTGTCCAGGCCGCGGAAGCCGAGGTCGGCCAGGGTTCCGAGGCCGGCGGCGCGCAGGTGGGCCAGGATGTGGTCGTGGCGGGCGGCGGTGTTGTCGTGGGTGCGGCCGGGCCGGGCAGCGGATATCCAGATCAGGCGGCCCCTCTCGTCGGTCAGGGCGAGGAAGTGCAGGCCATGGCTGCGGTGCTTGCCGGAGTAGTTCTGTCGGTCGGCCTTGCCGGTGCGACGCCTGGTGCGGATGAGGGTGCCGTCGATCAGGACCAATTCTCCACCCTGCCTGGCGACCTTCTTCAGTGCGCGGTCCAGGCGCGGTGCCTGGGCGGCGAGCAGTCCGATCAGCTCGTCCCGCCAGCGGCGAACGGTGGACTCGGACACGTCATTTCCGCCGGCCATGTCGGCCAACCGCTGGTCGTGGCGCAGTACAGCCAGGACGATCACCGCGATCCTCCCAGGCGGCAGGATCCGCCATCGGGACCGAATTGCCTTCAGGTGGCGCTTGAGGAGATCGGCGAGGTGGTTGACGGTGCGCGTGGACAGCGGCAGACGGCACTGGTAGACCAGCGGGCAGGTGTCCTCGGCGCGTTCTTTGGTATTCGTCACACAATTCCAACGGCCGCCGGGGGCAACCCGGTTACGCCCGCGTTCCCCGGGCGGCTGCGTCCCTGCTTAGATGCGGGTGGTGAACCTGCCGTCGGGCAGTTTGGCGCAGCCAGCCGCGGTCGGTCAGTCTGACCAGCTTCCCTCGCAGAGGTTCCAGTTCGCTCTTTACGCTGACGTCCACCGCCAGCATCTCGCCGACCTCCCGGGCCATGACCGGCCCAGCGGCCTGCCGCACGGCAGACAGGATGCGCTGGTATTCCGGCGGGAGCGTGTTCTCCTCCACTCCCGACTCGCGGTGTGGGATCAGCATCACTGCCCGACCGCCCACCTGCCCGGGCGCCGGCGCAGCCGAGGCGCGTTCGTCGGCGAGCTGCGCACTCACCCGCTCAAGGACACGTTCGGCGACGGCCAATTCGTCCCGCTCAGCCCGCACCTCGGCCAACTGCTTGGCCAGCTGTTCTTCGAGTTCGTCCAGTTCCGCGCGTCGCACGGTGATCCGTTCCAGCAGCTCGGGATCCAGCATGCACCCGATCGTAGAAGCCGACCGGCCACAGCGAGTAAGAATCGGACAGTCAGCTCCCCTTCACGCGGCACGGTCATGGAGAGCGGCCCCGGTTCCTACCATCTCGCCGACACAGGGGTCCGGCCCGGACACCCGCCAAGACTGGCTGACTTAGCCTGCCTCCCGGATCCGTACGGTGGGATGTGATCACTGGCCTACTCGGCCGTCGATCCGCTCGCGCAGGAGGTCGGCGTGGCCGCAGTGCCGCGCGTACTCGGTGATCTGCATGACCAGGATCTCGCGAAGCGGCGCCTCCCCCGCTCGCGTGCCGAGGTCGGCGAAGCCGGCGATGAAGCGGTCGGTCACCTCGCTCTCAGCCCGCCACTGCCGCCAGGCGTCCTCCACGACCGCGGGGTCGGCGATCGCCCCGTTCCAGTCCCCGTCACCGTCTTCAGCGGTGCGATAGATCCTCGGCGAATGCTCGCCGGCCATCCGGCGGAAGTGCCGTTCGTCCTCGGCCATGTGCCGCACCAGCCCGAGCAGGGACATCGTGGACGGCGGTACGGAGCGCCGGGCCATCTGTTCGGCGTCCAGGCCCACACACTTCATCTCGATGGTGAGCCGGAAGCGGCGCAGGCTCTCCAGCAGCGTGCCGCGCTCGTCGACCGTCTCGACTTCCGCCTCGCGCGGGTCGTCATCAGGATCGACCCACATGTCGGGGTAGATGGTGGAAGGGGTCCACCGAGTCACCGCTGCTTCGTTGTTGCGCTCGCCTGAGTCCATGATCGCATCGTGGTGCGCATCGACTCCGTCCGCCACCGAATATCGCCATCCGATTCGGCTGACGGCCGACCAACCACATCTCACCCCTCCGCAGAGGCAGATGATCTACACCGCATACTGCCGCCCAGGACCTGCGTGAGTACCCAGACAGGCTGGCACACCAGCCTCTTGACCAGCGACTTCAAGTTGGTGGAGGCTCACAGACCGCCACTGTCCCTGCACGGCCCGCCGTTCCGGGAAACGGAGCACTTGGCGGGCGTCCTCGGGCCGGCCCCGGGCCGGGCGCGGTGAGCACCGGGTGAGGGCGGCGGGGCCCCGGCGTTAAGGTCGTCCCCATGCGCCTCGCCCTCTTCGACCTGGACGGCACCCTGGTCGACCGCAGCGCCGCCTTCGCGGACGCCGTCACCGACCTCGTCCACGATCACGCCTACGGTCCGGAGATCGAGCGGTGGCTGCGGACCGAACTCGCCGACACGGCCGGCCGCGAGGACTTCGTCCGCCTCCGCGACGTCTTCGGGCTCGACGAGGACCCCGGCCATCTCTGGCGCGTCTACGTCGACCGGATGGCGTCCGCCGTCACCTGCCGCCCCGCCGTCCTGGACAGCCTGGCCAGGCTCAGGGAGGCGGGCTGGAGCATCGGCGTCGCCACCAACGGGGCCAGTGACGTCCAGCGCGCCAAGGTCCGCGCCACCGGACTCGCCGAACTCATCGACGGCATCGCCGCCTCCGGCGACATAGACGTCCGCAAACCCGACCCGCGGCTGTTCGAACTGGCCGCGGCCCGCTGCGGTACCCAGCTGACCGCGGGTGACTGGATGACCGGGGACAACCCGGAGACCGACATCGCCGGCGGCACGGCGGCCGGTCTGCGTGCCATCTGGGTACGCGGCCGGCCCTGGCCCGAGGGCCTGACCGCGCGCCACCACGCCGTCGACGACGTCACCGAGGCCGTCGACCACCTGCTCGCCCACTCCCTGGAGTAGCACGTGTCCCAGCAGCCCGTCGTAGGCATCCTCCACCCCGGCAGCATGGGCGCCGCCGTCGCCGCCTGCGCGGCGGCCAACGCTGCCGCCGTCCTGTGGTGCGCGGACGGACGGAGCCCGGCCAGCGCGCGCCGCGCCGAACGGTTCGGCCTCGAACCCGTGCCCGCCCTGCGGGAGCTGACCGGCCGGGCCGACATCGTGATCAGCCTGTGCCCGCCGGCCGCGGCCGAGGAGCTGGCCCGCGAGGTCGCCGGGCACGGCTACACCGGCGTGTACGTGGAGGCGAACGCCGTCAACCCCGAGCGCACGGCACGGATCGCCGCGCTGTTCGCGCCGCCGGCCACCGTCGTGGACGGCGGGGTCATCGGCCCTCCGCCCGTCAACGGCGGCAACCCCGCTCTGTACTTGTCGGGACCGGAAGCGCAGACCACCGCCGTGGCCCGGCTGTTCGACGGCACCGCCGTACACGCCGAGGTCCTGGGCCCCCGTATCGGACAGGCCTCGGCGCTGAAGCTCGCCTACGCCGGTTTCCAGAAGGTCAGCCGGGTCCTGGTCGGCCTGTCCTACGCGCTGGCCCATGAGCACGGCGTCGAGGGGGAACTGCGCGAGGTCGCCAAGCGCCGCTCGGACACGTACCTGGCCGAGCCGGAGTACGTGGCCTCGGCCGCGGCGCGGGCCTGGCGGTGGGGGCCGGAGATGGACGAGATCGCCGACACGCTCGAAGCGGCGAAGCTCCCGCCCGAGTTGCTGCGGGCGGCGGCGACCACGCTGGGGCGGTGGCACGACAGCAAGGACGACGCCCAGCTCACCCTGGAGCAGGCGCTCGGCCGGCTCGCCTCGCCCGGACGGGCGTAGCGGCTGCCCTCCGGGGGATGAGCCGCCGGTGCGGTGACGGCCCTCCCCCGGCAAGGGCGCGGGGCGGGGCCCGGCGCCGTCGCGTCCACAGGTGATCTCACCGATGGCACCGGCACCTCACGCCATGACGCCGGGCGGGTCAGGCACCCGCTTCCCCGCGTCCTCGCAGGAGGGTCCATGCGTCGTCGTCCCCCACGTCGGCTCCTCGGCGTGCTCGTGGCCGCCACCGCCGCGCTCACCCTGTTCTCCTCGGCCTCGACAGCCGGTGCGACCGGCACCGCGACCGCCCCCGCCGCCACCGCGCGGTCCGCCGGGACCGCCGCCCAGCCGCTGTCGACCGGCATACCGGTGGTCTTCGTGCACGGCTACACCGGCAACGCCTCCAACTGGGTCACCGCCATGAGCGTCTTCCGGCTCAACGGCTGGTCCGGCTCCGCCCTGTTCGCCTACGAGTACAACTCCTACGGCGACAACGTCACCAACGCCCAGGGCCTCGCGTCCTTCGTCAACACCGTGAAGGCCCGTACCGGCGCGAGCAAGGTCGTGATCGTCAACCACTCGATGGGCGGCCTGGTCAGCCAGTACTACCTGAAGGTGCTGGGCGGCCACAGCAACGTGCGACGGGATCATCCTGCCGTACACGAGCACCCGGCTGAGCGGCGCGACCAACAACGACGTGCTGTGCCAGACCCACATCGGCTACCTGGCCGACACGGTCGTCCTGGGCCGGATCGCCCGCTTCGTCGCCTCCTGACCCACCGGAAGGCGGCCCACCCTGTCCCCGGCACCGCGCGTGCCGGGGACAGGCGCGTGTCCGGAGGGCCGCCGTGACGGAACGCAATAGTCCACACAGGGCACGTCATAGTCCACAGCGGTCTGCCTACGCTCGCAGTGAGCCTCGGCAAGAGCCGGCCTCGAGGCCCTGGTGGTGCACCCCAGCAGATCCGCACAGCACATTCGCACAGCGCGTCCGCACAGAACGTCCGCACAGAACGTCGTACAGCACTCCCCCTCAGCACCCTCTCCCCGAATCCCCCCACGGACGGAGATCCACATGCGCAGGACGAGCGCACGGTTCACCCTGGCCGGAGCCGCGGCGACCGCCGTTGTCATGGTCGCGACAGGCGTCGGTACGGCGAGCGGGTCCGCCCCGGCCGAGCCGCTGGCCGCAGCCGCCACCACTCCCGTCGGTTTCGGCGCCGCCACCACCGGCGGCGCCGGCGGCGGCACGGTCACCGTCTCCACCGCCTCCGCCTTCATCAGCGCCGTACAGAGCAGCAGCGCCCAGACCGTACGGGTCAACGGCACGATCGCGCTGTCGTCGATGACGAAGGTCGCCTCGAACAAGACCATCGTCGGTGTCGGCACCTCAGGCAGGATCACCGGGAGCGGCCTGAACGTCTCCGAGGTGAACAACGTCATCATCCAGAACCTGACGTTCACGGGGTCCAACGACGACGCGATCAACGTCCAGTACTCCACCAACGTCTGGATCGACCACAACGACATCTCCGGCGCCAGTGACGGCGCGGTTGACATCAAGCGGGCCTCGACCAACATCACCGTGTCCTGGAACCGCACCCACGACCAGGACAAGAACATGCTGCTGGGCCACTCCGACAGCAACTCCTCGGAGGACACCGGCAAGTTGAAGGTGACCTACGTCAACAACTGGTTCGACGGCACCAACCAGCGCAACCCGCGGGTCCGCTTCGGCAACCCGGTGCACGTGCTGAACAACTACTTCAGCGACATCGGCTCCTACGGCGTCGCGTCCACCGAGAACGCGGGCGTCCTGGTGGAGGCCAACTACTTCGAGAACACCGAGGACCCGTACCACCTCGGTGAGGGCGACTCCGACGAGGGCTCGCTGGTGGCGAGGAACAACCACTTCGTCAACTCCGGCTCGGGGCAGACCGGCGGCAGCGTGGCCTCGATCCCGTACAGCTACACCGCGCAGTCGGCGTCCTCCGTGAAGGCGACCGTGACCGCCGGGGCGGGCGTCGGCAAGATCTGACCTGCCCCCGCCCACCGCACACCGCACACCGCACACCGCGCACAGGCAGGACCGGTGGCCCCCCCACGCCACCGGTCCTGCTCGGTTTCCCGCAGGCCCCGCGGGCCCGTTCCGTCACGGCTCTTGCCGGGTGCGACCGCCTCGTCTAGGTTCTCCACCCCCCGGAGATGCCGGCCGGAACCGACCGAGGGAGCGCCGATGGCCGCGGACCCGCACGGCAGGGCGGACGGCGGCCCGCGCCGGCCGCTCACCATCGGGCTGCTCACCGCCAACATCCACCTCGGCGTCGGTGCCACCCTGTGGTCCGGTGTCCGCGCCGCCGCCGAGCGCGACGGTGTCGGCCTGGTCTGCTTCCCCGGCGGTGATCTGCGCGGCGGCGACGCTCCCCGCAGCGCCTTGTACGAACTCGTGGGCCCCGCCCGGCTGGACGGCGTCGTCTGCTGGAGCTCGACCATCGGCCTGCCCTCCTCGGGGGACCGGGCCCGGCGGCTGCTGCGGCGGCTGGCGCACCTGCCGGTGATCAGTCTCAACCAGCCGCTGGGCGACCAGGCCGACGTCCTGTCCGTGGACAGCCACGCGGGCATGCGCAAACTGGTCGGGCACCTCGTCGCCCGGCACGGCTGCCGACGGCCGGTGTGCATCCGCGGCCCGGTCGCCAACCCGGTCTCCGAGGACCGCTACCGCGCCTGCGTCGACGCCCTGCGCCACCACGGCATCGGGCTGGAGACCACGCACGTGTGCGCGGCGGTGGACTTCGACGCGGCGGGCGGCGCCTCGGCGATGCGGGTGCTGCTCGACGCGCGGGGGCTGCGGCCGGGGGTGGACTTCGACGCGGTGCTGGCGTGCAGCGACGTGCTGGCCGCGGACGCGCTGCGGCTGCTGACCGGGCGGGGCGTGCGGGTGCCGGAGGACGTGGCCGTCGTCGGGTTCAACGACTCGCCGGAGGCGCGGCTCGGCGATCCCCCGCTGACCTCGGTGGCCCTGCCGTTCGCGGAACTCGGCGCGCTGGCCGTGGACACGCTGGTGGCCAGGCTGCGGGGCGGCAGACCGCCGGACCGTACGACCATCCCGGCCACCCTCGTCGCGCGCCGCTCCTGCGGATGCCCCTACCCGACGGCGCGGTACGCCGTACGACCGCGGGCGGTGCCCCGGGCGGCCGAGGAACCGCGGGGCTGGGCCGCGCTGGACGCGCTGGCACCGTCCGCCGGCACCCGGCTCGCGGAGGCCTTCCACGCCGACCTCGTGCCCGGCGCCGCGGAGTCCGCGGAGACGACGCGGAGCGCGGGCTCCGGCGGCGACGGCGTGGGCGGCTTCCTGCCGCTGGTGGAGCGGCTGCTGCGCGGCCGGGCCCGCACCCAGGCCGAGGCCGAGCGCTGGCACCAGGCGCTGGAGCGCGCCCGCCTCGGTGCCGTCGACCCGCTCCCGGCCGAGTTGCGCGGGCCGGCCGAGGCGCTGTTCGGACGGGCCCGGCTGATCGTCGCGGAGCGGTCGCGCGCGCTGCTGGAGTACGGACGCTGGACCCAGGCCGTACGGGCCCGGCGGCTGCGGGAGTTCGGTACCGCGCTGACCACGGTGGTCGACCTCGACGGGCTCTGCGACGTCCTGGAGCGCCACCTCGCCCAGCCCGGCGTGCCGGCCTGCCGGATCGTGCTGTACGAGCAGGCCGCGCCCGGGGCGACGGCGCCGGTGCGCGGTATCGCCCGGCCGCTGCTCACCCGGGCGCAGGCGCGGCGGCTCGGGCACGCGGGGGTGCTGGACAGCCCGCCCTTCTCGGCCGCGCTGCTGCTCCCCGACAGTCTGATGCCCGGCGCCGGGCGGCGTTCCCGGCTGGTCCTCGAACCCCTGCACATCGGTGAACAGCAACTGGGGCTGGCCGTGTTCGACGCCACCGCCGGGGAGACGGCGGCCGACCAGGACGGGGCGCTCTACCGGGAGCTGGGCGATCAGATCAGCGCGGCGCTGAAGGGCATCGGGCTGTTCGACGAGGTGCGCAGGGCACGGGACGCGGCCGAGCAGGCCAACCGGTTCCAGACCCGGCTGCTCACCCATGTCGTCGCCGAACTGCGTGAGCCGCTGGAGGCCATGCTCGCGCGGGACGGCGACGACCCGGAGGCGGTCCTGACGGAGGTGCACCGGGACGCCGCCCGGCTGCTGCACCTCAGCGCCAACCTGCTCGACCTCGCCCACTCGGAGGCCGGCGACCTCGTACTGACCCGTCGGCTGCTCGATCCGCTGCCGTTGCTGCGACGGGCCTGTGCCGAGGCGGCCGCGGGGCGCCGGCTGCCGGCGCGGCCGCGCTGGTCGGTCGCGCTGCCGGACCGGCTGCCGTCGGTCCCGGCCGACGCCGCCCGGCTGCGGCAGGTCCTCGGCAACGTCCTGACCGCCGCCGCGGATCTGGCCCGGGGCGGCACGGTGGAGGTGTCGGCCGGCTGGTCGCCCGCCGGGGTGCGGGTCGTCGTCGCCGTGCCCTCGGTACCGGCCCCGGCCGGCGAGGCGCACCGGTTCGACGTGGCGCTGACCACGGCCCGCCGGCTGGCCATGATGCACGGCGGCTCGCTGCGGCCCGCCGGGGGGCCGGACCGCGCCGAGTACGTCCTGGAACTCCCCCTCCCGTCCCCCGACGGGCACGCGCACCGGCCCCCTTCCGGCACCGGGCCGCTGCTCGTCGTCACACCCGGGGAGGTGGCCGAGGACGTACGGCACTCGGCCGAGCGGCACGGGGTGATGGTCCATCGCGCCGACGGCGGCCACGACACGGTGCCGTTACCGGCGGACCGCGGGCCCGGGGCGGTGGTGTGGGAGGCGCTGCCCGACCGGCCGCAGGAGTGGCGGGTCGTGCAGCGGCTGCACGACCACCCCGCCCTGCGGCACACGCCGTTCGTGCTCTTCGGCGCCCGCGGCACCGACCTGGGGGACGCCCTGCGGGCGCTGCGGCCGAGCGGCCTGGCCGAACCGGTGGTGGTGGCGGGCCGCTCGCAGGAGTCACGGGAGGAGCTGCGGCGGATCGCGGAGGCCGCGCTGCCCGACCACCCGACCCGGGTGGTGGCCGACGCGGCGACCGTGCTGGCGCTGATCGCGGAGGAGACACCCCGGCTCGTCGTCCTGGAGTCCTCTCTCGCCGACCTGCACGGCCTGGACGTCGTGGAACGGCTGCACGACGGGAGCGGCCGGGCGCTGTGCCCCGCGGTCGTCGCCGGGCACGAGGGGATCACGGCGGCCGACGCCCGGCGGGCCCGTCCGCACCCGGCGCTGCTCCTGCTGGACCTGGACGTGTTCGCGCCGCACGAGGCGGCGGCACTGGTACGGGAGCTGACGGGCCGCGACGGCCGGCTGCCGCCGCGGGTGCGGGCCGTCCTGGACGAGGCCCTGGTCTACCTCTACGAGCACTACCGGCGGCCCGTCTCCCGCTGGCAGCTCGCGCAGGCGGCCGGGGTCAGCGAGGACCACCTCGGCAAGCTCTTCCACCGGCGCTACGGCCTGACGATGTGGGAGTACCTCACCCGGCTGCGGGTGCGCAGGGCGGCCGAACGGCTGCGGACGAGCGAGGACAGCGTCCAGAGCGTGGCCCGCGCGGTGGGGTTCCGCGACCGTTCCCACTTCAGCCGGGCCTTCCGCAGGGTGACCGGCGTGGCCCCGCGCGACTACCGCGAGGACGGCCTCGCCGGTTCGGGGGCCGACCCGTGTGTCTCCCGGCGGCGGGTTCCGTGATCGCCGTCGACGGGCCGAGGCGGCCCGCCGGGCGCCGGGGCGGCTGTCCCCGCCGGTGACGGGACCGCCCACGGCCCGGACCTCGGCGCCCTGTGGGGGCCCGGTGCCCCCGGCGCGGAGTGGCCGGATTCGAGGGCGCCGGCACGCCCGCGCGCGGAACCCGGCGCCCCGACGGATGTCCGGGGCCCGGGCGTCAGCCGGTCAGTCCGACGGTCGCCGAGCCGGACCGGCCGCCGGCGGTGGCCGTCAGGGTGACCCGCCCCGTGCGGAGTGCCGTGAGGGTGTGCGTGGTCAGGTCGAGGACGGCCAGGGTCCGGCGGTTCGCCGCGGCCCTCTTCGCGTCGGCGGCCGAGACGGCGACGGCCAGCCCCGGGGAGCCGGACCAGACGACACTGGCGGGGTGGCGCAGCGGGAAGCGGAGACCGTACTCGCTGGTGACGCCGGTGGCCGCGACGGCGGCCGAGGCGCCGGCGGCCAGTTCGGCGGGGGCCGACAGTTCGACGGCGTCGATCAGCGGGCGGCTCTCAGCCCGGAGCCAGTCGCGGGTGCCCGGGCTGGGCAGGCCGCTCCGGATCCGGGCCGGGCGCGGGTCGACGGCGACGTGCATCCAGCCGAAGAAGCCGCCCTGGTCGGGAGAGCTGTACGGCGTCTTGCCGACGGCCGGGGTGGTCACCTCCAGGACGCCGTCGGCACGGGTGACGGAGGCGGTGTGGGCGTGGCCGGTGAACAGGGCGACGGGTTTGCCCGAGGTCTCCCGGAAGCCGGCCAGCCAGCGCTGGAGGAGAGCGGCGGAGAGCCGGTCGGAGAGCTGGGAGGAACCGGCGCCGGAGGGGTCGGTCAGGGGGTGGTGGAAGGCGACGACGACACCGGTGACCCGGGTGTCCTCAGCGGCCTTGTCCAGTGCGTCCCGCAGCGCCGGGACCTGGTCCCAGTCGGAGGTCCGGATGTCGCCGGTGTGCGAGTCCAGCAGCACGAACCGGGTGCCCTTGTGGTCGAAGACCTGCCGGTTGGGGCGTCCGGTGGCGGCCCTGAAGGCGTCCAGGCCGCCGGTGGCCGACAGGCCGGCCTCGTGGTTGCCGGGGGTCCAGTACACGGGCAGCGAGGCCGGTACGTGGTCGCGCAGCAGGGTGTCGGCGAGGGCGAAGTCGGCCGGGCCGTTGTCGTCGACGAAGTCCCCGTTGACCAGGATGAAGTCGGGATCGGCGGCGACCGCCTGGGCCAGGGCGGTGGCCGCCTGCCGTCCGGCGAAGGAGTCGGGGCCGGCCGCCGCGCTGATGTGCAGGTCGGACAGGACGGCGAAGGTCCACCGGCCGCGCGGCAGCCCGGACTGTCCGGCCACGTAAGGGTCGGGCAGCGGTGGCTCGGCGGGCTGCGGCTGCTGTCCGACCTGTGCGGCGAGGGCGTCGAACTCCAGCGCGCCGGCGTTCTTGTCGGTCTGTGAGGTCTCCGCGATGTAGAGGCGCAGCAGGGTGACCGGCCCGGAGAAACCGTCGGGCAGTTCCCCGACGACCTGGCGCCAGCCCGTCCAGTCGACCGTGGTGGTGAAGGTGAAGGGCACGTTGGTCGTGCCCTGGGAGCGGAGCATGGCGCGCAGCCAGTGGCCGCGTCCGTCGCCCTTGACCCACAGCGCGAGCCGTCTGGTGCCGGCGGGCAGGGTGATCGGGGCGCCCGCCACCGCGTAGGCCGCGGAGGTACCGGCCTGTCCGGTGAAGTCGTAGGTCAGGCGCAGGGCGTGGTTGCCGGCGTCGGCGCCGGGGCGGTCGGGGGCGGCCACGGTCTCGGCCGACGCGGTGCCGCGGGCGGCCACCGCCGTCCATGTCTCGTCCGGTTCGAACTCCGCCAGGGGTACGTCGGCCAGACCGACCGTCACCGTGAGCCGGGCCGTGATTCCGTTCACGGTCGCGGTGAGGACGGTCGCCTTGCCGTCGGCCGTCGCGGCGCCGGTGACGGTGAGGCGGCCGTCGGCCTGAGCGGTCACGCCGATGACGGCCTCGTCGTGGTCGAGGGTGACGTCACGGGCGGCCACCGGGGCGTCGAAGCCGTCGGCGTCGTAGCCGGTCAGGCCGGTCCGGGCGGTGGCGCCGGGTTCGATGGTGAGGGCCCGGTCGGTGAAGGCGAGCCGGTGCAGCGGGCCGACGACCCGCACCGGATGCTCGCCGCGGGCGGCGCCGACGCGTGCCGTCAGTGTGCCGGCGCCGGGCCGCCCGGCGCGGAAGACGCCGTCGTCGGCGCGGCCCAGGGAGCCCGGCCGGGCGGTCCAGCCGATCCGGTGGGCGTCGACGTCGGCCGGGGACCAGGTCTCGTCGTAGCCGGCGGCGGTGACGGTCATGGTGAGGCCGGGGACCACGCGGTCGGCCGCGGCACGGACGTCGAGGCCGCGCGGCTTTCCCGAGCCCTTCGCGCCGAACAGGCCGACCCCGTTGGGTACGGGCCGTTCGGCGCCGTCGGAGGGCGTGTTGACCACGCTGACCTCGGTGTCGCCGGGCCGCCGGGCGACCATGCCGGTGGAGCCGCCGCCGTCCAGCATGAACGCCTCGCTCGCGCCGAGGCGGACCAGCAGTTCGGCGGTGGCGTCGTAGGTGAGGCCCGCCGAGAAGCCGGCCGAGCCGTCGACGGCGACCAGCAGCAGCCGGTGTCCGCCGGCCGGCCAGCCGATGACCGTGCGCGGCTTGTCCGCGTCGTTGCCCTCGCCGGGCGGGAAGTCGACGGCCTCGCCGCCGCGGACCAGGACGGCGTTGCTGCCCAGCGCCATGTGCGGCGCGGCGGGCGAGTCGGAGCGCGGCGCGAAGGTGACGGTGACCGGGTCGTCCGGGCGGGCGGCGGCGAGCCGGGGGGCGGCCGTGCCCTGGCCGACGACGATCAGCCCGCCGTCCGGCACCGCGGTGTCGGTGAGTTCACCGTTGATCCGGGTCACCCTGCCGTCGGTGACGACGAGTTCGGTGTACGGGCCGCTGCCGCCGATGGTGGTGCGCGGGCCCGGGCCCCACAGCGGGGTGTAGGCGGTGAGGCCGTCCATGGGCGGGGAGGGCGAGTTGAGCGCGGCCAGCGGGTGCGCGGTGCCGGCCACCGTGACCGTGCCCTCGATCATCAGGTCGGCCAGCCGCGCGACCCGGTCCGCGCCCACCGTCGCCACGGTGGTGGCCGTGGCGCTGCCCTTGCGCAGCCGGCCGTCCTGTATCTCGGGGCCGATGGCGGCGTCGGTCTCCGTGATGTCGAAGAAGTCGCCGTTGACGGCGGCGACCGCGCCCCGCTCCCCGGCCAGCGCCGACGGCGTGCGCTTCTCGCTCACCTTCCCGGCGACCAGGTCGGCGGTGGCGTGGCGCAGATCGGCGTTGAGGACGTGGACCCGGGTCCAGCCGGTGCGCCCGTAGGTGTCGAAACTGGTCAGGACGATGCCGGGGGCCACCGGGCGGTCCACCCGGTCCACCTCCACCGACTCGCCGGGAACCGTCGTGCGGTAGTCGGGGACCGACGGGCGCGGGGCGCCGCCGTCGGTGCCGTGGCGCGTACCGGTACCGGTCGCCGGGCCGCCGGCGGGCCGGGCGGGTGCGGCGCCGGCGGCACCGCCGGCCGTGGCCGCGGTGAGGGCCGCGGCCACCGCGCCGGTGAGCAGACCGCGTCGGCTCAGGGCCCTGAAGCTGTCGGGGAGTTCATTCATGGACATGACGCTATGGAGCCACGGCGGCGGACGCGTGAACGGCGCGTTGAGGAAACGGCCCTGACGGCAAGTCGAGTCACGCCTGTTGACTCCCCGTCTCACCGGCCGCACATTACTTAGCAGTGTTACTTGCAGGTAACGCCTGGGCCGGCGCCGCCGCGACCATCCGCCCGCACACCCGAGAACCCGCACACCCGAGAAGAGGACAGCCCATGCCGAAGCGCACCTCCAGACGCCCCGTGCGACGTGTCATGGCCGCGACAATGGCTACGGCGGGTGCCCTGGCCCTGAGTGTCACGGGTGCCACCGCGCACGCCGCCGAGCCCCTGGACTACGTCGCCCTCGGCGACAGCTACAGCGCCGGCTCCGGCGTCCTGCCCGTGGACGTCACCAACCTGCTGTGCCTGCGCTCCACCGCCAACTACCCGCGGGTCATCGCCTCCACCACGGGCGCCCGGCTCACCGACGTGACCTGCGGCGCGGCCCGGACCAGCCACTTCACGCAGTCCCAGTACCCGGGCGTCCCCCCGCAACTGGACGCCCTGGACACCGGCACCGACCTCGTGACGCTGACGATCGGCGGCAACGACAACAACACGTTCATCAACGCGGTGACCTCCTGCGGCACCGCGGGGGTGCTCAGCGGCGGCAAGGGCAGTCCCTGCAAGGACCGGTACGGCACCTCGTTCGTGGACCAGATCGAGACCAACACCTATCCCGCGCTGAAGGCGGCGCTGAGCGGCGTCCGCGCCAAGGCGCCCGACGCGCGCGTGGCGGCGCTGGGCTACCCCTGGATCGTGCCCGCCGCCGCCGACCCGTCCTGTTTCGCCAAGCTGCCCATCGCCGAGGGCGACGTGCCGTACCTGCGCGGCATCCAGGCGCGGCTCAACGCGGCCGTCCAGCGCGCCGCGGCGGAGACCGGCGCCGTCTTCGTGGACTTCGCGCGGGTCTCCGAGGGGCACGACGCCTGCGCCGCCCTCGGTACGCGGTGGATCGAACCGCTGCTCCTCTCCACGAACCTCGTCCCCGTCCACCCCAACGCGCTCGGGGAGCGGCGCATGGCCGAGCACGCCATGAGCGTCCTGGAGCTCGGCTGATCCCCGGTCCCGGACGCCCTCGTACGGGGAAGGTCCCTCAGCCGTCCGGCCCCGTCAGGTGGGCCGTGTCGCCCCACAGGACGGGCCGCAGGCGACCGCCGTCACCGCGCCAGTACGAGACGGAGGCGTTCGGAACGGGCGGCACCGGCTCGGGTGCCTCGGCACCGATCCCGGCCAGTACGTGGCGCAGGGCGACGATCACGGCGTCGTGCGCCACCAGGAGCACCCTGCGGCCGGGGGCGGTCGCGCTCAGGTCGGTGACGAACTGCCGCACCCGCAGGACGACATCGGTCAGGGCCTCACCGCCGGGCGGCCGGTACCACCACTCCCCCGCCGTCGCCCGGCGCTCGGCCTCCCGCGGGGCCCGCTCCCGCAGCACCGCCGGGGGCCAGAGTTCGTGGACGCCCGTCTCCCTGTCCCGCAGCCGTTCGTCGGCCACCACCGGCAGTGCCGCGCCGTACGTCCCCGCGGCGCCCTCGGCCATGCCCTGCCAGGTCTGCCGCGCGCGGACGTAGGGGGAGACCACCACCAACTCCGGTTCCGTGCCGGGCTGCCGGCCGGCCAGCCAGCGGCCCAGCTCGCCGGCCTGGGCGGCGCCCGCGACGGACAGCGGCACGTCACGGTCGCGGCCGGGTACCGGCCGGGCACGACGGCCGGAGCGTTCGGCCTCGGCGAAGGCCACGTTCGCGGTGCTCTCCCCGTGGCGCACCGCCCACAGCGCGCCCAGGGCGCACGGGGGCGTGAGGTCGACGGCGTGCGAGCCGGCCGGCGCGGAGTGTCGCTGGACCATACGGCCTCCTGTCGGTTTCCGGAGGCGCATCCTGCCAGACCGGGTAGTGCGGGGCGGGTCCCGACGACATCCGAGGACGGGACGGGGCCCCCACAAAGCCGACGGTCCCGGAGCTGTTGCCGGACGGCTGGGCCGATGACGCCCGGCCGCGGTACGGAAACGGCCCGCCGCGACGGGGGATGCGCGGCGGGCCTGCGATCAGTGTGGCACGAACGGGGGCGCGAGTGGTCCGTTCCCCCCGCCGTGGCCGGAAAGCTCCGCCCGGCCCGTCATCCGTTCCCCGCGGGCGCGGGGACGCCGACCGGGCCGCGGGGGTCGGGGCCGCGGCCCGAACCGGCGTACCAGTGGGCGAACTCCGCCCCCTGCGGGCCCGGCCGGCCGAGGTGGCGCATCCGCTCGCGTCGCAGCCGGAGCAGGAACCGCGGATCGGATCCGGCCCCCTCGGGCAGGTGGAGCAGGGTGAGCAGCCGGTCGGCGAACTCCTGCACCTGCCAGGCCTCGGTGGCCCGTCGCCGCGCGTAGCCCGCCAGGTCGGTGCCGGTGCCGTCGCGGAACCAGGAGAGCAGGCCGCGGGTGGCGTCGGCCGCGTCGGCGACGGCCAGGTTGAGCCCCTTGGCCCCGCTGGGGGTCAGTACGTGGGCGGCGTCGCCGGCGAGGAGGACCCGGCCCAGCCGTGCCCGGTCGCGGACCATCCCGCGCATCCGGAGCATGCCGACGTCCAGGATCTCCCCCACGGCCGGGAGGCCGTCGGCCGCGGCGCCCGCCCGGGAGCGGAACGCCGCCCGGATGCCGTCCGGCGTCCAGCGTGCGGCCCGGTCCTCGCACGGCACCTGGAGATAGAGGCGGGCGCGGTGGCCGGTGCGCGGCATCAGCCCGGCGAACCCGTCCGCGTGGACGGCGTACGTCACTCCCTCGACGGGCCGGTCGACGGCCACCAGGGCGGTGAGCCAGTCGTAGGGGTAGCGGAAGGACCGTGCCGTACCGGGTGACAGGCTCTCGGCGAGGCTGTGCGGGCCGTCGCAGCACAGCACGTAGTCGCAGACGACCTCCAGCCCGTCGCCGAGCAGCCGCGGGCGGTCGTCGACGTCCGTGACCGCGCGCACCCTGCGGCCGAACCGGGGCGGGCAGCCCGCGGCCTGTGCCCGCGCGACGAGGTCGCGCACCAGCGACTGCTGGGGATAGACCCAGTGGGCGGCGCCGCCGGACAGCGCGCCGTAGTCGATCCGCACCCGGCGGCCCTCGCAGACCATGTCGCACCAGGCGTGGCGCACGCCGTCCGCCAGCATGCCGTCGGCCAGCCCTCGGCCCTCCAGGTACTCGGCGACGCGGTGCTCGACCAGGCCGGCCCTCGCCCGCTCCTCGACGTCCCGCCGGGAGTCCTTCTCCAGCAGGCAGACGTCCACTCCCGCGGCGCCGAGCACACAGGCGGCCACCAGTCCCGCCGGGCCCGCGCCCACGATGCCGACCTGCGCCGACAGCCGGAGGGTCACCGTCCGCGCTCCGGCAGCAGGCGGGGGTCGACCAGCGCGGGATTGAAGATCTCCCGGACCACGCCCAGGGGTTCGGCCCCGTGCCGCAGCAGACAGATCCGGTAGGCCGCGGGCGCGGTGCCCCGCACGAGCGGCCACGGCATCCGGCCGATGTCGAGCAGGGAGCGGTGCCCGCTCACGCCCGCCCGGTGCAGCTCGGGCCCCAGCGGGCCGGCGCCCTGCAGACAGGCGGTGGTGCGCGGGTCCACGTCGAGGCGTCCGACGACCACGTTGGCCGACCACACCGTCCCGGCCGGGTCCACCAGCGTGCTGCTGCGGACCACCACGCGGTCCGGTCCGCCGAGTACGGCCGGTGCCAGGGCGATGGGCGTGTCCCGGTCGCCGCGCACCTGCCACTCCAGCGTTCCCACGCTCAGCGGGGCCCGCGCCCAGGCTTGCAGGGAGGTGGTGGTGAGGCCGTCGCCGGCGAGCAGCAGGCGCGTGGCCGGGGAGGCGAACCGGGCGATCGCGTCCGTGCGCTCCTGGCTCGCGAAGCCGGCCGTCCGCTCTGTCGTGGTCACTGTCACCGTACCGTTCCGTCCGCCGCAGAGACTGCGGAGCTTCGTTGCGACCGTCGTCACTCGTGCGTGGCGCGCGCTTCACTCAACCGGACGAGCCGTGCTCACGGGGCACGCCTGGGCGGGCCGTTCACTCCATCGGGCGATTGCGCCGCGAAAACGGGACATCTGCGGGCGGACTCCGAGACGGTGGAGGACGGTCTCCGCTCAGTCGGCGGCGCGGGTCCAGGGGGCGGGTCCGGTCCCGTCGCTCCAGGCGTCCAACTCCTCGCCGTTCACGCAGACTATGCCGCACTGCTGCGCGTAGGAGAGGGCGGGGGCGGTGAAGTCGCTGGTCGTGACGAGTACCGCGACCTCGGCCTCGTGGACGGTGAAGCACGTGCCGCCGAAGCGCTGCATGTCCTGTGAGCCGACCTTGTGACCGTCGCCGTACCGCTTGCACTGGACGACCATCCGCCGTCCGTCCGGGGTGCGTGCCAGGACGTCGGCGCCCAGGTCCTGGGAGCCGCCGACCACTTCCGTCTCGGGGCAGCCGTCCCGGGCGCAGAGGCCGGCCACGGCGTGCTCGAAGCCGTCGGGTTCGAGTTCGACGTACTCGGTTCCCGGAGCCGCGACCTCCGGTACGGGGGCGGACGCCGCCTGCTCGGCCGCCTCCTCCAGGGCCAGCGCGGCGCGCCGGGCGTAGCGCGCGGCCGGCCGGCGGCGCCGCCCGGAGCGGCGCAGCCACGCCACCGCGACGCCCGTCAGGACGAGGGCGACGGCCCACGCGGGGCGTTGCCCGGCGGTCCGGGCCGCGGTACGGACCACGAAGCCCGCGAGGCAGAGGAGGATCGCGAGGAGGAGGAAGAACAGGGCGGTGGCGCGCAGGTCGAAGCGCCGCTCGCGGTCCGCGCGGCGAACGGGGCGTGTGGGCACGGTCATTGCGCTCCCTTCCACAGGTCCTGGCCGAAGATCACGACGAAGATCACTGCACTCCGCCTGCCCAAGATCGCCGGCCTTAAGATGACGCGCGATCCGGCGGCATCCGGGACCGCAGGCCCCACCGCTCTCCGAAGGGACGCCCGATGATCGAGACCGGCGAGGACGGCCGCAGCTGGCTGCTGTCCGGCCCGACGAGTTCCTACGCCCTGCGCCTGGACGACGAGGACCACTTGCTGCACCTGCACTGGGGGCCGCGGATCGGTCTCGCCGACGTCGCCGCGCTCGCCGGACTCCCCTTGCCGCAGTGGTCGTTCGAGTCGCCGCTCGACGGCCACGAGGAGTATCCCGTCGAGGGCGGCCGGCGGTTCGCCGAACCGGCCCTGATCGTGCGGTCCCCCGGCGCCCGCGGCACCGCCTGGACGTTCGTCTCCGCCGAGACGGCGGGGGACGAACTGCGCCTCGCCTTCCGCGACCCCGTGACCTCGCTGTCGCTCACCCTCCACTACCGCCTCCGGGGCGGACACGACGTCATCGAACGCTGGGTCACCGTCGCCAACACCTCGGCCGACACGCCCCTGGAGGTGCCGCGGGCCGACTCGGCGACCTGGACGCTGCCCGTCCGCGCCTCCTGGCGGCTGTCCCATCTGCACGGCCGCTGGGGTGCGGAGAGCCGGCTGGTGCGGGTCCCGGTCGGTCACGGCGCCCACACGATCGGCAGCCGGCGCGGGCACACCGGGCACCAGCACCTGCCCTGGGTGGCGCTGGACGCCGACGGCAGTGCCACCGAGGAGCACGGCGAGGTCTACAGCTGTGCCCTGGCCTGGTCGGGCAGCTGGCGGCTGGCCACCCGCCGGCTGCTCGACGGCACCGTCCAGGTGACCGGCGGCTGGGGGCACGACGACGCGGGGCTGCTGGTCCTGGCGCCCGGTGAGTCGCGCAGTACACCCGTGCTGGCCGGCGTGCGGTCCGCCGAGGGCTTCGGCGGGGCCAGTGCCGCCTGGCACGCCTGGCAGCTGGCGCGGGTGATCCCGTCGGCCGCCGAGGACCGGCCGGTGCTCTACAACTCGTGGGAGGCGACCTGGTTCGAGGTGTCCGAGGAGCAGCAGCTGGCGCTGGCCCGCCGGGCCGCCGCCATCGGCACGGAGCTGTTCGTCGTCGACGACGGCTGGTTCGGGCGGCGCACCAGTGACCGGGCCGGGCTCGGCGACTGGAGTCCGAACCCGGACCGGTTCCCGCGCGGGCTCGCCCCGCTCGCCGAGGAAGTGCACGCCCTGGGCATGCGGTTCGGCATCTGGGTGGAGCCGGAGATGGTCAACCCCGACAGCGACCTGTACCGGGCGCACCCCGAGTGGACCCAGCACGTCCCCGGCCGCGCGCCCACCGAGTTCCGCAACCAGCTCGTCCTCAACCTCGCCCGCTCCGACGTGGCCGCCTTCGTCGAGGAACGGATGCACCGGTTGCTGGAGTCGGCGCCGATCGACTACGTCAAGTGGGACTTCAACCGCTCCTTCACCGACCCCGGCTGGCCCGGCGAGGCGTTCCCGGAACGGCTGTGGACCGAGCACGTGGAGGCGCTGTACGGCATCCTGGACCGACTGCGGGCCGCCCACCCGGGCGTCGCCTTCGAGTCCTGCTCGGGCGGCGGCGGCCGGATCGACCTGGGCATCCTCTCCCGCACCGACCAGGTGTGGACCTCCGACAACACCGACCCGGCGGACCGGCTGGCCATCCAGCACGGCTTCGGGCAGGTGCATCCGGCGCGGGTGATGGCGGCCTGGGTGACGGACAGCCCCAACGAGCAGATGAACGGGCGGGTCAGTTCCCTGCAGTTCCGGTTCGTCAGCGCGATGGCCGGGGTGCTCGGCGTCGGCGGCGACCTCACCCGCTGGAGCGAGGCCGAACTCGACGAGGCGAGCGAGTGGATCGGGCTCTACAAGGAGATCCGGCCGGTCGTCCAGCGCGGGCGCCTGCACCGGCTGCTGCCGCCGGACGGTGACGGCCTGAGCGCCGTCCAGTACAGCCTGGGCGACGAGGTCGTGGTCCTCGCCTGGCTGCGGGCCCAGTCCTTCGGCCAGGAACCGGCCCCGGTGCGGCTGCGCGGCCTGGACGCCGGCGCCGTGTACGTCTGCCAGGACACCGGCCGACCCCACCGCGCCCCGGTCCTGCTCCACCACGGCCTGCGCACGGGGTTGCGCGGCGATCTCGACGCCGCGGTGTTCCGCTTCCGGCGCGAGGGCTGACCCGGGCCGTTCCTCCGGCGCGAGCGCCGCCCCGGCTGTTTTCAGCCACCCGTCCGCCACCCGCCGGCCCTCCGCCGCTCGCGTCCGCAGGGCGTGACCGGCCGCCGGCCGGGGTGCGGCGCGGGCCGAGGCGCGGAATACGGACAGGACTTCCCTGCCCCTCCCTCCCCCGGCGGGTAAGCGCTAGCTTGATCTTGCCGATCGAATTCCCGTTCGGCCACCGGGTCGCGTGTGCGGAACTCCCGTGTCACGCGCGGGTGTTGACGGGCCAGACGGGGGGCGAGAGGAGCCGAACGGTGACACAGGGGCGGGTACGGCCACGGGACCCTTGGCGGCTGCTGCTGGTCGAGGACGACCGGGAACTGGTCGGCATGCTCTCCGGGATACTGCGCGACGACGGCTACGAGGTCGACGCCGCGACCGACGGGCAGCGGGGCCTGCACCTGGGCCTCACCCGGCAGTACGACGTCCTGGTCGTCGACCGGCGGCTGCCGGTGCTGGACGGCATCGACCTGCTGGGCCGGCTGCGCTCGCGCGCCGTGCGCACTCCGGTGCTCATGCTGACCGCGATGGGCACCGTGCACGACCGGGTCGACGGGCTGGACGCCGGCGCCGACGACTATCTGGTCAAACCCTTCGACCTGGACGAACTCGGCGCCCGGCTGAGAGCCCTGTGCAGGCGGGCGCTCGACGTCACCGACACCCTGCGCATCGGTTCCGGCCTGCTGCACGTCGGCCCGCGCGAGGTCGAACTGCCCGACGGGCGGCGGATCGCCCTGGCGGCCCGGGAGTTCGCGCTGCTGTGGGCGCTCGCCTCCCGCCCCGACGCCGTGTACTCGCGGGCGGAGCTGCGCCGGATGGTGTTCCAGGAGGCGCCCGCGTCGTCCATCGTCGACACCTACGTCTACTACCTGCGCCGCAAACTCGGCCGGCAGGCCGTGCGCACGGTCCGCGGCCTCGGCTACCGGCTGGGGGCGCTGTGAGGTCCTCACAGGTCGCGGAGCGCACGGAGGTGCGCCTGGCCCGGCTGCGGATCGCCGTGATCACCGCGGCGATCATCACGCTGCTCATGGTGGTGGTCGGCCTGGTCGCGGACACGGTGATGACCCGGGCGCAGAACGACCAGGTGCGGCGGGAGCTGCGCTACGGCGCCTCGCGCGGCGACCTGTCGAGCCCGCCGGTGTGCACCTGGCTGTACGCGGCCGGCGTCACCCCGCTCGCCAACGCGCCGGACGGGTTCCCGGTCCGGGCCGATCTGGACCGGGTGCGCCGGACCGACGAGGCGGTGGAGCGGGCGGTGCACCGCAACGGCACGGTCTATCTGGTGCGCACCGAGGTGCGGGCGGACGGGGACGTGGTGCAGGCGGTGTTCGACCTGCGGTTCCAGCTCGCCGACCGCAGGCATCTCTGGTACGCGCTGGGCGTCGCGGAGCTGGTGGGACTGATCTCGGCGGCCGTCACGGGCGCGGTCCTCGGCCGGCTGTCCGTGGCGCCGCTGGCCGAGGCGCTGGCCCGGCAGCGCCGGTTCGTCACGGACGCCAGTCACGAGCTGCGCACCCCCGTCACCCAGGTGTACACCCGGGCCCAGGTGCTGTCCCGGCAGGCGCGGGCCGCGCGGCTGCCCGCCGAGCACCGCGACGGCCTGGCCCGGCTGGTCGGTTCGGTGGGACGGCTCGGCGCGGTCCTGGACGATCTGCTGCTCTCCGCGAGCCTCGCGGCGGACCCGGCGCGGCCCGCCGAGCGGGTGCCGGTCGATCTGACGGCGCTGGCCCGGTCGGTGGTCGCCGAGGAGGCGGAGCGGATCCGGGACGGCGGGCTCACCGTGACCGTGGGCGGCGCGCGCCGGTCCTTGTTCGTCGGCGGTGTCGAGTCGGCGCTGCGCCGGGCCGTCGGGGAGCTGCTGTCCAACGCGATCAGCCACACCCCGGCGGGCGGACGGGTCGAGGTGACGCTCACCCGCTCGGGTTCGGCCGTGGAGCTGACGGTCTCGGACACCGGGCCGGGTTTCGACCCGGCCGAGGCGGAGCGGCTGTTCGAGCGGTTCCACCGGGCCGGTGACGGCGGGCGGTACGGGCTGGGGCTGGCACTGCTGCGGGAGGTGGTCACGGGACACGGCGGTACGGTGACCGCGGCGGGCCGGCCCGGGCGGGGCGCCCGGTTCACCATCCGGCTGCCGGAGTGCGCTCCCCCGTCCGAGCGGGTCCCGGCGGCCCCGGTCACGGCAGGTCACGTGTGAGCAGCAGCCGGGCCGCGGCGCGCACGTCCGCGTCCAGCGGGCGGTCCGGGTCGACCGGCGGGACGGTCTCGGCGAGGGCGTCCAGGAGCGCGGCGCACCGGGGGGCGGTGGGCCGGCGGGCGCCGACGTGGACGGCCTGGCGCAGGCCGACCGCGAGCGACCCGCACAGCAGGCCCAGCAGCCCGGCCATGTCGTAGGAGCGCAGGGCGGCCTGGGTGCCGAACGGGACGACGTCCTGGTTGTGCAGGTTGGTCGGCAGGCTCTGCATGGCGGCCGGGGCGGCGCACCGCCGGATCTCGGCGACGAACGCGGTGGTGGCCAGCTGCACGCCCTGCAGGCCGTGCTGGACACCGGGGGCGGTGGCGAGCATGGGCGGCAGGCCCCCGTTGCGCGCCGGGTCGACCAGCAGGTCGAGCTGGCGTTCGGCGAGGTTGCCGAGCTGGGCGGTGACGGAGGCGAGCAGGTCGGCGGCGAACGCGGCGGGCTGCCCGAAGAAGTTCCCGCCGTGCACGACCCTGCCCTCGCCCTCGCCGTCGGCGTCGGCGTCGGCGTCGGCGTCGGCGAAGAACAGGGGGTTGTCGCTGACCCCGCCGAGGTCGGCGGCGACCACGCCGTCGACGTAGCCGAGGGCGTCCTCGGCCGCGCCCAGCAGCTGCGGGGCGCAGCGGATGCTGTACGGCTCCTGGAGCGGCCGGGTGCCGGAGGGGTCGGTGCCGGTCAGGGTGTGCCGCATGCGGGTGCCGACGCCGGCCGCGCCGGGGTGGCCGTAGGCGCGCAGCAGGCCGGCGTCGAGGAAGCCCGGGTCGCAGCCGAGGAGGTCGGTGAGCAGGCAGGTGAGGTCGGTGAGCGCGCGGTGCGCGGCGCGGACGGTGTCGCGGGCCAGGGCGAGGGCGGCGGTGGTGACGGAGGTGCCGTTGACGAGGGCGAGGGCGTCGCGGCCGTCGAGGGCGAGCGGGGCCAGCCCGGCGGCGGTGAGCGCGTCGGCGGCGGGCAGCCGGCGGCCGTCCAGGTAGGCGTGGCCCCGGCCGCGCAGGGCCTGGGTGGCGTAGGCGAGCGGGATGAGGTCGCCGCTGGCGCCGACGGAGCCGTAACGGGGGACGGCGGGTGCGAAGGTCGTGGCGAACATCGCGGCGAGCCGGTCGACGGTCTCGGCGGACACCCCGGAGTGCCCCTGCGCCAGTGACCAGGTGCGCAGCAGCAGGGCGGCGCGGGTGATGTCGTGCGGCAGGTCCGGGCCCTGGCCCGCGCCGAGGTGGGCCAGGGTGTTGTCGCACTGGTCGGCCTCGTCGGCGCGGCCCGCGTAGCCGACGAGGGCGCCGAAGCCGGTGGTGGCGCCGTAGACCGGGCCGTCCTGCCGCAGGGCGCGGAAGAGGCGCCGGCCGCGCTCGATCCGGGCGCGGGCCACGTCGTCCACGGTGACGGTGAGCGGCGTCGCCGCGCGGCGCAGGGCGGTGGCGTCCAGGGGGCCGGTGAGCGTGACGGGATCCGTGGTGGTGAGCACGGACCAGAACCTAGGCGGGGAATCTCAGAGCCCTCTGAAATCCGGTGGATAGCTTCCGGGCCATGGCGCACGACTACCTGATCATCGGAGCGGGGCCCGCGGGACTGCAACTCGCCGCCTCCCTGGAACGTGACGGTGCGGACTACGTGGTCCTGGAGCGCGGCAGCGTTCCCGGCGCGTTCTTCGAGCGGTTTCCCCGGCACCGCACCCTCATCTCGACCAACAAGGTGCACACCGGATACGACGATCCGGAGCTGCGGCTGCGGATGGACTGGAACTCGTTGCTGAGCGACGATCCGGAGCTGCTGTTCACCAAGTACAGCGCACGCTACTTCCCGCCGGCCGACGAGATGGTCCGCTATCTGGCGGACTTCGCCGAACGCACCGGGGTGCGGGTGCGGTACGGCACCGAGGTGGCGCGGATCTCCCGGGACGCCGACGGCTTCACCGTCACCGGCCGGGACGGCCGGACCTGGCGGGCGCGGCGGGTGGTGGTCGCCACCGGGGTGTCGCTGCCGAACGTGCCGGACATCCCCGGCATCGAACTGGCCGAGCGGTACGACTCGTTCGACCCCGACCCCGAGACCTTCACCGACCAACGGGTACTGATCATCGGGCGCGGCAACTCCGCCTTCGAGACGGCCGACAGCCTGATGGAGAACGCGGCGGTCATCCACGTCGTCGGCTCGGGTTCGCTGCCGATGGCGTGGCGGACGCACTACGTCGGTCATCTGCGGGCCGTCAACAACAACTTCCTCGACAGCTACCAGCTGAAGTCGCAGAACGCGCTCCTGGACGGCCGGGTGCTCTCGATCCGGCGGGCGGCGGACGGCTTCCATGTGCCGGTCGCGTTCGAGCGGGCCGACGACGTGGTCAAGGAGATCCGTTACGACCGGGTGATCGTCGCCACCGGTTTCCGGCTCGACACCTCGATCTTCGACGAGACCTGCGCCCCGGACCTGACGGTGAACGACCGGTTCCCGGACCTGACGGCGGTCGGCGAGTCGGTCAACGTGCCGGACCTGTACTTCGCCGGGACGCTGATGCAGGGCCGGGACTTCAAGAAGGCCACCACCGGCTTCATCCACGGCTTCCGCTACACGGTCCGCGCCCTGCACCGGGCGCTGCGCCAGCGGTACGACGGGGAGCCGTGGCCGGTGACCGAGCTGGGCGCGGACACCGAACGGGCCGTCGAGGAGGTCATCACCCGCGTCAACCGGTCCTCCGCGCTGTGGCAGCAGTTCGGCGTCCTCGGCGACCTCCTGCTGCTCGCCCCGGACGGCACGCTGCGCTACGCCGAGGAGGTCCCCGTCGGCCAGGTGCCGGACGCCGTGCGCGCGGGCGACTTCGGGGAGGTGGCCGCGCACGCGGTGATCACCCTGGAGTACGGGGAGGGCCACGACCGGGTCGACCCCTTCGACGTCACGGCGGGCCGCAAGTCGCAGCAGGACGTGGCGGGGCTGGACGGCCGCTATCTCCATCCCGTCGTCCGCTGGTACCGGGACGGCGTGTTCGTCGACGCGTACCACCTCGCGGAGAACCTGGAGAACGAGTGGGACAGCGAGAAGTTCCACCGCGCCCCGCTGCGCGCCTTCCTGGAGGCCAGGCGCGGCCCGGCCGCCCCGGTGGCACCGTGATCCTCCGCGACCTGCACGACAGGGCGCGGCAGTCGCTGGACCCCGTCCGCTACGACTACGTGGCGGGCGGGGCGGGCGAGGAACGGGTCCTCGCCGACAACGAGCGGGCCTTCGACCGGTACGCGCTGCTGCCCCGGGTGCTGTCCGGCCGCGAGACGCGCGACACCACCGTCGATCTGCCGGGCGCCCCGCGGACGGCGCCGGTGGTCGTGGCGCCGACCGCCTTCCACCGGCTGGCGCATCCCGACGGCGAGCGGGCCACGGCGCGGGCCGCCGCGGCCGAGGGCTCCGTCCTGGTGACCGGGACCGCCTCGACCACCGCGGTCGCCGGCGTGGTCGCGGCGGCCGGGGGCGCGCCCGTGTGGTTCCAGCTGTATCCGCATCCCCGGCGCGAGGTCACCGGGGCGCTCGTGCGGCGGGCCGAGGAGGCGGGCTGCACGGCGCTGGTGGTGACCGTCGACTCCCCGGTGTTCGGCCGGCACACCCGGGACCTGCGCAACGGCTTCACCGATCTGCCGCCCGGCTACGCGGCGGAGAACATGCGCGGCCTGCCCGGCGCCCCTCCGGGGGCGCTCACCGACATCCCGATGTCCCCCGCGGTGTCCTGGCGGGACATCGACGACATCGTCGGGCTGGCCTCACTGCCCGTGCTGCTCAAGGGAGTCCTGCACCCGGCGGACGCCCGGCTGGCCGTGGAGCACGGCGCGGCCGGGGTGGTCGTCTCCAACCACGGGGGCCGCCAGTCGGACGCCGTACCGGCTGCCGTGGACTGTCTGCCCGCGGTCGTGGCGGCCGTGGCGGGCCGGGTGCCGGTCCTGCTGGACGGCGGGATCCGCCGGGGCAGCGACATCGCCGTGGCGCTGGCGCTGGGCGCGACCGCCGTCGGCGTGGGACGCCCGGTGGTGTGGGGCCTGGCCGCCGAGGGCGAGGCGGGGGTGCGGCGGGTCCTGGCGGCGCTGCGCGACGAGTACGACCACACCCTCGCGCTGTGCGGGGGGCGCCGGAACAGCGATCTGACGAAGGACATGGTCGTCCGGAAGGGCGGGACGTGGTGAGCAGCGGGCCGAAGCGGGCCCCCGCGACGACGTGGTGGCTGCCGCGGAGCGTGGTGGCGCTGCGGGTACGGATCTTCGAGAAGGTCAACGGCGACCGTGCGGTGACCCTGCCCGACGCCACGCACGGACCGGAGGTGTTCGAGCGGGTCTACGCCCATCCCGCGGCGAACGGGCGCAGCGCCGGGGCCGGGCTGTCCGACCTGTTCTGGTACTGGCTGGCGCCGGGCCCGGAGGTGCACCAGGAGCACCTGGAGCCCGGCGAGCGCTACGAGGAGGTCGCCGCGACGACGCGGCGCATCCTGGCCGGCGGCTCGGAGGCCCTCGCGGCGGCGGCCGGCCGGGCCGTCGCCGGCGTACTGGACTCCCTGCCGGACGACCGGATCAGCCTGGTCCGGCTGCGGGACCTGGTGATGCCCGCGTGGGCCGAGTTCTGCTACGGACTGGTCTTCCAGGAGCCGTGCCCGGCGCCTGCCCGGGACCTGATCACCGCGCACGCCGACGATGTGATCAGCGCCCTGAAGTGCACCGGGCTGCGTCATCCGCGGCGCCGGGCGCGGCTGACGGCGTATCTGCGCGAACGGATCGCGGCCGGTGATGTGCCGCACCGGCTGCCGTCCTCGCTGTCGCTGCCCGAGCAGGCGCACTACCTGCAGGGGACGTTCTTCAACACGGCCGTGGTGCAGCTCTCCGAGGCGACCGCGCACGTGCTGCTGGCCCTGGCCCGCCATCCGCGGGTGCAGCAGCGCCTGTGGGCGGACCCCGGCGACGACCGGTACCTGACCCGGGTACTCGACGAGACGATGCGGCTGTACCCGCTGTTCGGCATCGCGCACCGCATCACCACCGGGGAGATCCCGCTCGACGCGGAGACGGTGCTGCCGGCCGGCTCGGTGGTGTGCTTCAGCTATCCCGACTACCACGCCACGGGCTACGACCGTCCCGGGGAGTTCGATCCGGACCGCTGGGAGTCCCTGTCCGCCAAGGACGCCCACCACATCCCGTTCGGGGTGGCGGCGAACCGGCCCTGTCCGGCGTGGCGGCTGTCGCCGCTGGTGCTGCGCGCCGCGGTCCGCGAGGTGCTGCGCCGCTACCGGCTGGACTCCACGGCCTCGCACACCCGGTCCAACCCGCACCGCGCACCCTGTCTGCTGATCCCACGCGGCCTGTCCCCCGGGCCCCGTCTCGCGGTGCTGCGGAGGTTCGTGCGCGCGCGGGACGGGGTCGAGGACGTCACCCGGGCCGTGCGGCAGCTCGTACTCGGCACGGTCATGGTGCTGCACGCCCGCAGGCTGCGGCTGGCCAGCCGCTATTTCGAGGAACATCCGGCCGGGCGCTGCCCGGTCGCCCACCCGGAAGGAAACAGCAGATGAGCGCCACGGACCTCGCACCCGCGTTCTTCCTCGCCGTCGTGGTCATCCTGATCGTCTGCCGGATCGTGAGCCGGCTGCTGCAACTGGTCGGCCAGCCCCCGGTCGTCGGCGAGATGCTGGCGGGGGTGGTGCTGGGCCCGTCGGTGCTCGGCGCCCTGCTGCCCGGCGTCGAGTCGGGTCTCTTCCCGCAGGAACTGCGCCCGGTCCTCTACGTGGTGGGGCAGATCGGCCTCGTCGCGTTCATGTTCCACGTCGGCTGGGACTTCCGGGTGGACCGGCTGCGGGGCGTGGCCCGGCCCGCCGGGCTGGTCTCGGCGGCCGGGGTGGTGGTGCCGGTGCTGCTCGGTGTGCTGCTGATCGTCGTCGCCGGTGAGCGGACCGGTGCCATGGCCCCGGACGTGTCGTTGACGGTGTCGGCCCTGTTCGTCGGGGTCGCGCTGGCCGTGACGGCCTTCCCGATGCTGGCCCGGATCATCGCCGAGCAGAAGCTGGCGGGCACCCGGCACGGCTCGCTCTCGCTGGGCGCGGGCGCGGTCGACGACGCGGTGGCCTGGATCCTGCTCGCGGGGGTCTTCAGCATCGCCGGCGGCAGCGCCGGGCTGGTGTCGCTGGCCGTCGCCGGCGGGTTCGGGCTCATGGTGGTCCTGGCGGTGGTGGTACGGCTGCGGGGACGCACCGTGCTGCTCGCCGAGCGGGCGGCGCCGGAGAACCTGCTCCTCGTGCTGGTCGGCGTGCTGTTCCTGGTGGCCTGGTACGCGGACGAGATCGGCCTGTACGCGGTGTTCGGGGCGTTCAGCCTCGGCCTCGTCTTCCCGCGCTCGCCGCAGCTGGACCGCTCGGTGGAGACCATCGAACCGGTGGGCCGGGTGTTCCTGCCGCTGTTCTTCACCTACTCGGGGCTGAACACCGACTTCACCCTGCTGGGCTCCGGGCCGGTGCTGCTGTTCACCGCGGGGTGCGTGGTGGTCGCGGTCATCGGGAAGTTCGGCGCCTGCTGGCTCGCCGCCCGCCTCTCCGGGGAGCCGAACCGGGTGGCGCTGCGGGTCGGGGCGCTGATGAACGCGCGGGGCCTGATGCAGCTGATCGCGCTCAACCTGGGGCTGGCGGCGGGCATCGTGACCCAGGCGATGTTCAGCGCGCTGGTGGTGGTCGCCATCGTCACCACCGTGATGGCGACGCCGCTGCTGGCGCTGATCGACCGGCGGGAGCGGACCCGGGACGGGCGGGACGAGGGGCAGGGGCGGGACGAGCGGCCGCGGCCGGCGGTCGTGGCCGAGTCCCACTGAGCACAGGAAGGGCCCGGCCCCGACGGGCCGGGCCCTCGCTGTGCCGGGCGGCTAACCCCCGCTCGCCAGCCGCCGTTTGTCGGGCTTGCCGGCGGGCGTGAGCGGCACCTCCTCGATGAGGGTGAGCCGGGTCGGCGCGCACGCCTCGCCCAGCCGAGCGGCCACCAGGTCCCGCAGTTCACCGAGGCCGGGGACGCGCCCCTCGGCGGGTACGACGAAGGCGTGCACGGCCTCCCCGGTGCTGTCGTCGGGGACAGCGGTGACGTACGCCTCGGCCACCGCCGGGTGGGTGGCCAGCAGGCGTTCCACGGGACCGGCGTAGTACAGGTTGGCGTTGACGATGATCACGTCGCGGGCCCGTCCGGTGAGCCAGAGCCGGCCCTGACCGTCGAGCCGGCCGAGGTCACGGGTGCGGACCCAGCCGTCCGGGGTGAACACCTCGGCGGTCAGGCCGGGTTCGCGCCAGTAGCCGCGGGCCTGCGACGGGGTGCGCACGAACAGTTCGCCGTCGGTGCCGGGCGGGACGGGGCGGCCATCGGTGTCCCGGACCTCCAGGTCGACGGGCGGGACGCCGAGCGAGCCGGGTTCGTCGTCCGGGGTGGCCATGGAGATCATGCCGGTCTCGGTCTGGCCGTAGCCGTGGAAGACGACCGGACCGAGCACCTCGGCGGCCTCGCGCAGCCGCCCCGGTGACAGCGGGGACCCGGAGACCATCAGCGCGCGCAGCGAGCCGAGGTCCACGGGCGCGGCCCGCTGGCTGGCGACGAGCTTGGTCAGGCGGGCCACGGTGATGACGCTCGCGGTGGCCCGGTGGCGTACGAAGGCGTCGGGGAAGGCGGGCGGGTCGGCGGTGACGAGGGTGCCGCCGGCGGCGAGGGTGAGCAGGCCGTACTCCATCATCACCTGGCTCGCCAGGGTGCCGAAGACCAGGAACCGGTCGAGGCGGGCGGCGAGTTCGCGGACGGCGGGCGGCCAGGCGTCCGGCCGCAGCGCCCAGGCCGCGGTCATCGCCGCGTAGGTCTGGGCGCAGGCCTTGGGCAGGCCGGTGCTGCCGCTGGTGTGGATGAGCCGGGCGACGTCCCTGGGCCGCGCCGTGACCCGCGGCCGGAGGCCGTCGTCCGGTGCCGACAGCAGGTCGTCGAGGGCGAGGACGGCACCGGACGGGACCGTGTCCGGGTCGTCGCAGACCCGGTACGCGACGTCCGTGAGGAGGTGTTCCCGCTGGCGGTCGGTCAGTCCCGGCCGTACGCCGACGACACGGGCGCCGACGACATGGGCGCCGATGACGGCGGCGAACGCCTCGGGGCTGACGCCCAGCAGCAGCGCGACGCCGTCACCGGGGCCGACGCCGTGCTTGCGCAGGCCGTTGGTCACGCGCCGTACGTCCGCGAGGAGCCGGCTCCCGGTGACGGCCCGGTCCAGGTGCTCGAAGACCACGCGGTCGCCCGCCGCGTCGAGGAGGTCGAGCACACCGCCGGGGAACTGCTCAGTCAAGGCAGGCCTTCACGAACGCGACGAGCGGCTGCTGGTGGACGGCCGGGATGTCCCAGTCGTTCTCCAGGTTCTCCGCGAGGTGGTGGGTGCCGGCGAGGACGCCGTCGCGGTAGTGGCGGACGACGGGGTGCAGGTAGACGGAGTCCGCGGCGTGCTCGACGTCGTTCTCGACGACGCGCGGGACGCTGACGTCGAACGGGTCGACGCCGTCGTGTCCGGCCCCGTACTCCAGGTCGACGACGAACCGGTGCGCGGCGGGGCCGAGACCGCCGTCGGTGACGTGGTCGAGCGGGACCTCCGCCTGGTAGCGGGCCCGGTCCCCGTCGACGGTGACCACGTCGCCGAGGAACCCGAACTGCTGCCAGAGCCCGGAGGAGCGGTTGACGCGGGCGATGAGGGCGTCGGCGATCGCCTCCGGGGTCGCGGGCAGTCCGGCGGCGGGCCAGGGGGTGTCGTGGTAGCGGGCGTCGAGGATGCGGCCGAGGGCCCGGACGCCGTAGCGGAAGCCGTGGATGAAGCCGTTGGTGAACTTCTTGAAGTCCCGCTGCTGGGTGAGGGTGCCGGCGAAGTAGAGGTCCGGTACGTTCACCGACTCGTAGGCGGAGGTCTGTTCGGGGAACCGGTCGTCGATGACGAGGGCGGGCCGGCAGGTCTCGTCGAAGACGCTCGCGTCGAAACGGAAGCCGGCGGCCACGATGATCCGGTCGTAGCGCAGTTCGCGCAGCCGTTCCGTCGTACGGGCGTAGCGGAACACCACGCGGAACCCGCCCTCGGGGCTCTTCTCGACGCTCTCCACGGTGCCGTCCAGGACGGCGTTCTGCGACTTGAGCTGGTAGCTGTCCAGGAAGTTGTTGTTCACCGCGCGCAGATGGCCCACGAAGTGGGTCTGCCAGGCCATCTTCAGCGAGTGCGGGCCGGCCACGTGGATGACGGCCGCCTTGGCCATCAGGGACTCGGCGGTCTCGAACGCCGAGTTGCCCTTGCCGACGACCAGGACCCGCTGGTTGGTGAAGGAAGCCGGGTCGGTGTCGAAGTCGTCGTAGCGCTCGGCGAGTTCGATGCCGGGGATGGGCGGTACGTTGAGGCGGGAGACGCCGGTCGCCACGACGATCCGGCGGGCCTGCCAGGTCCGTCCGGAACCGTCGAGGACGGTGAAGACGCCGTCGGCGCGGGAGACGCGGACGACTTCGGTGCCGTACTCGACGTGGACGCCGGTCTTCTCGGCGTAGTCGGCGAGATAGCGCACGAAGTCGTCGGCGCGGGGGAAGTAGTCGTCGCTGTACCGGGTGAACAGCAGTTCCGGATCGTCGCTGAGCAGCGAGTTCCAGTCCATGCGGAGGCGCAGCTCCGGGTCGCTGTATCCGGTGTTGACCTTGTTGATGGATATCAACTGCCGATGCCGGGGGAAGCGGGTGAAGAACGTCCCCGGGCCGCTTCCCCGCTCCAGGACGACGTAGTCGCGTCCGTCGCGTTCCAGGGAAGCGGCGAGCTGAAGTCCGGCCGGTCCGGCCCCGATGATCAGGTAATCGCGCACCATGCAGGGGACGCTAGCGGCGGGAAATCAGAACGTTCTGAGATTGCCGGCCGGGGCGGGCGCGGGCGGCGGGCCGGGACTCGCCGGCCGGCTCGGGGTGGCCGGCGGGGGTGCGCTCCGGGCGGGCGTCGGCGGCCTCCAGACGGAGCACGGCCTCTTCGTCGGGGGTGCCGGGCGCCGCCTGGTAGACCACCATGCGCTGGCCGCCGGTCCGGGCCAGGCTCATGATCTCGTAGGTCAGGGTCATCGTTCCGGCCTTCGGGTGCCGGAAGGTCTTCTGTCCGCCGCCGCGCTCACAGACGTCGTAGCGTTCCCACAGGCGGGCGAACTCCGGTGACTTCACGGCCAGTTCGCCGACGAGGGTGGCCAGTTCCGCGGAGTCCGGGTCGGCGCCGGCCACCGCGCGCAGGTGCGCCACCGAGGAGGCTACGGTCGCCTCCCACGGGTCGTAGAGGGTCCGGCCGACCGGGTGGAGGAAGAGGTAGCGGGTCAGGTTGCGCCGCTCCTCGGGCCAGTCCCACAGGCCGGGCAGCAGCCGCCGGCCGGGCGGGTTGGCGGCGAGGACGCGGTTGAAGCGGTTGACCACGTAGGCGGGCATCGGTCGTACCGACTCCAGCATCCGCAGGACCGAGTCGCGGACGGTGTGGTCGGAGCAGGCGGGCAGGTCGGAGATGCGTCCGGAGGCCAGTTCCGCGAGTTCGTGGAGGCGTTCGTAGGCGTCGCCGCGCAGTCGCAGGGCGCGGCCGAGGGCGTCCACGACCGCGGGGGACGGGTTGGTCTCCCGGCCGCGCTCCAGGCGGATGTAGTAGTCGACGCTCACGCCGGCCAGCGCGGCCAGTTCCTCCCGGCGCAGACCGGGGGTGCGGCGCAGGCCCGCCCCGGCCGGGAGGCCGACGTCCTGCGGGCGCACCTGGGCCCTGCGGGCCTTGAGGTAGCGGCCGAGTTCGGTGCCCCGTGCGTCCCCTGCTGTCACCATCCGCCCATTGTGGCAGCCGGTCGGGGAGCGTGAGGGGCCGTGTCACTGCCTGGCACACGGCACCCCGGTACGACGCGGTCTGCCGGGCGGCGTCCGGAAGGCGGATGGTGGTGGGGAGCGGGCGGCCCGGCTGCCGGGGCCCAGGGGGTGCGTGGCACCGGACCGCGGCCCGGCGGCCGGTGCCGTCCGCCGTCGATCCGTGTCCGTCGTCCGCCCGGGAGCCCCGCCGTGCCTGCCCTTCCTTCCTCGTCCTCGTCCCCGTTCCCGTCCCCGGTTCCGCTCTCGCCCTCGTCCCCGGGTCTGTCCCCGGGCCCGGTACCGGTCCCGGGCCCGGTCTCGCCCTCGTCCCCGGTCTCGCCCTCGCCCTCGTCCCCGGTCTCGCCCTCGTCCCCGGCCTCGGACCCGGTCCCGGACCCGGTCCCGGTTTCCAGTGGTGCCCCCGGGCCGTCGTCGGGCCCCGACGGGCGCGGCGGCCCGCCGGGGCCGGGGCGGCCCGCACCGGGCGGCGGCCTCGCCCTGGTCGCCGCGCTGCTCGGCTTCAGCGTCATCACCATCGAGGTCTCCGCCGTGAACATCGCGCTGCCCGCCGTCCAGGACTCCCTCAGCGGCGGGATGGCGGGACTGCAATGGGTGGTCGACGCGTACACCCTCACCTTCGCCGCCCTGATGCTGTCCGCCGGTGCCCTGGCCGACCGCGTGGGTGCCCGCCGCGCCTACGCCTGGGGCGTGGCCCTGTTCACCGCCGCCTCCCTGGCCTGCGCGCTCGCTCCGGACATGGCCGTTCTGATCGGGGCGCGCGTGGCGCAGGGCGGCGCGGCGGCGATCGTGATGCCGGCCTCGCTGGCGCTGATCCGGCACGCCTACGACGACGCGCGGTCCCGGGCCCGCGCCATCGCCCTGTGGGCCGTCGGCGGCTCGGTGGCGATGGCCGCGGGTCCGGTGCTGGGCGGGCTGCTCACCGACTCGGCCGGCTGGCGGGCCGTGTTCCTGCTGAACCTGCCGGTCGGCGCGGTGATCCTGGGGCTGCTGCTGCGGGTGCCGGTCTCCCCGCGCCGGCCCGCCGCGCTCGACGGGGCCGGGCAGCTGACGGCCGTACTGGCCCTGGCGGGGCTGGCGTTCGCGGTGATCGAGGGCGGGCACCGGGGCTGGACCAGCGGTCCCGTACTGGCGTCCGCCGCGCTCGCCGTCGTCTCCGGGTACGCGTTCTGCACGGTGGAACGCCGGCAGCGGCGGCCGATGGTGCCGCTGGACATGCTGACCGACCGCCGGGTCGCCGTGCCGCTGGCGGTCGGCTTCTCCATCAACGCCGCCTTCTACGGCGGGATATTCCTTCTCGGGCTGTACTACCAGCAGGTGCGCGGCATGTCGGGGACCGTGGCCGGGCTGATGTTCGTCCCGATGTCGGTGCTGGTGACGGCGGTCAACCTGGTCTCGCCGCGGCTGGCGGAGCGGATCGGGCGGCGGTCGGTGATCGTGGCCGGGCAACTGGTGTTCGTCGGCGCGATGCTGGCCCTCCTGCCGCTGGCGGCGCGCACGCCGGTGTGGCTGGTGCTGGTGCTGCTGGTGCCGCTGAGCGTCGGAGGGGCGGTGGTGGTGCCCGCGCTGACGGCGCTGCTGATCGACGCCGTGCCGGGGGAACGCGCGGGAACGGCGTCGGGGCTGCTCAACTCCCTGCGGCAGACCGGCGGAGCGCTCGCCGTGGCCCTGTTCGGCAGCCTGCTCGCCGCCCCGGACGGCGGCTTCTCCCTGCCGGGCATGCGCGTGGGCCTGCTCGTCGTCGCCGTCCTCCTGCTGGCCACCGCCGCGCTGGCCCGGGTCGCGCTGCCCCGGGACTGACCCCGCCCCGCTCAGGAATCCGCGGTCCGGTCGGCGGCCTGCCGGGTCGGGACCCCGTCCGTCCCGATGTCCTGGACGCCGAGCACGGAAAGCAGCTCCAGCTGTCCCGCGCCCTCGCTGCCGGGCGGCGCGGTGAACCACAGCAGGCGCTGGCAGCCGTCCTCGCTGAACAGGCTGTGGCAGTCCAGTTCGATGACGCCCACGGCGGGGTGGACGATGCGTTTGTGGTCGGTCCGCCGCAGGCCGACGTCGTGGGTGTCCCAGAGGGCGGCGAACTCCGGGCTGCGCCGCCGCAGTCCGGCCACCATCCGCCGCACCGTGGGGTCGTCGCCGCGCCGGGCGGCGACCGCCTGGAGGTCGGCGGCGAAGACCCGGGAGTGGTGGGGGTGGTCCTCCACGGGGTAGAGGGTGCGGGCGTCCGGGTCGGTGAACCAGCGGTGGACGAAGCTCGCCTGCGGGCCGCGCACCGCCGGGGCCGGGCCGACGAGCGCGACGGCCAGCGGGTTCTGGACCAGGGTCTCGTGCAGGTCGGTGATGATCTGGGCGGGCGTACCGGCCAGCCGGTCCAGCAGGCCGAGCATGGCCGGCTGGACGTGCGCGTCCGGTCCGTGGGCCGCCGGGGGCACCGGCCGGTCGGCGAGGTGGAAGAGGTGGTCGCGGGCGTCGCCGTTCAGCCGCAGGGCCCGGGCCAGAGCGGCCAGTACCTGGGCCGAGGGCTGGGCGCCGCGTCCGCGTTCCAGCTCGGTGTAGTAGTCGGCCGACAGGCCGGCCAGCTGGGCGACCTCCTCGCGCCGCAGCCCGGGCACCCGGCGCCGGGGCCCGGCGGTCAGACCGACGTCGCGGGGGCGGACGCGACCGCGCCGGGACTTCAGGAAGGCGCCCAGTTCCAAGTGGTTCACGTCGTCCATCGTCGCGCGTACGGGCTCCGCCAGCCAGGGGACGGCGACCCCAGGGTGGGAAAAGCCCTGGCCCGCCCGGGAGCCGTGGCTCAGGCTGAGACCCGTATCGACCGCTCGCGCCCTCACAAGGAGAGCCACCACCATGCCGTTCGCGAACTTCAAGGTCCCCGCCGGTACCCTCGACGAGTAGGAGAAGAAGGAGATCGTCACCCGCGCCACCCAGCTGTTCGTCGACATCTACGGGGAACGGGCCCGCGCCACCACCATGGTCCTGGTCGAGGAAGTCACCGACGGTGGCTGGGGCATCGGCGGTAACGTCCTCACCCTCGCCATGCTCCAGGGGTCGGCCGAGGACTGACCTTCCCGCTAGGGTCCTCGGGAGCCGAACCGCCCTGTACGCACTGCGACGTCACTGTGTCGTTCTGGTGTGCGCCGGGGTGGAACGGGTCTCCCAGGTGACCGAGCTGGTGCCACGGCAGACGTTCACCCGGGCACGCCGCGGACCGGGGCCGGACGGTGTCCGGCTGCGCCGGTCGGCAGGCGTGGGGCCGGGCCGAGCGGCGTCACGCGGGCGGTCGGGCAACGGCCGGACCGCGAGCCGGACGACTCCGGCGAACGGAACGCCGGGCACCGGTCACCCGGCGAGCACGCGGCGCGCGGGGGCATGTACCCCGAGGGTGGCGTGCGAGGGCACGTGCTCCGCGGGGCAGTGCCTCCGTACCCCGTCGGGGCCGGGCGTGCGGGTCATGGGCAGGAGATCGCCTCCCGTGTCGTGTCGATCAGGCACGGTCGGTGTACGAACGCACACCGACCGTCCACGGAGCGCTCGACGAGTCTCTCCGTGGACGTCGAGGCCCACGGGCCGGTCCCGGTGGCCGCTCTGACGGGGCATCACACCGACGTCCCGGGCCGGCTCGCCCTCGCGCTGCCGCGCGCCTTCCTCACCACCGGCCGCCGACGCACCGCACCGCACCACCCGGTGCGCGCTGGGCGCACCCTGACGACGTCGTGTCGTGACCGGCCGGCCCGCGGCCTCGTTGCCGTGGCGTGTACTCCATCAGTGCGACCGACCGCACCTTCCTCACGATGCGGCGGCCACCCGTCGCCGGGTTCTTCCTGGACTTCGACGGCCGGGCGCCGTCCGTGGCCGAGTTGGCGCGGCGCGTCGCGGCCCGGTCCGGCTCGCTGCCCGCGCCGACCTGTCTCCTGCCCGCGGGCCGGGCCCGGTACTGGTCGCCGCACGCCGCCGCCGTCGACCCGGACGCGCACGTCCGCCACTGGCCCGTCCCGGACGGGGAACGGGCCCTCCACGACGCCTGCGCGGCCCTGCTGACACGGGAACTGCCCGGCCGGGCGCGTCCGCCGTGGGACTGCCGGCTGCTCACCCAGTCCTCCGCCGCCGGACGGTTCCGGATCTGCTTCCGCGCGCACCACGCCCTGAGTGACGGGGTCGGAATCGCTCACAGTGCCCTGGCCCTCCTCGCGGACGCCCCGGTGGCCGGGCCGCCGCTGTACCCCGACGCCGGCGGCGGCATCCGCGCGGGCCTGCGCGCCCTACGGGAGACGGCCGCGCCCGCACTCCGCCCCGGCAAGCCCTGGCACGCGCTGCGCCGCGTCACCGGGCCGGGCGGTGGAGCGCGGTGGGCGTACGGCGATGTGCCGCTCGCCCGGCTGCGTGCCCTGGCGGACACCCACCGGGCCAGTGTGAACGACATCGCGCTGGCCGCGCTGGCCCTCGCCCTGCGGTCGTGGAGCACGGAACTGGCACTGCCCGACCCTCCGTCGCCCGCCCGGACGCTGGTGCCGATGTCCACCCGCACGCCGCGGCAACGGCTCGCACCGGGCAACCACATCGCCTTCCACCGGCTGCACCTCCCCGTCACCGCCGCCACGCTGCGGATCTCGGCGGCCGAGGTGCGCCGGCAGACGGACGCCGTGCGGCGCTCGCACCGCCGCGACGCCCTGCGCGCGCTGCTGACCCTGCCCTGCCCGCCGGCCTCGGGGAGCCGCGCGCTGCGTGCCCTGGTCAACACCCGCCTCTATCCCTTCGCCGTGAGCAGCGTCTCCTTCCCGCAGAGCTTCACCTGCTTCGGCGCACGGCTGAGCGCGGCGTCGCTGTTCCTGCACATCGGGGACGACGAGCAGCGGCCCGTGTACCTGTCCTTCACCCGCACCCCGGACACCGTGCGGTGCGCCGTGGTCACCGACGTCCCCCGGGCGCACGCCACCGCGCTCCCCCGCCACTGGGTCCGGGCCCTGGGCTGACGGCGTCCGCCGGTGTCCCGGCCGCGGAGGCGAGCAGGGCCAGCTTGTCGGCGCTGTCGGTGCCGGGGTCCGGGTGGAGCACGACCAGCATCTGGCCCGCCGTACCGCCGATATCCAGTTTCTCCCGGTTCAGTCGGAGGTCTCCGGCCCTGGGGTGGGTGAAACGCGTCGGAGCGCCCTCGCACACCTTGATGTCGTGGCGGGCCCAGAGCCGGCTGAAGCGGGGGCTGGCCAGGGAGAGTCCGCCGACCAGCTCGACGAACCGGGGGTCGTCGGTGTAGGTGCCGGCCGTCTCGCGGAAGACGGCGACCGCGCCCTCGGTGGTCTCCTCCCAGTCCGGGTGGAGGGCCTGTTCGGCGGGGTCGAGGAACAGGTCCCACAGGCGGTTGGCCCCCACCGCCAGCCGCGGCGACAGGGCCGTCGCCAGGGGGTTGGCGGCGAGGATGTCGAAGTACCGGTCCTCGACCACCGCCGGCAGCGGAAGCGTGGCGACGAGCTGGGCGATGCCCGCGGGGACGGTTTCCTCGCGGGGGCCTCGGGACCGCCGGCGCGGCCGGGCGGCGGCGAGGCGCAGCAGGTAGGCCGTCGCGTCGTCGTCGAGCCGCAGCACGCGGGCGAGCGACTCCAGGACCTGCACGGACGGGTTGCGGTCCCGGCCCTGCTCCAGGCGGAGGTAGTAGTCGGCGCTGATACCGGCGAGCATCGCGACCTCTTCCCGGCGCAGTCCCGGCACGCGCCGTGTCCCCGCCGCGGGGATACCGACCTGTTCGGGGGTGACGAGCCGGCGGCGAGCGCGCAAGTAGTCACCCAGCGGGTTCGGTCCGTCGCTCATCCGCCCACTGTAGTGCGCGGGCCGGGTCCCCTTCCTGGCCCTGTCACCCCCAGGGTCGCGGGGACTCTGGCCCGGCCGGGAACCGGAGCGCATAGTGGTCGGTGGCTTCCACGCCGTACGTACGGACCAGCACAGCAAGGAGTACTCCCATGTCGACGTATCTGCTCATACACGGCGCCTGGCACAGCGGCCGGGTCTGGGACCGGGTGGTCCCGTTGCTGGCCTCGGCCGGCCACCGGGCGCTCGCGCCGTCCTTGACCGGGTACGGCGACAAGGCGCACCTGCTCGGCCCCGAGGTGGGACTCGACACCCACGTCGACGACATCGTCGGGCTGCTCGTCGAGGAGGACCTCACCGACGTGGTGCTCGTGGGGCACAGCTACGCCGGGCTGGTCATCTCGGCGGTCGCCGACCGGGTCCCTGAGCGAGTGGGACACCTGGTGTACCTCGACGCGATGGTTCCGCTGGACGGCGAGAGCGCGGTCGATGTCATGCCCGTGGCCCAGCAACTGATCGACCAGGCGCTGAAGTCGGAGAGCGGCTGGCGGATTCCGCCCATGCCCGAACTGCCGCCCCCGGCGGGCCTGTTCGGAGTCACCGACCCTGCGGACATCGCCTGGCTGCGCACGATGGCGTCGGACCATCCGGTGCGCTGCCTCCAGCAGCCCGTCCGGCTGGTCAACCCGGCCGCGGACGCGATCCCGCGGGCCCACATCCACTGCGTCGCCGGTGTGCCTGAGGGGTTCGCCCGGCGGCCCGTCCCCGCGGTGCAGCCGAACGGCGCCCCCGCGCGCGTGTGGGAGCTGCCGACCGGTCACGACTGCATGGTCACCATGCCGGGCGAGCTGACCGAGTTGTTGCTGCGGCTGGCAGCGGTGGAGACCGCGTAACCGCCGGCCTCCTCCTCAGGACCCGCTCGGCGCGTGGCTGAGGTCCACGACGCAGAAGATGTTGCCGTCGGGGTCGGCGAGGACGACGAAGTCGGGCTCGGGCGGGTACAGGTCCCAGTCGACGGCCCGGGCCCCGAGCCCCACCAGCCGCTGGACCTCCGCCCGCTGCTCCTCGGCGCTGTCCGTGAAGAGGTCGAGGTGCAGCCGGGGGCGCGGCTCCGCCGGTGACGCGCTGAGCAGCAGGCCGAGCGCCCGGCCGGAACCGTCGGCGTGGTGGAGCGTGCGCCAGGTCTCGCTGCTCCACTCGTCGGCGGTGACCAGGTCCAGCGCCTGTGTCCAGAAGGCCACCGCGCGGGGCAGGTCCGTGACACCGATGACGGGCATTCCGAGTCGCAGCATGGCACAAGGACAGGCAAGGGCCGTGTCCGGCTTCCGCCCGCGACGCGGGCCGCGCCGGCGCCAGGGGGCGTACGGCGGTCAGTCGTCCGGGGTCCACCCCGGGCGGCCCCGCGGCGGGCCGGCCAGGACCAGGTGTTCGAGGGCCGCGTACCGTTCGCGTTCGCGCCGTGCGCCGCGGCGTCCGCCGCACAGGGTCCCCAGCCAGCCGAACGCGAAGCCCAGCGGCACCGACACCAGGGCGGTCGTCGAGAACGGGAACCAGTTGAAGTCGGCCTCGGGGAAGGCGGCGGCCGGGGAACCGGAGACCAGCCGGGTGCCGGACATCAGAACCAGGGTGACGGCCGAGCCGCCGATCAGGGTGCAGAGCAGGCCGGTGCGGCTGAAGCGGCGCCAGAACAGGGTGAAGACCAGGGCGGGGGCGATGGCCGAGGCGCCCAGGCAGAAGGAGAGCGTCGCCAGCGGCTGCAGGCCGCGGTGCTGGGCCAGGGCGGCCAGTACCGCCACCGGTACTCCGACGACCAGCGCGCTGACCCGGGCCAGGGTCGTCTCCCGCACCGGCCCGAGGCCCTCGCGGCGGGAGGCGGCGACGTCGTGCGCCAGCGAGTTGGCGCAGGCGAGCGTCATCCCGGCGACGGAGGCGAGCAGGGTGAGGAACACCGCCGTGGTGACCGTGCTGAACAGCAGGCTCTCGGCGCGGGACACCTCGGGGCCGAACGCGGCCCGCGCGCCCAGCAGATAGGCCGTGCTGCCGCGCGGGTCCGCCGCGGTGATCCCCGCGCGGCCGACGAGCGCCGTGGCGCCGATGCCGATGACGGTGATCACCAGCATGAACAGGGCCACCGACGACACCGCCCAGGACATGGTGCGCCGCACCTGCGGGGCGCTGCCGGCGGTGTACATGCGCATCGTGACGTGCGGCAGGCAGGCGCCGCCGAGCACGATGGCGACCTGTGTGCTGATCATGTCCGCGCCCGGGTGGGGCCCGTCCGCGAACTGCAGTCCGTACCGCAGGAACGCGTCACCGGCCCCGCTGCGCCGCGCGGCCGTGTCGACCATGGTCCCCGGGTGCCAGTCGAACGTGTACAGGATGAGGGCGGCGACGACCAGTCCCGAGCCCAGCAGGATGACCGTCTTGAGGATCTGGATCAGCGCGGTGCCCTTCATCCCGCCCAGCGCCGCGTAGCTGATCATCAGCAGTCCCGCGCCGACGACGCACCCGGTCTTCATGGTGCTGTCGGAGAAGCCCAGGATGAACGCCAGCAGCTCCCCCACGCCCGCCAGTTGCACGATCATCATCGGCACCAGCGACAGCAGCGTCACCGCGCACGCCGCGATGCGCACGGACCGCCCCGGCATACGCCGGCCCAGCACGTCACCCATGGTGAACCGGCCCGTGTTGTGCAGGGGTTCGGCGAGCAGCACCATCAGCAGCAACAGGGACAGCAGGGTGCTCAGGGCCAGGACGACACCGTCGTAGCCGCACAGCGCGATGACCCCGCCGATGGTCAGGACCGTGGCGGCGGAGATGTAGTCGCCGGCCACGGCCAGGCCGTTGCGCAGCGGCGACAGCGAGCGGTAGCCGGTGTAGAACTCCTCCAGGTCGTCGCGGTCGGGGCCGGTCAGCACGCACAGCAGCAGCGTGAGGGTGACGACACTGCAGAACGCGACGAGGGACCAGGACTGGGCGGCGCCGCCGAGTTCCGTCATCGCGGCGGCGTCCCGTCGCCGTCGGCCGGACGTCCGTACCCGCTGACTCTGCGGGCCCGCGGATCGACGTACCGGCGTGCCGTGTACGCGAAGAGGACGACGGCCAGCCAGGTGACCGGGACCTGTACCAGGGCCAGCAGCAGTCCCGTGGGCAGACCGCCGGGCGCGGGACGGGCCATGAGGGCGGGTGCCTCGACGGTGAGCGTGAGGAAGACGGCGAAGTAGCCGAGGGCGGCGAAGGTGGCCACCCGCCGCTGCCGGCGGCAGGCGCGCCGCAGGCCCCGCAGCGCCCGGTGGTGACCGGACCACGAGGCCGGGCCGGCCCCGTCCCGCTGTCGGACCGGGTACGACTCCGAGTTGTCGCAGGACATCTCAAGTCTCCTAGCACGGCAGGGGGTCCGGCACGCATCGCACGCTATGCGGGTGCCACGGGACACGAAGGGTTTTCCGTCGAACTGTCCGGCGGGGTTCCGCCCGTGGCCGGGCTCCTCCGTTGCCCGTGGTGCCGCTGGGCCGGGAGGAGACCCGAGTGGCGTCCTCCGCCTCGACGCGCGTGGCCTCTCTCCCCCATCGGCCGTAGCCGTCCGTACGTCCGGTGCGGCAGTGCCGGAGCGTCCATCGGTGCGGCCGGGCCCGCTCCCGTGGGGCGGTGCCGCTCAGACCGGCCTGGCCGCCGGCGGCAGCGGCGCGTGGTCCGGGGATGCCTGGAACGCCTGGATGACCAAGGCGGCGAAGCGGCGGGAGGCGGCGGCCCTGGCGGCCGTCGACGGGGCCTGGATGCCCCGGTTGGCCATGAGGACGAGGATCAGGTCGTCCAGCGCGAAGTCGGGCCGCAGCCGGCCGGCGTCCTTGGCGCGCCGGGCCAGCGCGGCGACCGCCCGCACGGTCCGTTCCCGGCCGGCGGCGAAGTCCATGGCGTCGGGATAGGCCGACATGAACGCGTCGGTGAAGCCCCGGTCGTGGGCGTGCAGCGCGCAGATCCTCTCGATCACGCGGCAGAAGCCGTGCCACGGGTCCGGGTCGGCGAGACCTTCCTCGGCGATGTCCTGGCAGGCGCGCACCTGGTCCGCGAAGGCCTCGGTGACCAGGTCCCGCTTGGTGGGGAAGCGCCGGTACAGGGTCGCGGGTCCGACCCCGGCGTGCCGGGCCACCTCCCGCATCGGTACGCCGAGCCCCCGGGAGGCGAACAGCGCGCGGGCCGCGTCGAGGATGCGGTCACGGTTGTCCAGGGCGTCGGCACGCAGGGTGTGAGGCAAACGGTCGGTCACCGCTCTCACTTTAGCGAAGTGGACGGGGGCGTCCGTTACCGTCCGACGGCGGGGAAACACCACGTCCGAGGCAGTGAGGAGACGGCGTTGAAGGCAGTGGCGATCAAGGCGTTCGGGGGTCCGGAGGGGCTGGCGGTGGTCGATCTGCCGGACCCGGTCCCCGCCGCCGGACAGGTATTGATCACCACCGAGGCGATCGGCGTCGGTGGCGTCGACGCGGTGATCCGCAGCGGTGCGCTCGCCGCGTACGGGTTCCGGGAAGGTCATGTCCCCGGCGGGGAGGTGGCGGGCACCGTGACCGCCGTCGGCGACGGGGTGGACCCGGCCTGGACCGGCCGGCGGGTCTGGGCGTCGACCGGTACGGGCGGCGGCTGTGCCGAGCAGGTGACCGCACCGGTGGCGGAGGTCCTTCCCCTTCCCGCGGGCCTGTCCGCCGTGGCGGCGGTGACGATCGGCAGTTCCTCGGTGGTGGCGCACTTCGGTCTCGCGCACGCCCGGTTCGCCACCGGCGAGTCGGTGCTGGTGCGGGGTGCGGCGGGCAGCATCGGGATCGCGGCGGTCCAGTTCGCCGCCCAGGGCGGGGCCGGCGCGGTGGCGGTCACGACGTCGTCCGCCGAGCGCGGCGCGCTCCTGCGTGGGCTGGGCGCGACCCATGTGCTGGACCGCTCGGGCGAGGGGGGCGAAGACGCTCCCGCCGGATATGACGTCGTCATCGACGTGGTGGCCGGTGCGGACATGCCGTCCTTCTTCGACCGGCTCCTCCCGAACGGCCGGCTGGTCGTCGTCGGCGCGGTCGGCGGGCAGCCGCCGGCGGACTTCGGCACGACGTTGATGGCGGCGTTCCAGAGGTCGCTGTCGTTCGCG
Organism: Streptomyces sp. NPDC016677; assembly: GCF_055562815.1. Taxonomy (NCBI): domain Bacteria; kingdom Bacillati; phylum Actinomycetota; class Actinomycetes; order Kitasatosporales; family Streptomycetaceae; genus Streptomyces; species Streptomyces sp. NPDC016677. Next base: position 196,207 of record NZ_JBVHEO010000010.1, on the reverse strand, counting down.
ACGTTCAGCAGCGCGACGGTGCCCGTGGCGGACCGGCAGACCGTGCGGAACGAGCACTTCGCCGCCGCGGCGCGCGGCGAGCTGCGCACGGTGGTGCACGAGGTGCTGCCACTGGAGCAGGCGGTGCGGGCGCACCGGAAGATGGACGCCGGTGAGGTGTTCGGCAGGATCGTGCTGACGCCGTAGGACGATCTGCGCTGGACGGTCGTGCGCCGGGGCCGCTCCTGCCATGGTGGTTCCATGCAGACGACACCGGACGGCCGGCCCGTCCCGCCGATGTACGCGGACGAGCGTCCCATGCTGGAGGCCTGGCTGGACTTCCACCGTGCGACCCTCGCCCTCAAGTGCGCGGGGCTGCGGGACGACCAGGTACGGCTGGCCGCGGTGCCACCGTCGCCGCTGACGCTGCTGGGTCTCGTCCAGCACCTGGCCGAGGTGGAACGGCACTGGTTCCAGGGCGTGTTCGCGGGCGAGGACGTGCCCCCGGTGTACGGGGCGGCCAACGCCGACGGCTTCGGCCTGGTGCCCGGCCGGGGGCTGGACGAGGCGCTGGCCGTGTGGCGGGCGGAGGTCGCCCGGGGCCGGGAACTCGTCGCGGGCGCGTCGCTGGACGAACGGGGCCGGCTGTCCGCGCGGGACGCCGGCCACGTCGGTGGCGACGGGGTCTCGTTGCGCTGGATCCTGGTGCATCTGATCGAGGAGTACGCGCGTCACAACGGTCACGCCGACCTCATCAGGGAGCGCGTCGACGGAGTCACCGGGGCGTGAGAGGTGTTCCCGTCCAGCGGGCGAGGGCGGACAGCGCCGCGGCGCGGTCGGCTGCGGGAAGGCGCGCGATGGCGACGTGATGGTCGCCGCCGGGCACCCACAGGGCGCGGGAGTCCCGTCCGCCGGGACGGAAGTGCTCGGCGACGGCCGGGTCCCGCTCGCCGTTGACGAACAGCATCCGGTGCCCGTGCCGGCGCACCCAGCGGTCGATGTCGGGCATGGCGTCCGGATCGAAGCGCATCGGGATGTCACGCGGCACGAAGGAGCGCGGCGCGAGCGCGTCCGGATGGCGCAGCAGGCCGGCCAGGTGTGCGACGGGTACGTCCATGTACCCCAGCTGGGTGCCGAGTTGGTAGAAGTACGGGATGTACTCCCGGACCGTGGCGTCGGCGTAGACAGGGAGGGCGGCGGTGGACCAGAGCCATGTGTACAGCTCGTCGGTGGTGGCGTCGGGGCCGGGGATCGCGGGGCCGCTGTTCTGCCAGAACATGAAGGACGCGCGCAGCACCGCGGTCTCGAACGCCCGGTCGGCGCTGCCGATGACGCTGAAGCCGGTGCCCTCGGAGCCGGCCCAGGCCGTGTAGCGGGCGACCATGTCGGCGCGGCGCAGGAGGCATTGGCGTTGCGCCTCCTGGAGGGCGCCGCGTTCGGCGGCGGTGCCCACCGTCTCCAGGAAGCGGAGGTAGGCGCTGTCGTCCTGGTCGTCCACGTTGTTCGGCGCGGAGTAGGCCACGGTGCCGTCCACGTCGTGCGGATGGAACCTGCGGTGGTAGACGCTCGCCATGCCGCCCTTGCTGCCGCCGACGGAGATCCACGCGCCGGGGAGGATACGGCGGAGGGTGCGGATCACCCGGTGGTGGTCGTCGGCGGCCTGCCTGATCGTCAGGTGCCGCCAGTCCGGCGTGCCGGGGGCCGAGGCGCCGAAGAAGCGGTGCTCCACCTCGACCTGGTTGCCGCCCAGCAGCTCGGTCGGTTCGGTCCTCTCGGGGGTCAGCCCGGCCGCGTACCCGCCGGTGTACACGACGGTGGGCCGGCCGGCGGAGGTGTGCAGGAGCGCCAGCCGCTGTTCGAAGGTGCCGGCGGCCGGGTCGGTGTGGTCGACCGGCTGGCGCAGCCCGAGGACGAAGAACCGGTACCCGGGGTGACCGGCCGGCTGCTCCGCCACGATCCTGAGTCCCGGCAGGGCCCTCAGCCGTGCCACCAGGCCGTCGTGGACCGAGCCGTGCGCGGGTGCCGTCCCCGTGGCGGCGAGCCCGGTGGCGGAGGCCGCCGTGAGCAGCAGGCGTCGTCTGGTCCAGTCGCGCATCGTGGTCCTTCCGTTCGGTTTCGTTCCGTAGGGGGTGACGGCGTCTGTGGCCGACCGCTCCAGTACAGCGGTCCGGCGCGGCGGGGAGATCCCGCCCGTGGGGGACGGGGCTCCCCCGGGCGGGGGAGAGACGGCCGGGCACGGCGGGCGCGGGACAGGGACGACGGGGCGAAGACGGGCCGCTTCGCGGCCGGAATACCAACGTCTCGTGTCCCCCCCGTCCCCGCCCGCAGACGGCCCGCCGCACGCTGCTCGCCCTGGCCGGTGCGGTGGGCGCGTCCAGTCCCGCGACGGCCCCGGCCGGACCCGGGTGCGGTCGCTGGTACTGGCGACCGGGCTGTCGGGCGCGCCGTACGGCACCTTCGGCAGCCGCCTGGCCCGGAAGATCGACCGGCGGGTGGGCGCCCTGCGCGTCGATGTCGTCAACACCTCGGCGAGCATCCGCGGCCTCCGGCTGCCCGGCTCCGGCGACGCCGACCTCGTTCTGGTGCTCGGGGACAGTGCCGCGGACGCCTTCGAGGGCACCGGCGGGTTCTCCCGGTCGAGCCCAATGTCGGCGCCGGCCCGGATCACCCGGGCGAGCAGCAGCACGGCCGCGCCCCGGTAGCCGGCCTGGGAGTGGCTGGGGGCGACGGCGATGAGGAGGGCGCTGAGCGACATCATGAGCACGGTCACGGTCAGCGCGGCCTTGCGGCCCTTGCGGTCGCCGGGCCGGCCGAGCAGCCAGCCGCCCACGGGCCGCACGAAGAAGCCGACCGCGAAGATGCCGGCGGTGTGCAGGAGTTGGGAGGTGGCGTCGCCCTCGGGGAAGAACATCGCCTTCCAGGGGCTCGGCGCGGGGGCCCGCGCAGGTCGCAGCAGCTTGACCGGCCGCCGCGGCGGCAGCCAGAGCCCTCGGGCGAGACCTGGTCGGCGCTTGAGACTTCGCCGCCGGACGCACCGGCGCGTTCACGCGGAGGGTCCCGGCACGGACGCCCGCCGTGCGGTGCTGCGTCGGGCGACGGCCTCGGCCACCTCGTCGACGGCGGTGCGCAGCAGGTCGCCGTGGGGGCCCTGCGGAAGGCCGGGGACGTGTTTCCGCGCCGCGGCGATGTGCGGGGTCAGACCGCTGCGCCGGGCGAAGACGCCGATCGGCATCGAGTCGGAAGGGGGCACGCCGTCTTCATGGAGTCTCGACCGGCTCGAAGGTCAACGGCGTTTCGCCGGGTGAACCCGGTGAACCGGGCGGGCCGGGTAGTCCGGGGAGTCCGGAGGCCGCCGCGGTCCGGTGGTGCGGAGCGCGGCGGCCGGGTGGAGCGGAGGGGTGTCAGCCGGACTTGCGGCGGAAGTTGCGGTTCTGGCCCTTGGGCCCGTTCAAGCCCTTGATCTTCTGGCGTCCGTCCTGGTGGGCCTGCTGGGACCTGCTGGCGCGGGCCTTGCGCTGCAGGGCCTCCTGGAACTTGCGCTTGGCCTCGGCCTCCTCGGTCTGTTCCGTTTCCTCTGTCTTCTCCGTCTCCTGGGTCTTCGCCGTCGTCTCCTCGGGCTGCTCGGTCTTCTTCTGCCGGCCGGCGGTCATGTGGGTCTCCTTCGTTCGGTGGTCGGACGGTGGTCGGTGGGGGCCTCAGGCGGGCGGAGCGGGGCTCCGGTGCCGGGCCGGGAGGGTGAGGTGGCCGCCCCGCCAGCGCTCGCGCAGTCGGCGGTCGTGGGAGACGAGGACGAGGGTGCCGGGGTAGGTGTGCAGGGCCTCTTCGAGTTCCTCGGCGAGGGCCGGCGAGAGGTGGTTGGTGGGCTCGTCGAGGAGCAGGATGTCGCAGGGGCGGCTGAGCAGGCGGGCGAGGGCGAGACGCTGGCGCTGGCCGGTGGAGAGGTCGGTGACGCGGGCGGTGAGCCGGTCGGGGCTGAACAGGCCGAGGGCGAGGAGTCGTTCGGTGTGTTCCTCGGGGGTGCCGGGCAGACCGCGGGCGTAGGTCTCCAGCAGGGTCGTGCCGGGGCGGCCGGAGACGGGCTCCTGGGGCAGGTGGCCGGCGCGGCCGCGCCGGGTCAGCCGGCCGGCGTCGGGGGTGAGGCGGCCGGCCAGCACGCGCAGCAGGGTGCTCTTGCCGGTGCCGTTGTCCCCGGTGATCAGCAGTCGCCCGCCGGCCTCGACGGTGAGGTCGACGGGGGCCAGCCGGCCGTGCACGGTGAGGCCGGTGGCGGTGAGGCCGGTGCCGGTCAGCGGGCTGGGCCGGAACGCGGGGGCGAAGCGGAGCGGCTCCGGGGGCGCCGGAACGGGGTCGGCGAGCAGGCGGCTCAGGCGTTGCCCGGCGCTGCGCACGCGCCCGGCGAGGGCCTGCTGGACGCGGCCGGCGGCCATGCCGTAGGCCATCTTGTTCTTGTCCGTGATGCCCCGGCCGGGGGCCACCCGGCGGGCGGTGGTGGCGGCGCTCTCGCGCAGGGCGTCGACCTCGGCCCGCCAGCGGGCGTGCTCCTCGGCCTGGCGGGCGCGGGCGGCGGCCTTCTCGGCGAGGTAGCCGGCGTAGCCGTTGCCGTAGCGGGTGACGGTGCGGCGGTCGGCGTCGACCTCCAGGAGGGTGGTGGCGACGCGTTCGAGGAAGGCGCGGTCGTGGGAGACCACCACGGTGGTGCCGCGGCGGCTGCGCAGGTGGTCCTCCAGCCAGGTCAGGGCGGCCGTGTCGAGGTGGTTGGTGGGCTCGTCGAGGAGCAGCGCCTCGGGGGCCGACGCGAGGACGGCGGCCAGGCGCAGCCGGACCTGTTCGCCGCCGGAGAGGGCGCCGACGGGCCGGTCGCGGGGCAGCCCGGCCAGACCGAGTCCGTGCAGGGCGCGCTCGACGCGGGCGTCCGCCTCGTAGCCGCCGCGCAGTTCGAAGGCGGTCATCAGCTCGCCGTACTCGGTGAGCGCGGCGCGGCCCCCCGCCGCCATGGCGGTCTCCAGCGCGCGCATCCGGCTCTCGATGGCGCGCAGGTCGCTCAGGGCCTGGTCGACGGCTTGCTGGACGCTGTGGTGGGGCGGGAGCTGTCCGTCCTGCGGGAGGTAGCCGAGGCCGCCGTCGGTCCGGACGACGATGTCGCCGCTGTCGGGCCGCTCGGCACCGGCGAGCAGGCGCAGCAGGGTGCTCTTCCCCGAGCCGTTCTCCCCCACCACTCCGGTGCGTTCACCGGCGCCCAGGGTGCAGGTGACGGAGTCAAGGACGAGTCGGCCGTGGTACGACTTCGTGACGGCGCGGGCGCTGAGCTGCGTGGGCATGCGAGTACTCCGGAACGTTCGCGAGCGAGGCGGCCCGGGTGGGCCGCGGGGTCGGGAGAACGTTCTGGATGAGCATGTCCGCTCCGTTGCCTCGACGACAGTGCACCCACACGCTGGCACGCATCCGGCGGCGGGGCAACCGAGTTTTCCCGGACGGCCGGGCCGGCCGGTCAGTCGTCCGTGCGCGCGCCGGACCGTTCGACGCGCAGTACCTCCTGGTGGTGCGCGATCCGGTAGGTGCCGTCCTCGGTCCAGAAGTGTCGCTGCACGTACTTCTCCACGGCCTCGCGCGTGGGCCGGGTACTGCCGGGGAAGCTGAGGAGGAACCCGGCGACGGTGACCGTCTCCGCCAGGTCGTCGCTGCGGTAGTGGGCGGGGACGGACTCCAGCCGCAGGTCACCGGTCAGGCCGTCCGGTGTCGCGGCGAGTTCGTCCGCGAGCTCCCGCAGGCCGAAGCCGACGCCGGTGAAGTGGCGCACCATCCGCATGCACGCGTTGTCCGGGTCCTGCTGGATCACGAGCAGGGTGCCGCCCGGCTCGACCCATCCCAGGACGCGGCGGAGCGTCGCCGCCCACTCCTCGCGGGGGATGTAGTACAGGACGTGGGAGAGGAGCGCCAGGTCGACGCCGACACCGGGATCGGCGCGGTGCACCGGTTCGGCCAGGACCACCGCGTCGGGGCAGGTGCGGGCGAGGGCCCGGCGCATGGGTTCGCTGGGTTCGACGCACACGGTGCGGTCGAAGGACCGGCCCACATGGCGGGTGGTCGCACCGTCGGCGGGACCGATGTCGAGGAACACGCGCCGGGCCGGCAGCCGGCGCACCACCTCGTCGAGGTAGGCGTGGGTGGTGACCTTCTCGTCGCTGTTGGCCAGGAACCGGGTGAACGCGTCGCGGTAGGCGTCCTCGTCGGTTCGCAGACCGCCGGTCGTCACGGTCTTCGGCGGCTCCATACCTGTGTCCCTTCTCGCGGGCGGCGGGGCGGACCGCGCCGTCCATGGATCCCGACGACTGGACTCTGACACCGTGGTCCGCCGGGCCGCCGCGTGACGCGCGGTGAACGCCGCCCGGACGGAGCGCGCGGAGGCACGGGCGGCGCTTTCGCGCCCCCGCGGGCACCACGTGGTGCGGGGGCGCTTCAGCCGCCCCCGTTCGGGCGACCGACGCGCCGTTGCCGCACCTGCCCGGCGATTGCGCCGGGCACGCTCGATGACTCGGCCGCCGGAACCTGACGCACGACGCCGGCCCCCGCGCGGTGACCGGCCGGCGCCGCCCGTACGGCGGACCGCCCGCGCGCCGCTCGTGGTGGCCCCCTGCCCCAGGCCCGGTTGTCCGCCCGTACGGGCCGCACTACCGTGCCGCCGTGGACCTCTTCTCGCGCTCCTGGGCGGCCCTGCGCGCGGCGGTCGCCGGGCTGGCGGACGACGACTTCGCCCGGCCGTCCGGCTGTACGGGCTGGCTGGTCCGGGACCTCGTGTGCCATCTGGTCATCGACGCCCAGGACGTCCTGATCACCCTCGCGACCCCGGTCGCCGCCGAGCCCACCCGTGACGCGGTGACGTACTGGGAGGTCACCGGGACACCCCCGTCCGGTGACGACCCCCTCGACGCGCTGACCGTCCGGCTGGCCGCCGCGTACCAGGACCCCGGGCTCCTCAAGTTCCACCTGGACGACGTGGGTTCCGCCGCCGGCCGCGCCGCGGAGCGCGCCGGTCCGGGGCTGACGGTCGGCACCCGCGGCCAGGTACTCACCGCGGGCGACTACCTCCTCGCGTACGTACTGGAGTGGACGCTGCACCACCTCGACCTCGTCGCCCGCCTTCCCCACGCCCCGAGGCCGCCCGCGGAGGGACTGGCGCGGTCGCGGGAACTGCTGGAGCGGATCGCCGGTACGGCGTTCCCCGCCTCGTTCTCCGACACGGACGCCCTGCTGCTCGGCACCGGGCGGCGGGTGCCGACCGACGCGGAACGGGCCCGGCTCGGCCCGCCGGCCGCGCGGCTCCCGTTCGTCATCGGATGACGCGTCAGTCGCCGAGGGCCTCCCGCACGGTGGGGTAGCAGCGGAGGAGCCCGTCGATGCCGAGGATGCCGAACACGCGCAGGAGCATCGGCGAACACGCCGCCAGCCGTATCCAGCCGTCACGGGAGCGCGCGGCGTGGTGGGCCTGGATCAGCGCGTTGACGCCGGCCGAGTCCATGAAGGACACCGAGGCCAGGTCGACGACCGTGAACGGGGCCGGGACGCCGGACGGCAGCAGCGCCTGGCGCACCTCGGCACCGACATCCTGGTCGATGTCACCGCGCAGCGTCACCACGGTGACACCGCCGGGGGTGAGGGAGCGCACCGCGGAGAACGGTTGCGGGGTCATGGCACACGTCGTCCTTTCCAGCGCTGTGTCTCGGACCAGGATCGGCCCCGACGACGTCACCTGTCAACAGATACCTGAAACAGAGTTCCTATTTACTGATGCATGAAACACACGTCATACTCAGGGATCATGGGTGGAGTACCTGAACCACACGCCGGCTGGACGTTCCTGACCAACCACGCCCGCGTCCTGGCGGTGATCGCCGACGATCCGAGCACGCGCGTGCGGGACATCGCCGCGCACTGCCGGCTCACCGAACGCGCGGTGCACAAGATCATTTCTGACTTGGAAGAGGCCGGCTACCTCTCCCACACCCGTCAGGGAAGGTCGAACGTCTACCGGATCGAAGCGGGCGTCCCCCTGCGGCATCCCGCCGAGGCGGAGGCCGGCCTGACCGTGGCCGCCGTCCTGTCCGTCCTGGCCCGCCACGACGCGCAGCGCGACCCCCGGACCTGAGCGCGGGCCTCAGTGCCTCCCGTCCGCCGCCTCCCGCCGCAGCACCAGGAGCGCGACGTCGTCGGTGCGCCGGCCGGACGGGCCGGCCTCCTTCAGCAGGTCGTCGATCAGCAGGTCGAGGTCCCGGTCGTCGGCCTGGGCGAAGTGCCGCGCGAGGTGGGCGATGGCGTCGTCGAGGTCGACTCCCGGCGTCTCGATGAGACCGTCGGTGTAGAAGAGCAGCGTCAGCCCCGGCACGAGCGGGAGGCCGCTGTGCGGGTACCCGGCGTCGGGGTCGATGCCCAGCAGCGGGCCGGGCGGCACGTCGGCGGGCCGGGTGACGCCACCGGGCAGCCGGACCAGGGGCGGCGGGTGACCGGCGCTGGCCAGGGTGACCCGGCCGCGGGTGAAGTCCAGGTGCGCGTAGAGGCAGCTGGTGAACAGGTCGGGGGCGAGGTCGGTCAGGAGCCGGTTGGTGCTGGAGAGGATCTGTTCCGGCGGCGTGCCGCGGGCCGCGTTGGCGTGGACGGCGGTCCGGACCTGCCCCATGAGCGCCGCGGCCGCCGCGTTGTGCCCCTGGACGTCGCCGATGACGGCCGCGGCGGCGCCGTCGCCGAGTCCGATCAGGTCGTAGAAGTCCCCGCCGATGTCCATGCCCCGGGTGGCCGGCAGATAGCGGGCGGCCACCCTCAGGCCCGCGACGGCCGGCAGGGTCCGCGGGAGCAGGGCCTGCTGGAGGCTGTGGGCGAGGTCGAGCTTGGTGTCGTAGAGGCGGGCCCGGTCGAGGGCCTGGGCGATGAGGCCGGCGAGGGCGGTCAGGACGGCGCGTTCCTCGGCCGGGAAACGGTGCCTGTGCTCGTAGGACAGGATGCAACAGCCGACCGGGCGGCCCGAGATGACCAGGGGCAGGAAGGCCCAGGCCTGTTTGCCGCTGACCACCGGGGCGTCGGGGTAGTCGCGCCGCAGTTCCTCGGGGGCGGAGAAGAACAGCGGGAGGCCGGTGCTGAGGGTGCGTCCGGCGGGCGTCAGGTCGCTGTCCTCGGGCATGCCGTCCAGCCGCTCGACGACGTCGGGGGCGTATCCGCGGGACCCGGTGGTCGTGAGCCGGCCCGCGTCGGCGGCGGCCAGGATCAGGCCCTGGGCGCCGAACGCGGGCAGGACCTGGTCGGCGACCAGGTCCATGACGTCCTGTACGCCGACGGCCTCGGCCAGCGCGGCGGCCAGGTGGGTGAGCTGGTGGAGCCGGCCCGCCCTGGCCGGTGCGGCGAGGCGCGCGGCCCGGCCCGGCACCTCGGCCGCAGCCGGCTCGGCGCCGCCGGGCACGATGCGGACGCTGATGCCGCTGGCGTCCGGGTAGAGGTGGAAGTCCAGCCACCGGTCCGGCGGGCGGCACACGGTGAAGGCGACCGGCCGCCGGCTGAGGACGGCCGTGCGGTAGCGGTCCTCGTAGACGGGGTCGTCGAGCCAGCGCAGGGACTGCCACGGCAGAGTGCCCAGCAACTGGCCGGCGTCCCGGCCCAGCAGCTCGCAGGCTCCGGAGCTGAGGTAGGTGAAACGTCCCGCCAGGTCCACGGCGCAGCTGCCGCCGGGCAGACGCTCGGCGAAATCGGCGGCGGCCAGGCCGGGGCTCGCTCCCGGGCGGGCACGCCCGGCCGGCACGACGCGTGGCGGGCCGTCGCGGTCCGACGGGACCCCGTGTCCGGCGGCCTCCTCGATCAGCCGGGCCAGGCGGCGGCAACTGGCGGTGATGTGCCCGTGTTCCCGTCCGGACATGTGCGGCGGGCGCGGGACCGGCCACATCAGCAGCAGCGCGCCCCAGGGCCGGACGCCGGTGACGGGCGCGGCGGCCAGCGCCATCGGGTAGGGCAGGGCCACCGCGGTACGGGGGTAGGCCCTGGCCAGCTGCTCGTGGCCGCCGGCCCACACCAGCCGGTTCTCGCGGGCCGCGTCGGCCACCGGGGTGGGAGCGGCCAGCGGGACCCTGGCCCAGGGCGCGGCGAACTCGGCGGGCGCGCCGTACAGCACGTCCAGCCGCAGCAGCGGCTCGCGCGGTGCCAGCAGGTACAGCGCGCCCAGGGACGCGCCGATCCGGCGCACGGTCTCCGTGAGGGCGGCGTCCAGCGCGTCGAGGCCGACGGCCGGTCCACGTGTGCTGGTCACCGAGCACCTCCAGCGGCACCGGGGACAATCGATCCGGACCGGAACGGCCTTCGTCCGTCCCGCTCCCGCCGGGCCGCACCGCGGGCCCGGCACCCGGTACGGCTCCCACTCAGGGACGCTACCCGCGCGGGGGCCGGTCGGCATGTGGCGGGCCGGGGCGCGCCCGGCAGGTGTCCCACGGTCATGGAACCTTCACCTCCGGTCACCGCTCCCGGGGCGCACAGCGGGCACCCGGTACGGCGTGCCGGTGCGAAGGGGGCCCGTGGTGATCGTCGTCGCCGTTCTGCTGCTGCCCGTCCTGGGCCTTCTGCTCTACGGGATGGACCGGCTGGAGGACCGGTTGTTCGGCCCGCCCGAACGGACGTCGGCGGCACGGCACGGGCGGCACCGGCAGCACGGGCGGCACGGGCATCTGCGGTTGATCGTCGGCGCGGCGGCGGAACACCGCCGTCGCCGTGCCGAGGGCCGGGCCCGGCACTCGGACGCGGCCTGACGACGGCCGTCTGGTGGCCGTCGTCGGGGGTACTCGCGCGCTTCAGGGACGCCGGGGACCGCGGCGCGGGACCCGGCAAGCGGCGAACGGAACGGAGATGATCACCGTGGCGACCATGAGCACGCGGCCGCACTCCGCCGGTGCGGACGGACACGGACCGGGGAACGGGCCGGGGCAGGAGCCGGTGAGCGAGCTGGTGCAGCGGGCCTCGCAGCAGCTGACCGAGCTGGTGCGCGGCGAACTGAGGCTGGCACAGGCGGAGATGAAGGAGAAGGGGAAGCGGTACGGCAAGGGCGGGGGCATGTTCGGGGGTGCCGGCCTGGTGGGGTTCCTGATGCTCCAGTCCCTGGTGGCCACCGCGATCGCGGGCCTGGCGGTCCCCCTGCCGGTGTGGGCCGCGGCGCTGATCGTGACCGCGGTGCTCGGCGTGATCGCCGCGGTGCTGGCCCTGACCGGCAAGAAGCAGGTCGACCGGGCGGCGCCGCCCACGCCGCAGCGGACCATCGAGAACATCAAGGCCGACGTGGCCGAGATCAAGGGGAGCGCACACCGATGACCCAGCCGCCGCACGACGGACCGACCGCGCAGAGCCCCGAGGAACTGCGGCGGCAGGTCGAACGCACCCGCAGGGAACTGGGCGAGACGGTGGAAGCCCTGGCGGCCAGGACGGACGTCAAGGCCCGCGCCCAGGAGAAGGCGAGCCAGGCCAGGACCCAGGCCGCGGCGGTGGCCGGGCAGGCCAAGGAACAGGCGGCCTCGGCCGTCGGGCAGGCCAAGGAACAGGCCGCCTCGGTCGCCGGGCAGGCACGGACACAGGCCGCCTCGGTCGCCGGGCAGGCGAAGGCCAGGGCCGGTGAGGTGGCGCACCGGGTGCGGGGCAGGGTGCCCGAGCCGGTCCGGGACAAGGCTGTCCGCGCCACCGGGCAGGCCCGTGCCGCCGCGTCCCGAGCCGGCCGGACGTGGTACGAGAAGGCACCGGAGCCGGTGCGGGAGACGGCCGCCCGGTCGGCCCGGGCGACGCGGGACAACCGCGTCCTGCTGCTGACCGGTGCGGGAGCGGGCGTCCTGCTGCTCTGGCTGGCGCTGCGGCGCCGGGCGGGCTGAGCCGCGCCACGCGCCACCGGCCCGACGTCCGCCCGTCCCCGCGTGTCACGGGAGCACCCCGGCGGCGGGAGGGGCTCCGGCCGGCAGGGCGCCCGCCGCCGGGGACCGCCCCGCCGGCCGGGACCCGGCCCGCCGGACCGTACCTGTCTCCCGTCCGGTGATCGACCAGGCGCGGGGCGTGCTCCCTCACCGTCCGTGCCGGGCCACCGTTGTCCGCAGGGCCGTGCGGATCTCCGGTGGCGGGGCGGGCCGTCGTTGCCCGCGCTGGCGGTGACGGCCTCGGCGACCGTGCGGAGCTTGGTGTTGGAGAGCTGGGACGCCTCCCGCAGGATGTCCCACGCCACCTCGGACGTACAGGAGGGGACGGCCGTCCACCGGCGTACCCGGCCGACGTGGCTCCGCGCGCGACGGACCGCCCCACCCGCACGTACCGCGCGAAGGCCCCCGGCACCCGCACGACCTCGGCGCTGACGCCCGGCGGAAGGCCACGCCGCCGTGCGGAATAATGCACGTATGCGGATCTCAGCCAGGGCGGACTACGCGGTACGAGCCGCGCTGCAACTCGTCGCGTCGGGGGATGACGGGCCGGTGAAGGCCGAGGCCATCGCCGACGCCCAGGACATCCCGCACAAGTTCCTCGAGGGCATCCTCAGCGACATGCGCCGCGGCGGGCTCGTGGTCAGCCAGCGCGGCGGCAACGGCGGTTACCGGCTGGCCAAGCCGGCCGCGTCCATCTCCATCGCCGATGTCATCCGCGTCGTGGACGGCCCCCTGGTGTCCGTCCGCGGAGTCCGCCCGCCGGAGCTGTCCTACCGGGGGCCCGCCGAGTCGCTGCTGCCGCTCTGGATCGCCCTGCGGTCCAACGTCCGCGAGATTCTCGACGGGGTGACGCTCGCCGACGTCGCCTCGGCCGAACTGCCCGCCGACGTTGCCGCGTTGACCGACACCCCGGGGGCCTGGACCAACCCCTGACAGGTCGGCCACCCCCTACGCGTCTCACATGACGAGACCCGGCTGACCATAATATGAACTCCCCCTTGGGATGGGCGCCACCTTCTGCCACGATCCCTATCAACCCGGTGGGAAAACTAGGGATCAAGGGGTGATGACCATGAGGACGCTCAGCCGCGCAGGCCGATCGCTGCCCCTTCTCACCTCCCGTTTCCTCACCTCCCGTCGGCACATCGACCTCCTCCGCACGTCCAGCGCCGTCTGTCCCAGCCTCTGAGACCCACGACAAGACCGGCCCACCGAGGAACAGGACGGCGCCCGCATCGCCGTCCCGTCCCTGGACGTTCCCCGGGCACACGCGGCCTCGCGCGCGTGCCCCCGCAGCTCCGTGCCCACGCACCCTCCGAAAGGACACTTCCGTGTCTGCCGCCAGACCGTTCACCCCCCTGCGCACCCTCGCCGCCCTGGCGGCGCTCCCCCTCCTGCTGACGGCCTGCGGCTACGGCTCCGAGTCCACCGACGACGACCAGCGCACGGGCGTCGCCGCGGACGCGAAGAAGCTCTCCGCGGACGAGGTCAGGATCGGCTACTTCCCGAACCTCACCCACGCCACCGCACTCGTCGGCGTCCAGGAGGGCCTGTTCCAGGAGGAATTGGGCGGCACCACGATCAAGGCGTCGACCTTCAACGCCGGCCCGTCCGAGATCGAAGCCCTCAACTCCGGCTCCATAGACATCGGCTGGATCGGCCCCTCCCCCGCCATCAACGGCTACACCAAGGCGGACGGCAAGAACCTGCGCATCATCGGCGGTTCGGCCTCCGGCGGGGTGAAGCTCGTCGTCAACCCGGACACGATCAAGTCCGAGGACGACCTGAAGGGCAAGAAGATAGCCACCCCGCAGCTCGGCAACACCCAGGACGTCGCCTTCCTCAACTGGATCGCGGAACAGGGCTGGAAGGTCGACGCGCAGAGCGGCAAGGGCGACGTGTCGGTCGTCCGCTCGGACAACAAGGTGACGCCGGACGCCTACAAGTCCGGCTCGATCGACGGCGCCTGGGTACCGGAGCCGACCGCGTCCAAGCTGGTCGCCGACGGTGCGAAGGTGCTGCTGGACGAGTCCGACCTGTGGCCTGACAAGAAGTTCGTGATCACCAACATCATCGTGTCGCAGAAGTTCCTCAAGGAGCACCCGGACGTCGTCGAGGCGGTGCTGCGCGGCTCGGTCGAGACCAACAAATGGATCAACGCCAACCCCGACGAGGCGAAGGCGTCCGCCAACAAGGCGCTGGAGAAGCTCTCCGGCAAGGCGCTGCCGGCCGAGGTCATCGACCCGGCGTGGAAGTCCATCACCTTCCTGGACGACCCGCTGGCCTCGACGCTGGACACCGAGGCCGAGCACGCGGTGAAGGCGGGACTGCTGGAGCAGCCGGACCTCAAGGGCATCTACGACCTCGCGCCCCTGAACAAGGTCCTCAAGGCCGAGGGCGAGGCCGAGGTCGACGACGCCGGTCTCGGCACCCGGTGACGGCGACCGGACGCACCGATCCCATGAAGATCCCTGGAGGTGACGACCATGGCCACCGCGACAGCCAAGGCCGCTGAGGGCACCGGGGCCGCGACGCACGCCGCCCGTGTCGAGCACGTCTCGAAGTCCTTTCCCGCGCCGGGGTCGCCCGGCGGACAGCAGCTCGTCCTGGACGACATCACGCTCGATGTCGCACCCGGTGAGTTCGTCACCCTCCTCGGGGCCTCCGGGTGCGGGAAGTCGACGCTGCTGAACCTCGTGGCCGGCCTGGACCGGCCGTCCGCGGGTGCGATCAGCACGGACGGCAGGCCCGCCCTGATGTTCCAGGAACACGCGCTGTTCCCGTGGCTGACGGCGGGCAAGAACATCGAACTGGCCCTGAAGATGCGGGGCGTGGCCAAACCCGAGCGCCGGCCTGAGGCGGAGCGGCTGCTCGAACTGGTCCGGCTGCACGGGGCGTACGGCAAGCGGGTGCACGAGCTGTCCGGCGGGATGCGGCAGCGCGTGGCGCTGGCCCGGGCGCTGGCCCAGGACAGCCGGCTGTTGCTGATGGACGAGCCGTTCGCCGCGCTCGACGCCATCACCCGGGACGTCCTGCACGACGAACTGACCCGGATCTGGCGGGAGACCGGCCTCTCCGTGCTGTTCGTCACGCACAACGTGCGCGAGGCGGTGCGGCTGGCCCAGCGGGTGGTGCTGCTGTCGTCGCGGCCGGGGCGGATCGCCCGGTCCTGGACGGTCGGCATCCCGCAGCCGCGCCGCCTGGAGGACGGCGCGGTCGCCGAGCTGTCCGCCGAGATCACCGAGGAACTGCGAGGGGAGATCCGCCGCCATGGCCGGCACTGACACCGATCCTGGGCACCGGCACGACACGGCGACGCAGGATCTGGCGGGCCTGGAGGCCGGGCTGGACGCGCTGGACACCGTGCAGGTGGACCGTCCGCCGCTGCGCGAGGTCCTGCTGCGCAAGGTTCTGCCACCCGTCACCGCCGTCGCCCTCGTCCTGGTCGTCTGGCAGGTACTGGTGTGGGCACGGGTCGCGCCCGCGTACAAGCTGCCCTCGCCGTCCGCGGTGTGGGGCGAGGTGTCCGACGCGTGGCTCCAGGGCACCTTGCTGGACTACATCTGGACCTCCGTCTCCCGTGGTCTGCTGGGCTTCCTGCTGGCGCTGGTCATCGGCACACCGCTCGGTCTGCTGGTCTCCAGGGTGAGGTTCGTCCGGGCCGCGATCGGGCCGATCCTGTCCGGGCTGCAGTCCCTGCCGTCCGTGGCGTGGGTGCCGCCCGCCGTGATCTGGCTGGGGCTCAACGACAAGATGATGTACGCGGTGATCCTGCTCGGTGCCGTGCCGTCGATCGCCAACGGTCTGGTGGCGGGGGTGGACCAGATCCCGCCGCTGTACCTGCGGGCCGGCCGCACGCTGGGCGCCACGGGGCTGCGCGGCGCGTGGCACATCGTGATGCCGGCCGCGCTGCCGGGCTATCTCGCGGGGCTCAAGCAGGGCTGGGCGTTCTCCTGGCGGTCGCTGATGGCGGCCGAGATCATCGCGTCCTCGCCGGATCTGGGCATCGGGCTGGGCCAGTTGCTGGAGAACGGCCGCAACAACTCCAGCATGGCGCAGGTGTTCCTCGCCATCCTGCTGATCCTGGTGGTGGGCATCGCCGTCGACCTGCTGGTCTTCAGTCCGCTGGAGCGCCGGGTGCTGCGCGGCCGGGGGCTGCTGGTCGCCCGCTGACCGGGCACGGCACGCCGGGCACCGGCCGTGCGGGGCGCCACCGCCTCCGTACGGCCGGTGCTTCCACGTGTGCCCGGCTTCGGCCGCCTACGGTCCGCGGCGATGCACGAAGGCGGCCCTCTCCCCCGCCACCGGCCGCCGCTCCGGGGCGGGGCGCGCCGTGCCCGTCAGGCGGGGAGGGCGAACGGGGGGTGCGCCCCGCTGAGGAAGTAGTCCCCCACCTCGCGCAGTCCGTGGGCCACGGGGTGGTAGAGGGTGTGGGTGCGGGCGTTGCGCCAGAAGCGGTCGAACCCGTGACGTGAGGAGGCGGCACCCGGGCCGATGACGTCCAGGGTGCGGGTGGTGATGTCGTGGACGGCGCGCGCGGCGGCGGCTTCGGCGGCGGCGGCGAGTACGGAGATCTCGGCGCACTCGTCGTCGGTGAGCTCCTCGCCGCGGGCCAGCCCGCCGTCGAGTGCGGCCACCGCCTGGTCGGCGAGGGCGGACGCCGCGCGCGCGTCGACGGTGAGTTCACCGTAGGTGACCAGCACGTACGGGTCCCGTGCCAGGCCGTCCTGCCAGGACGGGAGGCCGGCCCCGGGGTGGTCGCCGAGCAGGGAGCGGTCGCCGGCCCGGGTGTACTCGCGGGTCCTGGTGTACTCACGGGCCTCCGCGAGCACACCTTCGGCGATGCCCAGGCAGAGCTGGGCGGAGACCAGGCGGCCGGTGGCGGCGGCCAGGCCGGCGAACGGCGGCAGCGCGCCCTCGTCGGCGGAGAGCGACCCCAGCACCGCGTCACCCGCGACGGGTACGGCGTCGAACTCCACGCTGCCGCCGCCCGACAGCCGCTGTCCGAACGCGTCACCGTCGTCCCCGCTCGTCACGCCGGGATGGGCGGGGTCGACGAGGACGGCCAGTGGTTCGCCGGTGTCGGCCCGGGCGGCGCGGACGGCCAGCCGGTCGGCGACGCGGGCGCCGCCGACGGTGCCCTGACGGCCGTTCAGAAGGTAGCCGTCGGAGGAGTCCGGGGTGAGCCGCAGCGGGGGCTCGTGGGCGGCGAAGCCGCCGCCCCAGCACCACTGGCCCGCCGCGGACCGGCGGGCGACCCGTTCGGCCAGGTCGGGACCGGCGAAGAAGCGGGCCGTCCAGGACAGGACGTAGTGCCCGCCGAGGAGCTGGCCGATGGCTCCGTCGGCCGCGGCGACCTCCCGGACGACGGCGTGGGCCGTGCCCCAGTCCGCGCCTCCCCCGCCGTGCTCGCCGGCGATCAGCAGGGTCAGCAGTCCGGCCTCACGGAGCCGGGCGACCTCGTCGAACGGGGGCTTGCAGGCCTGGTCGCGGGTGATGGCGTCCGTGGCCAGGTCCTCGGCCACCTCGCGGGCGACACGCAGCCAGTGGGCACGGCCCGGCGCCCCGGCCGGGGCGGGGGCGGTCGGTTCCGGGGCGGAGGCGGTCGGTTCCGGGGCGGGGGTGGTCGTCGTCATGTCCGCTCCCGGCCCCTCGGTGACCGGCGGTCGGACGTCGGGCCGGGCTGGGGCGGTGCCACTGCCGTTCCTCCTCGGGGCTGTCCTCACGACGCGGAGCCGGAACACCGCGGCCGGGCGGGGGTGTACTTGTAGCCCACCCGCCTGACGGTGACGATCCGGTGCCGGTGGGCGCGGCCGAGCTTGGCCCGCACCCGGGCGATGTGCACGTCGACGGTGCGGCCGTCGCCGATGTGGCCGTACCCCCATACGCTGCCGATGAGCGACTCGCGGGAAAGCACCTGGTCGGGGTGGGCGACGAGGTGGGCGAGCAGTTCGAACTCCAGGTAGGTCAGGTCCAGTACGCGTCCGCCGATCCGCGCGACACGTCGTACGGCGTCGATCCGGATGCCGTTCTCCTCCTCGGCCGTGCTCCGCTCGGCGGAGGCCGCCGGCGCGGGGGCGAGGGCGTGGATGACCGGCCGCGGCCCGTCCGGGACGAACAGGCGGGCCGGGTCGGTGCCCTCCGGGACGAACACGACGTAGCCGACGAGCGGCCCGGCGGTCCCCGCCCCCGGGTCGCCGGGCGGTTGCCCGGGCACGAGCCGCAGATGGCGCGGGCCGGGGTCGGCGGGTCCGGGTGGCGGGGTGTCGGACGGCAGGGGGGTGGTCATGACGGGCTCCTTGACAGGGGCGCCGGGCGGCCGGGCAGGCGGCCGGGAGGAGGCGAGTCGAGAACAGGGGGGGGCAAGCGGGGTGGCGTGACGGCGGGTGTCGGCGCGTCAGAGGTCGTCCTGCGGAAGGCGGCAGACCGCGCTGGCGACGCGACAGAAGTCGACATGCCGACGGCGAACGAGCGGCTGCTGCGTGCTGCACATGTGTTCCATCCTGCGCACCCCGACCACCCCCGGTCAACAGTTTCCTATAAATCCGGTAGGGATAATAGAGAAATGACGCCGGCGGTGCCGTGCCGCGGGCTACTCGCCGGTCTTCGGCAGGCCGGGCGGGTTGATCTCCGACTTCTCGACGGCCTCGTCGGACAGGCCCCAGCGGGCGAGCACCTTGCCGTAGGTGCCGTTGCGGATGACCTCGTTCAGCGCGTCGGCGAGCGGTTCGACGAGGCCGCTGTCCTTCTTCGTGGTGGCCGCGATGAGGCCCTGCAAGGTGTCACCGGCTCCGGAGTACGTGCCGACGACCTCCGTCTGCCCACCGGTGGCCGCGTGGTAGGCGGCGGTCGGGTTGGGGCCGAGGTAGAGGTCGATGCGGCCGGAGCGCAGCGCGAGGTAGGTGTCGCTGTCACTCTGGTAGTACTTGATGTCGACCGGCTTCCGGCCGGCCTTCTCGTTCTCCTTCGACCACTCGACGAGCAGCTTCTCCTGGTTGGTGCCGCTGCTCACGGCGACCGTCAGCCCGGCCACGTCCTCGGGCCCGTCGACCTTCAGGCCGCTGCCCTTCTTCGCCTCGAAGCCGAGGTTGTCCTCGCGGTAGGTGGCGAAGTCGTACTTCTCCTTGCGTTCCTCGGTGACGGTGATGTTGCTGAAGCCCACGTCGTACTTGGCGCTGTCGAGGCCGACGAAGATGTTCTCCCAGGAGACCGGGGTGATGCGGACCTTCAGGCCGAGGACGTCGGCGACCAGGTGGACGAGGTCGGTCTCGACGCCGATGACGGTCTTGTTGTCGGTGGCGTAGAAGTTCAGCGGGGCGGCGGAGGTGGAGGAGGCGACGGCCTCCAGGGTGCCTCTCTCGCGCACCTCGGCGGGGAGCCGGGCGGCTATGGAGTCGACCTTCGCCGTGGTGACGCGTTGCTGATCGGCACTCAGATTGATCTTCGTCTTGGCGCCCGACGTACCGGCGACCTCGGCCGTGGAGCCGTCGGAGGGGTCGGAGCAGCCGGCGAGGACGAGGGCCGAGGCGAGTGTGATCGTGACGGCGGCGGTGGTGCGGGCGAGGACGGGCACGGTGGTTCTCCTGGCGGGGAAGGGGAAGGCGGTCAGAGGACTTTGGCGAGGAAGGCACGGGTGCGTTCGTGACGCGGGGCGTCCAGGACGGCCGCGGGCGGGCCCTGTTCGACGACCACACCGCCGTCCATGAACACCACGGTGTCGGCGACCTCGCGGGCGAAGCCGATCTCATGGGTGACGACGATCATGGTGGTGCCGGTGCCGGCCAGGTCCTTGATGACGTCGAGGACCTCACCGACCAGTTCGGGGTCGAGCGCGGAGGTGGGTTCGTCGAAGAGCAGCACCTTCGGCTCCAGGGCGAGCGCGCGGGCGATGGCGACGCGCTGCTGCTGGCCGCCGGAGAGCTGGCGTGGATAGGCGCCGGCCTTGTCGGCGAGTCCCACGCGGTCCAGCAGCCGGTGTGCCGTCTCCTCCGCCACCGCGCGCGGGCGGCGCAGCGCGGAGACGGGGGCCTCGACCAGGTTCTCCAGGACGGTCAGGTGCGGGAAGAGGTTGAAGTCCTGGAAGACGAACCCGATGTGGGTGCGCTGCTTGAGGACGTCCTTCTCCTTCAGTTCGTGCAGCGTGCCGCCGGAGCGGCGGTAGCCGATGAGTTCGCCGTCGATGCCGATCCAGCCGCGGTCGACCTTCTCCAGGTGGTTGATGGTCCGCAGCAGCGTGGACTTGCCGGAGCCGGAGGGCCCCAGGATCACGGTGACCTGCCCGGCGGGCACCTGGAGGTCGACGCCGCGCAGTACGTGAAGGGGGCCGAAACTCTTGTGGACGCCGCGGACGTCCACCATGAAGTCGCTCATCGGTTCCCTCCCGGGGTCTTCAGCGGTACGACGGGCAGTTCGCGCCGGGCCGCCGCCGCGCGCAGGGAGCGGGCGGTGTGCCGCAGGCGCTGGAGCGGTGTGGGCGGCGGGGTGCGGTCGGCGCCGCGGGCGAAGCGGCGTTCGACGTAGTACTGGAGGACCGACAGCAGGGAGGTCAGCACCACGTACCAGGCGGTGGCCACCAGCAGCAGCGGGATCACCCGGCCGTTGCGGCCGTAGACGACCTGGACCTGGTAGAACAGCTCGCCGATGGCCATCACGTAGACCACCGAGGTGCCCTTGAGCAGTCCGATGATCTCGTTGCCGGCCGTGGGCAGGATGGCGCGCATGGCCTGGGGCAGGACGATCCGGCGGATCTGCCGCAGCCGCGGGATGCCCAGGGCGGCGGCGGCCTCGGACTGCCCCGGGTCGACCGAGATGACGCCGCCGCGGACGATCTCGGCGGCGTAGGCGGCCTGGTGCAGGGAGAGTCCGATGACCGCGGCCCCGATCGTGCCGATGAGGCTGTCGCTGTCGACCGACCAGAACACCGGTCCGAAGGGAACCCCGATACCCAGGCTCTCGTACAAAGCGCTGAGGTTGAACCAGAACACGAGCTGGACGATCATCGGGATGGACCGGAAGACCCAGATGTAGGTCCAGGCGACGGTCTGCAGCAGCGGGCTGCGCGACAGCCGCATGAACGCCAGGACGGTGCCCAGCAGGAAGCCGAGCACGGTGGCGTACGCGGTGAGCTGGAGGGTGACCCACACTGCCCGGACGATGGTCTCGGACAGCACGTAGTCGCCGAAGACCTGCCATTCCCATACGGGGTTGGTGGCCAGGCCGTGCCCGAACTGGGCCGCCAGCACGGCCACGACGGCGGCCGCCGCCCACCGGGCGTAATGGCGGGCGGGGACGACCTTGAGGGACGCCGGGTCGTCGGGGGCCGGCGGGGCCTCGGGACCGCCGCCGGGGACGGCCGCGCCGGGCGGGGCGGCGGTGGGATCGGTGGCGGAGTCGGTGGTGAGTCTCATGACGGGGTTCCTGCTCGGCTTCAGGTGTGCTCGGGCGGGTTGATCCGCGACGCGTCGATCGCGGAGGCGGAGGTGCCCCACTTTTCGAGGATGCGGGCATACGTGCCGTCGTCGATCAGTTCGTCGACGGCGGCCTGGAACGCCTTGGTGAGCGGGGAGCCCTTCTTGAAGGCGAAGCCGACGTCGAGGCGGTGGTACTCCCCGACGAAGACGGTCTGCGCGGCGGGCTGCGCGGCCTGGTGGCGCAGGCCGTTGATGGTCGACATGACCACGTCGATCCGGCCCTGCTGGAGCGCGGTGAGGGTGGCGCCGTTCTCCGAGTACACCTTGACGTCGTAGGGCTCCTTCCCGGCGTCGGCGCACACGCTCTCGCGCGCGGTGAGGGTGGACTCGAACGTGGTGCCGGCGTTGGTGCCGATGGTCAGGCCGCACAGCTGGGTGAGGTCGGTGACCTTCTTCTTCAGGGCGGTGCTGCCCTTCTTCACCGCGAAGCCCTGGCCGTCGTCGATGTACGTGACGAAGTCGATGGTCTTCAGGCGCTCGCTGGTGACGCCGAAGTTGCCGGTGCCCACGTCGTACTTGCCGCTTTCGAGGGCGGGCAGGATCGTTTCGAACGAGGCGTCCTGGCGCCGCACCTCGATGCCGAGGACCTTGGCGACGGCGTCGGTGAGGTCGATGTCCTGGCCCTCGGGTGCCTTGTCGGAACCGTTCGGGTAGTAGGCGGAGGGCGGCGCTCCGACCGAACTGCCCACCCGTAGCGTGCCCGCCTCGCGGACCTCGGCGGGCAGCAGGGCGGCCGCCGACTCCACCTTGCGGACGGCGGCGACCGGGTCGTCGGTCGGCGCGGGGGACTGGGCGCCCGCCGGAGCGGTGGCACCGGTGTCGCCGGAGCCGCAGGCGGTCAGCGCCAGCAGGGGCAGCAGGGTGACGGCGACGAGGTGGCGCGGGCGCGCCCTGGCCACGGTGGGGTTCACTGGTCGGTCTCCTTCGGGTGGTTCCCGGGCCGCGCGGAGCGCGTCCGCGCCGTGCTCAGGTGGTTCTCCGGCCGTCTGCCGCCCAGGTGCTTCTCGAACGGCAGCGGCCCGATGGTCTCCGGGTCGGCCGCGGTGTCGAACAGCGGTGTGTAGCCGGTGGCCAGGTACAGGGCGCGGGCCTCTGGCTGGCGCGGGCCGGTGGTCAGGTAGATCCGCCGGTAACCGCGGGCCCGCGCCTCGCGTTCCAGTTCGGCGACGACCCGGCGGGCCAGCCCACGCCGGCGGTGCGCGGAGTGGGTCCAGATGCGTTTCAGTTCGGCGGTGTCGTCGTCGTACCGGCGGAAGGCACCGCCCGCCACGGACGTCCCGTCCTCCAGCAGGAGCAGCAGGACGCCTCCGTACGCCGCGGTGAACTCCTCGTCGGGGTAGCGGGCCAGTTCGGCGTGCGCGTCCTTTCCGTAGCGCGCGGAGTACTCGTCGCCGAGTTCGCGCAGCAGGGGGCGGACCCTGGGGTCGGACACCGCTGCCCGGGTCACCGTCAGTCCGGTGACGGGCCGGACCACGGACGTCATCCGCGCACCGCCGCCAGGGACTGGGGGGCGCGGTCCGCCCGCTCGGCGTCGCGCTTGGCGACCTCTTCGCGGACGATCGGGATGACGTACCGGCCGAAGTCGATCGCGTCGCCGAGCAGGTCGTAGCCGCGGGCGGAGAGGATGTCCACGCCGAGGTCGTAGTAGTCGAGGAGGGCCTGGGCGACCGTCTCCGGGGTGCCGACCAGGGCGTTGGAGTTGCCCGCGCCACCGGTGGCGGCGGCGGTGGGGGTCCACAGGGCGCGGTCGTAGCGCTCGCCCGCCTCGGCGATGGCGATCAGCCGCTGGGAGCCGGTGTTCTGAGGTGCCGCGGCCTGCGGGGTGTCGCGGCGGTGGTGGCGTACCACGCCCGACCCGCGCCGCCGGCGGATGGCGCCGACCGTGCGGTGCGCCTTCTCCCAGGCCAGTTCCTCCGTCGGGGCGATGATCGGGCGGAAGGCGACCTGGATGCGCGGGACGTCCGTGCGTCCCGCGGCCCGCGCGGCGGCCTTGACGTTCTCGATCTGCTCGGCGGTACGCGCCAGTGGCTCGCCCCACAGGCAGTAGATGTCGGCCTCGGCGCCGCCGGCCGCGTACGCGGCGGGTGACGAACCGCCGAACGAGACGTTCGGCCGGGGCTGCTGCACCGGGAAGACATCGCTGACGAAGTCGTGGAAGCGGTAGTGCTCGCCCTCGTGGTCGAAGGGCTCGCGCGTCGTCCAGATCTTCTTGACGATCCGGATGTACTCCCGGGTGCGGGCGTAGCGCTCGTCCTTGGTGAGGGTGTCGCCCTCGCGGCCCTGTTCGTGGTCGTTGCCGCCGGTGATGAAGTGGACGGTCAGCCGTCCCTCGCTGATCCGGTCGAGGGTGGCGAAGGTCTTCGCGGCGAAGGTCGGGTAGGAGACGTTGGGCCGGTGGGCCAGCAGGAGCTGGAGGCGGTCCAGCCGACTGGCGATGTAGGCGGCGGCCGGGGCGGGGTCCGGTGCCCCGGAGCCGTAGGCGAACAGCACCCGGTCCCAGCCGTGGTCCTCGTGCGCCCGGGCGAGCCGGAGCGTGTATTCCTTGTCGAAGGCGGCGCCGGAGCGAGGAGTGGTCTCCGAGCCGTCGTTGGTGGCGGCTATGCCGAGAAATTCCACGGGCATGGCAAGGGCCTTTCGGGCAGGGTGGCAGGGGCCGCCGGCCGCACGCGTACGGGGTCGGCGACCGCCGGCGGTCGAAAGCGTGAAGGGCTGTCAGGACCGCGGTGTCCGGTGCGGTCCTGGAAGACGTGATGACGCCGAGTGGCGGGGAGGAACGGGAGGCGGCGGCGCGGACGAGCGCGAAGGAGGACTCGGCCCGCAACGGGATCAGGAGATCACCGGATCAGGAGATCACGGAATCAGGAGATCACGGGATCGAGAGATCAAGGGATCGAGGGATCGCCGAGGGAGGGAAGGACCGGTCGGGCTTTCCGCCGCGGAGTCAGCCGCGACACGCCGCGGACCACACCCGACCGAAGTCGATGTGGTCACGCGAGACCAAGCGCTGCTGGGCGTCCATGCGACTAATTGAGCAGGACATCACGCGGCTCGTCAAGCGGCGACCGCATACCGGTACCGCCCTCCCGAGGCCCGACACCGCCCCGCCGAGGCCCTGTTGACACGGCGAGGCCATGGGCACATACGATCGACACGGATCGGCCCCGCCCTGTGCGGTGCCCTCCGGCCGCGTTGAGGGACGCGGCAAGTGTGATGACGCCGGCCTCCCGGCCGCACCGTGCCCCGTACGGCGTTCGCGCCGCGCCCTGCCGCCGGTGTCGCCGGGTGGTCACCGACGCTTGCGCATCCCTCCCCCGGAGAGCCCCCGATGGCCACACGTTCCGACGTCACCACTCCCTCCACCGTCACCACCGGCCGTGTCCGCACCCCCGACACACCTGCCACACCTGACGCACCAGACGGACCCGGTTCACCCGGTGCGGACCTGCCCCGCATCGTGCCGCGCCGCCACACCGGCCGCTGGGTGGCCGCGGCCGGCGCGCTGCTGGTCTTCGCCATGGTCCTCAACTCGGTCGTCCGCAACGACGCGTTCCAGTGGGGCGTCGTCGGCCGGTACTTCACCACCGGCGCGGTCCTCGACGGACTGCTGCTCACCCTCTGGCTGACCGCCGCGGTGATGGTGCTCGGCTTCCTGCTGGGTACGCCGCTGGCCGTGATGCGGCTCTCGGTCAACCCGGTGCTGCGGACCCTCAGCTGGGGGTTCGTATGGATCTTCCGGTCCACGCCGCTGCTGGTGCAGCTGCTGTTCTGGTTCAACATCGGCGCCCTGTATCCGACCCTCGGGCTCGGCGTCCCGTTCGGTCCGGAGTTCGTCACCGTCAAGACGGTCGACCTGTTCGGGCCCACCCTCACCGCGGTGGTCGGCCTCACCCTGCACGAGGCCGCGTACGCCGCCGAGGTGGTGCGCGGCGGCATCCTGTCGGTGGACGCCGGGCAGACCGAGGCCGCCCAGGCGCTCGGCCTGAGCAGGCGCCGTACGCTGCGCCGGATCGTGATCCCGCAGGCGATGCGCTCCATCGTGCCGACCGCCGGCAACATGCTGATCGGCACGCTGAAGGGCACCAGCATCGTCAGTGTGCTGGCCGTGCACGACCTGCTGTACTCGGTGCAGCTGGTCTACAACCAGACCTACCAGGTGATCCCGCTGCTGCTGGTGGCCACCCTGTGGTACATCGCGGTCACCACGGTGCTCAGCGTCGGCCAGTTCTATGTGGAACGGCACTACGCGCGCGGCACCTCCCGCGCCCTGCCGCCCACCCCGGTGCGGCGGCTGCGGGAGTGGCTGGGCGCCGTCCGCTCCCGGCTGAGTGCCGCGACGTCCGCCGACGCCCGGCCCGTGACCGGCGGTGACAAGTGAGCGCCACCGCTTCCGCCACCGCTTCCGCCTCCGCCACCGCCGCCGTACTGGCCGTCGTCGGTGCCGGACCGCGGGCCACCGGTCTGCTGGAGCGCCTGGCCGCCAACTCCGGTGAACTCTGGACCGGTGAGCGGGCGTTGCGCATCCATCTGATCGATCCGCACCCGCCGGGTCCGGGCCGGGTCTGGCGGCACGAGCAGTCACCGCTGCTGCGGATGAACTCCATGGCCGAGGACGTGACCATGTTCACCGACGACTCCTCCGTCATCGACGGACCCGTTCGGCCGGGGCCCTCGCTCGCCGAGTGGGCCGCCCAGTTCTCCGGCGACGGTCCCCGGTACGCGCCCTACGCCGAACCCGCCGACCCGGAGGTGCTCGGCGAGCTCCGCGCGCTCGCGCCCACCGACTTCCCGACCCGGCGTGCCCAGAGCGCCTATCTGGACTGGGTGTTCCGCGCGGCGCTGGCCGCGCTGCCGCCGTCCGTCACCGTCACCTGGCACCGCGCCACCGCGACCGCTGTCTCCGGTCCCCCGGACGGTCCGCAGCGGGTGCACCTGGCCGGGAGCGACACGCCGCTCACCGCCGACCTGGTGGTGCTCGCCCAGGGCCACCTGGGCTCCGCGCCCTCCGCCGAGCACCGTGCCCTGGCCGCCTTCGCCCGCCGCCACGGCCGCTTCCACCTGCCGCCCGCCTTCTCCGCCGACGCCGACCTCTCGGCGCTGCGACCCGGTGAACACGTCGTGCTGCGCGGCTTCGGGCTGGCCTTCGTCGACCTGGCCGTCCTGCTCACCGAGGGCCGCGGCGGCAGGTACCGCACCGAACCGGACGGGACACTCGGCTATCTGCCGTCCGGCCGTGAGCCGGTCCTGCACGTGGGGTCGCGGCGCGGCGTGCCCTACCACTCCAAGACCGGCTACCGGCTCCAGGGTCCCCGTCCGCCGCTGCCGCGCCACTTCGGGCCGGAGGCGGTCGACGCCCTGCTCGCCGGGGGACGGCCACTGGACCTGCGGCGCGACGTGTGGCCCCTGATGGCCAAGGAGATCGGGTTCGGCCACTACCACGAGCTGTTCCACGCCCATCCCGGGCGCACCACCCGGACCTGGTCCGCGTTCTGCGCCGCCTACGACCGTCTCGACTGGTACTCCGGTGACATGGCCGCCCTCGTCGCCGCGTCGGTCCCCGATCCGGCGGACCGGCTCGACTTCGAGGCCCTGGACCGGCCGCTGGCCGGTGTCACCTTCACCACCCCGGAGGCCTTCCAGGAACACCTGCGCGATTACATCGTCCGGGACGTGGCCCGCCGCGAGGACCCGGACCACAGCGCGGACCTGGGCGCGTTCCTCGCCCTGCTCTCCGTCTACGGCCAGCTGCCCCGGCTGGTCGCGTCGGGACGCCTGACCGCCCGCTCGGTGGCCGACGGGGTGGACGGCTGGTGGCAGGGCTTCTTCAGCTTCCTCGCCTCCGGCCCGCCCGGGTTCCGGCTGCGCCAGCTGCACGCCCTGTCCCGGGCCGGGATCGTCCGCTTCACCGGCGCGGACCTCAGGATCGGCACGGACGAGGCCACCGGCACCTTCACCGCCACCAGCCCGACGGTGCCCGGGCACACCGTGCGCGCGACCGCCCTGATCGAGGCGTATCTGCCCCGTCACGCGCTCGACCGCACCGAGGACCCCTTGCTGCGGCGCCTGTACCGGGCCGGGGAGATAGCCGAGGAGGTCGTCACCGACCCCTCGCACACCCACCGCTCCGGGCTGCTCACCGTCTCCCCCGCCGACGCCCATGTGCTCGACCCGCTCCTCGGCGGCCCCCACCCGCGCCGGATCGCCCTCGGCGCCCCCACCGACAGCCGTGCCGTCGCCGCCTTCGCCCGGCCCCGCACCGACGCCCCGGCCTTCCGCCAGAACGACGCCGTGGCCCGCGCCGTGTTGCGTGCCCTGAGCGCACGGGAGGGCTCCCTGCCCACGGCCGGCTCCTCGCCAGGCCGGGAGGCGTCCGAACCCGCCCTGGTCTCCGACGTCCCCGAACCCCGTGGGGCAACACCTCGTGCACACTCTTGAGGTGCCTCCCCCGCGCCCCGCCGGGTCCGCCCGCGACCGTCGGAGCCACTCCTGTCGCCCTCGCCCCACCCACCACGGCGGCCACCGCGCCGGGCAGTGCCACACCCCCGAGGAGCGCTTCTCCGTCCACAACCACACCTCCACTCCCGTCCCGGACGCCGCCGGCCGCACACTCACCGCCGACAACGCCGGGCACACCCGGGAGTACCTGTTCGACGCGGTCGTACGGCATCTCCTGACCACCGCCTGATGGTGTGTCAGTCACTCTCGTCCGAGCGGAAATCGACCCGAGAGGAACAAGTGGCACTAGTTGTACGTAGTATCTCCACCTCAGGGCATACGCAGCAGTCGAGGCCCGCGCGGGTGTCACGCGTGGCCGGAAGGGCGGCCCGCCGTCCGTCGGCACCCGGCTGCTGCCCGCCGACAGCAACGACCGTCAGCATCAAGGAGAGTGACCGACCATGTCGGAGACAGCGTCCACCGCCACCGAACTCGCCTCGCAGTACGCCGCGCAGGTGACCGGCGATCTGGAGCGCAACGCCAAGGAGCAGGAGCGCCTCAGCTCGGAAATCACCACCTTGCAGGAGCGGCTCGCCGCGTTGCAGCGCGACCACGGTGTGCTGGTCAACATCCAGCAGGCACTGGGCTCGACGCGGGCCCCGGCCGAGGAGGCGGTCGCGCCCGACACGGCGGCCGTGCCGTCGCCGCGCAAGAAGCCGGCACCCGCCGAGGGCACCGGCGGCAAGCGGACCCGGGCGAAGAAGTCCGCTCCGCAGCAGCGCAAGGCGGAGAAGAAGGCCCCGTCGGCCGGCAAGTCCGCGGCCAAGCCGGCTGCCAGGACCACCGCCAAGACCGCGGCCAAGACCGCGGCGAAGAAGCCGGCCGCACCGACGCTGGGCGAGCTGATCCTCGGTGTGCTGGCCGAGCAGACGGAGCCGCGTTCCGCCGCGGAGGTGGCCACCGCGCTGGGCGAGGCCCACGCCGACCGGACGGTCAAGACCACGGTCGTGCGCAACACTCTGGAGAACCTGGTGGCCAGGAACCAGGTGCAGCGCACCAAGCAGGGCTCCTCCGTCTTCTACACCGTGTCCGAGGCCGCTCCGGCCGCGGCGCCGGCGGACGAGGCACCGTCCGAGAAGGCCGAGTAGCGGTTGCCGCAGGCCGCGCGGTGACTCCCGGAGGCCGGGCGGCGGTCCGCGCGTCAGCACCGGTGACGCCAACCACCGTTGTGCGGTGGGCATGGCGACGCACCGGCGGAGAGTTCAGGGCGTCCGGTCCCGCGCGGCTGGACGGGCCTCACCCGGGTGCTCGACGGGGCGAGACGGCAGTGCGAACGCCCACGGGAGATCGGCCCGCCGCTCCACCGGCCGGGCGGACGGTCTCATCGACCCGCTCCGCTCCCGTCGGCCGTGAGCCCCGGTCGCACGACGGGGCCGGCGGCGGTGCATCACTGCTCAGAGCCGCAGCGCGTCCCCGTACCGTCCCGCCGGGACCTCCGCCGGCGTCCGGCTCGCGGGCTCAGCGCGGACAGGGCCGCGTGCGCCGCGGAGGTGACGCCGCTGACGGCTCGCCACACCACGGGGACAGGCCGGTCACCGTCGCTCCGGACTCGTCCGGCGTCGCCGGCCGGCGGGGTGTCCAGCAAGCGTGAACAGTCCGGGCAGGGAGCCAGGTCGTCGTCGAGCCAGTAGGCGCCGTTCAGTGCCGCGTAGGGGGTCTCCATACCTGGACAACGCGCGGCGCCCGGGCGGGCAACCCGCCGTCGCCGGCTCGAAACCGGACCGCAACAACGGATATCCACCGGGCACGTGCGATTCCTGGGTGTCCGCGTCACGACCGTCGGGACCGGCACCTTCACGCCCCGGTCCCCGACTCCCCCGTACCGTCGTCGGGCACCCAGCGCAGCACGTCGCCGGGCTGGCAGCCGAGGGTGCGGCAGATGGCGTCGAGCGTCGTGAACCGCACCGCCTTGGCACGGCCGTTCTTCAGTACGGCGACATTGGCGGGGGTGATGCCGACGGCGTCGGCGAACGCACCGACCGACATCCCCCGTCGGGCGAGCAGGACGTCGAGGTCGACGACGATCGCCATCAGACGACCTCGGCCATCTCGGCCCGCAGCACCGTCGCCTTGTGCAGCAGGCCCCGCATGATCACCATCAGCATCGCGAACGCCGCGCCCACGGCCACGCAGACGGCCGCGGCGGCGAGCGCGCTGTCGATCTCCATGCCGTCGTCGGGCGAGGGGATCTCGGCCAGGAGCAAGTGGCCGGTGACCCCGAACGCCAGCAGGGTCGCCACTATCGCGGCGCCGATGATGATGTCGACCCAGCGGAAGGCCCGCTCGGTGAAGATCACATCGCGTTCGACCATGTCGAGCAGCATCCACATGGCGGCGAGGACGACCTGGACGCAGGCGACGCCGGTGATCGCGACGGTCACGTAGGGCGTGGCGAACGGGGCGTAGGCCGGGAACCGGTCGACCTCGTCGGCCGCCACGGTGGGGATGACCACGATCTGGCCGAAGAGACCGAACATGATCGACGCTGCGATACCGACGCGCAGAATGGTGATGAGGAAGCGAGGCATGTATCGATTCTCGATTGACATCGATCGAAAGTCAATCGATTACGGTGATCAACGCAAAGCGATCAGCGCAAAGCGCGGACCCACACATCGCCGCCGGGGCCCTCGCCGGGCACCAGGCCGGTCGCCCACTGGGCGAAGGCGGCGGCCGAGGTGACCGGGCGGGTGACGTCAGCGGACGGGCGGACCGTGGCGTTTGTGGCGCGGTGCGCGCCGGTCGGTGTTCTGATGGACCAGGAGAAGGGCGAGCAGCAGCGGCCCCGCGGTGCACAGCGTGAAGAGCATGAGTCACCTCTCGCTCGGCTGACCTGACTGAGGAGTACCCGCGTTCCCCGTGCGCCATGGGTGCGAACCCGGCTGTCACTCTCCCGTGTTTCCGTCTCCGCACACCCGCACGACCGCGCTCGACGCGGGATCTTCCGGGCATGTGCGGGCCGTGACCGGGCAGATGAACCCTCCGTGATGGCAGGACATCACATCACGACCGTGGAGGGAGCGGACCATGGACGGCAACACCTTGGAGCTGGGAGACCTGCTCGCCGACGCCGAGGATGCCTCGCCTGTGGAATCGGTCGACGTCGTGGCGCGCAACCTCCAGAAGCGGTTCGCGGCGGCCAGCGTCTCTTTCCTCTTCCTGGATCTGATCGAGGAGGAACTGGTACGGATCACCACCGCCGACGGCGTGCTGGACGGGCACGGGGCGACGCACATCGCGCTGCGCGGCAGCGTCTACGAGCAGGTGCTGCGGTCGCAGCGCCGACGCGTCGAACCGGACGGTGACGGAAGCCACCGGGTGATCTCACCGGTCACGAACCGCGGGGACTGCGTGGGGGTCCTGGAGGTGACCCTTCCGCACGACGACCCGTCGGTCCTGCGCAAGGTCGACCAGGCGGCCCACGCCCTGGCCTACATCATCGTCACCGACCGGCGCTTCACCGACCTCTACCACTGGGGCCGGCGCACCACACCGACCAGTCTGGCCGCCGAGATCCAGCACCAGTTGCTGCCGTCCGCCTCGGCCTGCGAGGCCGCGCAGTTCTCCATCGCCGGCGGTCTGGTACCGGCCGACGACATCGGGGGCGACACCTACGACTTCGCGTTGGACCGGGACGTGCTGCATCTGTCCATCACCGACGCGATGGGCCACGACACCGACTCGGCGCTGCTGGCCACCCTGCTCCTCGGGGCACTGCGCGGCGCCCGCCGCACCGGATGCGGCATCGCGGAACAGGCCAGACGCGCGCACCATGCCCTGCTCCACCACAACCGGGGCCTGGCCACGGGTCAGTTGCTGTGCGTCCAGCTCAGCACCGGCGCCGTCCAGCTGGTCAACGCCGGCCATCCGCGCCCCCTGCTGCTGCGTGACGGCACCGTACGGGAGCTGATGCTCACCGCGAACCTGCCCTTCGGTGTCGCCTCCCCCGTGCCCCACCAGGTTCAGTACCTGGAACTGCGCCCCGGCGACCGGCTGGTCCTGCTCACCGACGGCATGCAGGAGCGCGGCGCGTCCGGGGTCGATCTGCCCGCCCTGCTCCGCGACTCCCGCGCCCTCCACCCCAGGGAGGTGGTCCGCACCCTGGTCGGCGCCGTCCAGGACGCCTGCCGGGGCCGGCTGCGGGACGACGCCACCGTCCTGTGCCTGGACTGGTACGGCGACCGGAGTCCGCGGCTCCCGTAGTGGGGCGGGACCGGTCCCGCCCGCCGATGTCCTCGCCGCAGCGGTGGGCGCGCTCAGCGCAGCGCGATGCGGGCCGTGACCCGTTTGCCGGTCGGCTCACGCCGGACGTCGAGGTGCTGGCTCAGCGCCGCGACGATCTCCAGGCCGTGCTGGCCCACCCGGCCGGGGTCGGCCGGCCGCGGTACCGGCAGGGCCGTCTCGCCGTCCCGCACGGTCACCGACATCATGCCGTCGGCGACGGACAGGGACAGCCGCACCGGGCCCGACCCGTACTTGACCGCGTTGGTGACCAGTTCGCTGACCACCAGCTGCGCCGCCTCCACGACCCGGTCCGGCCACGGCTCGGCCCGCTCGTCCCGTGACGCGGCCAGGTACCGGACCGCGACACGACGCGCGTCCGCGACGCGGAACGCGCCGGGCTCGAACGTCACCGACAGCCCGCGCGCACCGCCCCCGGACGACGTCCCCGCGCCGGTCACGCCGTCCGTTCCGTCTTCACCCATTCCGCCACCGCCGTCCGACTCCCCCGTGGAACGCGGGACACCGCCGTCGTCCCGCGCGACCAGAACACTTGTCGGACCTACGATAGTTCCCGCCGCGTTCCGGCACGCTCCGCCGACCCGCTCGTCCGGCTACGGACGACCGGTCCCGTGCACCGGCCGTCGCGTCGCCCGCCGAGGTCAGGGACTGGTGAGGACGACGAGTTGCCGGGTCGCGCGGGTCATCGCGACGTAACGGTCGACGGCTCCTTCGACGCCTTCGCCGAACCGGTCCGGGTCGACGAGGACGACCAGGTCGAATTCGAGTCCCTTCGCCAGTTCGGGGGTGAGCGAGCGGACGCGGGACGTCGCCCGGAACGCGGGGTCGCCGATCACACAGGCGGTTCCCTCGTCGTGTGCGGCGAGCCAGGTGCCGAGGACCGTCTCCAGGTCCGCGGTGGCGCCGTGGACGACGGGGACGCCGCCGCTGCGGACGGAGGTGGGCACGTTGGCGTCCGGGAGGGCGGCCCGGATGACCGGCTCGGCCTCCGCCATGATCTCCTCCGGCGTCCGGTAGTTGATGTTCAGGGAGGCCAGGCCGATGCGGTCGAGGCCGACCCGTTCGAGCCGTTCCCGCCATGACTCGGTGAACCCGTGCCGCGCCTGGGCGCGGTCCCCGACGACGGTGAAGCTGCGCGAGGGGCAGCGGACCAGCAGCATCTGCCACTCCGCGTCGGTCAGTTCCTGGGCCTCGTCGACGACGACGTGGGCGAACGGACCGGCCAGCAAGTCCGGTTCGACGGTGGCCAGTTCGCTCTCGTCGACCAGGCTGACCCGGGCGTCCTGGCCGCGCAGCATCCGTACCAGGCCCTCTCCGTCGTCACCGTCGGCGCCGGAGTCCGCCACCGCCGCGACCAGGTTGTCGACGACCCGGTCCATGCGGTCGCGCTGGGCGGCCAGGGCGGCCTGGTCCCGGCGCCTTCGCCGGGCCGCCTCCGGGTCGCCGAGCCGCTGCCGCGCCGCGTCCAGCAGCGGCAGGTCGGACACGGTCCAGGCGGCCGGGTCAGCGCGCTGGAGCCTGCGTACGTCGTCCCGGTCGAGCCAGGGCGCGCACAGCCGCAGGTAGGCGGGGACCGACCAGAGGTCACCGACCAGGTCGGCCGCTTCGAGCAGCGGCCAGGCGCGGTCGAAGGCGGTGCGCAGTTCCCGGTTCCGGTTGAGCGACCTGCGCAGCAGTTCCTCCGGGGCGTCCCCGTCGTGCTTGTCGGTCAGGATGGTGAGCAGTTCCTCCCAGACCTGGTCGCGGGCCTCGTTGTGCGGGGTGCCGGGGGCCGCCGCCTCGAAGGCCGCGGCCCATTCGTCGGCGCTCAGCCAGATGTCGGACCAGGGGGTGGTGACCGTCATGCCCTCGGCGGGCGGCTCCTCGTAGAACCGGACGGCCTTCTCGATCGCCTTCACCAGGTCGGCGGACGACTTGAGCCGGGCCACCTCCGGGTCGGCCTCCACGCCCGCTCCGGCTCCCTCGGCGACGAGGTCGCGCAGGACACAGGTCTGCACGCCCTCCTCCCCGAGGCTGGGCAGGACGTCGGAGACGTAGGCGAGGTAGGGCCGGTGCGGGCCGACGAACAGGACACCGCCCCTGCGGTGCCCCAGACGCGGGTCGGAGTAGACGAGGTAGGCGGCACGGTGCAGCGCGACGACGGTCTTGCCGGTGCCCGGACCGCCGTCCACGACGAGGGTGCCGCGGGAGCCCGCGCGGATGACGGCGTCCTGGTCGGCCTGGATGGTGCCGAGGACGTCCCGCATCCGTGCCGTCCTGGTGGAGCCGAGGCTGGCGATGAAGGCGGACTGGTCGTCGAGCGCGGCGTGTCCGGCCAGCCCGTCCGGGGTGAACACCTCGTCCCAGTAGTCGCTGATCCGGCCGTCGGTCCAGCGGTACCGGCGGCGGCTCGCCAGCCCCATCGGACGGGCGTGGGTGGCGCCGAAGAACGGCTCGGCGGCGGGGGAACGCCAGTCGACCAGCAGCCGGCGCCCCGTGCTGTCGGTGAGGCCGAGCCGTCCGATGTACACCGGCTCGGGGCTGTCCGCGCCGACCATGCGTCCGAGGCACAGGTCGAGGCCGAAGCGGCGCAGGGCGCGCAGCCGCGCGGTCAGCCGGTGGATCTCCGCGTCCCGGTCCATCGCGTGCCGGCCCAGGCCGCCGGGGGCCCTGCGGGCGGCGGCGAGACGGTCGGACAGCTCGGCGATCGACTCCTCCAGGCACGCCGCCAGGGCCGCGAAGTGCCGCTCGTCCTCGGCGATCAGCGCCGGGCCGGCCTTGGCCGAGAGCCGGTCGGGGAGGTCGAACGCGCTGGTGGTCAGGGGTTTCACGGTTTGTCTCAGCTCCGATGTGTGGGTCGCTCGCGACCAAGGCGCGTTGCGGGGGCCGGGCTCGGGTCCGGGCTCGGGTCCGGGTCCGGGCTGGGGTCCGGGTCCGGGGACGGTCCGGGGACGGGTGTCCTCCGTTCCGTCGTGGGTTTCATGTTCGCGCTGATCCGCGCGGTTTCGAAGCGTCGGCCAGGCCGAGCAGCAGCTTGGCCGCCACCGTCGCCCCGTCGGTGCGCACCGTGGCGGCCACGGCACGTGCCCGCGCCGCGGTTCCGGGCGCCAGGGCCGTCCCGAGGGCGTCGGTCAGGGAGGCGACGGTGGGGGTCGGGCCGTCATGCGCGGCGCCGATGCCGAGGCCGGCGACCCGGTCCGCCCAGTAGGGCTGGTCCACGGCCTGGGGTACCACCACCTGGGGCGTGCCGGCCCGGGCCGCGGTGGTCGTGGTGCCCGCGCCGCCGTGGTGCACGACGGCGGCCACCCGGCCGAAGAGCGCCCGGTGGTCGGCCTCGCCGACGAGGAAGCAGTCGTCCCGGTCGTCGGACCGGGTCAGGCCGGCCCAGCCACCGCCCAGCACCACCCGGCGTCCGTGGGCGCGGACCGCCTCGACCGCCACCCGGGCGGCGTCCGGCGCCGTGTGCAGGGGCATGCTGCCGAAACCCACGTACACCGGTGGCGCGCCGGCCTCCAGGAACGCCGTCAACGCGGCCGGGAGCGGGCGGACGCCGGGGGCGATCCAGGCGCCGGTCTGTACGACGCCGAGGTCCTCGGTCCCCTGCCACGGGTCCAGGACCGGGTCGGTCGCCAGCCACGGCCGGTCGCCGATGACGTAGTCACGGACGCCCCGCACCGGGGGCAGTCCGTGGGAGACCCGGCTCGTGTCGAGCGCCTCCCCGAACAGGACGTCGATGCTCTCGGCGTCCAGCTCCCACAGCTTCCGGTGGTCGGACACCTCCGGCGGGAGAGGCCGGCCGGGGTACGCCAGCGGCCGGCGCAGCGGGGACGGCAGGGTCAGTTGCTGGAAGGTCACGGACACGGAGCGGATGCCGAGTTTCTCGGCCACCGACAGCGCGCCGGCCGCGGCCGGCACCACGCCGGTCGCCACCAGCACGTCGCAGCCCTCGGCGGCCTCGGTGACCACCTCGAACTGGGCGGCGATCAACGCCGCCGCGCGCTCGGGCAGGGACGACGGCGCCGGCGCGGCCTTCGTCAGCGCGCGCGCCGACGGGCCGACCGGTACCAGCGGCACACCGGCACCGGCCAGCCGCCGCGCGAAGTCCTCGTCCGGCGGCGCGCACACCAGCGCCTCGGCGCCGAGGTCCCGCAACGCCATGGCCAGCCCCACCAAGGGTTCGACGTCCCCCCGCGACCCATACGTCGACAACAACACACGCACTCGGCGGCTCCCGTTTTGGCTGGTCCTGGGCTCAGGCCGGTCATTCTGCGGCACGACGGGGGCCTTGCCGCAAGGCCCCCCGTGCGCTATACGTTGAGAGTGGCGGGGAGTGGGTACGTCCCCCGCCGTCCCCTTCCCCCCGCCGTTCCCCCTCGGGCGTTCCGAGCCGCGTCGTGCGCGTACGGCACCGGCGGCCGGGCCGGTGCCGTACGGCGGTGTTCGTCAGTCCCGCTCCGGGCCCCGTACGCGGTCGGACAGTCCGGCGGCGTCCCGGACCAGGTCCAGCGGGCCGCTCCAGTCGAAGGCGTGGTAGACGGCGGCCAGTTGGGCGAAGGGCGGGCCCTGCGCGAAGAGCTGGAAGGTGAGGCGGTGCCCGGCGTAGTCGGAGTTGAGCAGGTCGCGGGCGAAGGCGAGGAGCTTGCGCCGGTCGTCGGCCACCCAGTTCTCGTCGATCGAGTAGAACTTCTCCAGCCAGCGGCCCGCCTCGGGGTCGGCGAAGCTCGCCGAGTCCGGGGTGACGCAGATCTGGCCGCCGCACAGCTCACGGGCGAGGTGTGTCATCTGCGGCAGTTGGGAGCAGGCCAGCACCCGGCCGGTGTGCAGCAGGGACTGGTCCGGCATGAACAGTCCGCCGGGTGACGTCGTGCCCATCGCGATCGCCGCGGTGAGGTGGGCGTTGACGCTCTCGCGGTAGCAGGCCAGCTGGGCCAGTTTCTCCCGCACCGCCGGGCGGCGTTCCAGCCCGGTCTGCCGTACGTTCCACAGCGCGGCGCCGATCATGAGGTCGGCCAGGCGCAGGGCGCGGTGGGTGAAGGGCAGCGCCGAGTAGCGGTGCAGGGTGGTGCGGAGCAGGGCGGCCGCCTTGGTGTGCCGGTGGAACAGCACGTCCTCCCAGGGGATCTCGACGTCGTCGAAGACCACCAGGGTGTCGATCTCGTCGACGCGGTGGGACAGGGGGTAGTCCTCGGGCTTGCCGCGGCCGGCGAACCCGGTGCGGCAGAGGAACTTCAGGCCCTTGGTGTTCATGTCGACGATGAACCCGACGGCGTACTCCGACAGTTCGGTGCCGCCCCAGTCGGCGACGGCCGGTTTGACGAACGCCTGGTTCGCGTAGGCCGCCGCGGTCTCGTACTTGGCGCCGCGCACGACGATGCCGCTGTCGGTCTCGCGGACCACCCGCAGCAGCAGGTCGGGGTCCTGGTCCTGGGGGCGTTTGGACCGGTCGCCCTTGGGGTCGGTGTCGGCCGAGACATGGAACAGGTCCTCGGTCACCGAACGGGCGACATGGCGCCGGATGTTCCCGGAGAACCGCGGGTCCAGTTCGTCGAGGACCCGCTGTCCGTCGAGGAGCGACCACATCTCGCCGACCGTCTCGTCGCCGACCCGGGTGACGACGCCGCGCGCCTCGTCCAGCACGGTGTCGACGGCGGCGCGCTTGTCGTGCCAGTCCCGCTGGGTGAGCGGCGGCCTGCAGGCGACGCTGTGGCGCTCGCCGGTCTCCGGATCGGCGTAGGACATGACGTCCTGGGTGGCGGCCTCGTGGGCGAGGTCGTGGATACGGGCGCGGATGCCGACGATCGGGGCGAACTGGGGATGTGCGGTGACGTCTTTGACGCGTTCGCCGTCGATCCAGATCTGCCGGTCGGAAGAGAGGGATTCCTTGTACTGCTGGCCGGTACGGATCATGCGGGGCCTCCTCGGTCGCGGGGCCGGGAGCTGGGAACCGGCGGTCGGGTTCCCGCCCTCCGGCTGCGGCGGACTCGCGGAGGGCATGCCCGGTCCGGCCGGGCCGTGAACGGAGCGGGGCGGTGTGCGGGGCCGGTGCGGCCGCGCGGAGCGGGTGCGGGGCCGTGCGACGCGTGCGTCGGGCAGCCGGCTCACGCCTTCGGCGGGGCCCCGTTTCCCGCTGCCGGGCCCGGCGGGCGCCCGGTGAGCACCGGGCGCCCGTGCCGGTTCAGGCGCGGGTCGGCGCCTTCTCGGCCGGGGTCTGCTCGTCCACGGCCTCACCGCTGTCCGTGCGCAGGGCGGGGATCAGGCACGCCACGGCGGCCGACACCAGCGCGACACCGCAGCCGATCAGCAGCCCCGTACGGAAGCCGTCCTCCGAGGCGAGCGAACAGCCGCCCAGGGTGACGGTCATCTGGGCCAGGACGACGCCGATCACCGCCGAGCCGATCGTCGTGCCGAGCGAGCGCATCAGGGCGTTGAAGCCGTTGGCCGCCGCCGTCTCGGAGAGCGGGACCGCGCTCATGATCAGCGCGGGCATGGCACCGTGGGCCAGGGCGACCCCGCTGTCGATCACGATGCCGGCGACCATCAGACCCCAGGCGGTCCCCATCAGCGGGAGGGCGAGGCCGTACCCGACGGCTATCACCAGCGCGCCGAGGATCAGGGCGGGCTTGGGGCCGCGGGAGTTGATGAGTTTGCCGCCCAGCGGGGAGACGATCATCGGCCGGACCAGGCGACGGGGCCGGGCTACGGGGCCGGGCGGGCGGGCCGGCGGGCTCCGGCCGGTACGCCCGCCCCTTCGCGTCATCGGTGATGGAACGCCAGCAGATCCGCGTCGGTCCGCCGCGGGCCGCGCGGCAGCCAGGACGCGGCCACCCGTGCCACCGTCGTCCGGGGCAGCGGAGGGTTGACGGTCCGGGTGTCCGGCTTCGCCACCAACTGCAGCGCCCACGCGAACCCGTTGACGGGAATCATCGCGGTCCAGAACCGTCGGTCGACGTCCAGCAGGACGCTCGCGTACTGGTAGGCGTGCCAGGTGTGGTAGGCGAGCGGCGGGTCCCCGTTCATGGTGTGCACTTCCGACTCCTGCGGCGCCCTGCGCGGATCGAACAGCACCCCTTGGGCGAAGTACGACATCGCGTCGAGAATGCCGTCGGGACGCCGGCCGTAATACCTGTCGAAGACCTCGACCTGAGCGCGGGAAATCACCCGGAGCGGTTCGCGCACCGGTTCGAGAAAGGCGGCGTACGTCTCCGGATATCCGGGTTCCCTCCCGGTTCTCACCCACGCGTCGCGGACACCGGTCAACGCGTTCCCGCCGAGGTAGCGGGCCATTTCCGCATAGGCTTCCCGCAGCCGCGGCGACTGCTGGAAATAGGTCGCCTCGTCGAACTGGTACCAGAACTCGTTCGCCAGCCGGTCGCCGAGCATGCCCGGCACCTCGGGGAGGACGGGGCCGCCCCGGCGTCCGACGGCGGCCCGCGCCGGGGAGCGGGAAGCCGCCGTCCCCAGCGCCAGGGCGCCGGCGACGCCCAGGGCGCCGCGCAGCACTCGTCTCCTGCCGTACCGGGTCCCCCGAACGGAATGCATCCGGATCCGTCCCTCCCGCCGTCCTCGGTGAGCCGGCCCCTGCGAGCCGTCCGGCCAGTTTTCAGGCTCGCTCATCGCGCTGTCCATGTACCAGGACAGAGAGGGGACTTCACCGGGACGTTCCGCTCGGGCGCCCGGGACCGGCACGTCCCTACATTTGCACCCACCTGCCCGGCATGAATTGCGAACGGGGGCAGCACTGCGGCATTCCGCCGGCAGTGAACGCGAATGCGAGGGGAGGTGAACGACATGAGCGAGAACACCGTGTACGAGCCGCCCGCCCTGGTCGAGGTCGGAGGCTTCAGGGAACTCACCCTGGACACGGGCGTCTGGGGCTGGGACGCCATCGACCTGTGCTGGTGGCTGGGCTGCTGAGCCCACCGTGCCGGCTCCCCGACCAGCCCATGGTGACCATGTGGCAGGGGGGAGCCGGCACGTGCGCCGCTCGTCGATGTCGGACCGGCTCGCTCCGGTGGACCAGTGGAGGACTCATGCGGTTTCTCGTTCTGCCCGACCACCGGCTGGGCGCGGTCGCCGCCGGTGTGCCGCCGCGCCACCGGGAACCGGACGGCACACTCACCCACGCCTCCGGGCGTCCCTGGGTCGTCGGTTCCTGGGGGGACGACGAGATCCTGACCGCCTCCGCCGGCACCCGCCGCGTCGCCCTCCTCGGCTGCTTCGCGGCGACCCCCGAGGAGCTCGCGCGCGTGGTCGAACGCTGTGCGACCCTCGACCGGCTCGGCGACGCCCTGCGGGCGATCCCGGGCAGTTACCACACGCTGGCCTCCTTCGCCGGTGAGACGCGCGCTCAGGGCTCCCTCTCGGGCGTCCGCGAGATCTTCCACACCACCGTCGACGGCCTCACCCTGGCGGCCGACCGGCCGGACACCCTGGCGGCCCTCACGGGCGGCGAGGTCGACGAGACCACGGTCGTCTGCCATCTCCTGGCACAGCCGCCCTGGCCGCTGACCGGCCGCACGGCATGGCGCTCGGTGTCCTGCCTGCCGCCCGGCCACTGGCTCCGGGTGCGTCGCGACGGCAGCCACCACACGGTCCGCTGGTGGTCCCCTCCCCCGGCCGACCAGCCGATCGGGCGCAGCGCCCGGCAGGTGCTGACCGCGCTGCGGGGCGCGGTCGCCGCGCGGACGCGGTCCGGGGCCGTCGGCTGCGACCTGTCCGGCGGCCTGGACTCCACCAGCCTGGCCCTGCTCACCGCAGGGGACGAGCGCTGCCGGAGGCTGGTGACCGTGCGCAAGGACGCCGTGGACCCCGCCAACGACGACGCCTGGTGGGCACGGCAGGCGGCCGGGTACCTGCCGGACGCCGAATCCCTCGTGCTGCCCTGGTCGCAGGTGCCGCACTCGTTCGCCGGCCGCCCCGTCCCCGAGGACGACCTGGAGGCGCCGTACGCCTGGTGGCGGACGACGGCGGCGATGACCTACGTGGCCGAACGGCTGGCCGCCCGTGACGTGTCCGTCCACCTGACGGGCCACGGCGGCGACGAACTCTTCCACACCGCGCCGTCCTTCTTCCACGCCCTGGCCCGCCGCGCGCCGCTGCGGTCCCTCACCGACCTGCGGGTGGCCCGCAGCATGTACCGCTGGCCGCTCGGCGCGCTGGTGCGCAACCTGCTGCGCGACCCGTCGTACGGCCAGTGGCTGCACGCGGCGTCACAGTCCCTCACCACGCCCATCCGGGGACCCCGCGAACCGCTGACCGGCTGGGGCCATCACCCGCGGCTGCCGTTCTGGGTGACCGCCCCGGCGGCCGACGTCTGC
Source organism: Streptomyces sp. NPDC016677 (assembly GCF_055562815.1). Classification (NCBI taxonomy): domain Bacteria; kingdom Bacillati; phylum Actinomycetota; class Actinomycetes; order Kitasatosporales; family Streptomycetaceae; genus Streptomyces; species Streptomyces sp. NPDC016677. The sequence continues at coordinate 154,810 of NZ_JBVHEO010000010.1, read as the reverse complement.
CGCCGGCTGCTCCGGGACGCGGCGGAGCGGGGGGCCGAGCCCCACTCCCCCGATCCCGCGCAGCACGAGGTCGTCCAGGCCGTACGCCGCTGCGGGACGAGCGTCCGTCTGACCGACCGTCTCACCTCCCGCTCCGGCGTCTCGTACCACGCCCCGTACCTCGACGACCAGGTGCTTCAGGCGGCGCTCACCCTGCGGCTCACCGACCGCACCCGTCCGGGGCTGACCAAGCCGCTGCTGACGGCCGCGCTGCGCGGCACCGTCCCCGATCCGGTCCTGGAGCGCACCACGAAGGGCGAGTTCAGCGCCGACGTGTACGCCGGTGTACGGCGTCACCGGCGGGAACTGCTGGAGCTCGGCGAGGACATGCGGCTGGCCCGGCTGGGCCTGGTGGACCCGGTCGCGGTCCGCTCCGTGCTCCTCGCCCCGCACCCCACCCCCCGGAGTTTCATCCCGATGGTCTCCACGCTGGCCTGCGAGTCGTGGCTGCGCTCGGTCGAGGCGGCACGGGAGCGGACCGGTGCCGCGAAGGGAACCCGATGAGCTATTCACTCGCCCCCGATGTGACCGCGGCCGAGACCGACGACGGCATGGTGCTGCTGCACGAGTCCACCGGCCGCTACTGGATGCTCAACCGCACCGGTGCCACCGTCGTCCGGCTGCTGCGGGACGGCCTCGGCCCACCGGAGATCGTCGAGGAGATCGCCGCGTCCTTCCCCGGACAGCGGGAACGGGTGGCGGCGGACGTCGACGCGCTGATGGCACACCTGCTCGGGGCCCGGCTGGTGACGGCATGACCTTTCCCGTCGTACCCGAGGCACGGGCCCCGCTCTCCCGGGGTGACGCGCTGCTCGCCCGGCTCGCCGTGACGGCGGCCTGGCTGCTGATCCGGCTGTCGCCCGGCCGGCTGCGCCGGGTGCTGCGCGCCGTCGCCCGCGGCGCCCGTCCCTGCGCCGAGGCACAGGCCCTGCGCAGCCGCCGGGCGGTGGTGTCGGTCAGCCGCACCTGCGCCGGGCAGGGGTGTCTGCAGCGTTCGGTGGCCACCGTGCTGCTGTGCCGGGTGCGGGGGCAGTGGCCGGACTGGTGCACCGGTGTGCGCACCGAGCCGTTCCGCGCGCACGCCTGGGTGGAGGTGGACGGCCGTCCCGTCGGCGAGGGCGGGGGCGTCGAGTTGTTCCGCCCGCTGCAGCGCGTGTCCGTGCCCGCGGCGGACCGGGCGGAACGATGACGGCGGACGACGGCGTGCGGTTCGGCGTCCTGCTGACCACCGACCGGTACCCGGGCCGGACGGACTCCGAGGTGCTCGCCCGTACGGTGGCGGTGGCCAGGGGCGCCGACGCGCTCGGTCTGGACGACGTGTGGCTGACCGAGCACCACTTCCTCGACTCCGCCGTCAACCCGTCGGCGCTGGCCCTCGCGGCGTACCTGCTGGGCCGGACGGAGCGCGTCCACGTCGGCACGGCGGTGACCGTACTGCCCCTGCACTCCCCGGTGCACACGGCCGAGCAGGCGGCGCTGCTCGACCAGGTGTCGGACGGCCGGTTCGTCCTCGGGGTGGGGCGCGGCGTCCCGGGCGTCGAGTACGAGGTGCTGGGCGGCGGGATCGGTGACTGGCGGGCCGGGCTGGGCCCGCCGCTGGACCGCCTGCTCGACGCGCTGCGCGGCGAGGTGCCCACGGGCCTCGCGGCACCCGCCCCGCCGTCGGTGCGGCCGCTGCCCGCGGCGCGCACCTCACCGCACCCGCCGGTGTACGTGGCGGCCGGCTCCCCCGCCTCGATCGAACTGGCCGCCGACCGGGGGCTGCCGCTGATGCTGTTCTTCGACAAGAGCGCCGAGGCGAAGGCGGAGATGGTGGCCCTCCACGCCCGGCGGGTCCGCGCCACCGGTGCGGGCGAGCCCGTGGGCGGGCACGCGTTCGCCGTGTTCACCCGGGTGACCGGCTCCCCTCGGGAGGCCGAGCGGCTGATGCGGGACCGGGCCCGGTTCATCCTCGCGCTCAACCAGCACCGAGGTCTGCCGCCCGACCCGTCGCTGCCGGCCGCCCCGCCGGTGACCGAGGAGCACGTCGCGACGCTGGCGGGCCGGATCCTCGCCCACCACCCGGTCGGGCCGGTGGAGACCTGCGTGGAGCGGCTGACGCACCACATCGGCGTCTCCGGCTGCACCCGCGTCATGTGCCAGGTGGAGGGAGCGGAGGGGACGGACGAGACCCTGGCCCAGCTGGAGCGGCTCGCGACGCGGGTCTTCCCGGCGGTACGGCGCCGCGTCGGCTCCCGCCCGGCCCCGGCCGCCCGCTGAGAGCCCGCCGTGCCCGCCCGGCCGCCCGCCGCCCCACCGCTCCCCGCCGCCTCCCTGACGCTGCGCACCACCGGCCGCGTCCTGCTGCGGTACGCCCGCGGTCAGCTGCCGCGGATCGTCTGCGGCGGGCTGCTGGGTCTCGCCGGTACGGCGGCCATGCTGGTGCAGCCGCTCGCGGCCAAGGAGCTGATCGACGGTCTCGGCGACCGGCGGCCCGTCACCGGCGCCCTGACCTCCCTGTCGGTGCTCGTCGTGCTCGGCGCCGTGCTGCGGGCGCTCGGCCAGTACGTCCTGGCGCGCGCCGCCGAGACGGTGGTGCGCGGCGCCCGGCGCGGGATCACGAGCAGGCTGCTGCGTCTGAGGATCACCGAACTCGACCGGCTGGAACCCGGTGACCTCCTGTCGCGGGTCTCCTCGGACACGACGCTGCTGCGGCAGGTCACCACCCAGTCACTGGTCTCGGCCGTCACCAGCACGCTCGCCCTGACGGGGGTCACCGTGACGATGGGGCTGCTCGACCCGGTACTGCTCGGCGTGACCGCCGGTGTCATCGCGCTCACCTGCGCGGTGCTGGCCGTCACCATGCCCCGGATCGCGCGGGCCACCGCGCGGGCCCAGGCCGCGGTGGGTGAGATGGGCGCCGTACTGGAACGGGCCCTGGGCGCCCTGCGGACGGTGAAGGCGTCCGGGGCCGAGGACCGGGAGACGGCCGCGGTGCACCGGACCGCCGACGAGGCCTGGCGCAGCGGTGTCCGGGCGGCCGGCTGGCAGGCGCTGATGGGCACCTCGGCGGGCCTGTCCGTGCAGCTGTCGTTCCTGTGCGTACTGGGTGTGGGCGGCGCCCGGGTGGCGTCGGGGACCGTCGAGGTCTCGGTGCTGGTGGCCTTCCTGATGCTGCTCTTCTACCTGACGCAGCCGGTGTCCGAGCTGGTCCAGGCGACCACCCAGTTCCACGTGGGGGCGGCGGCGGTGGCCCGGCTGCGGGAGATCGACCTCCTGGAGACCGACACCGTCCCGGAGGCCCGGCCAGAGAGCCGCGCCGTGAGCGCGGGCGGGCGGGACGGTCCCCCGGCCACCGTCACCTTCGAGAAGGTCTCCTTCCGCTACCGGCCCGAACTGCCCGACGTGCACCGGGCGGTGGACTTCACCGCGCCCGGCGGCCGGATGACCGCCCTGGTCGGCCCGTCCGGGGCGGGGAAGTCCACCGTGTTCGCCCTGCTGGAACGGTTCTACGAGCCGGCCTCCGGCCGGGTGCTGATAGACGGCCGGGACGTACGCGACATCCCCCTGGCAGACCTGCGGGCCGGCATCGGCTACATCGAGCAGGACGCGCCCGTGCTCTCCGGCACGCTGCGGGAGAACCTGCTGTTCGCCGCACCGGACGCCACCGAGGAGCAGATCGGCGAGGTGCTCGTCCGCACCCGTCTCGACGCGTTCGCGCGCGCCCTGCCCCAGGGGCTCGACACACCGGTAGGCCACCGGGGCACGCGGCTGTCCGGCGGCGAACGCCAACGGGTGGCCATCGCCCGGGCGCTGCTGCGCCGGCCCCGGCTGCTGCTGCTGGACGAGGCCACGTCCCAGCTCGACGCCGCCAACGAACGCGCCCTGCGCGACGTGGTCGTGGAGGTGGCGCGCGAGACGACGGTCGTGGTCATCGCGCACCGGCTGTCCACCGTGACCACGGCCGACCGCATCGTCGTGATGGAGGCCGGCCGGGTACGGGCGACCGGCACCCATGAGGAACTGCTCGCCGGGGACGCCCTGTACCGTGCCCTGGCGGCCGGCCAGCTGCTGGTGCCCTGAGGCGCGGAGGGGACGCCCGCGGTTCCGGTGGGGCGGGAGCCGGCGGAGGCAGGAGGTCCCGCATGTACGCGGGAACGATCACTGCGCGGCCAGGCCTGCCGAGGTGCGCGTCCGCCGGTCCGGCGGCGGCTGCGCCCCGTCCGCGCTCACCCGTCGAACGGCCGCACCGGCCCCACCTCGACGCCGAGCAGCCGCCAGGCCGCCAGTACCCGGGCGGTCCGCTCCTCGTGGGTCGGGCCGATGACGGCACCGGAGACCATGGCGACGGCGAGCGTCAGATCGTCGGCCGCGGCCAGCCGGTGCCCCGGCGGCAGCCGGCCGCGCAGCGCGCGCTCGACCCGTTCGGAGAGGGCGCGGGCGTACGCGTGGGTCGCGGAGGTCCCCGAGCGCCGGTCGGCCTCGTCGGCGTGCAGCAGGCTGATGAAGGCCGACGACTCCGTCAGGTGCCAGGACAGGACACCCAGGGCGTCCTCGAAGGTGGCGCCCTCGGCCGCCGCCGCCTGCTCGACCTGCCGTACGTTCTCCTCCAGCACGGCGGCCGCGACGGCGGCCCGGTCGGGGAAGTGCCGGTAGAGAACGCCCTGTCCGACGCCGGCCCGGCGTGCGATCGCGGACAACGGGGCGTTGAGGCCGGCCTCCGCGTAGATCTCCCGGGCGGCGGCGATCAGGGCCGCCCGGTTGCGGGCGGCGGCTTTCGGACCGGGGTTCGAGGACCGCCGTTCGTCCGGCCCGGGGTGTTGCGTCACCCCCGAAGAATACCGGCCGCGCAAGGCCCCACCGGGACCGGGCCCGGCGACCTTGCCGGAACGCGGGGCCGCGGCGGACCACGGCCGAGACCTTCGACGTCGAGCTGTGTGACCTGTACCGGGTCCTGGTCCGCCCGCGCCGGTGAACAGGCCGGCCCCCGGAACCGCTCCGGAGGCCGGCGCCTCAGTGGTGGGCGTGGACCACGGCGTGGCCCTTGCCGCGGCCGATCATCCACTTGTTGACCGGTGTGGTGACCAGGAAGGCGACGACGAAACCGCCCAGCAACGCCGACCAGAACAGCCCGTCCGACAGGTGGGCGTCCATGGCGCCGGGGACCAGGGCGACGATGCCGTTGTCGACGAGTTCCATCACGGCGATGGACACGGTGTCGGCGGCGAGCGCGACCCTGATCGCGGCTCTGAGGTTCAGGCCGGAGCGGCGGACGCCGAACAGCGTGAACGAGTAGCCGAACACGAAGGCGAGCGCGATCGCCAGCGTCATGGTCGGGACGTTGCCCCACATCAGGGCGGTGCCGATGACCATGCCGAGGATCTCGCCGACGGCACAGCCGGTCAGACAGTGCAGCGTCGCCTTCACCGCCATGGGCCAGGACGCCGCGGCGGTGTGCGGGCCGTCGTGCGGACCGTGGTGTCCGGTGTGGTGCGTGCTGTGGACCATGACCGTCATCCCTGTCCCGTCCGGCGTCCCCGCTATCGGAGCTTCACACACTCCAACCATATACCCCCCTAGGGTATTCCCAGCCTCCCCGCACCGAGGACACGCGGAGGGCGTCCACCGGTACGGTCGTCCTCCGCCGCACGGTTCAGGACGGGTCGGCCGCCGCCTCGCCCTTGCCGTCCGCGACGCCGACCTCCAGGAGCGCGCTCTCGGTGGTGCCCAGGTAGGCCAGGCTCTTCGCGTCGAACACCCAGTAACCGCTCGCGCCCTTCGCGCCGGAGCCGCCGGAGCCGTCGGAGCCGTCGGAGCCGTCGGAGCCGTCGGAGGCCGTGTACGTGAGGCCGATGCCCGTCCGCCCCGCCCCGTCCTCGGCGCTCTCCACCACGCGGACGCCGGGGAGCTCGGCCACGGCGCGGTAGAGGGCGGAACTGAGGTCGGGCAGCAGGGTGGCCGCGTCGAGAATGGCGCCGACGTTCTCGAAGACGGTCTCCGTCAGCCGGGACTCCACCACCCCGTCGCCGCCCCGCAGCTCCTTCAGCAGGGCGTCGGGGTCGGTGGGCAGCGCTTCGAGCTGACGGTAGGTCAGATAGGGCGTGTCCTCCATCGTCACGTCTTCCGTACGGGACCCGTCGGGTTCGCCCTCCGAGGTGAGCGCGACGAGGCGCCGGAGGCCGTCGCGGCTGCCGTCCACGGACGTCCACTCTTCGCTGCGGACCTCCCCCTCGTAGGTCTTCAGGCCCGTGATCTCCCCCTTGGCGTTCCGTACGGTCTCCGAGGGGCCGTCCCAGATGTCCGAGGAGCCCTGGGACCTGGTGTAGACGTACTGGTCGTCGCGCACGGTCACCGCGGGTCGGCCGGCCGCCGCAAGGGCGATCCGGTCCAGCAACCGCGCGGCCGACAGGTGACGGGGCACAGGGGTACCCGTGGCTTCTGTGGTTCCCGTGGTTCCCGTGGCGCCGGCTGCGCTGCTGACGCCGGTGCCCCCGGTGTCCTGGGCGCCGTCGACCGCCACCGCGCCCAGGGCCACGACGGCGGCCAGGGCCAGCGGTGCCGCGACGAGCACCAGGCGCCGTCCGGGGCGCCGGCGCGCGGGGGATTCGGAAGTCGTCTCGTGGGTGATGTGCCGCATCAGGTTCTCCCTCAGAGCGCGGTGGCGGTCCCCGGCGAGTTCCGGACGGCCCGGGGCGGGCAACAACTCGGCCAGTTCCTGAAAGTCGGGCTGATCACGTCGCGGGTTGGTGTTCATCGCCTCTTCTCCTGCGTGGACCGAGCCGCCTGTGGGCGGCTGCCCGGTATCTGTCCGACGGCGGCCGGGCGTTGCATCCGGATCTCGTCGACGCCGTCCCGGAGTTCGAGCCGGGTCAGGTCGCGCAGGCGTTTCCTCGCCCGGGAGAGCCGGGAGCGCACGGTGCCGACGGCCACGCCCAGGGCCTCGGCCGCCGTGGCGGCGTCCAGGCCCTCCCAGACACAGAGCGCGAACACCTCCCGCTCCCCGCGCCGCATCCTGCCCAGCGCCCGCTGCGCGGCGGCCAGTTCCTCGGCGTCGGCCTGGCGCTGTGTCACCTCGTCGGCGAAGTCCGGCACGGGGGCGGGCGGCGGGAGCCGGGTGAGCGCGGCCTGGTGTCTGCGCGCGGCCCGCGCGGTGTTGCGGGTGACGTTGGTCGCGATACCCAGCAGCCACGGGCGCAGGTCGTCGTCTCCCGGGAGCACCCGTTCCCGCAGCCGCCACGCCTCCAGGAAGGTCAGCGACACGAGGTCCTCGGCCAGGCCCGGGTTACCGGTCAGCCGCGCGGCGTGCCGGTGGACCACCGCCGCGTGTTCGTCGAACAGCTCCCCGAAAGCGTCGGGGTCTCCGGCGCGCACCCGAGCGCGCAGTGACATCTCCACACTTCACCCTGTCCGCCGCGCCGCCCGCGCTGCGGTGAGGTGGGTCACACCGTCATGGCCGGGCGGCGATCCGGCGCAGCAGGTCCATCACCGCTCGGGCCCGGGCGGTCTGGGTCATGCCGTCCACGGAGGCGATCTTGACTTCGAGCGGGGGGCCGCCGTCCCGGAGCCGGAGTGCGGCGACCTCGCCGCCGCCGTAGGTCTGGCTGGTCGCCGGCCGCTGGTTGAGCACGGAGTAGCCGAGTCCGCGGGCGACCAGGGAGCGTACGGTCTCGTAGCTGCGGGTGCGGTAGCGGACGTCGGGGGCTGTGCCGGTGGCGGCCACCAGGGAGTGGAAGTAGTCGCGACTGTGCGGGAGGTCCAGCAGGACGAGCGGTTCCGCGGACAGTTCGTTCAGTTCCACGCTGTCCCGGCCGGCCAGGGGGTGGCCGGCCGGGACGAGGACGTAGGCGGGGGCGAGGGCGATCGTCTCGGCGCGCAGTTCCGGGGCGGCCGACAGGCCGAGGCCGTAGGTGAGGGCGAAGTCGATGCGTCCGGCCGTCAGGGCCTGGACGAGCTGGTCCGTCTCGGCCTCGACCACGTCGATCTCGATGCCCGGATGGCGTTCGGTGCACTCGCTGAACAGAGGTGGCAGGTAGTACGGGGCGAGGGTCACGAAACATCCGACGGTGACCGGTCCGGCCAGCTCCCCGCCCTCTCCCCTGGCCTCCCGTTCGACCTCGCGGGCGCGGGCCAGCAGGTCCCGGGCCTGTTGCTGGAGCCGCTCCCCGGCGGGGGTCAGGGTCAGTCCCCGGCCCCGGCGCCGGATGAACAGCTGTACCCGGAGGTCCCGTTCCAGGTTGTAGACGGCGGCGGACACGGCGGACTGAGCGATGTGCAGTTCCTGCGACGCCTCCGTCATCGACCCACGGTCGGCGGCGACCAGGAAGTAGCGGAGCTGTACGAGGGTGAAACCCAGCGGTGACGTCATGCGAGGCCCTTGTGCGCGGTGAACCGTGTCCGCGCCGACTGTATCGGCGGCGCCTAGACCCGCTCGGACGGCACGTCCTCGGGCCGCAGCAGCGGGCGGCCGGCGGTCTCCTTCAGGGAGAGGGCGGCGACCAGGCCGCCCACGGCGAACACCATCAGGTACGGGCCGGGCACCAGGGTGGAGCCGGTCGCCGAGATGAGCACGGTCATCAGGTAGGGCACGGTGCCCGCGAACAGCGCCGCGGTGATGTTGTAGGCGACGGACAGTCCGCTCTGCCGGGTACGGGTGGGGAAGATCTCCGCCGACCACACCGCGTAGGTGCCGAGGATGGCCGCCAGGATCGCGCCGAGGATCAGTCCGGCGATCCAGGTGCCGGTGAGTCCGGTCCGCATCAGGAGGAAGGCAGGGGTGGACAGGACCAGCAGCGCCGCCGTCGCCCCGACGAACACCGGCTTGCGTCCCACCCGGTCGGAGAGCCTGCCGAACAGCGGCACCAGCACCAGGCCCAGCAGGGAGATGACGGTGGACAGCAGGGCGGCGCTGTCGGCGGAGTGGCCGAGGTGGTCGGTCTCGTAGGTGACGAGGTAGGTCAGTACGGCGTAGAAGGGGACGTGCATGGCGGCCATCAGACCGGCCGCCTGGAGCAGCTCCCGCTTGTGGGAGCGGAGCAGTTCGCGGGCGGGGCTGCTGGGCACGGTGCCGTGGGCTTCGAGCGCCCGGTACTCGGGGGTGTCCTCGATCTTGTCGCGGATGATGTAGCCGATGACCCCGAGGGGCGCGGCGACCAGGAAGGGCACCCGCCAGCCCCAGGCGGTGAGCTGGTTCTCGTCGAGCCCCGCGGACAGCAGCAGGAAGACGAACGAACCGGCGAGGAAGCCGAGCAGGGAGCCGACCTCCAGCCAGCTCACGCCGAACCCGCGGCGGCGGCGCGGCGCGCTCTCGGCGAGGAAACTGGCCGCGCTGCCGAACTCGCCGCCCGCCGCGAAGCCCTGGACCAGCCGCAGCACCACCAGGAGTATCGGGGCGGCGATGCCTATCGCGTCGTAGCCGGGGAGCAGTCCGATGGTCAGGGTCGCGCCGGACATCATGAAGATGACCAGGGACAGGGTGCGCTTGCGGCCGATCCGGTCGCCGAGCGGTCCGAAGACCAGGGCGCCGACGGGCCGGATGCCGAACGACACGGCGAAGACGCCGAACACGGCGAGCAGTCCGGTCGTGCTGTCCTCGGCCGGGAAGAAGACGGTCGCGACGGTACCGGCGAGATAGGCGTAGGCGGCCCAGTCGAACCAATGCACGAACACGCCGACGGCTCCCGCGGCGACACTCCTGCGCAGCGCTACGACGTCGGTGGCCGGCTCGGCCCCGGTCGTCATCGTGGCACTGCTGTCACGCGTGGGCATACGCGCCTCCTTGGGGAAAAAGGGGTGGAGAAGCCGGAGCAGTGCGGGTGCCGCCGGCGCCGTGCTCTCAGGGCGAGGGCAGGCCGGTCAGGGGAGTGGGGCCGGTCAGCTCGCGGAGTTCCGCCTCGGTCAGCGGCGCGGGCTCGCGGAGCGTCGGGGCGGGACCGGGCCGGGCGGTGTGGCGGGGCGGGGAGCCGGCCGGCGCCCGGACGGCGCGGGCCCCGTGGCGGGCGCCCGCCACGGCGTCGGCGTGGCCGGATGTGTCGTGCCCGCTCCGGTGCCGGCCACGGACGTGCGCCGGCCGGCCGCGGTCGTGTCCCGCTGTCGCCGTCGTCATGCCGTGGCGTTCCCGGCCCGCGTGGCGCGGTCCACGCCGGTCCAGGCCAGCGCGAGGGCCGCGTCGAGCAGGGCCCGTTCGGCCGTGCCGCCCACGCAGTGGGCGGCGAACTCGCGCTGGTGGTTGGTGGCGGGCAGGGAGCCGACGCCGATGTAGGGGTGGATGGCCGGCACCACCTGCGAGACGTTGCCCATGTCGGTGGAGGCGCGGTTCATCCGGGCGGCCTGGCCGGGCGGGGCGAACTCCCGCCCCAGCGCGAGGGCGTTGGCCCGGTAGTGCCCGAGGGCCCACTCGTCCGTACGGAACTCCGCGTACGGCTTGCTCTCCGGCTCGATCTCCAGGTCGCAGCCGGTCGCGAGGGCACCCGCCTCGAAGGCCCGCAGGACCCGGGGCTCCAGCTCGGCCAGTTCGGCGAGTGACTCGGCCCGTACGTACCAGCGTCCGGTCGCCCGCTCCGGGATGGCGTTCGGGGCGTCACCGGCGTGCGTCACCACACCGTGCACCCGCGCCGAGGCCGGCAACTGCTGACGCAGCAGCCCGATGGCGACCTGGGCCACCGTGAAGGCGTCGGCCGCGTTGATCCCGGCCTCCGGATAGGCGGCGGCGTGCGCGGACCTCCCGGTGTAGGAGACCTTGGAGTGGCTGACCGCGAAGGGGCGGGCCTCGGCGACGTCGACCGGCGCGGGGTGCGCCATCATCGCGAGGTCGACGCCGGTGAAGGCGCCCCGGTCCAGCATCTCGATCTTGCCGCCGCCGCCCTCCTCGGCCGGGGTGCCGTAGACCTCGACGGTGAGGCCCGCGTCGTCGGCGACGGCGGCGAGGCCGAGCGCGGCGCCGACCGAGCTCGCCGCGATGAGGTTGTGCCCGCACGCGTGACCGAGGCCGGGCAGCGCGTCGTACTCGGCGCACAGCGCGATCCGCACCGGCCCGCTGCCGAACCGGGCGTGGAAGGCGGTGTCCAGTCCCAGGTAGGCGGCGGTGACGTCGAATCCGGCGCGGTCCAGCGGCTCGGGCACGCGGGCAGCGGCCCGGTGTTCCTCCCAGGCGGTCTCCGGATCGGCGTGCAGCCGCTCGGACAGGCCGGTCAGCTCCTCGGCGTGCCGGGCGACCGCCCGCCGGACCGCCTCCTTCAGCGCGCCCCCCATCACAGGTCCCCGGGAACGCCGTACGAGGGTGAGGTCGCGGGGTCGAGTCCGCGCCGCACATAGTCGTCCCGCTGCGGCAGCCATACGTCGACGAGGTCGCCGAGCCGGTCCACGGGGTCCTCGGCCCAGTCCACCCGCAGGTCGGTGACCCGCCAGCCGACGTCCGCGACGACCGCCAGGCCCGCGGAGCGCACCGGCCCCTCCTCGCCGCCGGCGGCGACGGCCGCCCGCATGGCGGTGAGCAGCCGCTCCTCCAGCTCCCCCGTGGCGGCGGCGTACGCGTCGAGGAGTACGCCGGGCAGGTGCTCGCCGCAGAGCAGGTTGCCGGCGGCGACCGCGCCGTCGGCGGTGGCCGAGGCGTGCGTGCCGAGGGTGTGCGAGCCGCTGTAGGCGTACCCGGGGCCGGTGCGGCCCAGCACGGTCAGCTGCCGGTAGGCGATGCCGGCGCTGCCCTCGGTGACCTCCCGCAGCGCCCGCTCCGCGTCGCCGTGTGCGGCGAGCCGCTCCAGCAGGGCGGTGCCGAGCCTGGGGTCGGTGATGTTCTGCGAGGTCGCCGCGCCGGCGCCGGGCCGCAGATGGACGACCCGGGCGGCGACCGCCGGGCTGGACGAGGCGGCCGCGACGCCGAACCGCTCACCGTCACGGACCACCAGGGAGAACGTCATGCCCCTGCCTCCTCGGACGATGCGGGGATCACGGCGATCGCGTCGATCTCGCACAGCCACTCCGGGCGGGCCAGGGCGGAGACCACCAGGCCGGTGGAGATGGGGTGGACGCCCCTGGTCCAGCGGCCCACGGTGCGGTAGACGGCCTCGCGGTAGCGCGGGTCGACGAGGTAGATGGTCAGTTTGACCAGGTGCTCCATCCGGCTGCCCGCCTCGTCGAGCAGCGTCTTGATGTTGGCCATGGCCCGCTCGGCCTGGGCCTCGGCGTCACCGATGCCCACGGACTCGCTGGTGTCCAGGTCCTGGCCGATCTGGCCCCGGACGTAGACGGTGCGGCCGGCGACGACGGCCTGGCAGAGGTCGTTGTCGAGGTTCTGCTCGGGGTAGGTGTCGCGGGTGTTGAACGGGCGGACGCGGGTGTGTCCGCCGGCGGTGATCGGGGCCTTGGCCGGACGGCCCTCGCTGGTGGAGGTCATGTGGGGCTCCTCAGTTCTGCGGGGTCGCGGGTGCGGGTGCGCTGCCGTACGCGAGGTAGGCGCGCCGGGTCGCGATGTGGTCGGCGACGTACCGGGCGTCGTGCCAGACACCCCAGATGAAGCTGGACCCGCGGCGGGACAGCCAGGGCAGGCCCAGGAAGTAGACGCCGGGCTCGCGGGAGACTCCGCGCCGCTGGTCCGGCCAGCCGCGCTCGTCGAACGCGTCGACCTGGAGCCATCCGTAGTCGGCGGCGAAGCCGGTGGCCCAGACGATCGAGGTGACGCCGGCCGCGGCCAGGTCGAGTTCCAGGCGGGGGTCGGTCACGCATTCCGGATCGGGCCCGAGGACGTGGGCTTCCGGCTCCTCGGGGAGGTCGAGGCCGTTGCGTTCCGCGTACTCGTCGGCCGCCCTCAGCAGCGCGAGGTACTTGGAGTCACCGAGCGCGATGTTGTCGGCGAGGTCGGGCGCGAAGCGCAGGACGCCGTCGGCGCAGGACGCGGTCATGCCGACGAGTTCGACGCCGGTGGCGGCCAGGGCCCGGAAGTCCACGGTGTGGCCGCCGCGGGCGCCGCTGACCGCGATGGTGACGTGGGCGGCACCCTCGGGCGGCGTCTGGGCGTCCCAGAGTCCGAGCACACCGAGCCACCAGCAGAAGTCACGTCCCCGGTACCGGCGGGGCGGACGGTCGTGCGGTCCGACGGAGAGGAGGACCCGGCGGCCGGAGCGGCGCAGCTCGTCGGCTATCTGGACGCCCGAGGAACCGGCGCCGACGACGAGGACCGCGCCCTCGGGCAGTTGCTCCGGGTTGCGGTACCCGCTGGAGTGGAGCTGTACGGGGACGGTGCCGTCCGGGACGAGGGGCGGGATCACGGGCCGCTGGAACGGCCCCGTCGCGGCCACGACGAAGCGGGCGTCGATGGATCCCCGCGAGGTCTCGACCCGGAAGCCGGGCCGTCCGGCGTGCTTGCGCACCGAGGTCACCTCGACACCGCACCTGACGGGGGCGCCGATCTTCTCGGCGTACGCGGCGAAGTAGTCGGCGACCTGCTCCTTCGAGGCGAAGGCGTCGGGGTCGACGTCGGGGAACTCCATCCCCGGGAAGCGGTCGTGCCAGGCGGGCCCGTTGGCGACCAGGGAGTCCCACCGCTCGGAGCGCCATCGCTCGGCCACCCGGTGCCGCTCCAGGACGAGGTGCGGGATGCCGTGGGCCCCCAGGTGCTCGCTCACCGCCACGCCGGCCTGGCCCGCCCCGACGACGACCACTTCAGTCTGTTCACTCGGCATTTCGCCTCCGCTCGTGCGGCAGTCCATCCGGTGTCGCGTTGACTGTGCTACCGCACGGACATCCTCAGCGGCCCTCGTAAATCCTGTCCAACAGATGTTTCCGTTGTAGGCAATCGGTTTTACAGATGTGAATCGGGGCGCGTGTCGGGAACTTCCGGCCGGCTTCACGCGTTGCGGAGAGCGACTTGATCGTTTTGCTGTGAGACACGACGGCGGCGCCGTCGTCGGGGGAAGTGAGCAACCCATGGCCATGGTGGGCCTGTTCTGGATCGCCGAGGGCGATGTGTACGTGGGCGCGAAGCCGTCCGGTCTGGCTCCCGGGGTACGCCTGTCCCCCGAGGGCGTCGTGGCCCTCGGGGACGGACAGTCCGGCCTCCACCTGTGGGAGGACGTACGGAGTCTGACGGTGGCGGACGTGCCCGTGAAGACCGTGATGCGGCGGGTAGGCGCGGTCACGGGCATGGCGTGGACCACGGTGCTGAACCTCGTGGACCCGGGCTCGGGCGGGGCGGACGACGCCCCGGGGCTGATGACGCTGCGCGTCGGCACAGCCGACGGCGACCATGAGCTGGCGGCCTACGTGGCCGCGGCCGTCGGTTACTCCCAGGCCGAGACCGACCTCTCCCGCGCCCTCCTCGCCCGGCTCGCGGAGGGCGCCGCGACGATGACCACGACCCTGGCGGCCATGTCGGAGTGGGGTCGCGCGTGGGAAGGGGGCTCGCCCCGGGAGACGGAGCGGGAGGCGCTCCTGCGGAAGTGGATCGGCTAGGGAGCCGCCCCGCTCAGACTCCCTGGCCGTCACGCCCTCGACCTGCCGGCGCCCCGTGGAACCAGGAGGACGCCGGCGCGGTCTGAGAGGGGTAGTGGCAGTGGCTCCGTGGACCTGGCACACCCGCGTCCGGCGGGCCGGGCGGGGCCGCACGAGGTACGGGGGTCGTGGTGAACCAGGTGCTCTATGGCGAACGGTCACGCAATCCGCTGTCCCGGACCGTGGAACTGACCGAGGACCGCTTGCGGGTGGGCCCGAGGGCCACTCCCCTGCACGAGCTGAACCTCGGCGCCATGGCCGAGGCGTACCAGCGGGGCCGCTGGCTCGGCGGCGGTGGCACGGAGCGCCCGCTGCACACGCTGGCGGACGGGGCCGGCATCGTCCCGGTCACCCGCGTCACCGGTTCCTGCACCCCGGTGAGGGCCCGGCATGCCGCCCGGTTCGCCCATGAGTTGGGGAACCTCGCGGTCCTGCGGTGCGGCGGGCCCGGGCAGGTGGCCGCCCTGTCCGCCCGGAGCCGGGCGGAGGGGGTTCCCCTGTGGATCGCGCGGCGGTTCGCGCCGGGGCCCGTCGGGCAGATCGCCGTCGCGGTGGAACGGCGCCTGGTGCGCGTGGACGTTTGGGGACCACAGGCTCCCGTCCTGCGGCTGCGGGCACCGTACGGTTTCCGTCCGGACGCCCCGGAGCCGTCGAAGGGCCTGCGGCTGACCGTCGCCGACACGGCCGCCGGCCTCGGCCTCCTGAGGAACTGGCGCAAGTCCCGCAGCCTCGTGGAGGTACGGATCCCGGGGCGGCACTGGGTCCTGCGGCGGGAGAACACGACGAGTTCACGGCTGCTGTGCAATGACCGGCCCGTCGCCCTGCTGACCCGTCTGCCGCGCCGGCTCACGCACCAACCGGGCACGGTGCTGCTGCCGTTGGCTCCCGTGCACTACGCGAGCGGTGACCCGCTGGACGCCGTCATGGCCCAGCTCTGCGCCGCCGCCTTCGGGCTCGGGGACACGACGGGCTCGGCACGGTTCCGCGCGGAACGGGGGCGCCCGGTGTACCGGGGCGAGCCCACCGCCGCCGACGACGACGCCTGGGGCCGTCCTTGGTACAGCAACCTCGGCAGGGGACGCCCGGACAACGAGCCCGGCGGGGGCGACGGCTGGGGCTCGGACGGAGGAGACGGGGGCGGCGGCGACGGCGGGGGCGGTGACGGCGGAGGCGGGGGCGAGTGACTCGACGCCCAGGTACGGATCGATGAAGCAGAGGCGGCGGCGCCGGCGGAGCGACCTCCGGCGTCGCCCCGGGCCCGGCGTCACCGCCCGGCCCGGCGTCACACCCGGCCCGGCGTCACCTCACGCCCGGATGGCGGAGATGTCGAACTGCAGCCGGATCTTCTCGCTGACCATCGCCCCGCCCGCTTCGAGGCGCTGGTTGTAGACCAGGCCCCACTCCGTGCGGTCGATCGTGGTCGTGCCGTCGAAACCGGCGCGCTCGTAGCCGAAGGGGTCCATGACCGAGCCCAGGTAGTCGAGCTGGAGGTCGACGGGCCGGGTGATGCCGCGGATGGTCAGGTCGCCCGTCATCCGGAAGTTCTCCCCGCCCTCGTGCACGGTGGACGTGCTGCGGAACACCATCTCCGGGTAGCGGCTCGCGTCGAAGAAGTCGGCGCCGACGAGGTGGGCGTCGCGCTGCTCCACGCCCGTGTCGACGCTGGCCACCTTGATGACGAGGTGCGCCCGCGACTGGGAGGGCCGGGCCCCGTCGAAGTACAGCTCGCTGTCGTAGTCGGCGAAGGAGCCCCGTACCGTTGTCACCATCGCGTGCCGCACGGAGAACCCGATGCGGCTGTGCGGACGGTCGATGGTCCACTCACCGGTCAGCGCGCGCAGCCTGGGGTCGAGCGCGACACCGGCGGGCGTGACCTCCTCCACCGGCGCGAAGTCGACAGGTGACGCCTGCTCGGCGGTCGCGCTCTGGCGACGGCTGAAGATACCCATGAGGTCGTAAGCCCTTTCGACTCGATCGCTCCGTGCTATCACGGAGTCGGCGGCCGAGGGACGGCGAAATGGGCCGCCTCGTCCGGGTTCCATGCCGCCGACCGCAAAGCTGCACAAGTTCCCCGTGTCTGTGACACCGTTTCGGCGCCCGACGCCGCAGTCGAAGGTGTGCGCGGAATGTCTCCGTCGACCGGTCGGGCATGAGTAGGGTGCTCCGCATGAAGGCACTCGTGCTGTCTGGTGGCTCCGGTACTCGTCTGCGTCCCATCACCCACACGTCCGCCAAGCAGTTGGTGCCCGTCGCGAACAAGCCGGTGCTCTTCTACGGCCTGGAAGCGATCGCGGACGCCGGGATCACCGAGGTGGGCATCATCGTCGGAGACACCGCGGCGGAGATCCGGGAGGCGGTCGGTGACGGTTCGCGGTTCGGTCTCGATGTCACCTACATCCCGCAGGAGGAACCGCTGGGTCTGGCCCACGCGGTGCTGATCGCCCACGAGTTCCTCGGTGCGGACGACTTCGTCATGTACCTCGGCGACAACTTCGTCGTGGGCGGGATCACGCCCCTGGTGGACAGCTTCCGCGCGGAACGGCCGGACGCTCAGGTGCTGTTGACGAAGGTCCCCGATCCCGGACAGTTCGGCGTGGCCGAACTCGACGCCGAGGGGCGCCTGGTCGGGCTGGAGGAGAAGCCGAGGACACCCAAGAGCGACCTCGCGCTCGTCGGCGTCTACCTCTTCACTCCGGCCGTGCACGAGGCCGTCCGCGCCGTCCGGCCGTCCTGGCGCGGGGAACTGGAGATCACGCACGCCATCCAGTGGCTGATCGACGAAGGGCGTGACGTCCGCTCCACGACCGTCTCCGGTTACTGGAAGGACACCGGCAACGTCACCGACATGCTGGAGGTCAACCGGTCGGTGCTGGAGACCGTGGAACCGCTCCGGGCGGGCACGGTCGACGCGGACAGCGAGATCATCGGCCGGGTGCGGATCGAGGAGGGCGCCCGGGTGGTGCGCAGCCGGATCGTCGGCCCGGTGGTCATCGGCGCCGGCGTCGTCGTCGAGAACGCCTACATCGGCCCGTTCACCTCGCTCTCCGAGGGCTGCCGGATCGTGGACAGCGAGATCGAGTACTCCATCGTGCTGCGCGGCTCGTCGGTGACGGGCGTGCGGCGGGTGGAGGCCTCGCTCATCGGGCGCGACGTCGAGGTCACACCCGCCCCGCGCAACCCGTCGGCGCACCGGTTCGTGCTCGGTGACCACAGCAAGGTGCAGATCTCCTCGTAGGCCCCCAGGACATCCCGGGACACCCCGGGATGTCCCAGGACACCCCGGCCTCCCGCCTCGGCAGAAAGGTTCCACCACATGAGCTTCAGGGTTCAGCCGACCGCCCAGGTCGACGATTCCGCCACGGTCGGCGACGGGTCGGCGGTCTGGGATCTGGCCCAGATCCGGGAGGACGCGCGGCTCGGCAGCGGCTGCGTCGTGGGCCGGGGGGCCTATGTCGGCCCCGGGGTGCGGATCGGCGACAACGTGAAGCTCCAGAACTACGCGCTGGTCTACGAGCCCGCGGTACTCGCCGACGGCGTGTTCGTCGGCCCGGCGGCGGTGCTCACCAACGACCACTTCCCCCGGTCGGTGGACGTGACGGGCCGGCTGAAGCGGGGCGGCGACTGGGAGGCCGTGGCGGTCGTGGTGGAGGAGGGGGCCTCGCTCGGGGCCCGTTCGGTCTGCGTGGCCCCGGTGCGCGTCGGCCGCTGGGCGCTGGTCGCGGCGGGTGCCGTGGTGACCCGGGACGTACCCGCCTTCGCGCTGGTGGCGGGCGTTCCGGCCCGGCGGATCGGCTGGGTCGGCCGGGCCGGAGTCCGGCTGGTGGAGTGCGCGGGCACGCCGGGCACCTGGGAGTGCCCCGGGACGGGGGCGCTGTACGACGAGAAGGACGGGGAACTGGTGGAGCGCGCCTGACGCCGGTCCCGGCGCTCCCAGTTGTTTTCAGCTGTTTCCCGCAAAGCCCGATGCCTCGAACACTTACCGGCATAACATGTGTACGAAGTGTGCAGACCGAGCACAATGAGCACACGAACCAGTCGTGCCCAGGGGGGGTTACGGGGTGATGGGGACACCTGTGTCCAAAGCCGGGGGCACCTGCCCATCCGGCGTCTGACGTCTGCCTTTCCACCGTCCGGCCGGTCACGGCCCGACGGACACAGTCTGTTGAACACAGGACCCACAGGGGGGTTGGTGTGTCCGAAAGATGACCACTTCACGTCTGGCGGCGCTCGGTCGTGACGAACCGTCGCTGCTGCCGCTGGCACAACGGCTGCTGTCCCTGGCCGAGTCGGGCCTGCCCTCGATGCTGCTGCCGGGCAAGGAGGCCTTCGCCTTCACCCTGGCCGGGACGCGGGCGCCCGACGGTTCCTGGCGCGTGGAGCAGCGCGGGACCAGCAGGCGGTACGCGGCCATCACCGCGCTCGGCGTCCATCACCTGCCCGAGGACCGCCAGCGGACGGTGCTCGCGGGCCGTACCGCCCAGGAGTTCACCGGCCTGCTGGTGGAGTCGCTGCCGTCGGTGACCGACCTCGGCGACGCGGCGCTCATCGCCTGGGCCGCCGCCGAGACCGGGCACCCCAAACTGTCCGACGCCCTGGCCCGGGTGACGGCGCTGGACGACCACCGCCGGCCGCAGTACACCGTCGAGGCGGCGTGGGTGCTGTCCGCGCTGGCCGCGGCCCGCGACGCGGCCGATGTGGAGGAGCACCTCACCGCGGCCCGCGACCGTCTGCTGCGCTCCCGGACCGCCGGCGGCCCGCTTTTCCCGCACGCCACCGGCCCCGGACTGCTCCCCTGGTACCGGGCGCACGTGAGCTGCTTCGCCGACCAGACGTACCCGCTCCAGGCCCTGGCCCGCGCCCACGCCAGCGGCCCCGGCGATCCCGAGGCGCTGGCCGCGGCCCAGGCGTGTGCGGCCCGTATCTGCGAACTCCAGGGCGAGGGCGGACAGTGGTGGTGGCACTACGACGCGCGCACCGGCGGTGTCGTGGAGGGGTACCCGGTCTACAGCGTCCACCAGCACGCGATGGCGCCGACCGCCCTGTTCGACCTGACCGAGGCGGGGGGCGACGACTTCGGCCCGGCCCTCCGCAAGGGCCTGCGCTGGATGACGGACGTACCGGAGCTGGCCGGACACCCCTCCGCCCAGGAGCCGTTGATCCTCGACGAGCTGGGCGTGACCTGGCGCAAGGTCTACCGGGGCGACCCGAAGAAGGCCGTACGGGCGGTGCGCGGACTGTCCACGCGGGCCGCCGCGGGGCTGCGGCTGAGGACCCTGGACCGGGTGTACCGCCCGCTGTCCGTGGACCGCGAATGCCGGCCGTACGAGTTCGGCTGGATGCTCTACGCCTGGCAGGGGGGCCGGATATGAGCGGGCGCAGGTCGTTGTTCGGGATCGAGCTGGACCCGCTGACCATGGACCAGACCGTCGAGCGCTGCCTCGCCGCGGTACGGGAGGGCCGGCAGCTGGAGATCGGCGTGGTCAACGCGGCGAAGCTGGTCAACATGCGGCGCGACCCGCGGCTCGCCGAGGCGGTGACCGGCTGCGACCTGGTCCTCGCCGACGGGCAGGCGGTGGTCTGGGCCGCGCGGGTGCTGCGCGCCCCGCTGCCGGAGCGGGTGGCCGGGATCGACCTGTTCCTGAGGCTGCTGGCGGAGGCGGAGAAGGCCGGCATCCCGGTGTACTTCCTCGGTGCCCGGCAGGAGGTGCTCCAGGAGATGCTGCGAAGGGTCGCCGTCCGGTTCCCCGGACTGAAGGTGGCGGGCCACCGGAACGGCTACTTCGACGACTCCGAGCAGGAGACGATCGCGAAATCCATTGCCGAGAGCGGCGCCCACATGCTTTTCCTTGGCATGACCTCACCAAAGAAGGAGATCTTCACCGCCGCCCACGGCGCGCGCACCGGCGCCCGGGTCGTGCACGGGGTCGGCGGCTCCTTCGACATCCTGGCCGGCATCACCCGGCGGGCCCCCGAGTCCTGGCAGCGGCGGGGACTGGAGTGGCTCTACCGGGTCCTGCAGGAACCGCGCCGCCTGGGCCGGCGCTACCTCACCACCAATGCCGCCTTCGTCCTCATGACGGTCCGCGAGCGCATCCGGCTCACCCCGTCGACCGCTCCCGCGAACAGGAGTCACTGATGCGTGTCGTCGTGGTCGGACAGGGATACGTCGGCCTGCCGCTGGCCATCCGGGCCGCCGAGGTCGGACACGAGGTGATCGGCTACGACGTCGACACCCGGCGGATCAAGAGCCTCGGCTCGGGCGAGTCCTTCGTGGAGGACGTCTCCTCCGAGCGGGTCCGCGCGGCCCTGGACAACGGCACCTACCGGCCGAGCGAGTCGGCGCGGGACTGCGGCGGCTTCGACGTCGCCGTCGTGACCGTACCGACCCCGCTCCACGAGGGCACCCCCGACCTGCGGTACATCAGGGAGTCGGCGGTCACCCTCGCCCGCTATCTGCGCCCCGGGGCCACGGTCGTCCTGGAGTCGACCACCTATCCCGGCACCACCCAGGAGCTGTTCGGGCCGCTGCTGGAGGAGGGGTCGGGCCTCACCGCGGGCAGCGACTTCCGGCTCGGCTACAGCCCGGAGCGGATCGACCCCGGCAACGCGGTGTGGGGCTTCAAGGAGACCCCGAAGGTCGTCTCCGGCGTCGACGCGGCCTCGCTGAAGGCGGTCCAGGACTTCTACGGCCGACTCGTCGACACCACCGTGCCGGTGAGGTCGCCCAAGGAAGCGGAACTGGCCAAGCTCCTGGAGAACACCTTCCGGCACGTGAACATCGCGCTGGTCAACGAGATCGCGATGTTCGCCCACCACCTGGACATCGACGTCTGGCAGGCCATCGACGCCGCGTCCAGCAAGCCCTTCGGGTTCATGAAGTTCACGCCCGGACCGGGGGTCGGCGGGCACTGCCTGCCGATCGACCCCTCCTACCTGTCCTGGCGGGTGCAGCGCGAACTCGGCCAGAACTTCCGCTTCGTGGAACTGGCCAACGACGTCAACAACCACATGCCCGAGTACGTGACACGGCGGATCACCGACCTGTTCAACACCCGACGCATGTCCGTCAACGGTTCCCGCGTCCTGCTGCTCGGGCTCGCCTACAAGAAGAACACCGGCGACGCCCGCGAGTCGCCCGCGCTGCGCATCTCCCAACTCCTGCTCGACATGGGGGCGCAGGTCAGGGCGGCGGACCCGCATGTCGTGGAGAGCCTGCCGATGGACTCCCGGCTGGTGCGGGTCGATCTCGAACCGGAGGAACTGAAGGCCGCCGACGTGGTGGTCCTGCTCACCGACCACGACTCCTTCGACTACGGACTCGTCGCCGAACACGCCCCCTTCGTCCTCGACTGCCGCCGACGGCTGCCGTCCGGACCCACGATCGAGGTGCTCTGAAGCAATGCCGCGCATCATCTGTGTCGCCGGGGCACGCCCCAACTACATGAAGATCAAACCGGTGATGGACGCACTGGAGCGCCGGGGCGCCGAGGTGCTCCTCGTCCACACCGGCCAGCACTACGACCCGGCCATGAACGACGTGTTCTTCACCGACCTCGGCATCCGCCCGCCGGACCGCTTCCTCGGCGTCGGCTCCGGCAGCCACGCCGAGCAGACCGGCCGGGTGATGACCGCGTTCGAGCCACTGCTCGGCGAGGTGTCCCCGGACCTCGTCGTCGTGGTCGGCGACATCAACTCCACGCTGGCCTGCGCCCTGGTCACCGCGAAGGCCGGCCCGCTGCTGGCACACGTCGAGGCCGGACTGCGCAGCCGGGACTGGAGCATGCCGGAGGAGGTCAACCGGGTCGCCACCGACCGGGTCAGCGACTATCTGCTGGCCCCCTCCCCGGACGCGGCCGGCAACCTGCGCGCCGAGGGGTACCGGGAGGACCAGATCCACCTGGTCGGCAACGTCATGATCGATACGCTGCTGGCCAACCTGGAGCGGGCCCGGGCCTCGGACGTCCTCGACCGGTTCGGGCTGACCAGGGGCGGGTACGGCCTGGTCACGCTGCACCGGCCCGCCAATGTGGACGACCCGGAGGTGCTCGCCGGGCTGCTGAAGGCGCTGGGCGAGATCGCCGGCCGCTGCCCGCTGGTACTGCCGGCCCACCCGCGCGCGTCCGGCCGGCTGGCCGAGCTGGGGGTCCCGGCGGGCGTCCGGCTCGTACCGCCCGCCGGTTACCTGGACTTCATCGCGCTCCAGGACGCGGCACGGGTCGTGCTGACCGACTCGGGCGGGGTGCAGGAGGAGACCACCGCCCTGGGCGTGCCGTGCGTGACACTGCGGGACAACACCGAGCGGCCCGTCACCGTCGAGGAGGGCACCAACGTGCTCGCCGGGCGGGACCCGGCGCGCGTCGTGAGCACCGTGCACGGGGTGCTGGACGCTCCTCCCGCGCCGCGCCGGCCCGCACTGTGGGACGGCCGGGCGAGCGACCGTATCGCCGAGGTGCTGCTGAGCGGCGGCACCGCGCGCACCCGGCCACGGCCCACCGACCGGCCCGCCACCGACCAGCCAGGGCCCACGGGACCGATGTTCCCCATATGATCCGCTTGCCGCATACGTTCGTCGAACGCCGGGTCGCCAGGGGGTACCACCATGGATCTCGCGGAGATCTTCCGGGTCATGCGCAGGCGCTGGTACGTCCTGCTGCCCGGGCTGTTGCTGACCGCCGTACTGCTGGCCGCCGTGGCCCTGCTGGTCCCGGTGACCTACCAGTCGCAGAGCACGGTGGTGCTCCTCAACTCCCAGAAGGCCACGGTCGCTTACGACGGCAACCCGTTCCTGAGCACCCAGACCTCGCTCACCGGTATGGCCGACGGCCTGGCCCGCAACCTCAACTCCGACAGCTCCGTGCGGGAGCTGAAGTCCCGTGGTGCCACGGGCACGTTCGAGGCCAAGCTGGCCGACAACGCCCAGGGGCCGCTGATGTGGCTGACCGTCACGGGCACGGACGAGAAGGCCGTACTGGCCTCCGACAAGCTGTTGACGGCGTACGCCGGGGAGCGGCTGAAGGAGTTCCAGCAGCAGCAGTCGGTCGACCCGAAGGCCATGATCCGGATGACCACGGTCGTGGCCCCGCAGCAGCCGGTGGCGCAGACCAAAACGCGGCTCCAGTACCTGGTGATGGCCGGGGGGCTGGGCCTGGTGCTGAGCCTGGTCGCCGTGTTCTGGGTCGAGGCGCGCCGCCGGCCGCACGCGCCGCAGCGACCGGACCGCGCCCCGGAACCCGACCACACCGCGCGACCGGACCGGGAAACACCGGAGCCGGAGCGGGACGTTTCGGACCGGGACACGCCGGAGCGGGACGACGCCCCGGAACCGGACAGCACCCACCGGCCCGGTGAGCCGGTCGCGGACCGGACCATCGCCCTGAGGCGTCCGCCCGCCTGGTCCCGGGCCACCGATCGCCGGACCCCGGAGCCGAAGGCGGGACGCGCGGCCGTGACGCCCGCCGCCGAGCCGCTCGACGAGGAGCCGACCCATGGACAGCGTTCGCCCACCGGACAGCGGGACCGCCGCTGACCCGAGCGGCACCCCCGCCGTGGACACGGCCGGCCCGCACACCCGCACCGCGGGCACTCCCGACGCGGACACCCCCGCCGCGGACACCCCGGGCGTCGGCTCCCTCAGCCGGAAGGTGCGTTCCGCGGCGGGCTGGAGCCTGGCCAACACCGTGGTCATGCGCCTGGGCAACTTCGCCACCGGCATCGTGCTGGCGCGCTTCGCGCTCGGCCCGGCGGAGTGGGGTGTCTACGGCATCGCCCAGACGGTCCTGCTGGTCCTGCTCTCCGCGAACGAACTCGGCGTCAGCCTGGCCGTCGTCCGCTGGGACGGCGATCCGCGCCGCTTCGCGCCGACCGTGCTCACCCTGGCCACCGCGTCCAGCGTGCTGCTCTACGCGGGCCTGTTCGTCACGGCGCCGACGGTGGCCGGACTACTGGACTCGCCGGACGCCACCGGCGTGCTGCGGGTGATGTGCCTGTGTCTGGTGATCGACGGGGTGGCACAGGTGCCGGCCAACTTCCTGACGCGGGAGTTCGCCCAGGGCAAGCGCATGGTCGTCGACGCGCTGAACTTCGTCCTGAGCACCGCGGTGACCCTGCTGCTGGCCTTCGCCGGCTGGGGCGCGATGAGTTTCGCGTGGGGCGCGGTGGCGGGCAACGTCGCCGCTCTCGTCGGCTGCGCCGTGGCCGCGCCCGGCACGCTGCGGTTCGGCTGGGACCCCGTACAGGCGCGCGCCCTCCTGCGGTTCGGGCTGCCGCTGGCCGGTGCCAGCCTGCTCGCCCTGGCCGTCGTCAACATGGACACCATGGTCGTCGGCTCCACGCTCGGCGGGGTCTGGCTCGGTTTCTACGTACTGGCGTTCAACATGTCCGGGTGGCCGGTCCGGGTCATCTCCGAGGCGGCCCGGCGGGTCTCCTTCGCCGGGTTCTCCCGGCTCGCCGACTCCCCGGGGGCCCTCGCCGACGGCTTCAGCCGGGCGCTGGGCGTCCTGGTGGCCGGCACCGTGCCGCTGTGCGTGCTGCTCGGCGGCCTCGCCGCGCCCGTCGTCGAGCTGGTCTACGGCAGCACCTGGGTGCCGGCCGCCGCCGCGCTGCCGTGGCTGATGGCCCTGGGCCTGATCCGCATCGGCTGCGAACTCGCCTACGACTGCCTGGTCGCCGCCGGACAGCGCCGTTCCCTCATCCTCGTACAGGGACTGTGGGTGGCCGCGCTCGTTCCCGTCCTCATCGCGGGTGCGCGGCTGGACGGCATCGTCGGTGTCGCGCAGGGGCACGTCCTGGTCGCCGCCGGGCTGATCGTCCCCGTCTTCCTGTACGCCCTCGGCCGTGCCGGGGTCGGGCTCGCCGCCGTCGGCCGGGCCTGTGCCTGGCCGTTCCTCGCGGGGGCGGTGATGACCCTGGTGGTCCTCGCCGGGCGGCGGCTGCTCGGCGACGGCACCCTCGCCCTGTTCGTCATCGGCACGAGCGCCCTGGCCTGCTACGTGGTGTGCGTGCTGCCCGGCCGACGCTTCCTGCTCGGCTCCAAGACCCCGGAGACCGTATGACGAGGCGCCGCCGTCCGACGGCCTGCCTGGCTCTGCTGCTGACCGCCGCCTGCTCCTCGGGGCCCGAGCGGACGGACGGCCCCGCGGCGAGCGGACCGGCCGTGACCGGTTCCCCGCCCCCCGCCCGCGCCCCTTCCTCCACCGCGCCGTCCGCCGTCTCCGCGGCCCCCTCGGCGACCGGTTCCCCGCCGGCGGCCACGCGCGGTCCCTCGTCACCGGTCCCCCCGCCCTCCACCTCGGCGGCACCCGTGGAGGCCGCGTTCCCTAACGCGCGCAGCACCGGGCCCCGCGTCCGGCTCACGCCGAAGTCCACGGGCGACCTGAGCGTGCGGACCGACGGGGCGGTCATCAGGGGGCAGGACATCACCGGTTCGCTCGACATCTACGCGGACGACGTCACCATCGTCGACTCCCGGATCACCTCCACCAACTGGTGGGGCGTCAACCTGCGCCCCGGCCACCACGGGCTGCGGATCCTGCACAGCACCATCACCGCGGTCCCCGGCGAGGGCCCCGACAACGGCGGGGTGAACTACGCCGTGTCCAACATGGGCACCAGCTCCATCGAGGTCGGCTGGTGCGACATCTCCGTGTTCGGCAACGCCCTGTCCATGGGGCAGGGGCACATCCACGACAGCTACGTCCACGACCTCGTCCCCTTCCGCAACAACGGCGGCGAGTGGCAGCACCTCGACGCGGTGATCAGCGGCGGCGGCAACGACGGCGAGCTGGTGATCCGGCACAACACGCTGCTCAACCCCGTGCCCGTGGACCGCGGGGCGTCGGCCGCCGTGGGCCTGTTCGCCGACACCGGCCAGGTCTCCGACACGGTGATCGACGGCAACCTCCTGGCGGGCGGGGCGTACGCCCTGTACGGCGGCGGCGAGGGCGCCACCGGCATCACGGTCACCGACAACGTCTTCTCCACCCGCTACCACCCGCACAGCGGCTTCTACGGACCGGTCACCGCCTGGAACGCGGGCGGCGCGGGCAATGTCTGGCGCGGGAACCGGTTCTCCGACGGGACCCCGGTCGTCCCCGAGCCGTCCGGCTGAGGAAGAGGATCATGCGACGTATCGTCCGCGCCCCGTGGGAGCTGCTCAAGCACGCCTTCGGCTGGATCGTCCTGTTCGAGCTGCGCAACAAGGTCCTGCTGCTGCCCTCCGCGCTGCGCCTGCGCCGTCTGGAGAACGCCGAGACCCGTCGGCTGGCGGCGGCCCTCGCTCCTCCGCCGGCCGCCCTGGTGGCGACGGTCATCGCCACCCACCGCCGGCCCGGGCAACTGCGGGCGGCGGTCCGTTCGGCGCTGGCACAGACCGTGCGGGACCAGGTCGTCGTCGTGGTCGACGACGGCGCCGGGCTCCCCGAGCTTCCCGACGACCCCCGTCTGTTCGCCGTGTCGCTGTCCCGCAACACCGGCGTGGCCGGGGTGGTGCGCAACGTGGGCATCCGGCTGACGCGGTCGCGGTACGTGGCGTTCCTGGACGACGACAACCTGTGGGAGCCCGACCACCTGGAGCGGGCGCTGGCCGTGCTGGAGGCGCCCGGCGGGCCCGACGGCGTGTACACGGCGCTGCGCCGCGTGCTGCCGGACGGCACCGAACGGGACGTGCTGTCCGTGCCGTTCGACCGGCGCCGGGCGGCCCGGGAGTCCTTCCTCGACACCAACGCGTTCGTCGCCCGGCGCGACGGCTCCCTGTACTTCAGCCGGCTGCGCCGGACACCGCGGGTGCTGCCGCGGGAGGACTGGGAGCTGATCCGCCGGTACGGCCGGGGGCACCGGGTGCGCCATGTCCCGCACCCCACCGTGCGGTACCTGGTGAACCCGGGCAGCTTCTACACGACGTGGTCCGGGTGAGCGTCACGGTCCGGGCGTGGCCTTCAGCGCGCCCGGCCGCAGCAGGGCCGCGGCGGCGGCGCGGCTGGCCTCGCGGCCGAGGGCGGCCCGGGACGCCTCGCGCAGGAACACGGCGGCCCGGAAACAGGCCGTGGCGAGGGGCCCGTTGCGCCGCCCGTACAGCCGTACCCGGTTGAGGGTGAGCAGGGTCCACAGCCGGGGCGACACCCGGGAGTCGCCGCCCAGGTGCACCGCCTCGGCGGTCGGCTCCAGCCGCGTGGCGTATCCCCGGTCCCGGGCGCGCAGGCAGTACTCGGTCTCCTCCGAGTAGAGGAAGAACGACTCGTCCCACGCGCCGCAGGCGGCCCGGCAGTCCGCCGACACGGCCATCAGCGCGCCGGTGGCCCAGTCGGCGCGGGTGGGCCGGCGGTAGGCGGCCGGGTCGGTGACGATCTCGCTCAGCCCCGGGAACCGCCCGGCCCTGCGGTTGCCGATGAGGGCCTCGCCGAGGGCCCGGGTGACGCTGGACTCGCGGCGCAGCGAGTGGTGGGGCGTGTCCCGGCCCTCCTCGTACAGCAGGGGGACGGCGATCCCGGTGCCGTCCCCGAGGCGGTCCACGAGCCGTTTCGCGCAGCCCTGCCGCATCCGCACGTCCGGGTTGCAGACGAGGGCGGCGCCGAAGTCACCGGCGGCGGCGACGGCCGCGTTGATGCCGGCGGCGTACCCGGCGTTGCGGCCGGTCCGCACGACGGTGGCGGCGGGGGCCAGCGTCCGCAGGACCTCGACGGTGTCGTCGGCGGAGTCGTTGTCGGCGACGACCAGCCGCCAGTCGAGTCCGGCCATGCCGTCCTCCAGCGCGGCGAGGAACCCGGGGAGCACCGGGGCGCTGTTCCAGGTGACGACGATGACGGCGACGGTGCTCATCGGGACTCCGCGGGTCGGGGAAGCTCGGTCTCTGCGGTCTCTGCGGTCCTGCGGGGCTCCGGGCCGGCGGCGCCCGCCGCCGCGCGCCGGACGAATCCCAGGTAGCCGCTTCCCGCGCCCAGGGTCAGGAAGAAGATGCCGGCGAACATCGGGAAGCTGAGCGAGTCGAAGGTGGCGCTGATGACGAGGGCGACCAGCGCCGAGGCGAAGAACGCCTGCCCCAGTTCGCGGTCGCTGTCGGTGCGGGCCAGCCGCCGCACGGCGCCGCCGTGGTGGATGCCGGTGAGGAACAGGGCGGACAGGGCGACGATGCCGAGCAGTCCCGTCTCGGCGGCGGTCAGCATGTACTGGTTGTCGGTGAAGAAGTACAGGTCCGGGGTGAAGGTGCCGAAGCCCCGGCCGAACAGCGGGTGTTCCTTCAGGTACGGCACGATCGCGCTGTACTTGACGGTCCGGGCCTGGGTGCTGCTGTCGGAGTTGGACAGGAAGGAGGCGAACAGCTCCGTGATGGTGCCGATCAGTCCGGGCACGAGCACCTTGAAGACGGCGACGGAGGCCGCCATGATCCCGATGGCGGCCCAGCGGCGGGCCGGCTGCCAGCGGGGCACCATCACGAGGGCGACCAGCAGCAGGCCGAGCACCGAGGTCCGCGACACCGTCAGGGGCAGCGCGCCGCCGATGAGCAGCACCGGCCCCCAGCGGCGCGGGGCGGGCAGGTGGCGGCGGACCGGGTCGAGGGCCTGCTGGATCGCGAAGGGCAGGAGGATCGCCAGCATGCCGCCGAACTCCAGCGGCTGGGCGGTGGTGGACCGGGGCCGGGTGAAGGAGCCGCGGTCCATGACGGAGACCTGGGCGACGCTGGTCCGCAGGCCGGGTATGTGGATGGAGTCGGCGATGTTGGTGGCGGCGAAGAAGTCGTAGAAGCCGATCGCGGCGACCACGGACCCCATGACGACCATGCGGCGCATCAGTACGTCGAGCCGGCCGCGTTCCCGCACTCCCGCGGAGACCAGGACGACCAGGGCGACCCACACCAGGAAGCCGATGAGGCCGCGGTCGGCTCCCAGGACCTCCTGGTGGGAGCTGCCGCGCACGCTGTTGGCGAGGTAGGCGGCGAGGACGGCCAGGCCCAGCAGGCACATCACGATCCGTACGGGCCGGGTGCCCGGCGCGGGCAGGATCCGGCCGCCCAGCCAGGTCGCGAGGTACCACAACAGTCCGAGCAGGGCGAAGACGTTGGCGGGGGTGCCGACGCCGCCGAGGGCGGGCAGCGCCAGGTTGGACGGGACGAAGAAGGCCAGCACGAGGTAGACGGTGAGGATCGCGGTGGCGTCGATCCGGCGGCCCGGCGGTCCCGCCCGGACCGGCTTCGGGGCGCGCTGCCGGTGCTGTCGCGGCCCGGCCGGCGCGCGGCGGCGTACCACCGCGACGCCTTCCATCAGGATGGACAGCAGGAAGGCGCTGACGACGCCGAGGATGACCACGGCCGCGACGCCCTGGTAGCGGCTCTTCGACTGCGCCACCGGCGTCTGCGGGAGGACGACGGGCGCGGTCTCCACCAGGTAGGCGGGCGGGACCTCGGCGGCCTCCTGGAGAGCGGTGAGCTGCTCACCGGCGAAGGCGGTCAGGGTGTCGGTCTCCTCCAGGACCTTCTCGCGGTCGGTGCCGGTGACGCTGAGCTGGAGCAGCGGGCTCTCGCTGCCCGGGGCGAACCCGGCCGTGTAGGGGTCGGTGACGCCCCGGCTGTACAACTCCGCGGCGGCGTCGCCGGATTCGAGGGTCCTGATCAGGACGTCGGCCGTGACGATGAGCGAACCGCCCGCGTTCGAGATGGGGTTGCCGAAGGTGGGGGCCAGCCGGGCCACGGCCGAGGAGTCGAGGAGCGCGACCGAACTCTGCGACTGGTAGGAGACGGGGACGGTCGCGTACAGGTAGGTGCCGCCGAGCAGACTGAGCAGGGTGAGCGGCACCATGAAGTACCACCGCCTGCGCAGAATGGCCCATATCTCGCCAAGGCTCACGTACCGTCCCCCTCGATTCGGTGGCGTCGCCCGGCGCGCCCTGCCAGTATCGGGAGGGACGGAAGGAATGCGTGATGTCGCCTGGGAACGTCGCCGACGCGCTGCTGCGCCGCTGGTACGTCGTGGTGGTGGCGCTGCTGCTGACGGCCGCCGGAGCCTACCAGGTGGTCCGCCCCGACGCCCGGTACACGGGGTCCGCGGTGGTCGTCCTGAAGCCGCCGGTGACCCGGAACCAGCCCAACCAGCTCACCAATCTCCAGCCGCCGCTCGCCGCGGTCTCCTACGCGGTCGTCCGGCAGCTGCGCTCCCCGTCCGGGAAGGACGAGTTGCGGGCGGCGGGCGTCCGGGGCGGCTACCAGCTGGTGCCGCGCAACAGCGGCACCAGCGCGATGCCCCAGTATCTGATTCCGTCCCTGCAGGTGCAGTCGCAGGCGTCGGACCGGGACACCGCGGTGACGACGGTGCGCCGGGTCATCGACGTGTACGCCGCCCATGTCGAACGGCTCCAGACCGCGCAGGGCGTTCCGGCCGGGGCGCGGATCACCCCGTCCGTGCTGACGTCCCCGAGCGCCGCCCCGGTCCAGGGTGACAGGGTCCGCGGCCTGGCGGGCACGGCCTTGCTGGGCACGGCCGGCGGGGTGCTCGGCGCGCTGTGGCTGGACCGCCTGCTGACGGGCCGCCGGCCGGCCGCCGCGCACGGCCGCCGTCCGCACGCCGCTCCGGTGGCCACGGCCCACTGAGACGCGCACCGGGTGGAACCGGCGCCCCATCAGATTCCGCGCCGCTTCCACGACTCCCACCACAGCCGTTCCCGGGCGCGTTCGGCCACGGCCGACCACACCAGCGGCTGGAGGTACGGCATCACGGCCGGGCCGATCCGCCGGCGCAGCCGCAGCGCGCGGTACTCGGGCAGCGCCCGGTAGCCCGGCAGGCACTGCCCGGCGAAGGCCACGCACTCCTCGACCGGTACGACCCCGGTGCGTCCCCGGTCGTAGGCCCGGTAGGCGCGGCGCAGGGCGAAGCGGGCGAGGCGGGTGTGCACCTGGTCGGCGAGGCGGTCGGCGTGCGGCAGCCGGTCGCCGCACTTGGCGAGCACCGAGTCGAAGGCGACCAGCCGCTGGCGCAGGTCGTCGAGCTGGCCGCCGAAGTCGGTGGTGGACATGTTGTCGCCGTGGACCCGGTAGAAGGCCTGGTCGGCGCCGCGTACGTAGCCGACGTCGGCGTGGGCGGCGAGCCGCATCCACATCTCGATGTCGCCGGCGTGCGGCAGGGCCGGATCGTAGCCGCCGACCGTCCGCTGGAGGCTGGTGCGGACGACGACCTCGGGTGAGGTGATGCAGCCGGTGCCCTCGCTGAACCGGCGCTCCAGCCACCACCGCCCGGGGTAGACGGCCGAACCGGTGCTGCGGGTGCGGGCCTTCGGCAGCGGACCACCGTGTCGGAAGCGCAGGGGCCGGCCGTAGGCGAACCCGGCCTCCGGGTGGGCGTCGAGCAGGGCCGCGGCGCGGACCAGGGCGCCCGGCACCAGCCGGTCGTCGGCGGACAGCAGGGCCACGTAGTCGCCGTCGGCCCACTCCAGGAGGCCCTCGTTGTAGGTGGCGATGTGGCCCTTGTTGGTCTCGTGGACCCGGACCTCGATCCGCGGGTCGGCGGCGGCCAGTTTCCGCGCCGCCTGCGCCGAGTCGTCGGGCGAGGCGTCGTCGATGATGAGCACCCGGACGTCGACGCCGTCCTGCTCGTCGAGGACGCTGCTCACGCAGTCGGCGAGGAAGTGGCCGTATTTGTAGCAGGGAATGACAACACTGACGCTGCTCATCGTGGGGAAGCCAATCAGTTCTTCGGGCGGCGGACGGAGTCGGCGGTCAGGGTCCAGCTCCGGGAGCCGGCCGTCCGGCGGTCCTCGTCCACGGCCGTGACCGTGATCCGGAACCGGGTGCCGTCCGGCAGGGGCGCGGTCAGGTGGACGGACGCCTTGCCGGTGGCCCCGTCGTAGTGGGTGACGGGCCGGACGCCGAGCCGCTCGGCGGCGGCCTCGTCGCCGGCGCCGGACAGGACCTCCAGGGTGGCCCGGACGGACGACGGGCGCGCGTCGTCCGGCAGGGTCACCGTGAGCGGGTCCACCGCGTCGGCGGTGTACGTCACCGTGGACGTGGTCGGCTCGGCGGAGCCCTCCGCCGTGATCGAGGCGCTGGGGTCGTCGGCGGTGAAGACGGGGCCCACCCAGTAGGTGGCGGAGCCGTGGGAGGCGGTGGGGAAGGCCGGGTCGGAGCCGTACTTGTAGAGCCCGTTGGGGTGGGCCGTGGTGTCGGCGGTGGCGGTCAGCGGATAGGACTGGTGGGCGGAGGCGAAGTAGCCGCCGTCCACGGCGTACCGGCCGTCCGGCGCGTGGTACGAGGCGACGTACGCGGTGCCGGCGGTGACCTTCACCGGGGTGGCGAAGACCAGTGTCTGCCAGCCGGAGGCCGTCTCGCCCGTGAAGGTGCCGGCGGCGAGCAGCGTGCCGTCGTCGGACCAGAGGCTGCCGGTGTGGGTGCCCGTGTTGCCGGCGCCCTTGTAGAAGGTGACGCCGGTGATCCAGCCGTCGGCCGACGAGGTGAACCGGGTGCCCAGCTCCACGGAGTTGGTGTCGGAGGTCATGTCGGTGACGGCCGGCGTGGCGGAGGGGCCCCACAGGGTGCAGGGGCAGGTGACCGGGGGCGGGGTGGAGCTGGTGGTGAACGACCAGGTCACGGGCTCCGTCATCGCGTTGCCCCAGACGTCGGAAGCCTGTACGGAGGCGGTGTAGGTGGTGCGCAGGGAGAGCTGGCTCGACGGGGTGAAGGTCACCTTGTCCGCGGCGGGCACGGTCACCGTCCCCGGGACCGTGGCGCCGCTCGGGTCCCGCACGGTGAACGACACCTCGTCGGGGTCGACGGACGCGCTGAGCACGGCCGACACCGAGGCGGTGATCGAGGTGTCGGCCGCCCCGGAGGTCGGGGAGGTGGAGGTGACGGTGGGCGGGACGGTGGTGGCCGTCGAGGTGTCCAGCACCACGTCGACCCAGTAGTTGCTGCCGTCGGACTGGGTGGACGGGAAGGCGCTGGCGGAGGTGTACCGGTAGACGCCGTTGCCGCCGTAGGTGCCGGACTTCGGGGCGGTCAGCGGCGCCAGGCCCGCGTCCTGGCCGGCGAAGTAGCCGGCGTCGTAGGAGTATCCGCCGTTGGGTGCGAAGTAGGAGGCGACATAAGTGGTGCCGGCCTTGACGCTGACCGGGGTGGCGAAGTTGAGCTGCTGCCAGCCGGAGGCCGTCTCGTTGCCGAAGGTGCCGGTGGCCAGGCGGGTGCCGGAGGCGGTCCACAGGCTGCCGGTGTGGGTGCCGGTGTTGGCGGGTGACTTGTAGAAGCGGACGGCGGTGACCGAACCGGCGGTGGTGGTGCGGAACTTCACGCCCAGCTCGACCGCGCTGCCGTCGCCCGCGTTGACGGTGCCGGGTACGGCCGAGGCCGGCCAGACGGTGCAGGGGCAGGTCTGGGGGCCGACGGTCACCGGGATGGTGGTGACGGTGCCGATGTTGACGCTGTCGTCGACGGCGCGGACCTTGAGGGTCGCGGGCCCCGGCGTGGTCGGGGTCCAGCCGTAGGTCCAGGACGTCAGTCCGGTGGCGGCCTGCCAGGTCGCTCCGTCGTCGGTGGAGACCTCCACGCGGGCCACCACACCGCCGCCGGAGTCGGTGGCGGTGCCCTTGACGGTGACCGGCTTCAGCGCCGGGACGGTGGCCCCGGCGACGGGGGCGGTCGCGGTGACGGCCGGGCCGGTGGTGTCGGTGGAGGCCGTGGCGGTGACCAGGTCGCTCTGGAGAGTCAGCGGCTGGACGCCCATGTCGGCGAGGACGTTCACGGTCGCCTGCTGCATCCGGGCGTCCTCGGTCACCACGGTGTCCTCGGGGTGGTACGTGGGTACGTCGGTCAGCCCCCACGACCACTGCACGGTACCGGCCCCGAAGACCAGGGCCCCGGAGTCCTGGTCGCGGAACGCGACGAGGCTGTGGGTGGCCGTGCCGTTGCCGTACGTGTTGCCCCAGTCCAGGCGGAGTTTGCCGTCGTCGATGTCCACGGTCGTCGACGACAGGTTGATCGCGCCGGCGGGCCGGGTGCTGTTGTCGATGTCGCTGTCCCACTCGTAGCCGAGGGTGCCGGTGGGGAAGGTGGCGGTCTGGCCGGCGTTGAGGTCCGCGATCGAGGTGTCCCGCCAGATGCGGTTCTTGCCGTACGAGCCGGGGACGGTGATGGCGTCGGCGCGGTAGCCGTTCACCGTGAACATGGAGCCGGTGAGGATGTTGGGCGGCTGGTAGTCCTGGCCGTACCGGGTGCTGGCCGGGTCCATCCAGGTGCCGGTCCAGGTGCCGCTGGGGTCGGCGACGCCGTTGTCCTGGGCCATCTTGGTCATCTTGTAGCAGACCAGGGTGCGGTTGTCGGTGCCGGTGCCGTCGATGCTCGGGGTGAGCCGGGTCTGCCAGAACACCTCGTTGCCGCTGAAGAAGCCCTGCTGGACGCCGGTCTTGCGGGCGTCGAGGACGTTGGTGTACTGGCTCTGCGTCCAGTACTCGTCGTGGCCGGAGGACAGGTACACCCGGTGCTTCTTCAGCAGGGTGTCGCCGTTGACGGACACGTCGACGCCGGAGAGGTAGCTGACGTCGTAGCCGTTGCGTTCCAGCCACGCCAGCATCATGAACTCGGAACCGTAGATGCCGTTGTCGCCGCCGATGTCCAGCGGCCGGTTGTAGCTGACCTCGTAGGCACGCCCGTCGGGCGCGGGTCCGGCGCCGCCGTAGAGGTCCTGGCCGCCGTAGTCGTTGTACGCCTGCCAGGTCTGGTCGCTGGTCTGCACGACGATGTCGGAGGTGGAGTCGTCGTCGCGGACGACGAACGGGTACGGCATCAGGCCGTCGCCGTCGGTCTGCGCGAGGTTGGCGATGTACAGGCCGGAGACGGCGTCGGCGGGCACGGTCCAGGTCACGTTCACGGGCCAGTTGCCGCAGTCGACCAGGCCGGTGGCGCTCCTGGTGGCGCAGTCGGCGGGCTCGGTGGTGTAGTTGGCCGGGTGGACGGCCGACGCCTCGGCCTCGGTCGAGATCAGCCGGGCGCCGTCGCCGCCGTACCAGCCCAGGCGGTAGATCTGCACCTGGTACGGGACCGGCGACTGGATCTTGAACTGGACGGTGTCACCGGCCCGCACGCTCTCCTTGGTGGAGAAGCCCTTGATGTCGCCGTATGCGTTGGGCGCGAACCACTCGGACTTCGGGGTGCCCGCCTTGGAGTTCTCGCACACGACCGGGTTCGAGTCCGCGCCGCACGGGTCCGCGGCCGCCTGCGCGGCCCCGGCCTGCGGGAGCGCCGCCCAGATCAACGCCGCCACGACGGCGAGGCGGACGCCCCGGACCCGTCTGCTCCATCTGTTCATGTGCACCTCTCAGCGTGCCGCGTCAGCCGTCGAGCGCGTGGGCGAGCGCGTCCACGACACGTTGCTGCTGGTCGGGGGTGATCTGCGGGTAGAGCGGCAGGGACAGGATCCGGTCCGCCGCCCGCTCGGCGTTCGGGAAGGCGCCGCGGGCGTGGCCGAGGTGGCGGTAGGCCGGGGTGAGGTGGACCGGGGTGGGGTAGTGCACCCCGGCGCCGATGCCCTCGGCGTTCAGCTTGCCGACGACGTCGTCGCGGTCGGCGCCGGTGATCTGGACGACGTACAGGTGCCACACGTGGGTGTTGCCGGGTTCCGTCACGGGGAGGACGACGCGGCCGGCCGCCGCGAGGCCGGCGAGGAGGGTGTCGTAGCGGGCGGCGGCGGTGCGGCGGGCCGCGTTGCCGTCGGCGAGGCGGGCCAGTTTGGCACGCAGGACGACGGCCTGGAGACCGTCGAGGCGGCTGTTGAAGCCGGGCACGTCGTGGCGGTACTTGGCGACGCCGCCGTGGTTGGCGAGGGCGCGCACCAGGCCGGCGGTCTCCGCGTCGTCGGTGAGGACGGCGCCCGCGTCGCCGTAGGCGCCCAGGTTCTTGCCCGGGTAGAAGCTGGTGGCGGCGATGTGGCCGCTGCCCGGGGTACGGCCGTCGCGGGCCGCGCCCTGGCACTGCGCGGCGTCCTCGACGATCCGGACGTGCGCGGGCAGCCGGTCCGCCAGCGCGGTGACGTCGGCCATCTGCCCGTACAGGTGGACGGGGACGACCGCGCGGGTGGCCGGGCCGACCGCCGCGAGCGCCGCCCCGGGGTCGAGGAGGTGGCTGTCGGGCAGGCAGTCCGCGAGGACCGGGCGGGCTCCGACGCGGGCCACCGCTCCGGCCGTGGCGATGAAGGTGTTGGCGGGCACCACGACCTCGTCGCCCGGGCCGACGCCGACGGCGCGCAGGGCCAGTTCGAGGGCGTCGGTGCCGTTGGCGGCGCCCACGCAGTGCGCGACGCCGCCGAAGCCGGCGTACTCGCGCTCGAAGAGGCGGACCTCCTCGCCGCCGACGAAGGCGGTCTGCGCGAGGACGCGGTCGAATCCGGCCCGTACCTCGTCGGCGACCTCCTCGTGGGCCGCCTTGAGGTCCACCAGCGGTATCCGGTTCATCTGACAGGTCCCCCCTGTGCGGGCTCGGTCCGTGTGTCGAGTGCGGCTTCGGCGAGCGCGGGCGGCGGCGCGGCGCGCAGCCGTCGGGCCGGGCTCCCCACCCAGACCTCGCCCGGCGGCACGTCACCGAGCACACCGCTCCCCATGCCGATCAGCGACCAGGCGCCGACCGTCGTGCCTTCCCTGACCAGGGCGCCGGACCCCGCGTAGGCGCCCCTCGCCAGGCGTGCGCCGCCGCCGAGCCGCACGCCGGAGGCGAGCGTGGCGAAGTCCTCGACCACGTC
The DNA here is from genome assembly GCF_055562815.1 of Streptomyces sp. NPDC016677. Classification (NCBI taxonomy): domain Bacteria; kingdom Bacillati; phylum Actinomycetota; class Actinomycetes; order Kitasatosporales; family Streptomycetaceae; genus Streptomyces; species Streptomyces sp. NPDC016677. Next base: position 117,614 of record NZ_JBVHEO010000010.1, on the reverse strand, counting down.
GTCGTGGGTGAGCACCACCTGCGGCATCACCGCGACGTGCGCGCCCACCCGTACCGCGGCGGTCAGCGCGCAGTGCGCGAGCAGGACCGAGCCAGACCCGATGGTCGAGGTGGCGGAGACCGCCGCCGTCGGATGGACGACGGTCGCGTAGCGCTCCTCGGGCAGGCCGAGGCGGCGGACCAGGCGGGCGCGGGCCGCGTAGTCGCGGGGGTTGCCCACGCAGATCACCACCCGGGCCTCGGGCAGGCCGTGGACGAGGTCGCAGCCGCCGAGGACGGGCACGCCGTCCGTCTCGGTGCCGTGCAGGGCCGGGTCGTCGTCGAGGTGTCCGAGCAGCTCGAACTCGCCCGCGGCCAGCACCGCCTGGGCGGTCTCCCGGGCGAATCCCCCCGCGCCGACGATCACCAGTGGGGTGGTCATGCCGGCGCCCGTTCGCGCAGTACCGCCACGACCCGGTCCTGCTGGTCCTCGGTCATGGTGTGGAACAGCGGCAGGATCAGCGAGTCGCGGCTGATCCGTTCGGTGACCGGCAGGGGGGCGGCCGGGTGGCCGGCGTAGGCGGGTTCGAGGTGGGCGGCCATGATGCCGCGCCGGGCGGAGACGCCGGCGTCGGCGAGCGCGCCGAGCAGGCCGTCCCGGCCGCCGGGGAAGTCCTCGTCGAGGAGGACCCAGTAGGACTGGAAGTTGCCCTGTCCGTGCCCGGGGTCGCTCACGGGGGTCAGACCGGGGACGTCGCGCAGCAGCTGTCCGTAGCGGGCGGCCAGTTCGCGGCGGCGGGCGATCAGCGCGTCGAGCCGGCCGAGCTGGACGAGGCCGACCGCGGCCTGGATGTCGGTCATCCGGTAGTTGAAGCCGACCTCCAGGTAGCTCTCCAGTACGGGCCGGCCGCTCGCGTGGCGTTCGGCCGCCGAGGCGTTCATGCCGTGTTCGCGCAGTCGGCGCAGCCGGGCCGCCCACTCGGCGTCGTCGGTGGTGACCATGCCGCCCTCACCGGTGGTGACCAGCTTGCGGGGGTGGAAGGACCAGGCGGCGAGCAGCGCGCCGTGGCCGACGGGTTTGCCGCCGACGGTGGAGCCGATGGCGCAGGCCGCGTCCTCCACCAGGGGCAGGTCCCAGTCGGCGCAGGCGGCGCGCAGGGCGGGTACGTCGGCCGGTACGCCGCCCTGGTGGACCGCCAGGACCGCCTTCGTACGCGGGGTGCGGACCGCGTCCACGGTGGCCGGGGTGAGGTTGCCGGTGGCGAGGTCGACGTCGGCGAACACGGGTTCCGCGCCCGTGTGGCGCACGGCGTTGGCGGTGGCGATGAAGGACAGCGAGGGGACCACCACCTCGTCGCCCGGTCCGATGCCGAGGACGACGAGGGACAGGTGCAGGGCGGTGGTGCAGGAGCTGACCGCGACGGCGTGCTCGGCGCCCACCCGCTCGGCGAAGGCCCGCTCGAAGGCCGCGACCCGGGGTCCCTGGGCGACCCAGCCGGACAGGACGGCCTCGGAGGCGGCCCTGGCCTCCTCCTCGCCGAGCCACGGGATCATCACCGGGATACGGTCGGTGCCGCTCACTGGGCCGCCTCCCGCTCGGCGCGCCACCACTGCACCAGGTCGCCGAGGCCGGTGCGCAGGTCGATCCGGGCGGTGAACCCGAGCCGTTCGGCGGCCCGGGAGGTGTCCGCGAGGCGCCGCTCGACGCCGTTCACCGAGCGGGCGGGCCCGTGCACCGGATCGAGGCCCTGGGCGCCCATCGCCTCCAGCAGGCCCTGGGCCAGCTCCTTCAGGGAGGTCTCGGTACCGCTGGCGATGTTGAACACCTCGTCGGTGACGTCCGACTCGGCGGCCAGCACGTTGGCCCTGGCGATGTCACGGACGTCGACGAAGTCCATGGTCTGGGTGCCGTCGCCGAGGATCAGGGGCGGCTCGCCCGCCTCGATCCGTTCCATCCAGCGGATGAGGACCTCGGTGTAGAGGCCGTGGATGTCCATCCGGGGGCCGTAGACGTTGAAGTAGCGCAGCGCCACGTAGTCCAGGCCGTACATGGCGTGGAAGCTGCGCAGCATGCCCTCGTTGAAGGCCTTGGCGGCGCCGTAGAAGGTGTCGTTGTTGTAGGGGTGGTGGCGCTCGGTGGTGGGGAAGGTCTCGGCCATGCCGTAGACGGAGGCCGAGGAGGAGGCGACGACCTTGGAGACGCCGGCCTCGGCCGCCGCCTCCAGGACGTTGAAGGTGCCGTCGACCAGGACCTCGTTGGCCAGCCGGGGTTCTTCCGCGCACTGGGTGATGCGGATGGCGGCGAGGTGGAACACCAGGTCGGCGCCCTCGGTGGCCTTCCGTACGGTGGTGGCGTCCCGGACGTCGCCTTCGACGATCTCCACGACGCCGCCGGTCAGGGCCCGGGCGAGATTGGCCCGCCGGCCCCGGACGAAGTTGTCCAGGACCACGATCTCGCGGGCGCCGCCCTCAGCCAGGAGGTCGACGAGGTGCGAGCCGATGGTGCCCGCTCCCCCGGTGACCAGGATCTTCTTGCCGCGTACGGTGCTCAACTGCTGTGCCCTCTCAGTGTGGTGGAACAACGGCCGGTCAGCGCCCGGCGCGCAGGCCGACGACGGCGCCCTTGAACTCCAGGCTCCGGGACGCCGCCTCAAGGATGTCCAGCACCCGCAGCCCCGCCCGGCCGTCGGTCAGCGGCGCCCGGCGATCGCGGATCGCGTCGGCGAACTCGTCGACCATGGAGCGCAGCGCCTCCTTCTCGGTGAGGGCGGGCGCGACCATGTCCCCGGAGCGGTAGGAGACGAGCATGTCGCGCCGCTCGTCCGCGCCGATCTCCTGGGGCGAGGCGAGGTCCACACCGCGGTCGTAGATCGCCACCCGCTGCAGGGGGTTGAGGTCGTCCCACAGGAGGGTGCGTTTGGCGCCACCCACCATGGTGGTGCGGACCTTGGTCGGCGACAGCCAGTTGACGTGCACGTGGGCGATGGCCCCCGTGTTGAGCTGGAGCGTCAGATAGGCGACGCAGGCCTGTCCGGCACCGATCGGGTCGGCGCCGTGGGCGGCGACGGCGACCGGCTCGACGTTGTCGGGCAGGATGAAGTCGAGGATCGACAGGTCGTGCGGGGCGAGGTCCCACAGGACGTCGATGTCCTTCTGGACGAGGCCGAGGTTGATGCGGACCGAGTCGACGAAGTGGATCTCGCCGAGTTCGCCGGAACGGACCGCCTCCCGGATGCGGCCCACGGCGGGGGTGTAGCAGTAGGTGTGGTCGCACATCAGGGTCAGATCGCGCTCCCGCGCCTCGGCCACCAGGCGTGTCCCGTCGGCGTAGGTCGCGGCGAGGGGTTTCTCGACGAGGACGTGCTTGCCCGCGCGCAGGGCGGCCAGCGCGATGTCGAGGTGGGTGCCGGCGGGCGTGGCGACGGCCACGGCGGCCACCTCGGGGTCGGCGAGGACGGCCGCGTAGTCCGCGGTGGCCTGGACGGTCGAGTAGCCGCCGAGGACCCGCCGGGCGCGCTCCACGTCGAGGTCGCACAGCCAGCGCAGCCGGAAGCGGTCGCTGGCCTGGAAGTTGCGTACGAGGTTGGGCCCCCAGTAGCCGGCGCCGACGACGGCGACCCCCAGCGGCTGCCGTGGCACGGCTGTCTTCTTTCCTCGGTCCATCAGCAGACCCCCCGGTCCGTCCGTAGTGCCCGGTCCATCAGTGATTCCCGCTCCGTCCGCGGACGCGGGTCCGGTGACGGGCCCCATCCGTCCACGGGCCTCGATCTGTCCGCGGACCCGCGGTCGTTCCGTGGTTCGTGGTTCCCGGTCCGGCCGCGGGCCGCCCGCCCTCTCCCCGGGGCCCCGTCCATCAGTAGGCCCCCGTCCCCCGCACCACCGCGGACCCGGTCCGCAGCAGGATCGACAGGTCGAGGCTCATCGACCAGTTGTCCACGTATCCGAGATCGAGCCGGACGGCCTCCTCCCAGGGCAGGTCGGAGCGGCCGCTGACCTGCCACAGTCCGGTGAGGCCCGGTTTGACGAGCAGCCGGCGTTTGATGTCCGGCGAGTACTCCTCGACCTCCTCCGGCAGCGAGGGGCGGGGGCCGACCAGTGACATGTGGCCCCGTACGACGTTGAGCAGCTGCGGGAGTTCGTCGAGGGAGCTGCGGCGCAGGAACGAGCCGACGCGGGTGACGCGCGGGTCCTGCTTCACCTTGAACAGCAGCCCGTCGCTGTTCTGGTTGAGATGGCGCAGCTCCGCCCGCAGGGCCTCCGAATCCGGCCGCATGGTGCGGAACTTGAGCATGGTGAAGTGGTCGCCGTAGCGGCCCACGCGCTGCTGGCGGAAGAACGCCGGCCCGGGACTGTCGAGACGGACCACGAGAGCGACGACCAGCATGGGCAGCGCGAGCAGCAGCAGGAGCACGGCGGCGAGGGAACGGTCCAGCAGTTCCTTGGGCAGCCGGGCGGTCCGCGAGAGGTTGGGCGCCTGGATCCGCACCAGCGGCACTCCGCCCACGGGCCGGACCGCCAGCCGGGCCGCCGAGATGTCGGAGACCATCGGGACCAGCAGGAAGTCGACGCCCCGCGCGGCCGCCGTCCAGGACATCCGGCGCAGGACGGAGGCGTGCAGACCGGGTGTGGGGAGCACCACCACGGTGCCGACGCCCAGGGCGCCGACCGCGTCGTTCATGTCGTCGACACCGCCGAGCACGGGCAGTCCCGTTCGGCGGATCTCCGTGGCGTTCTCCGGGTCGCTCAGGCACACCCCGGCGACCCGCAGTTCCTGGACGCCCTCGCGCCGCAGCACGGTGACCAGCTCCAGGATGTCGCGCGCCGGCCCGACCAGCAGCGCCTGGCTGCGGCCCCGGTCCCGCGCCCAGCGCCGGTGCAGCCGGCGGCGCAGCGCGTACCGGGCCGCCGTGCCGGTCACGGCCACCGGCACAGCGGACATGATCATGTCATGAAGAAGGTCCGCGTCATGGGTGAACAGCCAGTAGACGGCCGCGGACAGGGCCGGGAGCGCCACGGCGCCGCGCACCACCCGCCGGTACTCCTCGGTACCCAGCCCCAGGGCACCTCGGTCGTAGGACCGGTGGGCGAGCATGATCGCGATCCAGGCCGGCGGCAGCACCAGGGCCACCGCCCACCGGCCGTACGCACCGTGGACCGCCAACGCCGCGACGGCGGCCGCCAGAGCGTCCGTGATCAGCAGGACCGTCCGGTACTTACGGTCCCAGGGTCTTCGGCGAGCCCGCGGACGCCCACGTTCCACATCCACCGGCTCGTGCGTGACCTCAATGGCCATGGCCCCCCACCACCACACGCGCAACTGTCCCCGACCGCGCACACACGGGTTGTACGGTCACTGGTCCGCGGCCAGGGCTGAATCGGCGCCGACGTGTCTCCTCACACGGTGGCACCGGACGTTCGAAAAGCCGTCAGCGGTTCCCCAACCGCTTCATAGCGCCTGCTCGTTGGTCACTGCTCTGCCACCGGACCGGAGTTCATGGTCGTGTCCGCCATGCCCTCAGCGACACGTTCCCCTCCCTCATCACCGACCCGGCGGACGTCAATCTAGACCATGGAACACAGCCACGGGAACAGTTGGACGAAACACGCCTCACAAGGGTGACACCGACGGCATACTGCCCAGGTGACGAGCATCGTGATCCCGGCACACAACGAGGCGCGTGTGATCGGCCGGCTCCTCGATTCACTGCTGGCCGGCCCCGCCGAGAACTCCGCCGAGAACCCCGCCGAGGACTTCACCGACGACGAGACCGACATCGTGGTCGTGTGCAACGGCTGCACCGACGACACCGCGCGGATCGCCGCCCGACGCGGCCCCCGCGTCCGGGTCGTGGAGATCCCCGTCCCCTCCAAGCACGCCGCCCTGCGCGCCGGCGACGACCACGCCCTCGGCTTCCCCCGGCTCTACGTGGACGCCGATGTCGTGATCACGCGCGCCGGGGTACGCGCCCTGACCGAGCCCCTGGCCGACGACGGCTCCGGCGTCCTGGCCACCGCTCCCGAGCGGCGGATCCCACTGGCCTCCTGCGCCTGGCCGGTACGGGCGTACTACCGGGTGTGGCAACGCCTGCCGGCCGTGCGCGAGGGGCTGTTCGGCCGGGGCGTCATCGCGGTCTCCAGGGCCGGGCACGCCCGCGTCGCCGCACTGCCCCCGCTGATGGCGGACGACCTGGCGGCGTCCCTGGCGTTCACCCCGCGCGAGCGGCTCGTGGTCGGCGCGGCCGAGGTCGTGGTCCAACCGCCGCGCACCTGGGCGGACTTGTTGAAACGGCGGGTGCGGGCGGCGGTGTCCACCGCCCAGGTCGAACAGCGGCAGGGGCCACAGGACGCCTCGGCGCGCACCAGCGTCGCCGATCTGCGGGCCCTCGTCCGCGCGGAGCCGAAGCTGCTCGTGAGCGTCGCCGTCTTCGTCGCGGCGGCGGTCGTCGCCCGCCGCAGGGCCCGGAAGGCCGTCCGGGCCCAGGACTTCGGCACCTGGCTGCGGGACGACAGCAGCCGGCAGGACTGAGCCCACCGCACCGGGAGTCACGCGCATGTACCTCACCGACCGTTCCGCCCCGCCGGCGGACACCGGGCCGGGCCGAAGACGCGGCCCCCGGCCCCGGGTCGCGCCGGTCGTCCTCGTCCTCGGCACGGTCAGCCTGATCACCGACGTCTCCTCGGAGATGGTCACCGCCGTCCTCCCGCTCTACCTCGTCACCACGCTCGGCTTCAGCCCTTTGGCGTTCGGCACCCTCGACGGCGTCTACAACGGCGTCGGCGCGCTGGTCCAGCTCACCGGCGGCCACCTCGCCGACCGCGTACGCGACCACAAACTCCTCGCGGGCCTCGGATACGGGCTGTCCGCGCTGTGCAAGCCACTGCTGCTGCTCGCCGGCAGCGTCGGCACGCTCGGCACGGTGCTGGCGCTGGAGCGCACCGGCAAGGGGCTGCGCACCGCGCCGCGCGACGCGCTGATCTCCCTGTCCACGCCGGTCGCGCACCAGGGCCGGGCGTTCGGTGTGCACCGGGCGATGGACACCACCGGCGCGATGCTCGGCCCGCTGGCCGCGTTCCTCATCCTGAGCGCGGCGGCCGACGGCTACGACGCCGTGTTCGGGGTGAGCGCGTGCGTGGCCGTGCTCGGGGTGCTCGTGCTGGTGCTGTTCGTGCCCGGGCGAGGTGCGGGTACGAGGGCTGGTACTGATGGGGCGGAGAGGACCAGCGGGCCCGGTGAGGCATCCGGGACCAGCGCGCCGCAAGGGGCAGGCGCGACCGCCGGCCCGAGCGCGCCGGGTGCCGGCGCCGCCCGGCCTCCCGTCCGCGTCCGCGAGGCACTGGCCCTGCTGCGCCTGCCGCGCCTGCGGGCCCTCGCCGGCTGTGCGGCGCTGCTCGGACTGACCACCGTCAGCGACGCGTTCGTCCACCTCCTCCTGCAACGCCGCGCGGGCGTCGGCGAGGAGTGGTTCACCCTGCTGCCGCTGGGCACCGCCGTGGTGTTCCTGCTGCTCGCCGTGCCCATGGGCGCGCTGGCCGACCGGATCGGCCGCCACCGCGTGTTCGTCGCCGGGCACCTGGGCCTGCTCACCGCCTACGCCCTGCTGCTGTGGGCCCCGGACACCGGGCTGCTCGTCCCGCTCGTCCTCGCCCTGCACGGCGCGTTCTACGCCGCCACCGACGGGGTGCTTCCGGCCGCGCTGGCCGGAATCGTGCCCGAGCATTTGCGCGCCAGCGGCCTGGCCATCGTCGGCACCAGCCAGGCCCTGGCCCGGTTCTGCTGCTCGCTGGGCTTCGGCGCCGCCTGGACGATGTGGGGCGACGGCCCGGCGCTGGCCGGCTCGGCGATCGGCCTGCTGTGCTGTGCGGCCGTCACCGGCCTGGTGCTGCGGCCCGCCCGCCGGCCGCGCTGACCACCACCGCGACACCCGAGACGCGAGAAGGACACAGACACCGATGACATCCCTGCGCCGCCGCCTGTTCATACTCGCCGCGGCGGTCCTGGTGCTCGCGGGCACGGCGACCGGCATGGTGCTGCGCGCCGCCGACCGCGCCGACCGCGCGGACCGGCCGCGGTCGGGCGACCCCGCCGTGCGCGCCGGCACGGTGACACTCGGGCAGAAGGACCGGCTGGCCTTCGTCAACCAGACCGCCGGCCCGCACCGCTCGGCGGTCGCCTCGGTGCCGTCCACGGACCCCGGAGGTGAGCGGACCGCCTCGGACCTCGACTGCGTGCGCTTCTACGCGGCGGCCGGTACCGGCGTCTGCCTCCAGTCGGACCCCGGTGTGCTCAAGCAGGGCAACCGCGCCCTGCTGCTCGACTCGCGGCTGCGCACCCGGCGCACGTTCGCGCTGGCGGGGACGCCCAGCCGGGCCCGGGTGTCACCCAGCGGCCGCTTCGCCGCCTGGACCGTCTTCGTCTCCGGCGAGTCCTACGCGTCCACCTTCTTCTCCACCCGGACCTCGATCCTGGACACCCGTACCGGGCGGCTGATCCCGAGCCTGGAGACGTTCGCCATCACGCTGGACGGCGAGTCCTACCGCGCCGCGGACGTCAACTTCTGGGGCGTCACCTTCGCGGCCGACGACGACACGTTCTACGCCACCCTCAACACCGCCGACAAGACGTACCTGGTGCGCGGTTCGGTCTCCGGGCAGTCGGTCACCACCCTGACCGAGAACGTGGAGTGCCCCTCCCTCTCCCCCGACGGGACCCGGGTCGCCTTCAAGAAGCGGGTGCTGTCCCGTACCGACCTGTGGCGCGAGTACGTCCTCGATCTGCGCACCCTGCGCGAGACACCGCTCGCCGAACGCCACAGCGTCGACGACCAGGCCACCTGGCTGGACGACGACACCCTCGCCTACGCGCTGCCCACCGACGGCGAGGTCGGCAGCAGCGACCTGTGGAGCGTGCCCGCGGACGGCACGGGGAGCCCCCGGCGGCTGATCACCGGGGCCTCGTCGCCCGCCCCGCTGTAGGCGCCCGTGCCCGGCTGCCCGTCGGCTGCCCGCCCCGCGGCCGAGCAGCCACAGCGGGTACGGTCCGCCGGCCGGCGCGGTCGCGCGCCGGCCGGGATCTCCGGCCGGCGGCACCAGTACCCGGGCGGCCAGGTCGGTGGTGACCAGGACGGCCGCCGCGGTCTTCCCGGGTTCCGCCTCGATGGTGGTGCTGCCCGGGAAGTACTCGGCCGTGCGCGGGAACGTCCTCACCTCACCGGGGTCAGATCGGGCGACGGCACCGCGCTGGGGTGCTGCCGGGTGAGCCGCTCGCCCTCCACGTCGAGGTCGGGCAGGAGCCGCTCCAGCCGGCGCGGCAGGCGCCACGCCCGGTCGCCCAGCAGGGCGAGCACCGCGGGAACGATGGCCATCCGGACGACGAAGGCGTCGAAGAGGATCGCGACGGCGAGACCGAAGCCGATCACCTTGATCATGGACTCGGCCGATCCGATGAAGCCCGAGAACACCGCGGTCATGATCAGCGCGGCGGCGACCACCACCCGGGAACTGGAGCGGAAGCCGGACACGACGGCCTGACCGGGCCGCTCTCCGTGGACGTACGCCTCACGGATCCGGGAGACCAGGAACACCTCGTAGTCCATGGCCAGTCCGAAGACGATGCCCACCAGGAAGACCGGCATCATGCTCATGATGGGGCCGGTCTGTTCCAGGCCGATCAGTTCGGCGCCGTACCCGTGCTGGAAGACCATGACCACGGCGCCCAGCGCGGCCAGGACCGAGAGCAGATAGCCCAGCGCCGCCTTGAGCGGGACGAGGAGGGAGCGGAAGACCAGCAGCAGGAGCACGACGGCCAGGCCCACCACGACGGTCAGGTAGGGCACCAGCGCCGACCGGCACTTCTCCGCGAAGTCGATGTTCACCGCGGTGCTGCCGGTGATCCGGTACGTGGCGCCCGCCCGCCTCTCCACGGCCGGACGGTCGCCGCGGAGGGTGTTCACCAGGTCGATCGTGGCCGCGTCGGTGGGAGCGGTGGACGGGACGGCGGTGACGACGGCCGCGTCGCGGGCCTCGTTGAACCGGGCCGGGGAGACGGACACGATCCCGTCGGTGGCGGCGATCCTCCGGGAGATCAACTCCACGGCGGCTTCGGGATCGTCGGTGCCCTCGGTGTCCACGACGATGGAGAGCGGGCCGTTGAAGCCGGGGCCGAAGCCGTCGGCCAGGGCGTCGTGGGCGCGGCGTTCGGTGGTGGACGTGGGCTTGGCCTCGGCACCGGGCATGCCCAGCCGCAGACCGGTCGCCGGGACGGCCAGCGCGCCCAGGCCGATCACCCCCAGCAGCAGCACGGGAAGGGGGCGGCGCACCACGAGGCGGGCCCAGCGGCTGCCGCGGTCGTCCCCCGCTCCGCCGTGGTTCCGCTCGACGCCCTTCGCGCCTCGCGCCTTCCTCCGTGTCCGGCGGGCGAGGACCGCGTCGGGCCAGAAGCCCAGCAGGGCCGGCACCAGGGTGAGGCAGATCAGGACGGCCACGACGACCGCCCCCGCGGCGGTGAGGCCCATCTTGGTGAGCATCGGGATGCCCGCCACGGTCAGCCCGGCGAGGGCGATGACCACGGTCAGCCCGGCGAAGAGCACGGCCGAACCGGCGGTGCCGGTGGCGAGAGCGGCGGCCTCCTGTGGGACGTGTCCCCTGCCGCGCTCCTCGCGGTAGCGGGAGACGACGAACAGCGCGTAGTCGATGCCGCACGCCAGTCCGAGCATGGACGCGAGCGTGCCGGTGGTCGGCGAGAGGCCGAAGGTGCTGCCGAGGGCCATGACGCCGGTCATGCCGATGCCGACACCGATGACCGCGGTGAGCAGCGGCAGTCCCGCCGCGGCGATGGAGCCGAAGGTGACCAGCAGGACCACCGAGGCCACCAGGAGCCCGGCCACCTCGGCCGACCGGCCCTCCGCGGGCTGGGTGGCCAGGGCGTCACCGCCGGTCTCGACGGTCAGGCCGGTGTCCCGGGCCCGGGCGACGGCCCGCTCCAGGTGTTCCTTGCTCGCCTCGGTCAGGTCCGTGGCCTCCGCCTCGAAGGTCACGGTGGAGTACGCGGTGGAGCCGTCCGCGCTGACGGCCTTCGCCCGGAACGGGTCGACGGCTTGGACCACTTGCGTACCGTCACCGGCTTCGTCGACCAGCTTCTCGATGGCCGCCTTGTGCCGCGTGGCGGTGACCTTCTGCCCGTCGGGGGCGACGAGGACCAGCCGGGCGCTCGCGCCGTCCGCGCCCGAGCCCGGGAAGCGCTCGTCCATCAGGTCGTACGCCCGTTGGGACTCCAGGCCCGGCAGGGCGAACCCGTCGTCAGGAGCGGCCGGCGCCTGGGCGGCGGCGAAGCCGGTGCCGGCCAGGACGGCCAGCCACAGGAAGGTGACGAGCCGGCGCCACCGGAAGGCCCAACGGCCGGTTCGGTACAGGAAAGTTGCCATGGCGGAAAGACGCCTCCACATCAGCGGAACGGAGCACCGGACAGAGCGGCGCCCGGCGTCCGGCGTGGCGGACGCCGGGGGCGGCGTGTCCTGGTGTGCTCTCCACGATCCCGTCCGGCGAGCGCCGCGACGAGGGAGTGCCCTCCCGGACCGATGGTGCAGCTGCCTACACCGTCGAGCAGGTCACACGGCCGAGCGCGGGTCCTTCAGATACGTCAGGACCGCGAGCACCCTGCGGTGGCCGCTGTCGCCGGGCGGCAGCCCGAGCTTGAGGAAGACGTTGCCGATGTGCTTGCTCACCGAACGTTCCGTCACCACCAGGGTCCTGGCGATGGTGCCGTTGTCGTGCCCCTCCGCCATCAGCTTCAGCACCTCGCGTTCGCGCGGTGTCAGCGCGTCGAGCGGTGAGTCTCGGCGGCGGGTCAGCAACTCGGTGACGACCTCGGGGTCCAGGGCCGTGCCGCCGGCGGCGACCCGCTCCAGTGCGTCGAGGAACTCGTCGACGCGTCCGACGCGGTCCTTGAGCAGATAGCCGACACCGCTGCCGCCGCCGCTGAGCAGTTCGGCGGCGTAGGACTCCTCGACGTACTGGGAGAGCACCAGTACGGGCAGGTCCGGGAGGTGTTCGCGGGCCGCGAGTGCCGCGCGCAGTCCCTCGTCGCGGAAAGCGGGCGGCATGCGTACGTCGAGTACGGCGGCGTCGGGCCGGTGTTCCAGCAGGGCGGGCAGGATCTCCGGGCCGGTGCCGACGACGGCGGCGACCTCGTGTCCGCAGGACGTGAGCAGGAGGACGAGACCTTCTCGCAGCAGCGCGTTGTCTTCGGCGATCACCACACGCACGGCAGCTCCACGGCAACGACGGTCGGTCCTCCTGCAGGACTGCTCACCGTCACCGTACCGTCCAGCGCGGCCACCCGGCGGCGGATGCCGAGCAGCCCGGTGCCGCCGGTCTCGTCCGCGCCGCCCGCGCCGTCGTCCCGTACGGTCAGCCGCAGGCCGGTGGGCACCCGCGCCAGCCGGACGCGGGCACGGGACGAGCCGCTGTGCTTCGCGGCGTTGGTCAGGGCCTCGGCCACGGCGAAGTACGCGGCCGCCTCCACGGCGGCGGGTGCGCGGGGGCCGTCGTCGGCCAGGCCCTCGATGTCGACGGCCACGTCGAGTCCGCTGCCGGCCGCCAGGGCCCGGACCGCCCCGGCCAGCCCCCGGTCCGACAGGATCGGGGGCTGGATGGTGCGTACCACGTGGCGCAGTTCGGTCAGGGCCCGCTCTGCCTGGTCCCGCGCCTGGACGAGGAGTTCGCGTGCCGTCCCGGGGGCGCTGTCGTAGGCGCGCAGGGCGAGTCCCAGCCGCATGGACAGGGACACCAGGTGGGCCTGTGTGCCGTCGTGCAGATCGCGTTCGATGCGCCGCAGTTCCGCCGCATGCGCGGCGACGGCACCCGCTCGGGTCTGGGTGAGTTCGTCGACCCGGGCCGCCAGCCGTGCCTGCGGGGATGGCTCCAGCAGGGCCGTCGACCAGGCGGCCTCCAGGTCCGCGAGCCGGCTGATCAGCGGCAGGACGACCGGGTGCCGGCGCAGCAGGCCGCACCAGACTCCGTCGACGAGCAGACCGAGCGGCCACAGCGGGAGGGCCAGCAGGCCCATCCAGCCGTAGACGTAGAAGGCCGCCGCCCAGATCAGGTCGGAGCGGGTACCGGGGTCGCGCAGCGCGGCGCGCAGGCGCTGCCGGAGAGGGCCGGTGATCGGCTGGTAGGCCTGAGCGACCTCGTCGCCCGTCCACAGGCCGGTCAAGTACCGTTCGGCGCCTGCGACACGGCGGATCAGGAGCACCGTCTCGGGGATCAGCCAGACACCCGCGCCGATCAGTGTCCCTGCCACGGCGACGCAGATCACGCTGATGAACAGGCACATGGCGAAGACCAGCGCCATCGACCTGCACAGGTGGACGGTGGCCCGTGCGGCCCGCACGATCGCTTTCCCCATGCCGCTCACATTAGGCGGACGGGACACGCCGGGCGGGAGAGTCCGCTCCACCGCGCGGGGTGCAGCGGGCTACACCTTCCCGTCCTCCGTGGCGGCCCTGGCGCGGAGCACCTCGTCCAGGGACTCGTTCCGCCACCGCTCGAGCAGGTCGTGGAAGGCGGCCGCGCCGTGCGGGTAGGCGGTCGGGCCGTTCGGCCGGCCGCGTCCTTCCGCGTTGTAGTAGCCGGGGGTGCACTCGGCGTGGAACCACTCGTGGTCGGGGGCGTCCTGGGCGCACACGGCGAGCCAGGCGTCCTCGGCCTCGCGGGACGGTTCGACGAGGGCGCCCCTGGCCTCGGCCGCGGAGATCAACGCGGCGGCGTGGACGGCGTGTTCGTCCAGGACGTGGGTGTAGTTGACGCTGGGGGCGCTCTGCGTGCCGCCGAGCTGGATCAGGTTGGGGAAGCCGTTGCTGGTGCACCCGTGCAGGGTGCGCGGGCCGTGGGCGCGCCAGGCGTCCTGGAGCCGGACGCCGCCCCGTCCGGTGACGGGCAGCCGGCCGGAGAAGACGCCGGAGACGCCGACGGAGAAGCCGGTGGCGAAGATAAGGCAGTCCAGCTCGTACTCGGTGTCGCCGACGACCACGCCGCGCTCCGTCATCCGCTCGATGCCGTGGGTGTCGGCGGTGTCGACGAGGGTGACGTTGTCCCGGTTGAACGCCTGGAGGTACAGGTCGGAGAAGGTCGGGCGCTTGCACGCGTACCGGTACCAGGGCTTGAGTTTCTCCGCCGTCTCCGGGTCGGTGACCGTCTCGTCGACCCGGGCGCGGATCTCGTTCATCTTGGTGGCGTCCACCGCCTCGTAGGCCGCCTCGAACGCCTCCCGGTCGCCCTGGCGGCGGAAGCTCGGCACGAGCTTTTCCAGCAGGCCGGCCGAGGACGTCCAGCGGTCCGCCACCAGGTCCCGGTCGGCCCGTTCGCCGGAGACGATCCTGAGGAAGTTGTCCCGGCGCTCGCTCGCCCAGCCCGGTCGGTCGGCCCCGACGTCCCGGGCGGTGGTGCGGCGGTTGGCGCGCACGTCCACCGTGGAGGGGGTGCGCTGGAAGACGTAGAGGTGTCCGGCGTCCTCGGCGAGCTTCGGGACGACCTGGATGCCGGTGGCGCCGGTGCCGACCACGCCCACGCGCTTGTCCGCGAGGCCGGTCAGTCCGCCGTCCGGGGTGCCGCCGGTGTAGCCGTAGTCCCAGCGCGACGTGTGGAAGGTGTGGCCCCGGTACGTCTCGATGCCGGGGATGCCGGGCAGCTTCAGCTCGGAGAGGGTGCCGGTGGCCGTGACGACGTACGTGGCCTGGAACTCGTCGCCCCGGTCGGTCGTGACGATCCACGTCTCGGAGGTGTCGTCCCAGGTCAGTGAGGTGACCGCCGTGGAGAACAGCGCGTCGGCGCGAAGGTCGGACTTCTCGGCGATCCGCACCGCGTGCCGGCGTATCTCCTCACCTGGCGCGTACTTCCACTCGGGCACGTAGCCGGTCTCGTCGAGCATCGGCAGGTACACGTGCGACTCGATGTCGCAGTGGATCCCCGGGTACCGGTTCCAGTACCAGGTCCCGCCGAAGTCACCGCCCTTCTCGATGACGCGGACCCGCCGCACGCCCTTCTGGCGCAGTCGCGCGCCGGCGAGGATGCCGCCGAAGCCGCCGCCGACGACCGCGACGTCCACCCGGTCCCGCACCGGCTCGCGCTCGGCGGGCTCTCCCGCGTACGGGTCGGCGGCGTAGTAGCCGAACTCCGCGTCGGCGCCGAGGTACTGGCGTACGCCGTCGGGGCGCACACGTCGCTCCCGTTCGAGCCGGTACCGCTCCCGCAGCGCGGCGAGCTCCTCGCCGGAGAGGGCGGGTGACTGTTCCATGTGGGGGCCTCATTCCGTCCGGTTCGCTGCCGAGGAGTCGCCTCGCCCATGAACTGGGCACGGAGTCGCATGACTTGAGCAGCCATGCACTACCGTAACAACAACCGGACAGTGTTGTCCGGTGGGCTTGTGGCTGCTTCCGCACACTTTCGGACAGGAAGAGTGATTCGCATGCGACGGTTTCCGATCCGGTCTCTCGCCGGTCTCACCGCGGCCGGTGCGCTGACCCTCACGGGCTGCGGTACGCAGACGAGCGGGTCCACGGCGGACCCGGGCGGCGCCGGGGCGGACCGCACCCTTCGCGCGCAGCAGGTCATGCGGCTGACGCAGACGCACCAGCAGACCGGGATGACCTTGCTGGAGGGCCCGGTCTTCGACGAGGACGGGAAGCTGCTCGTCGTCGACGTCACCGCGCCGGCCGGCGAGCCGAAGCTGCTGCGCGTCGACGTCCGGAAGAAGACCTCGGAGCAGGTGCACACCGACGACCGCGGCGCCTACACCTCGGCCCAGTTCAGCCCGTACGACGGACGGATCTACCTGACCGACTTCGCGCACGGCGACATCGTGAGCCTGGCCCCGGACGGCGGTGATCCTCGGACGTTCTTCTCCGGCGAGGTCGACGGCGCGCGCATGAACCCCGACGACCTCGCCTTCGACCAGGAGGGCAACCTGTACGTCAGCGACTCGCGCGGCATGCCCGAGGGGGAGGCGAAGGGCCGCGTGGTGCGGATCGACCGCGCGGGGCAGAACGCCACCGTCCTCGCCGACGGACTCGCCGCCCCGAACGGCATCTCCTTCGACGCGGACTACCGCGGGCTCTGGTTCAGCGAACTGACCCAGAACCGCATCTCCTACCTGCTCCTCGACGGCGAGAGCGCGGTGGCGTCGCGGCACACCGCCGTCCGGGTCGACGGCGGGGTCGCCCAGACCGACTCCATCGCGGTGGACGCGGACGGCAACCTCTACCAAGGGCTGCACGGCCGCCCCGCGATGGCGGTCTACAGCGAGAACGGCGACCGCCTGGCCACCGTGGAGGTGCCGGCCCGCGCCGCCGAGGGCCTGGAGTCGGCGACCAACGTCGCCATCGTCCCCGGCGGGCGGAAAGCGTACATGACCGTCAGCGGGCCGGACGGCGGTTATCTGTACACCTTCGACGCCCTCGCGGAAGGGGTCCGGCAGTCCAACGGCGGCTGACGCCACCGTCCGCGCCCGCTCCCCGGCCGACCGCCCCGCCGCACCGGTCCTCGGCGGTCGTGCCGGCTACGGGCGGTGGCCGGAGGAAAGCGGGTCACCGGCCGCACGGACGACGCCGGCGATCCAGGCCATGGCCTCGGGCACGTCGTAGTTGCCCGCGTGCGGCTGGTCCCAGGCCAGCAGGTAGTCCAGGTTCTTGACCTGCCGGTCGGAGGCGAGCGCGCGGTCGAGGTTGACCGAGACGGTGAACGCGGTGTCCCGGTCGCGGGTGCCGTGACGCACGTACCAGTTCGGCGCGGTGTCGGCGCTGGTACCGACGAAGTCCATCGGGTTGACGAGGTGGACCTGGTCGTCGACGGCGGTGCTCTTCTCGGCGGTGTACTGATCCCAGGTGAGGCCGGTGTCGTCGAGACCGCTGCCGTCGCCGGTGACGTCGTTGTGGTTCCAGCTGTACTCGGTGTAGTTCATGTACTTCTGCGTCGGCGGGCCGAAGAGGTCGGTCTCGGTGCCGCTGGTGGTGTTCCCGTCGACGCCGACGGCGTCGAAGGCGGGGGTCGTCTTGAGCGTGGCCTGGGTGGCGACGAAGGAGAGGTACTTCTCCATGTCGACGGAGCGCACCGTGCGGGTGGCGGTGTCGACGTCGATCCAGTCGTTGACGTACGACTTCGTGGTGGGCGAGCCGCCGGGGGCGCCGGACGTGATCTCGAACGTGCCGCCCAGCGGCGGGATGGTGTGGGCGGGGTCGGCCTTCAGGTAGGTCTCGGCGGACCGGACGACCTCCTGCTCGATGGTGTCGAGCAGGGTCGCGGCGGTGAGCCGGGAGCCGTCCGGGTTGCGCAGCCCGAGGCTCCTCTCGTACGCCGCGAACCGGGCCGCCAACTCCGTGGCCGCCTCGGGCGAGGCGTTGGAGCCGGTGGCGTCGCGGGTACCGAGGGTGTTGTACAGCCACTCGTAGGCGATGTCGGCGTTGCCGAGGTCGGTGATCGGGCAGTACGCGTTGACGGCGAAGACGTCGTCGCGCAGGGTACTGCGCCCCTTGGCGTCGATGCCGGCGGCGCCGATCGCGGCGAGGTAGGAGTTGTACTCGGCGCTGTTGCCGGAGGCGCCCAGGATCGACACCAGCGCCCCGCCGCCGCTGGTCCCGTTGATGACGATCCGCTCCGCACTGCCGGGCATCGCGGCGTCGTTGAGGCGCAGGTAGCGCACGGCGGCCTTGGCGTCGACCACCGCCGCGGGGGCCTTGCCGGGGGCCGAGCCGTCGGCACCGGCCAGCCCGCGACTGCGGTTGGCGACGTCGACGAAGACGTAACCCGCCTTCAGGGCGGCGCCGGCATTGCTGGTCGAGCTGTTGTAAGAGGCGCCGGCGGTGACGCCGGCCCGCACGTAGCTGGCCTTCCAGCCGCTGTTGTTGACGGCGAAGTAGACCGGCGCCCGCTGGTCCTCGAAGGCACTCTCGGGAACGAACACGTTCATGCTCTGGTAGCCGCACGCGGTGTTGGGGATCGTGGTGCCGCCGCCACCGGGACCGCCGGGCTGCCGGGCCGCCGCCGCGACCGGGTCGGCGACGTAGCAGATCTCCTTGTACCAGCGCACACTCATCGGCCGGCCGTCGACCGTGACGGTGATCGTGGTGTAGGCGGCGGAGTCGAAGTCCAGCGCGGCGTCCTCGGGGTCCGCGGCGTGGCCGCGGTGCCGCGCGGCGGACGCGCCGGTGGCGGCCGCCGCGACGGAGCCCGGCACCACGGCGGCCGTGAGCGCGAGAGCGCCCGCGAGTGCCATGCCCCTCAGGAGAGGGGTGCGGGCCACGGGGCGTCCTTCCCGCGGCCCTCTCGGGTGGGTGAGTGCCTCGTGTCCGGTGGACACGGAGTGCGGCTGCATGGAGTCTCCCCTCATCGAGCACCAAGTGCCTCGCCGATGCCTCGGGGTCGAGGCGAGACGCACGCTACAAGATTGTTAACAATATGCACAGCAATATCCCAGACTTTTTCTGGCGGCCGAACGGGGTGAGCGGACGGGCCGTGCGCCGGGCGTCCAGGGTGTCGTGCCCGGGGGTCATGGCCCTGCTTCACACCTCGCGGGGCGACCGCGCGCCCCGTTACCCGGTACGGCGAGGGTCGTTGCCCAGACAAGAGGCGCGTGAGCAGGGGGAACGCGCGAGCCACGCATGCCGCGCATCCCGATCCGCGCCGCCCCCGTGACACCGCGGGGTGATCCTCTCCCCCCGTCCAGAGCAACAAGGCGGTCCCATGACGACGAGCAGCACCGACGACAACTCCTCCGCAACGCCCCCCGAGCCGGCCACCCAGCCGTCCGACCGCCGACCCGAGGGCGGGCGCAGGTGGAACAGCGCGACCACCGTGGCCTACGCCGTGGCGATCGTCAGCGCCGTGGCGGCTGCCCTCCTGTCCCCGCTGGGGGAGCACGTCATCAACACGTTCCTGGAGGAACCGGCCTGCCCGGGTGAGGCATGCGACGGGAAGAACCCCGGCAAGCAGGGCTGCGACGGCGACGCGCGCACCTTCGAGCCGACCGCCGGAAACCCCGCCGAGCTGCAACTCCGTTACAGCGAGGAGTGCCAGGCGGTGTGGGCGAAGATCGAGCGCGGCAGCAAGGGGGACCTCGTCACGGTCGAGGCGACCGGGGGCGCCAAGCGGACCGCCGAGATCGACTACGGCGACGACCAGTACACCCACATGGTGCGGGTGGGCGACGGCGAGTTCGAGGTCACCGCCTGCGCGGTCCCCAAGGCCGGCGGCGCGAGCACGTACGACTACTACTGCGTGCACGGAACCGAGGCGACCGCGTGGCAGTGAGCGCACGCCGAGGACGACCAGCGGGCCTGTGACGAGCAGGAGCACGCCGCCCCTGACACCGGAGCCGACGCCCCGGCGCAGCTCCCGGGGCGTCGGCCCGTGACGATCGGCGAGTTCCACCAGCGCGGCGGCGGCGACGGCCGGGGCCGCCATCGCCGGCTCCGCGGCGGCGCCGGACCCGTCGTCCAGGGAGCGGAGCAGGATCTGCCCCCTGGGACGCGCCCGCCCGCACCGCCCGTGCACACGGAGAACAAGGCGGCATGACCCCCCTCCGGTGGGGTGGCGAGGGCCCGCTTCACAGTCCCCCGGCCCGGTTGCGCGCGCGCAACGCCCGCGAGAGCGCGTCGACGGTCACGTCCACTATGGCCAGGAGCTGTTCCGGGCTTGCCCCGGCCCTGCTCATGACAGCCAGAGACTGGTTCACGGCCGCCAGGTGTACAGCGAAGGCCTCGGCGTCCTGGTCGGTCATGCGGCCGGCCTTCAGCGCGGCGCGCAGGCGCAGGCTCTGGAAGCCGAGCGCCTGCCTGGTGTGCGCCGCGACGGCCGGGCTGAGCACGGGGATCGCCATGGCCGACTGGGCGATCAGGCATCCGTCGGGCAGTTCGGGATCGGCGATGCGCTCAAGGGTGACGTCGAAGAACGCGCGGACAGCCGCAACGGGCTCGGAGACCGCGCACGACAGGGCGGCGTCGTACTTGTCGCCGTAGCGCGCGGCGTAGCGATCCAGGCAGCGCAGGAACAACGTGTCCTTGTCGCCGAGCGAGGAGTAGATCGAGCTGCGGTTCAGGCCGGTGGCCCGGGACAAGTCGTCGACCGAGGTGTCGGCGTAGCCGGCCCGCCAGAACTGGATCATCGCGGCGTCGAGCACCGTGTCCATGTCGAACTGCTTCTTGCCTGCCACGTGGCACTTCCTTGCCGGTGTGTCGGTGTTCCGGTCACTGCCCCGCCATCCTATCTTGAACTGACCGTTTCAAGATGTGTTAGCCTCCAGGCATGATCGTGACCGGGCGTCCCCGCGAACCGGGACGGCGCGGCAGACGCACCACGCAACCCTGCCGTGGGCACATCGATCCGGCCCGCATCCGCGCAATCGCCCGGATCCCGTTCATCAGCGCACTGCCGGCTCGGTTCATCGCACCGCCGGCCATCCTGCGACCCGGATCCCGAGCACCGCGTCGGCCGCCCTCGTCATCCGCGTCGCCCTCGCGGGCCCGGCCCCCGGGCGAACCGCCGGGCCGGCGCACCCCAACACCGATGGAGGACCCCATGACCGTCTCCGCAAGCAACCCCGTCCGTCACCTGCCCCTGCACGACCTGGCCGGATTCACCCACCGCTGGGTCGACGCGGACGGCATCCGCCTCCATGCCGTCGAAGGCGGCCGGCCGGCCGGACCGGCTGTCGTCCTGCTCGCCGGGTTCCCACAAACCTGGTGGGCCTGGCGCAAGGTCATGCCCGCGCTCGCCGGCCGGTTCCGGGTCATCGCGATCGACCTGCCGGGCCAGGGCCACTCCGAGCGCCCGGAACGCGGCTACGACACCCACACGGTCGCCGCCCACGTCCACGCCGCCGTCGAGGCGCTCGGAGTGCCGGCCTACTGGCTGGCCGCCCACGACATCGGCGCCTGGGTCGCCTTCTCCCTCGCCCTCGGCCACGAGAGTCAACTGCGCGGGGTCGCCCTGCTCGACGCCGGAATCCCCGGCATCACCCTCCCGGAGACGATTCCCACCGACCCGGCGCGGGCGTGGAAGACCTGGCACTTCGCGTTCCACCTCGTGCCCGACCTGCCCGAGACCCTGCTCACCGGCCGCGAACGGGAGTACGTCGACTGGTTCCTGAAGGCGAAGGCCCGCACTCCCGGCACCTTCGACGACGCCGACATCGACCACTACGCAGCGGCCCTCGCCGCCGACGGCGGCCTCCGCGCCTCCCTCGCCTACTACCGGGACGCCGCCGAGTCGGCCCGCGGGAACCACCAGGCACTGGAACGGCGGCGCCTGACCCTGCCCGTCCTCGGGATATCCGGCAGCCACGGCTCCATCCCGGACATGGCGGCCTCCCTCAGCCCCTGGGCCGACCACACCACCGGAGTGATCGTGCCCGGCGCCGGGCACTTCATCCCCGACGAGCAGCCCGAAGCCGTCGCTGCCGCGCTGGCCGGCTTCATCGCCGACGGCGACTGACGCCGCCACTGAAGTGCCCCTCGTCCACGGCCTGCGGGACCACGCCGCCTCCGACCACCTGAACGGCCAAGCCGTCTGCGACGGCGCCCCTCCGAGGGCGATCGCCGGGTCAGCGGGCACCCGTCGTCAGGGGATGGCCGTCTCCTCCGGCGGCGGGTCCTGTGCGACCCGGAAGCGGTTGATGGCCTCGATGTGCCGGGCCCGCGTCTCCTCGTCGCGCACGCCCAGGCCCTCCTCGGGCGCCAGGCAGAGCACGCCGACCTTGCCCTGGTGCAGGTTGCGGTGGACGTCGTAGGCGGCCTGACCGGTGTCCTGGAGGGAGTAGACCTTGGACAGGGTGGGATGGATCTTTCCCTTGACGATCAGCCGGTTGGCCTCCCACGCCTCGCGGTAGTTGGCGAAGTGGGAGCCGATGATCCGCTTCAGCGACATCCACAGGTACCGGTTGTCGTAGACGTGCTCGTAGCCGGAGGTCGACGCGCAGGTGACCACGGTGCCGCCCTTGCGCGTGACGTACACACTGGCGCCGAACGTCTCACGGCCGGGGTGCTCGAAGACGATGTCGACGTCCTCGCCGCCGGTCAGCTCACGGATGCGCCCGCCGAACCGCTTCCATTCCTTCGGGTCCTGGGTGTGGGCGTCCCGCCAGAAGCGGTAGTCCTCGGCGTCGCGGTCGATGACGGCCTCGGCGCCCATCCTCCTGCATATCTCGGCCTTCTGCGGCGAGGAGACCACGCAGACCGGTGTGGCGCCGCCGGCGAGCACGAGTTGCGTGGCGTACGAGCCGAGGCCACCGCTCGCCCCCCAGACCAGCACGTTGTCGCCCTGCTTCATCTGAGCGCCGTTGCGGGAGACCAGCTGCCGGTACGCCGTGGAGTTGACCAGGCCGGGAGCGGCGGCCTCCTCCCAGCTCAGGTGCGCGGGCTTGGGCATCAGCTGGTTGGACTTGACCAGCGCGATCTCCGCCAGGCCGCCGAAGTTGGTCTCGAAGCCCCAGATGCGCTGCTCGGGGTCGAGCATGGTGTCGCCGTGGCCGTCGGCGGACTCCAGTTCCACGCTGAGGCAGTGCGCGACGACCTCGTCGCCGGGCTTCCAGGCGTTGACGCCCGGACCGGTGCGCAGCACCACGCCCGCCAGGTCCGATCCCAGGACGTGGTAGGGCAGGTCGTGCCGGCGGGCCGACGCGCTGAGCCTGCCGTAGCGCTCCAGGAAGCGGAACGTCGGCAGCGGTTCGAAGACGGCCGACCACACGGTGTTGTAGTTGACCGAGGAGGCCATCACGGCCACCAGCGCCTCGCCGGGGCCGGGCGACGGGGTCGGCACTTCCGCCAGATGGAGCGACTTCCGCGGGTCCTTGTCGGCCGAGTCCACCCCCTCGAAGAGGTCGGTCTCGTCCTTGCGGGTGACGATGCCGCGGAAGGAATCGGGAATCCGGACACCGGCCCAGTCCTGCCGGGTGACGTCCTCGGAAAGGAGCGCGCTGGTCATGTCTTCCACGTACCGCACCCTAAAGTGACGAGGTCAGCGCGGGAACCCCAGATTCTCGGGCCCTCGTGCAGGGGGACCCCCCTTACACCGTCGTCGGGCCCCGCCCCGCGGAGTGAGGGGTGTCCGGGAGTACGGCCGTCGCGGCGTGCCCCGCGATCAGTCCGATGATCGGCGCCTGGTGCGCCGACAGGTAGAAGTGGCCGCCGTCGAAGACCCGGAGTGCGAACGGCCCTTCGGTGTGCTCGGCCCAGGCCCGCGCCTCCTCCGGGGTCACCTTGGGATCGTCGTCACCGATCAGGCACACCACCGGGCACCGCAGCCTCGGCCCCGGCCCGTACCGGTAGGTCTCGATGGCCCGGTAGTCGGCGCGGATCGCCGGCAGCACCATCCGCAGCACCTCCGGATCGGCGAGGATTCCCGCGTCCGTGCCGTTCAGCCGGCGTATCTCCGCGAGGACGCCCTGGTCGTCCCGCAGGTGCACGGTCTCCACCCGGACGCGGGACGGTGCGCGCCGGGCGGAGACGAACAGGCCGGCCAGGACGATGCCGTGGTCGTTCTCCAGCCGGCGCGCGATCTCGAAGCCGAGGGTCGCTCCGAGGCTGTGCCCGAAGACGAGCAGTGGCCGGTCCGCCCAGGGCAGCAGTTCCGCCACCGCCGCGTCGGCCAGCTCGGCGATGCTGGTCGCACAGGGCTCGGCGCGCCGGTCCTGCCGGCCCGGGTACTGCAGGGCCAGGACGTCGACAAAGGGCGGCATCGCCGCCGAGACCGGGTGGTAGAAGGAGGCGGAGCCGCCGGCGTGGGGCAGGCAGACCAGCCTGACGTCACTGTCGGGGCGGGGGTGGTAGCGGCGGATCCACGCGCTGTTCCGCTCGGTCTTGCCGGTCATGTCGCTGAGAAGTCCCTTCCACGGACACCACGGAGCACGCTGGGAACACTTGCGTCACACTTACCGGAGGTCGACCCACACCTTGCCGGACGCGGTGGCCGCCGCGGCGAACGCCTCCTCGACGTCGTCCAGGGGGTAGCCGTCGCTGACCACCGCACCCAGGGGGGACGATGACGGTGAGCGCAGCGCGCCGACGGTGCGGGCGAAGTCCCCGGGGTGGTCGTAGACCATGCTGCCGATGAGGGTGACCTGCCCGGCCACCAGGTCGCGGGGAGAAAGGTCGAGCGGCGCGGTGCCGAGGCCGATCAGTACGGCGGTGCCGTGCGGGGCGAGGCGCCGCAGCCCCTGCTCGACGGCTCCGGGGGCGCCGGAGGTCTCGAAGAGGTACGGGAACGACTCACCGCCCGGCGGCGCCGGAAGCGCGCCCAGGGAACAAGCCCGTTCCAGGCGGGCCGCGTTGGGCTCCTGGACGTACACCGTCACCCCGTGCTCGACCAGTGCCCGGCACAGCAGCAGGCCCTGCGAGCCGGCACCGGTCACGAGGCAGGAGAGGCCGGGCGCGATGCCCGAGCGGCGCAGCGCCGCCCATGCCACGGTCGCCGGCTCCACGCAGACCAGGTCCTCCAGCGGCACGTCCGGCGCGACCGGCCACACGAACTTGGCCGGCGCCACCGCGTACTCGCTCAGCAGCCCCGGCACGGTCAGCCCGACCGCGGCCCGGCCGGCACAGGCCGACGTCCGCCCCTTCCGGCACGGCGGGCACGACAGACAGCAGTAGTCCGGCTCGACGACCACGTCCTGACCGATCGTCAGGCCCTCGACCCCGGCACCGATCCCGGCGACGCGGCCGGCGCCCTCGTGGCCCAGGATCCACGGCCGGCGCGGCGCGGGCCGCCGTCCCGCGTACACCGCGAGGTCGGAGCCGCACAGGCCGGTGCCGCGCATCCTGATCAGTACCTCTCCGGTACCGCACGCGGGGTCCGGTACGGAGGTCACGGACAGCACGCCGGGCTCCGTCAGCACGGCGGCCCTCAAAGGACCGCCCATTCGTCGCGGCGGCGGATCGTCGGCGGGCGCATGCGTGAAGCCTGCCACATGTGCTCAGCCCGGCGGTAGACCGCACCGACGCCCTTGCGCCATTCTCTTCCGGCGGTGGTCAAATATCCCTCCACAACAGCGGTTTCGGCCTGTGGGCGGGCTCCTGGAACGCGTACGCTGTGCCAGGCAATCAGGCACCGCGTGTACCGCGAAAGAGGAGTATTTCGATATGTCGGACAGCACCCTGGTCTCCGAAGTGGACCAGAGCTTGTACGCGCTTTCCCCCGAGGGACAGGCATTGCTGTTCACCGAGGCGAAGACGGCCTACGGCTTCCGTGACGAGCCGGTCGGCGACGACCGTCTGCAGGCCATCTACGAACTCTTCAAGTGGGCCCCGACCTCGGCGAATATCAACCCGCTGCGGATCCTCTACGTCCGTACCGAGGACGGCAAGCGCCGGCTCCTCGACGGCGTGGCACCGCCCAACCGTGAGCAGACCGCGTCGGCCCCGGTCACCGCGGTACTGGCGGCGGACACGCAGTTCGCGGAGTACGTTCCCTTCCTGGCCCCGTCCAACCCCCAGCTCCGGGAGATGCTGGAGTCCAACGAGGCCCTGCGGGTGACCCAGATGGACCTCAACGCCAGGCTCCAGGCCGGTTACTTCGTGCTGGCCGTGCGGGCCGCCGGCCTGGCGGCGGGCCCGATGGGCGGCTTCAACGCGCGCGCCGTCGACGAGGAGTTCTTCCCCGACGGCCGGTGGAAGTCGGTCCTGCTGGTCAACATCGGCCACCCGGCCGAAAACGCGTTCCGCGAGCGGGGGGCGCGGCTCTCCTACGAGCAGGCCGTACGACTGGCCTGACAGCGGATCGGCTCGGCACGACTCCGACATTCCGGGGGGAACGGGGCGCTCGGAGCGAGTGCCCCGTTCCCTCGCCACGCCCGGCCCGCGCGCGAAGCCGGAGCACTCCGTGACGTACGACTCAATCGCTTGACATTGCGGTGCGCGGCGATTTATGCATGATGCGGAGAGTTGCCCCCACCCATTCGGCTCCCCCACCCGCTCGAAGCCCCCACACATTCGGTGCGCGCCCCTCCGCGCCTTGACCACACACCGTCACCACAAAAGACTTCGGTTTTACCTGTTCTTTTGAAACGGTGTCTTTTTTCCCTTCATCATTCTCGCCGTGACGTGAAACGTCACGGCTGTCGTCTGCCCGTACGTCAAGCAGTTCGAGCGGCGGTGTTCCCTTCGCCCGGCCGCACAACACTAGGCAATGTCGGGAGCTGGCATGTCATTAAGTTTTTTGGAATGCCGCGATTCCACGGCCGCCGTCACCGGACGACGTGATCTGGTCGAGCGCGACGCCGCACTGACCGCGCTGCGCGCGTCGTTGACGGACGCCGTCGGCGGCAAAGGACGGCTGGTCGTCGTCGAGGGACCGCTCGGCAGCGGCAAGAGCAGACTGCTCCACGAGTTCCTCGAAACCCTGGAACCCGGCGCCGCGCGCGTCCTGCGGGCCACCGCGTCGCTGCGCGAAGAGGCGCTGCCGTTCGGAGTGCTGACCCAGCTCTCGCACGGCCTGGCCATCCCGCCGGCCCGCCGGGAGACGTTCCGCGCCCTGCTCGCCGCGGCGGTCGAGCACGCCCTCCTCCACGGCGGCACCGCCCCTGGCTCCCAGGACGCCGCGGACCCCCGGATCGCGGACGCGTTCCAGAAACTCACCGTGGAACTGGCTCACTTGGCCGAAAACACCCCCCTGGTGATCTGCGTCGACAACGCCCACTACGTGGACGCCCCCTCCTTGCACTTCCTCGCGGGCGTCGTCGCCTGGCTGCACTCCACCCGCATCCTGGTGCTGGTCACCGACGACCCGACCATGCGCCGGCCGCGCTCACCGCTGCTGGGCGGGCTCGCACCGAGCCCGCACGTCCGCCGCGTCCCTGTGGCCCCGCTCAGCCGAGCCTCCGTGCACAGCCTCGCCACCCGGCTCCTCGGACCGCACACCGCCACCCCCCGGCTGACCGCCGACCTGTACGCCGTCAGCGGCGGCAACCCGCTGGCCGTACGTGCTCTGATCGTCGATCAGCAGGCGGGCGGCACCGGCCACCCGGAAGGGTACGGACAGGCGCTCCTCGACCTCGTGGCCCACGCCCGGCCGCCGATACCGGCCGTGGTCCGCTCCCTCGCGGTGCTCGGCGGCGCCCCGGAGCCGGCCGACGTGGCGCCGCTGGCCGGGCAGGACACCAAGACCACCCGCTGGGCCCTGCGGGCCCTGGCCGACGCGGGCATGCTGAGCGCCCACGCCCCCGTGCCGAGCGCCCACGCGGGCCTGCCCGGTGACGGCGCCATGGTGCCGGCGGCCCAGGTCGCGGCACCGGCGCGCGCCGAGCGGTACGCGTTCCGGCATCCGGCGGGTGCCGCCGCCGTCCTGGACGACCTGCCCGCCGCCGACCGGACCGCGCTGCACCACACCGCCGCGGAACTGCTGCGGGACAACGGCGCCTCCGCGCTGACGGTCGCCCGGCAGCTCACGAGCGCCGGGGACGCGGGCATCGACGACGGCATCGACATACTGCTCACCGCCTCCCAGGAGGCACTGGCGGCCGGCGACGTCGGCACCGCCCTCGGGTGTCTCGGCCTCGCCCGGCGCACCCGGACCGACGGCACCACCGCCGCCCACGTCCGGACCCGGCTCAGCCGCCTGGAACGGCAGTTGAAACCGCAGGCGGCCGTCCGCCACCTCCGCCCCCAGCTCGACGACTTCCATGCCGGCCGCCTGGACCGGCGGGGCGTCTCCGACCTCGTCCTCGGTCTCGCCGACACCGGCGCCCTGCACGACCTGACCGCCCTGCTCGACGTCCTGCGCACCCGGTACCGGCAGGACACCGGGCCCGGCCCCGGCACCGAGGACATCCGTTCCCTGACGAGCTGGGCGGCGATGGCCTACCCCCTCCACACCGGCCTGCGCAGACTCGCCCACTCCGTCGCCGCGGCCACCCCCGCGGCCGTCCCCTGCCACGACCCGTGGCTGCCCTCCGCGGTCGCCCTGTCCGACGACTACGTCGACGGGCGCGACGACCAGCTGGTCCAGCGTGCCGAACTCCTGCTGAGCACCTACCACCTCGACCACGACTCGTTGTGGAACGTGGAGTCGGGGGTGCTGGCCCTGCGCGGCCTCTGCCACGCGGGCCGGCTGGACGAGGTGGTCGCCTGGTGCGAGAAACTGGAGGCCGAGACCGCCGCCCACCACGCCGTCGCCTCGCAGGCCCGGTTCCTCGCCGTGCGCGTCGAGGCCCATCTGCGGCGCGGCGACCTCACCCGCGCCCGCGACCTGGCCGCCCACGCCCTGTCCCTCGTCCCGCCGCAGGGCTGGGGGGTCGGCCTCGCCGGCGTTCTGGCCTGCGCCATTCTGGCCGCCACCCGCTCAGGGGACCTGGTGGCGGCCGAGAAGTACGTGGCGCTGCCGCTGCCCGAACACGCCCTGCACAGCCGCCACGGCGCCGCCTACCTGCACGCCCGCGGCCACTTCCGGCTCGCCACCCACCATCCGCAGGCCGCGCTCGCCGACTTCCTCGCCTGCGGCCGCTTCGCCGAGACCTGGGGCAGGCCCGGTGCCGACGTGGTCCCCTGGCGCCTGAGCGCGGCCGAGGCCTGGCTCGCGCAGAACGACCAGGAACAGGCCAAACGCCTGGTACGCGAACAGCTCGCCCGGCTGCTCCCCGGCCCCTCCCGGGAACGTGGGCAGAGCCTGCGCACCCTGGCCGCGGTGAGCCGGGTCACCCGCCGCCCGCAACTGCTCACCGAGGCCGTCGACATGCTCAAGGAGAGCGGCGACGACTACGAACTCACCCGCGCCCTCATCGACCTCAGCGCCGCCTTCCACGACGCCGGCGACCAGCGCAACGCCCGCCGGGTGGCCCACCGCGCCTGGCACCTCGCCAAGCAGACCGGCACCCAACACCTGTGCCGCAAGGCCGCCCTCGACCCGGCCGGCTCCGAGGCCGCGCCCGCCGCCGACGCGGAGGAACGCCCCGACGGCGTCTCCTCGCTGACCCGGCAGGAACGCAAGATCGCGGCACTGGCCTCCAAGGGGTACACCAACCGGGAGATCGCCGCCAAGCTGTACATCACCGCCAGTACCGTCGAGCAGCACCTCACCCGCGTCTTCCGCAAGGTCAACGTCAAACGGCGCCAGGACCTGCCCTACCTGCTGTGACCGGCCGGCCGGTCAGCCCCGAACGGAACGCGTCGACCAGCGCCGCCAGTTCACGTGAGGTACGGGCCGGGCCGTAGACGTGGTGGTCCGGGCGCACCAGCAGGTACCGCGCCCGAGCCGCCCGCAGCAGCGGCAGATACACGCCGTCGACGTCCACGGCGGCGTCCGGCGCGGCCCCGGCGTCCGGCGCCCCGTCCGCCACCAGGTGCACGATCCGGGTGCCGAGCCCGGTGAGGAAGGCGAGCCGCGGTCCGTCGAGCGCCGCCGCCGGGGCGGCCGACCCCAGCAGCACCGGACCGGCGCCGACCACCTCGTCGAAGTACCCGGTCACACCTCCCAGCCGCACCCGGCCCTGCGGCACCACCTCCCCGGCCGGCGGCACCGGTTCCGCGCCGGCCCCGGTGTACAGCAGCCCGGTCCGCAGCGGCGCGCCGGCGCCGCCGCCCCGGCCGGTGTCCGCGCCCGCCAGCAGCGCGGCGTCCCTGGCCGCCGCCGCGGCCGCGTCGGTCACGCAGAGCACCTTGCCCAGCCGCACCGCCGTGCCGATCGCCTCCCGCACGTGTCCGGCGCGCTCGGGGCCGTAGGTGTCCAGCAGTTCCTCACCGGCGTCACCGCTCAGCACCAGCTCCAGTTTCCACGACAGGTTCAGCACGTCCCGGACGCCCGCGCACATGCCCTGGCCGGTGAAGGGCGGCATCAGGTGGGCCGCGTCTCCCGCGAGCAGCACCCGGCCGCGCCGCCACTGTTCGGCCCAGGCCGCCTGGAAGCGGTAGACGCTGTGCCGCCGCAGTGTGGCGTTGGCCGGGGTCACGTCGAACGGCGCCAGCAGCCGCCACGCCGTCTCCTCCCGGTTCAGCTCGGCCACGCTCTCCCCTGGCAGCCGCATGAACTCCCAGCGCCTGCGGCCGGGTCCGCTGCCCACCGCCGTCGTCGGCCGCGCCGGATCGCAGAACTGCACGTTGAGCGGTGAGAACTCCCTCGGCACGTCCAGCGTCACGTCACACAGCAGCCAGTCGTAGGAGAAGCCCAGGTCGTTCCACCGCACCCCCAGCCGCTCCCGTACGAAGCTGTTCGCGCCGTCGCACCCGACGACCCAGGACGCCGTCCACCGCCGCTCCCGCCCCGCCGCGTCGGCCGCCGTCACCTCCACCCGGTCCCCGTCGTCGGACAGTTCCGTCACCGTGCACCCGCGCACCACCTCGATCCCGGGCAGCCGCCGCGCGCGGGCGGACAGTGCCTCCTCCAGGGCGGGCTGGTGCATGGTCGTCGTCTCCGGCCAGCCGTGCGCGCCCCGCCGCGCCAGCTCGACGCGGAGCAGCGACGCGCCGTCGGCGTTGCGCCAGTCGTAGGCGTCGGCCGGCAGTCCGATCTCCGCGAACGCGTCACCCACCCCCAGCGCCGCCAGCGTCCTCGCCGTCTCGCCGTCGAAACTGGTCGCCCGTGGCAGCGTGTAGGGGGCTTCCCACCGCTCGACCACTGTCACGCGCCGGCCCCGCTCGGCCAGCAGCACCGACAACACCTGACCCACGGGCCCGTACCCGACGATCAGGACATCCGCCTGCGACGTGCGCATCGGCCCTCCCTCCGGACGTGCGGCGAACCTACCAACGGCGTTCCGCCGCACACCGCGGAGGAAGCCGCGCCGGTCACAAGTAAGGGGCGTTGAGGGGGTGATTCAGGGGATCGCCGACGCCCGGCACGGGTGAAGCTGGACGTGGCCGAAGCCGCCGCAGCGGCACGCGTGCCTCAGCAAACAGGAGTGTGGAGTCAGCATGCTGCGTGCCGAGTTGATCCGTCCGGTCCACGAACTCCTCGCCGAACAGAGCAGGCGCTTCGGCGACCGGACCGCCTACCTCGACGCCCGGCGCGCCGTCAGCTACGCCGGTCTGGAGGCCCGTACCCGCCGCCTCGCCGGGCACCTCGCCGGACTGGGCCTGCTGCCCGGCGACCGGGTGGCGATGTTCCTCGGCAACCGGGTCGAGACGGTGGAGAGCTACTTCGCGGTCGTCCGCGCCGGCGGCGTCGGCGTCCCGGTCAACCCGCACCTGGCCGCCGCGGAGCTGGAGCACCTGCTCACCGTCAGCGGCAGCCGCGTCGTCATCACCGACGCCGCCCACGTGCCCGCGGTGCGCCGGCTGGCCCCCCGCACCGGCCCGCTGACCGTGATCGTGGTGGACGGTGACGGACCCGTCCCCGCCGGGTGCCTCGCCTACGAGCACTTCGCCACCACCGACCCCGCCACTCCGGCCCGCGACGACCAGGGGCTCGACGACGTCGCCTGGATGCTCTTCACCTCCGGCACCACCAGCAGCCCCAAAGGCGTCCTCGCCACCCAGCGCAACTGTCTGTGGTCGGTCGCCGCCGCCTACGTCCCCGCGCTCGGCCTCACCGCCGAGGACCGGGTGCTGTGGCCGCTGCCGCTGTTCCACAGTCTGTCCCACATCGTCTGCGTGCTGGCCGTGACAGCCGTCGGAGCCACTGCCCGCATCACCGACGGCCACTCCGCCGACGACGTGCTCGACCTGTGGGAACAGGACCGGTCCACGGTCCTCGCCGGTGTCCCCACGCTCTACCACTATCTCGTCCGCGCCGCGCGGGCCCCGGGTTCCACCGTGCCCCCACTGCGGGTCGGCCTGGTCGGCGGCGCCGTCTTCGGCGCCGCGCTGCGCCGCTCGGTCGAGGAGACCTTCGACGCCCCCCTCATCGACGCCTACGGCTCCACCGAGACCTCTGGTTCCATCGCCATCAACTGGCCGACCGGCGCCCGCGTCGAAGGGTCCTGCGGCCTTCCCGTGCCAGGCCTCGCGCTGCGGATCGTCGACCACCGCACCGGCCTCGACGTGCCCGACGGCACCGAGGGCGAGGTCTGGGTGCGCGGCCCGAACATCATGGCCGGCTACCACGACCAGCCCGACGCCACCGCCGAGGCGCTGCGCGACGGCTGGTTCCACACCGGTGACCTCGCCGTCCGCGACCGCGCCGGCTACCTGACCGTCACCGGACGGCTCAAGGAACTCATCATCCGCGCCGGGGAGAACATCCACCCCGGCGAGGTGGAGGACGTGCTGCGCCAGGTCCCCGGCGTCGCCGACGCCGCCGTGGCCGGCAAGCCGCACGACGTCTTCGGCGAGGTGCCGGTCGCCTTCGTCGTCCCCGATCCCGGCGGCTTCGACCCGGCGCAGGCGCTCTCCCTGTGCCGCGAGAGGCTCTCGTACTTCAAGGTCCCCGAGGAGCTGTACGAGATCGAGCGCATCCCGCGCACGGCCACCGGCAAGGTCACCCGGCACCGGCTCCTGGACGGTCCCGCCCGGCTCCGCGCGGTCGGCAACGCCCACCATGACACCCTTTTCCGCACCCACTGGGTTCCCCAGCCGTCCGCGCCCGCGCCGGCCAGCGGCCACTGGACGCTCCTCGGTGACCCCGGCACCGCCCTCGCCGACCGTCTCCGGGCCTTGGGCACCGACCTGAGCGGCGACACGCCCTCCGTGGCGCTGCTGCCGGTCCCCGCGGGCACGAGCGTCGACGACTTCCTGCGTACGGCCGAACCCTGGCTGACGTCCGCCGGCCCGGCCGGCCCCCGGCTGGTCGTGCTCACCCGCGGCGCCGTGGCCACCCACCCGGACGAGGCGGTGCGGGACCTCGGCCAGGCGGCGCTGTGGGGCCTGGTCCGCTCCCTCCAGGCCGCCCGTCCCGGCCGCGTCGCCGTCGTGGACCTGGACGACGCGGCCGACGCGGCCGACGGGGACGACGACGCGGCCGCGGCCGCCCTGGCCGCCACGGTGGCGTCCGGCGCACCGCAGAGCGCCGTCCGCGACGGTGTCGTCCTGCTGCCCCGGCTGGAACGCGTGACCCTCGACACCGCGACGGACACGGTCGCCCAGCCGGACCAAGCCTTCGACCGCGCGGGCACCGTCGTCGTCACCGGAGCCGACACCCGGCGCGGCACGGCGATCGCCCGCCACCTCGCCACCGCCCACGGCGCCCGCAGCCTGCTGCTGATCACCCCGCCCGGACAGGGCGCCGC
Organism: Streptomyces sp. NPDC016677; assembly: GCF_055562815.1. Taxonomy (NCBI): domain Bacteria; kingdom Bacillati; phylum Actinomycetota; class Actinomycetes; order Kitasatosporales; family Streptomycetaceae; genus Streptomyces; species Streptomyces sp. NPDC016677. The sequence continues at coordinate 84,506 of NZ_JBVHEO010000010.1, read as the reverse complement.
GGCGGCCGGCCTGCGCGCCCGCCTCACCCGGCAGGGCACGGAGGTCCGGCTCGCGGAGGCCGACCTCGACGACCGCGCGAAACTCAAGCGAGCGCTGGCCAAGGCTCCCTCTCCCCTGACCCTGGTCGTCCACGCCTGGGACGCCGTGGACGAGCCCTCCGAGACCCGCGTGGCCGCCGAGGTCCGCACCCTGCACGACCTCACCCGCGACGCCGCCCTCACCGCCTTCGTGCTGTCCTCTTCGACCAAGGGCCTGCTGGGCGCGGCCGGCGAGACCACCGAGGCCGCTTCGGCCGCCTTCCTCGACGCCTACGCCCAGAACCTGCGCCTCCAGGGTGTCCCGGCCCGGTCCCTCGCCTGGGGCCCCTGGGAGGGTGAGGGTGACACGGCGAGCGGTGCGACGAGCGGTGCGCTCACCGAGCGGCAGGCGATGGCCGCCCTGGACGCCGCCCTCACCGTGGACGACGCCCAGCTCGTCGTGGTGAGACTCGACCCGTCCGCCGCTCCCGGCTCACCGCTCCTGCACGACCTGATCGACGCGCCGGCCCGGACCGCCACCGCGGACGAGGCCGTCACGAACGTCCTGCGCGAGCGCCTCGCCGACGTTCCGGACGCCGACCGCGACCGGCTCCTCACCGACGTGGTCCGCGACCAGGTCGCCGACCTGCTCGGCCTGACCGGCAGGCAGGCCGTCCAGCCAGGGCGCCCCTTCACCGACCTGGGCCTGACCTCGGTCACCGTGGTCGAACTGCGCAACCGCCTCACCGAGGCCACCGGACTCCGCCTCCCCGCCACCTCCGCCTTCGACCACCCCACCCCGCAGACCCTGGCCGGCTTGCTGCGCCGTGAACTGTCCGGCACCACCACCCCGGCCGACATCGCCCCGGCCGGCGCCGCCCCGCTCCCGCGCGCGGCCGACGACCCCGTCGTCATCGTGGGCATGGCCTGCCGCCTGCCGGGCGGTGTCGCCTCCCCGGAGGACCTGTGGGAGCTGGTACGGGCCGGCGGCGAGGGCACAGGTCCCTTCCCGACGGACCGGGGCTGGGACCTGGACCACCTCTTCGACCCGGACCCCGACCACCCCGGCACCAGCTACGTCCGCCAGGGCGGCTTCCTCCACGACGCGGGCGACTTCGACGCGGCCTTCTTCGGCATCTCCCCACGCGAGGCTCTGGCGATGGACCCGCAGCAGCGGCTGCTCCTGGAGACGTCCTGGGAGGCGTTCGAACGGGCCGGCATCGACCCGACCGCCCTGCGCGGCGAGGACATCGGCGTCTTCACCGGAATGATGCACCAGGGGTACGGTGCCGGCGCCACCGGCGATCTCGAAGGCCACCTCATGACCGGGACGACGGCCAGCGTGGCGTCGGGCCGCGTGTCCTACGTACTCGGCTTCGAGGGCCCCGCGGTGACGGTGGACACGGCGTGCTCGTCGTCGCTGGTCGCCCTGCACCTGGCCGCCCAGGCGCTGCGGGCCGGGGAGTGCTCGTTGGCGCTCGCCGGCGGCGTGACGGTGATGTCCGGGCCCGAGTCGTTCGTGGAGTTCTCCCGGCAACGGGGCCTGGCTCCGGACGGCCGCTGCAAGTCCTTCGCCGCCTCGGCGGACGGCACGGGCTGGGCGGAGGGCGTGGGCGTGCTGCTGGTGGAGCGCCTGTCGGACGCGGAACGGCTGGGGCACCGGGTACTGGCGGTGGTGCGCGGCAGCGCCGTCAACCAGGACGGCGCCTCCAACGGCCTCACCGCCCCCAACGGACCGTCCCAGCAGCGGGTGATCCGGCGGGCGTTGACGCAGGCCGGGCTGACGCCGGGTGACGTGGACGCGGTGGAGGCGCACGGCACGGGCACGGCACTGGGCGACCCGATCGAGGCGCAGGCCCTGCTGGCCACGTACGGTCAGAATCGTGAACAACCCCTGTGGCTCGGCTCGCTGAAGTCGAACATCGGGCACGCGCAGGCCGCCGCCGGAGTGGCCGGCATCATCAAGATGGTCATGGCGATGCGGCACGGCCTCCTGCCGCGAACGTTGCACGTGGATGCGCCGTCGTCCCAGGTGGACTGGTCGGCGGGCGCGGTGGAACTGCTCACCGAGGAACGGGAGTGGCCGGAGACGGGACGCCCCAGGCGGGCGGGGGTGTCGGGCTTCGGCGTCAGCGGCACCAACGCCCACGTGATCCTCGAACACGTCCCCGAACCCTCCCCCACCCCCGAACCGTCCTCCCACGGCCCCCACCCCCTGCTGTTCTCCGGAGCCGACGACCAGGCCACCCGCGCCCAGGCACGACAACTGGCCGAGTACATACGCACACGTCCTGAACTGGATCTGGGCGCGATCGCCGCAGGGCTGGTGACCGGTCGGGCGGGGTTGCCTGACCGTGCGGTTGTGGTGGCCGACAACCGGCCCGAAGCACTCGCCGGACTCCAAGCCATAGCCGAAGGCACCGGAAGCAACCGGGCCGACGTACAAGGACGGGTGGCGTTCGTCTTCCCCGGCCAGGGCACCCACTGGCAGGGCATGGGCGCCGAACTCGCCGACACCTCCCCCGTATTCGCCCAAGCACTGAACGAATGCGCGGCGATCATGGACCAACTGACCGGCTGGTCCCTCCTCGACACCATCCACGGACACCTCCCCCTCGACCGCGTCGACATCATCCAGCCCGTCTCCTTCGCCGTCATGGTCAGCCTGGCACGCATGTGGCAAAGCGCAGGCATCAAACCATCAGCCGTCATCGGACACTCCCAAGGCGAGATCGCGGCAGCACACGTGGCCGGCGGGCTGTCCCTCACGGACGCCACCAAAATCGTCGTCCGCCGCAGCCGGGCCATCGCCGCCCACCTCTCCGGACACGGCGCCATGATGTCCCTCGCCCTCACCCCACCCCAAGCCCAGGAACTCACCGCCCCCTACGGCCACCGCATCCAGACAGCCGCCCTCAACGGACCAGCCTCCGTCGTCGTCGCAGGCGAACCACAAGCCCTCACCGAACTCGCCACCACCTGCAACCAAGCCGGCATCCGCGCCCGCACCATCGACGTCGACTACGCCTCACACACCACCCACGTCGAAACCGTCAAAGACGAACTCATACACATCCTCGCCGACATCACCCCCACCACCTCCCACACCCCCTTCTACTCCACCGTCACAGCCGACTGGCTCGACACCACCCACCTCGACGCCACCTACTGGTACCGCAACCTCCGCAACACCGTCCAATTCGCCCCCGCCATCCACCACCTCCTCACCCAAGGCTTCACCACTTACATCGAAATCAGCCCCCACCCCGTCCTCACCCCAAGCATCGAAGCCACAGCCGAACACACCGAATCGGGACCCGTCCTCATCACCGGCACCCTCCGCCGAGAACACGGCAACACCCGACAACTCCTCACCTCCCTCGGCCACGCATGGACCCGCGGCCTCCCCATCAACTGGACCACCCACCTCGGCCGAGGCACCGCCTGGAATCTCCCCACCTACCCCTTCCAACACCAGCACTACTGGCTCACAAGCGTGCCCTCCGCAGGTGCCGTGGCCGCCGCCGGGCTCACGGACGCCCGGCACCCCCTGCTCGACGCCTGGGTTGAACTGCCCGACGAGGGCGGGGTGTTGTTCACCGCCCGGCTGTCGTCGAGCAGCCACCCCTGGCTGGCCGAACACACGGTGCACGGAGTCGCGGTGGTGCCCGGGGCGGCGTTCGTGGAGATGGCGGTGCGTGCCGGGGACGAGGTCGGCTGCGGTGTCGTCGAGGAACTGCTGATCGAGACGCCGCTCGTGCTCGGTGAGGGGCCGGGCGTGCGGCTCCAGGTGGCCGTCGGCGCGGCGGACGGCTCCGGACGGCGCCGGCTGACCGTCCACTCCCGGCGTCAGGGTGCCCCCGACTGGACCCGGCACGCCACCGGCACACTGGCCGGCCGTCCGGACGCCGTCCCCGGCATGGACCTGTCGGTGTGGCCGCCGGCCGGGGCGGTACCCGTCGAGGTGGATCCGGCGGTGCCGGGGCTGCGCGCGGCGTGGCGGCGTGGCGAGGAGGTGTTCGCCGAGGCCGAGGTGGACGAGGAGCAGCGGGACGACGCCGAGCGGTTCGGGCTGCATCCCGCGCTGCTCGAAGCCGTGGGCCGGGCCGGCGGTGGTACCTCCGCGCTGTCCGTCGCCTACCGTGCCGTGTCCCTGGCAGCGGCCGGGGCCACCTCCGTGCGGGCGCGTGTCGCTGCGGACGGCAGTGGCGGTACTGCGCTGGAACTCGCGGACGCCTCCGGCCGCGCGGTCGGCAGCTTCGGGTCGGTCGTCTCGCGCGAGGTCACCGCGGATGAGCTGGTGTCGGCGGCTGCTCAGGGCGGCGTGGACCCGCTGGACGCGTTGTTCCGCGTCGACTGGGTGCCGGTTGCCGTCGAGGCCGTGGCGGACCGGGCGCGGCAACTGGTCACCGTTGCCGACCCCGATGAGCTGTCGGCGTCGGCCGCTCGGAGTGATGTGCGCGTGGATCTGACGGACACCGCCCAGGGGGTGCGGGCGCTGGCCTCGCGGGCGTTGGCGTGGGTCCAGGCGTGGCTCGCGCTGCCGGTGACGGATGCGCGGCTGGTCGTCGTGACGGGGGACGTCGGCGACCCGGTCACCGCGGCTGTCTGGGGGCTCGTCCGCTCGGCGCAGTCGGAGGCACCGGAGCGGCTGGTCCTGGCCGCCGTGGACGGGGACGCCGCCTCCGAGGCGCTGCTGCCCGCCGCCGTCGCCACCGGTGAGCCACAGTTCGCCCTCACCGCCGGCCGGGTCACCGTACCGAGGCTGGTGCGGGCGGCGGACGCCGGCGCCATTCGACCGCTCGACCCCGACGGCACCGTCGACGCCGTAGAGCCGCTCGACCCCGACGGCACCGTTCTGATCACCGGCGGCACCGGCACCCTGGGCCGCCTGCTCGCCCGGCATCTCGTGGCCGAGCACGGCGTACGCCACCTGCTGCTGGTCAGCCGGCGCGGTGCTGCCGCCGACGGCGTGCCCGAGCTGGAGCGCGACCTCGGCGCGCTGGGCGCCACCGTGCGCACCGTCGCCTGTGACGTCACCGACCGTGCCGCGCTGGCCGGCCTGCTGGCGTCGATCCCCGGCGAGACACCGCTCACCGCGGTCGTCCACACCGCCGGTGTGCTGGACGACGGCGTGGTCACCGCCCTCACCCCGGAGCGGCTGAACGCCGTCCTGCGGCCCAAGGCGGACGCGGCGCTCCTGCTGGACGAGCTGACCCGGGGCACCGGCCTCGCGGCGTTCGTGCTGTACTCCTCGGCGGCCGGCGTCCTCGGCAACCCCGGGCAGGCCAACTACGCCGCGGCCAACGCCTTCCTGGACGCGCTGGCCGCGCGGCGCCGGGCGGCGGGGCTGCCCGCCACCTCGCTCGCCTGGGGCCACTGGGCGGCCACCAGCGAGCTGACCGCCCACCTCACCGACTCCGACCTGCGGCAGCACTCCCGGCGGTTCGGGATGGCGGCGCTGGACGAGGAGACCGGCCTCGCGCTGTTCGACGCCGGGCTGCGCAGCACCGTCCCGGCGCTGGTGGCGGCCCGGCTCGACCTCGGGCGGCTGCGTGCCGAGCCGGACGGCGGCCCGGTCGCTCCGCTGCTGCGCGCGCTGGTGGGGCCGGTACGGCGCCGGGCCGCGAGCCGGGCGGCGGCCGGCGGCACGGACCTGGTACGACGGCTGGCACCACTGACGCCCGACGAGCGGCACGAGACGCTGCTCGACCTGGTCAGGAACCGTGCCGCGCACGTCCTCGGGCACCCGTCCGCCGACGCCGTCGCCCCCGGCCGGGCGTTCCGTGAAGCGGGCTTCGACTCGCTGACCTCCGTAGAACTGCGCAACCGGCTCGCCACGGACACCGGACTCCGGCTCCCCGCCACCCTGGTCTACGACCACCCGAGCCCGGACGCCCTCACCCGGCACCTGCTCGCGGAACTCCTGACGGAGGCCGACGCCCCCGCGGCACCGTCCGCCACCCCGCGCGGGACGTCCGACGACCCCATTGCCATCGTCGCGATGAGCTGCCGCTTCCCCGGTGGCGTGGAGAGCCCGGAGGACTTCTGGCGGCTCATCAGCGAGGGCGGTGACGCGGTCGGCGACTTCCCGGACGACCGCGGCTGGGACCTGTCCGCGCTCTACGACAGCGACCCCGACCACCCCGGCACGTCGTACGCCCGGCACGGTGCGTTCCTGACGGACGCCGCCGGGTTCGACGCGGGCTTCTTCGGCATCTCGCCGCGCGAGGCCCTGGCGATGGACCCGCAGCAGCGGCTGTTCCTGGAAACGTCCTGGGAGGTGTTCGAGCGGGCCGGCATCGACCCGACGACCCTGGCGGGCCGCGACATCGGTGTGTTCACCGGCATGAACACCCAGGACTACGCGCTGCGCCTGCGCGAGGTGGCCGAGGAGGTCGAGGGGCACCGCATCACGGGAATCTCCTCGGCCGTGCTGTCCGGCCGGGTGGCCTATACCCTCGGTCTCGAAGGGCCCGCGGTGACCATCGACACGGCGTGCTCGTCGTCGCTGGTGGCCCTGCACCTGGCGGCGCAGGCACTGCGGGCGGGCGAGTGCTCGATGGCGCTGGCCGGCGGGGTCACGGTGATGGCCGCGCCGGATGCCTTCGTCGACTTCTCCCGGCAGCGGGGCCTGTCGGCCGACGGCCGGTGCAAGGCGTTCGCCGCGTCGGCGGACGGCACCGGGTGGGCCGAAGGTGTGGGCGTACTGCTCGTGGAGCGGCTGTCGGACGCCCGGCGCAACGGCCACCAGGTGCTGGCCCTCGTCAGCGGCAGCGCGGTGAACCAGGACGGCGCGTCCAACGGCCTCACCGCTCCCAACGGCCCCTCCCAGCAGCGCGTCATCCGGCAGGCGCTGAGCAGCGCCGGGCTGACCGGTGCCGACGTGGACGTGGTCGAGGCGCACGGCACCGGCACGGCGCTGGGCGACCCCATCGAGGCGCAGGCCGTCCTCGCCACCTACGGTCAGGACCGGCCCGCGGACCGCCCGCTGTGGCTGGGCTCGGTGAAGTCCAACATCGGGCACGCGCAGGCCGCCGCGGGCGTGGCCGGCGTCATCAAGACGGTCATGGCCATCCGGCACGGCCTTCTGCCGCGCACGCTGCACGTCGACGCCCCCACCCCGCAGGTGGACTGGTCGGCGGGCGCGGTGGAACTGCTGACGGAGCAGCGGCCCTGGCCCGAGACCGGGCGACCGCGCCGGGCGGGTGTCTCCGCGTTCGGCGTCAGCGGCACCAACGCCCACGTCATCGTCGAGCAGGCACCTGGCCCGGACACCAGTACGGACACCGGTGCGGACATCAGTACGGACACCGGTGCGGGCACCAGTACGGACACCGGTGCGGAAAACACGCCCACGCCCGCGGCCGTGCCCGCCGTCGTCCCCTGGGTCCTCTCGGCCCGCAGCCCCGAGGCGCTGCGGGGGCAGGCGGACCGGCTCGCGGAGTGGGCCGGACGGCACCCGGACGCCGACCCCGCCGACATCGCCCACGCGCTGCTCGCCACCCGGGCGGCGTTCGAACACCGTGCCGTCGTCGTGGGCGCGGGACGCACCGCGCTGCTCGACGGTCTGGACGCCTTCGCCCACCCCCGGCACGCCCGCGGAGTGGCGCGTCCCGGCAAGCTCGCGGTGCTCTTCACCGGCCAGGGCAGCCAGTACACCGGCATGGGCCGCCGCCTGCACGAGCACTACCCGGTGTTCCGTGACGCCTTCGACGCCGCCTGCGGCGAACTGGACCGGCACCTGCTGGACGCCGGGCACGTCACCCGGTCCGTCCGGGACGTGGTGTTCGGCGACGACCCGGCCGAGCTGGAGCGGACGGTGTTCGCGCAGGCCGGTCTGTTCGCCGTGGAAGTAGCCTTGTTCCGGCTCTACGAGTCCTGGGGCGTCCGCCCCGACCGGCTCGCCGGGCACTCCGTCGGCGAGGTGACGGCGGCGCACGTGGCGGGTGTGCTGTCCCTCCCCGACGCCGCGACGCTGCTGGCGGCGCGCGGACGGCTGATGCAGGCCCTGCCGGGCGGGGCGATGGCCGCGCTCAACGCCCCCGAGTCCGTCGTGCGGCCCCTGCTCGCCGACGCGCCGGGCACCGTCGGTATGGCGGCGGTCAACGGGCCCGCCTCCGTCGTGGTCTCCGGCGACCGGGACGCCGTGACGGCCGTCGCCGAGGCGTGCGCGGCCCGCGGCCACCGCACCAAGCACCTCCGGGTCAGCCACGCCTTCCACTCCCCGCACATGGACGGCATGCTCGACGCGTTCCGCGAGGTCGTCGCCAGACTGTCGTACTCGCTCCCGGCGATTCCCGTCGTCTCCGGCGTCACCGGCGAGCCGGCCGCCCCAGAGCAACTGTGCTCCCCGCACTACTGGGTCGACCACGTCCGCCGCACCGTCCGCTTCCACGACGTCATCGGCACGCTGCACACGCAACACGTCACCACCTTCCTCGAACTGGGCCCCGGCGGCGTCCTCACCGCGATGGCCCAGGAGGCGTCCGGCCCCGGCGCCGAGCCGACGATGTTCGTGCCCACGCTGCACGATGACGCCGAGGACGAGCGGATCGGCGCCGTCACCGCGCTGGCCCGGCTGCACGTCCGCGGCGTCCCCGTCGACTTCTCCGCCCTGCTCCCGGCGGCCCCGCACCGCGCGCTCCACGACCTGCCCACCTACGCCTTCCAGCACCGCCGGTACTGGCCGGACGCCCCGCACCCGACGGCCCACCCGGCACCCACGTCGCAGCCGGTGCCCGTGCCCGTACCGCGGCCGGTGCCCGAGCCGCGGCCGGTGCCCGGATCGGCCGGCGACACACCGCTGGACCTGGTGCTGACCAGCGCCGCCGCCGTGCTCGGACACGACGACGCGTCGGCGATCGACCCCGAACGGCCCTTCCAGGACCTCGGCTTCGACTCCTTGAACGCGGTCCGGCTCCGCAACCGCCTGCACGACCTGACCGGCGCCGACCTGCCCACCACCCTCGCCTTCGACCACCCGACACCGGCCGCGCTCGCGTCGTTCCTGCGCGCCCGGCTGCTCGGCGACGACACCGCCGGACGCGACGACCCGGCCCGGCGGGCGGCCGGTCCCGGCGAGCCGGTCGCCATCGTCGGCATGGCGTGCCGGCTGCCGGGCGGCGTGGCGTCCCCGGAGGACCTGTGGCGGCTGCTGCGGGCCGGGGAGGAGGGCATCGGCGAGTTCCCGACGAACCGCGGCTGGGACCTGGACTCGCTCTTCGACCCGGACCCCGACCACGCCGGCACCAGCTACACGCGGCGCGGCGGTTTCCTGTACGACGCGGGCGAGTTCGACGCGGAGTTCTTCGGCATCTCCCCGCGCGAGGCCCTGGCGATGGACCCGCAGCAGCGGCTGCTCCTCGAAACGTCCTGGGAGGCGCTGGAGCGGGCCGGCCTCGATCCCACCGCCCTGCGCGGCACGGACGTCGGTGTCTTCGCCGGCATGGTCAACCACGACTACACCAGCCGCCTGCGCACGGCCCCCGACGGCTCCGAGGGGTACCTCATGACCGGCGGGGCGGGCAGTGTGCTGTCGGGCCGGGTGTCGTACGCGCTGGGCTTCGAGGGACCCGCGGTGACCATCGACACGGCGTGCTCGTCGTCGCTGGTGGCCCTGCACCTGGCTGCGCAGGCACTGCGCTCCGGCGAGTGCTCGATGGCCCTCGCGGGTGGCGTGACGGTGATGGCCGGGCCCGAGGCGTTCGTGGAGTTCTCCCGCCAGCGGGGCCTGTCGGCGGACGGCCGCTGCAAGTCCTTCGCCGCCTCGGCGGACGGCACCGGATGGGCCGAGGGCGCGGGCGTGGTCCTGGTCGAGCGGCTGTCGGACGCCGAACGCCTGGGTCACCGGGTGCTGGCGGTGCTGCGCGGCAGCGCCGTCAACCAGGACGGCGCCTCCAATGGCCTGACCGCTCCCAACGGACCCTCCCAACAGCGGGTGATCCGGCGGGCGTTGGCGGAGGCGGGGCTGAAGCCGGGTGACGTGGACGCGGTCGAGGCACACGGGACGGGTACGGCACTGGGCGACCCCATCGAGGCCCAGGCCCTGCTGGCCACCTACGGCCAGGACCGCGAACGCCCGCTGCTGCTCGGATCGCTGAAGTCCAACATCGGACACGCCCAGGCCGCCGCAGGGGTGGCCGGCGTCATCAAGACGGTACTGGCCCTCCAGCACGGAATCCTGCCGCGCACCCTGCACGTCGACGCCCCCACCCCGCAGGTCGACTGGTCGGCCGGCGCGGTGGACCTGCTGACGGAACAGCAGCCCTGGCCCGAGGTCGAACGGCCGCGCCGCGCCGGCGTCTCCGCGTTCGGCGTCAGCGGCACCAACGCCCACATCATCCTGGAACAGGCCCCGGAGGCCGGTGCAGCGCCGGTCACGACGGCACGCCCGGACGGTGGCCTGACGCTCCTCCCCCTCTCCGCACGGGGCGAGGACGCCCTGCGCGCGCAGGCACAGCGACTGCTGTCCTACCTGGGACAGCGACCCGAACTCGACCTCACCGCGGTGGGCAGCGCGCTGGCCGCGAGCCGGGCGGGGCTGCCGGAGCGGGCGGTCGTGGTCGCCGCTGACCGGGACGAGGCGCTGGCGGGCCTGGGCGCGGTGGCGCGGGGCGAGACGGCGGCCGGTGTGCACTCGGGATCGGTGCGGCGTGGGCGACTGGCTGTACTGTTCACCGGGCAGGGCTCCCAACGGGCCGGCATGGGACGTGAACTGTACGAAGCGTTCCCCGCCTACCGCGAGGCGTTCGACGAAGTGTGCGCCGCCCTCGGCGACGAGATACGCGACATCGTCTTCGACGACAACCCGGACCGCCTCGACCGGACCATGTACACACAGGCCGCGCTGTTCGCCCTGGAAGTCGCTCTCTACCGGCTCATGACATCCTGGGGCATCACACCGGACGCCGTCGGCGGACACTCCATCGGCGAAGTCACCGCCGCACACGTAGCAGGCGTCCTGTCACTGCAAGACGCCGCGACACTCGTCACCGCTCGCGGACGCCTGATGCAAGCACTCCCCGAAGGCGGCGCCATGATCGCCGTCGCCGCCCCCGAACACGACATCCCCGCACACCCCGGCGTCGACATCGCCGCCGTCAACAGCCCCACCTCCACCGTCCTCTCCGGCGACGAAGAACCCGTACTCAAAGCAGCACAAGAACTCGCCGCACAAGGCATCCGCACCCGACGCCTCACCGTCTCCCACGCCTTCCACTCCGCCCGCATGGAACCCATGCTCGCCGAATTCCAGAACGTACTGGAAACCCTGACCTTCAGCACCCCCACCCTCCCCCTCCTCTCCAACACCACCGGACAACTCGCCGACCCCGAGACCCTGTGCACCCCCGACTACTGGACCCGCCACATACGCGCCACCGTACGCTTCGCCGACGGCATCCAAGCCCTCGCCGCACACGGCGTCACCACCTACCTCGAACTCGGCCCCGACAGCACCCTCACCGCCCTGACCCGCGAGAACCTGGACCCCGACAGCGTCACCACCCTCATCCCCGCACTGCGCCGCGACGGCGACGAAACCCGCACCCTCACCTCCGCCCTCGCCCACCTCCACACCGCCGGCGTCCCCGTCGACCTCGGTGTGTCCCTCCCGCCCGTTCACCTTCCCGAGCTGCCGACCTACGCCTTCCAGCGCGCGCACTACTGGCTGACCGGCGAGGGCGGCCCCGGTGCCGCCAATGACGCCGACGACGCCCGTTTCTGGGATGCCGTCGAGCGTGAGGACCTCGGCTCCGTGGGTGAGGCGCTGGGCGTGCGGGACGGTGCGGAGCTGGACGCCGTCGGCGGGGCGCTGGGCGTGCTGTCGGCGTGGCGGCGCCGGCGTGACGAGCGGGCCGCGGCGGACCGGCTGCGCTACGAGGTGCTGTGGAAGCCGCTGCCCGGCGCCGCGTCCGGGGTGCCGTCCGGCACCTGGCTGGTCGTGGTGCCGGACAGCGGCGGTGCCGAGGAGTACGCCGAGCGGGTCGCGCCGGCGCTGGACCGGCAGGGGCTGCGCACTGTCGTCGTACGGGCCGGGGCTGCCGCCGACCGGGGCGGGCTGGCCGAGACGCTGCGGGGCGCGCTGGCGGGAGTGGACGACGTCGGCGGCGTCCTGTCGCTGCTCGCGCTCGACCGGCGTCCGCGGCCGGGCGGTGCCACGTTCACCGAGGGCGTCGCGGCGACCCTGGCGCTGGTGCAGGCGCTCGGCGATCTGGGCTCGGGGCGCCGGTTGTACTGCGCCACCCGGGGCGCGGTCGCCGTCGGCGGCACGGACGGCATCGACGCCCCCGAGCAGGCGGCCGTGTGGGGGCTCGGGCTCGCCGTGGCGCTGGAACAGCCGGAGCGCTGGGGCGGGTTGGTCGACCTGCCCGAGGTGTTCGACGAGCGGGCCGCCCGCACCCTGCTCGGGGTGCTGGCCGCCCCGGACGGTGAGGACCAGTTCGCCATCCGGCCCACGGGCGCGCTGGTGCGCAGGATGAGCGGCCGTCCGCTGCTCCCGGGCGCGACGGCGGGACCGCAGTGGCGGCCACGCGGCACCGTGCTGGTCACCGGCGGCACCGAGGGCCTGGGCCGGCACGCCGCGCGCTGGCTCGCCGAGGCCGGTGCCGAGCACCTGGTGCTGACCGTCGCGTCGGACCCGGAGGCGCCGCGGGTGCGGAAGGTGTGTGACGAGCTGAGCGCGCACGGCACGAAGATCACCGTTCGTCAGGTCGACCTCGGCGACCGGGAGGCGCTCGCGCGGCTGCTTGCCGGGCCCGCCGCCGCGCCCGGACTCTGCGGTGTCGTGCACACCGCCGACCTCGCGCGCGTCGCCCAGGCGGACGTCACCACCACCGAGGAACTGGCCGAGACGCTGGCGGCCAAGGTCGACGGGCTGTGGCACCTCGACGCCCTGCTGACCGGACGGGACCTTGACCTGTTCGTCGTCTTCTCCTCCGTCGCCAGTGTGTGGGGCGGCGGCGGGCAGGGACTCATCGGTGCCGCCAACGCCCAGCTCGACGCGCTGATCGAACGGCGGCGGGCGCGGGGGCTGACGGCCACCTCGGTGGCCTGGGGTGTGATCGACGGGTTCGGTGTGGCGTCCGACGCCACCGCGCGGGAGCAGTTGCGCCGGCGTGGTGTGCTGCCGATGGCACCCGAGGAGGCCATGGCGGCGCTCACGCTCGCGGTGCGGGGCGGCGACACGCGGGTGGCCGTGGCGGACGTCGACTGGGCGGCGTTCGTGCCCGCCTTCACCTCGCTGCGGCCGAGCCCGCTGATCGGCGACCTGCCGGGCGTGCGGGAGATCGTCGACGGTCTGGCGGCGGCGGACGATTCCGGCGACGGGTCGGCCCCGGAGTTCCTGCGGCAGCTCGCCGGGGCCTCCGACGCCGAGCGGGAACGCGCGCTGATGAAGGCGGTCCGCGAGCACACGGCACTGGCGCTGGGACACAGCGGCGCCGAGGCCGTGAAGCCGGGGCGCGCCTTCCAGGAGATGGGCTTCGACTCACTCGCCGCGGTCAGCCTGCGCAACACCCTCGGCGCCGCCCTGGGCACCAAGCTGCCCGCCACCCTCGTCTTCGACTACCCCACGCCCGCCGCGCTGGTGGAGCACCTGCGCACCGAACTGCTCGCGGACGCGGCCGACGAGGAGCTGAGCGAGGCGGACGAGGAGGAGCTGCGCCGGACGCTGGCCTCGGTTCCGGTCAGCCGGTTCCGGGAGGCCGGGCTGCTGGACGCGCTGCGGCAGCTCGCCCGGGCGGCCGGCGCGGAGGGACCGGACGACGGCGGGCAGCCGCCGTCCGCCACGGCCGCCGCCGAGGAACTCGACCTGATCAACGCAATGGACGTCGCCGAACTGGTCCAACGAGCACTGGACGGGGACCGGTTGTGATCGCGCACTCGACACGGTGGGAGCAGCCATGAGCAGCGGCCAGACTGAACAGATCGTCGAAGCGCTGCGCGCCTCGCTGAAGGACAACGCCCGGCTGAAGCACGAGTACGACAAGGCGGTCGCGGCCACCACCGCGCCCGTCGCCGTCGTCGGCATGGCCTGCCGCCTGCCGGGCGGGGTGTCCTCGCCCGAGGAGCTGTGGGAGCTGGTGTCCAGCGGGGGCGACGGCATCACCGGGTTCCCGGCCGACCGCGGCTGGGACCTGGACAACCTGTTCCACCCCGACCCCGACCACCCCGGCACCAGCTACGCCAGTGAGGGCGGCTTCCTGCACGACGCCGGGATGTTCGACGCGGGCTTCTTCGGCATCTCGCCGCGCGAGGCGGTGGCGATGGACCCGCAGCAGCGGATCATGCTGGAGCTGTCCTGGGAGGTGCTGGAGCGGGCCGGCATCGACCCGACGAGCCTGCGCGGCAAGGACGTCGGCGTGTACTCCGGCATCGCCTTCCACGACTACGGCGCCGGGCTGCCCGAGGTCCCCGACGAACTCGCGGGCTTCCTCCTCACGGGCGGGGCGGGCAGTGTGCTGTCGGGCCGGGTGTCGTACGTGCTGGGCTTCGAGGGGCCGGCGGTGACCGTGGACACGGCGTGCTCGTCGTCGCTGGTCACCCTGCACCTGGCGGCGCAGGCGCTGCGCGCGGGAGAGTGCTCGCTGGCGCTGGCCGGCGGGGTCACGGTGATGGCGGAGTCCGACGCGTTCGTCGGCTTCTCGCGGCAGCGCGGGCTCGCTCCCGACGGCCGGTGCAAGGCGTTCGCGGCGGCGGCGGACGGTACCGGTTTCGCCGAGGGCGCCGGGGTGCTGCTCCTGGAGCGGCTGTCCGACGCGGTGGAGGCGGGCCATCCGGTACTGGCGGTGGTACGCGGTTCGGCGGTCAACCAGGACGGCGCGTCGAACGGACTGACGGCGCCGAACGGCCCTTCGCAGCGGCGTGTCATCCGGCGGGCGCTGAACAACGCCCGGCTGACCGCCGCCGAGGTGGACGTGGTGGAGGCGCACGGCACCGGTACGGCGCTGGGCGACCCCATCGAGGCGCAGGCGCTGCTGGCCACCTACGGCCAAGGCCGCGAACGGCCGCTGTGGCTGGGGTCGGTCAAGTCGAACATCGGGCACACGCAGGCAGCCGCCGGGGCGGCCGGCGTCATCAAGATGGTGATGGCGATGCGGCACGGTGTCCTGCCGCGCACCCTGCACGTGGACGCGCCGACGCCGCAGGTGGACTGGTCGGCGGGGGCCGTGGAGCTGCTGACCGAGGAGCGGGCGTGGCCGCGGACGGGACGGCCGCGCCGGGCCGCGGTGTCCGGCTTCGGCATCAGCGGCACCAACGCCCACGTGATCCTGGAGGAGGCCCCCGCCACCACCGGTCCAGTGGACAAGGCGGTTCCCGAGCAGCCGCTCCTGGCCGGCGCCCCCGTGCCGCTGCTGGTCTCCGGGCGCGGCGAGGCGGCGCTGCGTGCCCAGGCCGAGCGGCTGCGATCGTACGTGTCGGACCGTCCCGGCGTGGCGCTGACGGATCTGGGCCGGTCGCTGGCCACCGGGCGCGCGGCGCTGGAACAGCGCGGTGTCGTACTGGCCGCCGGCCGGGACGCCGCGCTGCGCGGCCTGGCCGCGCTGGCCGAGAACACCCCGGCGCCGGAGGTGGTGCGGGGCGACGGCGGCCCGGCCACCGGGCACACCGTCTTCGTCTTCCCCGGTCAGGGCTCCCAGTGGCCCGGTATGGCGGCCGAACTCCTCGACTCCTCGCCCGTGTTCGCCGCCCGGTTCGCCGAGTGCGACCAGGCGCTGCGCCGCCACCTCGGCTGGTCCGTCACCGACGTCGTCCGGGGCGCCGCGTCGGCGCCGTCCATGGAGCGCATCGAGGTGCTCCAGCCCGCGCTGTTCGCGGTGCACGTGTCCCTGGCCGCGGTGTGGACGGCGGCCGGGGTGGCGCCGGCGGCGGTGGTCGGCCACAGCCAGGGGGAGATCGCGGCGGCGTACGTCGCCGGGGCGCTGACGCTTCAGGAGGCGGCCCGTATCGTCGTGCTGCGCAGCGCCCTGTTCGCCGAGGAGCTGGTCGGCAAGGGCGCGGTGGCCTCCGTCGCCGCCTCCGCCGACGTGGTGGAGAAGCGGCTCGCGGCGTGGGACGGGCGGCTGGCCGTCGCCGGCCGCAACGGGCCCGCCGCGTCCGCGGTCGCCGGTGAGGAGGCGGCGCTCGCGGAGTTCGTGGCCGGCTGCGAGGCCGACGGCCTGCGGGCCCGTGTCGTCGGCTCCACGGTCGCCTCGCACTGCGCCCAGGTGGATCCGCTGCGCGACCGTATCCTCGCGATGTTCGCCGACGTCCGTCCGCGCCGCTCGGCCGTCCCGTTCTACTCGACGGTCACCGGCGGCGCCTTCGACACCGCCGGTCTGGACGCCGAGTACTGGTTCAGCAACGCCCGCCGTCCGGTGGACTTCGAGGCCGCCGTGCGCGAACTGCTCGCCGACGGCTTCGGGTTCTTCGTGGAGTCCAGCGCCCACCCCGTGCTGGTCACCGCCATGCAGCAGCTCTTCGAGGACGCCGGGGCCGAGGCGGTCGCCGTGGGTTCGCTGCGGCGCGGCGAGGGCGGCGCGCCCCGGATGCTGGCCTCGCTCGCGGAGGGACACGTGGGCGGGCTGCCCGTCGACTGGTCCGCGGTCCTCGCCGGTGCGGCGGACTCCGGCGGGGGCGCCGAGGGCGAACGGGGTACCGGGGGCTCCGGCGGCCCGGAGTTGCCGGCCGTCACCGACCTGCCCACCTACGCCTTCCAGCACCGGCACTACTGGCTGGAGTCGGGCCAGGGGCAGGGCCACGGCGACGCCGCGAGCCTCGGACTGACACCGGCCGGGCACCCGCTGCTCGGCGCGGTCACCGAGGTCTCCGGTACCGGCTCCGCATCCGGCTCCGGTTCCGGCGGCTCCGGCTCCGGCTCCGTGCTGTTCACCTCCCGCCTGTCGCTGCGCACCCACCCCTGGCTGGCCGACCACGCGGCGGGGGGCACGGTGCTGCTGCCCGGCGCGGCCTTCGTGGAGCTGGCGGTGCGCGCCGGGGACGAGGTGGGCTGCCCCACCCTGGAGGAGCTGGTCGTCGAGGCGCCGCTGCCGCTGGCCGAGGGCGACGGCGTACGCGTACAGGTCCTCGTCGGCGAGGCGGACGAGCAGGGCCGCCGCCCGCTGTCCGTACGCTCCCGCCCCGCGGACGGCGATCCCGGCGCGGCCTGGACCCGGCACGTCAGCGGCTTCCTGACACCGGCCGCCGGCACCCCGCCACAGGCCCTGGCCCCGTGGCCGCCGGCCGGGGCGGTCCCGGTGGACCCGGAGCGGGTGACGGAGGCGTACGCGGAGATGGCCGCCGCCGGATACGGCTACGGTCCGGCGTTCCGGGGCCTGCGCGCGGTGTGGACGCGGGGCGAGGAGGTGTTCGCCGAGGTCGCGCTCGCCGAGGACCAGGGGCTGTCCGCCGACGGGTTCGGACTGCACCCGGTGCTGCTGGACTCCGCCATGCACGCCATCGGCTTCCGTGCCCCGGCCGGCGCCGACGCCGCGCTCGCGCTGCCCTTCGCCTACCGCGACGTCGCCCTGCACGCCGCCGGGGCGAGCGCGCTGCGCGTCCGCGTCACCCCGCACGGCGCCGACGAGGTCGCCCTGCACCTGGCGGACGGCACGGGCGCGCCCGTCGCCACCGTCGGCTCGGTGGTGTCCCGGCCGCTCACCACGGACCTGTCCGCCACCCGTACCGCCCCCGTCCGCGACCGCCTGTTCCGCGTCGGCTGGGACGAACTCCCCGCGCACGGCCCCGTCGAGGACGCGCCGCACCCCGTGCCGGTGGCGACCGCCGAGGACATCCGTGAACTCGCCGAGACCGCCGACCTGGGCATCCCCGAGACGCTGCTCCTCGAACTGGAGGCGGCGGCCGGCGGGCTGAGCGCCGGCGCCGTCCGTGACGTCACGGGCCGGGTCCTCGACCTGCTCCAGACCTGGCTGGCCGCGCCCGAACTGGACGACACCCGGCTGCTGGTCCTCACCCACGGCGCGGTCGCCGTGCACCACGACCGTGAACTCACCGACCCCGCCGCCGCGGCCGCCCTCGGCCTGCTGCGGTCCGCGCAGGCCGAGAACCCCGACCGGATCACCCTCGTGGACACCGACGCGGCCCAGGCGTCCCGCGCCCTGCTGCCCGCCGTCCTCACCGGCACCGAACCCCAGCTCGCCCTGCGCGACGGCGTCCGCTTCGCCCGCCGGCTCACCCGTGCCGACACCACCGGCGTGCTCACCGCCCCCGCGGACGCGGCGGCGTGGCGGCTGGAGCCCGGCGGTGACGGCACCCTCGAAGGACTGGCGCTGCGCCCCTCCCCCGCCGCGCTCGAACCGCTCGCCGCCGGGCAGGTCCGCGTCGAGGTACGGGCCGCGGGCCTGAACTTCCTGGACGTCCTGGTCGCGCTCGGCATGAACAAGGTCGACGCCACCCTCGGCAACGAGGGCGCGGGCATCGTCACCGAGACCGGCCCCGGCGTCACCGCACTCGCCGTCGGCGACCGGGTGATGGGCCTGTTCCCCGATGCCGTCGGCCCGCTCGCCGTCGCCGACCAGCGCACCGTCACCCGGATCCCGGACGGCTGGACCTTCCAGCAGGCCGCCTCCGTACCCATGGCCTTCCTCACCGCCTACTACGGTCTGCGCGACCTCGCGGGGCTGCGCGCGGGCGAGACGGTCCTCGTGCACGCCGCAGCCGGCGGTGTCGGCATGGCAGCCGTGCAGCTGGCCCGGCACTGGGGCGCCGACGTCCTCGCCACCGCCTCCCCCGCCAAGTGGGACACCGTACGCGCCACCGGCGTCCCCGCCGACCGCATCGCCGGCTCCCGCACCACGGAGTTCGAACGCCGCTTCCTCGACGTCACACGGGGCCGCGGCGCCGACATCGTCCTCGACTCGCTGGCCGGCGACCTGGTCGACGCCTCCCTGCGGCTGCTGCCGCGCGGCGGGCGCTTCCTGGAGATGGGCAAGAGCGACCTGCGCGACCCCGCCGAGGTGGCGGCCGCCCACCCCGGCGTCGCCTACCGGGCGTTCTCCCTCCACGAGGCGGGCGACGACCGTATAGGAGAGATGCTGCGGGACCTGGCCGCCCTCTTCGAGCGGGGTGTCCTGTGTCCCCTTCCGCTGCACACCTGGGACGTACGGGAGGCCCCGGCCGCCTTCCGGTTCATGAGCCAGGGCCGGCACACCGGCAAGAACGTCTTCATTCTGCCGCGCCCCCTCGACCCCGACGGCACCGTGCTGGTCACCGGCGGCACGGGCACCCTGGGCCGCCTGGTGGCCCGGCGCATGGTCACCGAGCACGGTGTGCGCCACGTCGTCCTGGCCGGACGGCGCGGCCGGGCCGCCGACGGCGTGCCCGAGCTGGAGGACGAGCTGCGCGCCCTGGGCGCCGCCACCGTCCGCACCGTCGCCTGCGACGTCGCCGACCGGGACGCGGCGGCCGCCCTGATCGCCTCGATCCCGCCGGACGCCCCGCTGACCGCCGTGGTGCACGCCGCCGGACTCCTGGACGACGGTGTGATCACCGCCCTGACACCGGAGCGGCTGGCCGCGACGTTCCGGCCCAAGGTGGACGCCGCCCTCAACCTGCACGAGCTGACGGCCACGCTGCCGCTGAGCGCCTTCGTCCTCTTCTCCTCCGGAGCCGGCACCTTCGACTCCCCGGGCCAGGGCAACTACTCCGCCGCCAACGCCTTCCTCGACGCGCTCGCCCGTCACCGGCACGCCGCCGGGCTGCCCGCCACCTCCCTCGCCTGGGGGCTGTGGGGCCAGGTCACCGACATGAGCGCCCACCTCGACGACACCGACCAGCGGCGCATGGCCAAGGGTGGCATGCTCGCCCTGTCCGTACCCGAGGGCATGGAGCTGTTCGACGCCGCCCTGCGTACCCCCGCCGCCGTCCTGGTGCCCGCCCGCATGGACTTCGCCGCGCTGCGCGGCCTGACCGGCGCCGGCACCCTGCCCGCGCTGCTCGCCTCCCTGGTCCGGGCCCCGCGCCGGGCCGTCGACAACACGGCGGCGGACACCGACGACCTGGCCGGCCGGCTCGCCAGGGCGACCGCGGGACAGCAGGAGAAAATCCTGCTCGACCTGGTCCAGCAGGAAGCCGCCGCCGTCCTCGGCCACTCCTCCGCCGACGCCATCGACCCCCACCAGCCCTTCAAGGAGATCGGCTTCGACTCGCTCACCGCGGTCGAGCTGCGCAACCGGCTCTCCCGCCGGGCCGGCACCCGGCTGCCCGCCACACTCGTCTTCGACCACCCCGCACCCACCGCCCTGGCCCGCTTCCTCCTCGCCGAGCTGGGCCAGGAGACCGACCCGGCCGAGCTGCTGCTGACCGAACTCGACGCCGTAGCCGCGACGCTGGCCGGGACCAGCCCCGACGCGTCGACCCACGCGACCGTCCTGACCCGTCTGAACGCGCTCGTCGAGCAGTGGAGGACGGCCGCGGACCCGGCCCGCACCGGTACCGGTACCGATGTCGAGGAGTTCGACGTGGACACCGCGACCGACGAGGACATGTTCGACCTCATCGACCGGGAATTCGGCACCACCTGACCGACCGCGACCTTCGATCACAGGCCCCGCTCGGCCCAGGCCCCGGCCCGACCGACCTCCGACGCGTTTCCATCAGGAGCGAACTCTCATGGCAGATGACGGGAAGCTGCGCGACTACCTCAAACGCGTGCTGGCGGACGCCCGCCGTTCCCAGCAGCGGGTCCGCGAACTGGAGGCCGAGCGGTCCGAGCCGATCGCCGTCGTGGCGATGGCCTGCCGCCTCCCGGGCGGCGTCACCTCCCCCGAGGAACTGTGGGACCTGGTGCGCCGCGGCCACGACGGCATCACGCCCTTCCCCGAGGACCGAGGCTGGGACCTGGACTCCCTCTTCCACTCCGACCCCGACCACCACGGCACCAGCTATGTCCGCGAGGGCGGTTTCCTGCACGACGCGGGCGACTTCGACGCCGCCTTCTTCGGCATCTCCCCGCGCGAAGCGGTCACCATGGACCCGCAGCAGCGCGTCCTGCTCGAACTGTCCTGGGAGACCTTCGAACGCGCGGGCATCGACCCGACCGCGTGGCGCGGCACGGACGTCGGGGTCTTCGCCGGCTTCGCGGGCAGCGACTACGGCAGCGAACTCACCGGACTCCCGGAGGAGTTGGAGAGCTATCTGATGACCTCGGGGGCGGGCAGCGTGCTGTCCGGCCGGATCTCCTACACCTTCGGTTTCGAGGGTCCCGCCGTCACCGTCGACACCGCCTGCTCAGCTTCCCTGGTGGCCCTCCACCTCGCGGCGCGGGCCCTGCGCGCGGGTGACTGTTCCATGGCCCTCGCCGCGGGTGTCACCGTCCTCGGCACCCCCCGCGCCTACATCGGCTTCTCCCGGCAGCGCGGCCTCGCCGCCGACGCCCGCTGCAAGGCGTTCGCCGCCGCCGCGGACGGGACGATCTTCGCCGAGGGCGCGGGCGTCCTGCTCCTCGAACGGCTGTCGGACGCCCAGCGCCTGGGCCACCGGGTGCTGGCGGTGCTGCGCGGCAGCGCGGTCAACCAGGACGGCGCCTCCAACGGCCTCACCGCTCCCAACGGTCCTTCCCAGCAGCGCGTCATCCGCCAGGCTCTGGCCGACGCCCGCCTCACCGCGTCCGACGTCGACGCGGTCGAGGCACACGGCACGGGCACGGCCCTCGGCGACCCCATCGAGGCGCAGGCCCTGCTGGCCACCTACGGACAGGGCCGCCCCGCGGACCGGCCGCTGTGGCTGGGCTCGCTGAAGTCGAACATCGGGCACACCCAGGGTGCCGCGGGCGTCGCGGGCGTCATCAAGACGGTACTGGCCCTCCAGCACGGAATCCTGCCGCGCACCCTGCACGTCGACGCCCCCACCCCGCAGGTCGACTGGTCGGCCGGCGCGGTGGAACTGCTGACGGAGGAGCGGGAGTGGCCGCAGGCGGACCGTCCGCGCCGGGCGGGCGTCTCCGGCTTCGGTGTCAGCGGCACCAACGCCCACGTCATCCTGGAACAGGCCCCGGAACGGGAGCCGGCCCGGACACCCGGCCCGGCGGCCCTCCCAGTGATGCCGTTGCTCCTCTCCGGACACGGCACGGCAGCCCTGCGGGCGCAGGCACGGCTGGTACGGGACCACGCCGGGGCACACGCGGAGGTGGACCTGCCCGAGCTGGGCGCCGCGCTGGCCCTGGGCCGGGCCGCGCTGCCGGACCGCGCGGTGATCCTGGCCGGCGACCGGGACGAGGCGCTGGCGGGCCTGGAGGCGGTGGCACGAGGCGAAACAGCACCCGGCGTCGTGACGGGCACGACGACACGCGGACGACTGGCTGTGCTCTTCACCGGGCAGGGCTCCCAACGGGCCGGCATGGGACGTGAACTGTACGAAGCGTTCCCCGCATACCGCGAGGCGTTCGACGAGGCGTGCGCGGCCCTCGGCGACGACATACGCGACATCGTCTTCGACGACAACCCGGACCGCCTCAACCAGACCAGGTACACCCAGGCCGCACTCTTCGCCGTAGAAGTCGCCCTCTACCGGCTCATCACCTCCTGGGGCATCACACCCGACATCGTCGGCGGACACTCCATCGGCGACATCACCGCCGCACACATAGCAGGCCTCCTCTCCCTGCAAGACGCCGCAACCCTGGTCACCACCCGCGGACGCCTGATGCAAGCACTCCCCGAAGGCGGCGCCATGATCGCCGTCGCCGCCCCCGAACACGACATCCCCACATCACCGGGTGTGGACATCGCGGCAGTCAACAGCCCCACCTCCACCGTCCTCTCCGGCGACGAAGAACCCGTACTCAAAGCAGCACAAGAACTCGCCGCACAAGGCATCCGCACCCGACGCCTCACCGTCTCCCACGCCTTCCACTCCGCCCGCATGGAACCCATGCTGGAGGAATTCCAACGCGTACTGGAAGGACTGACCTTCCACACCCCCACCCTCCCCCTCCTCTCCAACACCACCGGACAACTCGCCGACCCCGAAACACTGCGCACCCCCGCCTACTGGACCCACCACGCACGCGCGACCGTACGCTTCGCCGACGGCATCCAGGCACTGGCCTCATACGGCGTGACCACGTATCTGGAACTCGGCCCCGATGGCACCCTGTCCGCGATGGGCCGCGACTGCCTCGACTCCGGTGCGGAGGGCCAGGCGGTGTTCGTGCCCGCGCTGCGCCGCGAGGGCGACGAGGTGCGCGCCGTCCTCACGGCACTGGCCGTCTGCCACACCCGGGGTGTATCGGTCGACCGGTCCGCGCTGCTGGGCCGGACGGACGCCGGCCCGGTCGACCTGCCGACCTACCGGTTCCAGCGGGAGACCTACTGGCTGACGGCGGACGGCGCGGCGGCCGGCGACGTGACGGCCGCGGGCTTGGAGGAATCGGGTCACCCGCTGCTGGGCGCGGTGGTGGAGGTGCCGGAGTCGGAGGAGGTGCTGTTCACGTCCCGGCTGTCCCTGGCCGCCCACCCGTGGCTGGCCGACCACGTCGCGGCCGGGGCGGTACTGCTGCCCGGTGCTGCCTTCGTGGAGCTGGCGTTGCGCGCCGGTGACGAGGTCGGCTGCGGCGCGGTCGAGGAACTGGTCATGGAGACACCGCTGCCGCTGGCCGAGGGCACCGGGGTACGGCTGCGGGTGAGCGTGGGGGCGGCCGGGGAGGACGGCCGGCGCACGGTACGGATGCACTCGCGGGCCGAGGACGCGGGCGCCGCCTGGGTCCGCCACGTCTCCGGGACGCTGCGTCCGGTATCCGCGCCGGAGACGACACCGGGCACGACGCCGCGTACGACGCCGGAGGCGGTGGACCTGTCGGTGTGGCCGCCGGCGGGCGCCGTCGCCGTGGACCCGGCGGAGGTGGCGGCACTGTACGACGGTCTGGAGCAGGCCGGGTACCGCTACGGGCCGGTGTTCCAGGGGGTGCGGGCCGCCTGGCGCGCGGACGGCGCGGTGTACGCCGAGGTGGCCCTGCCCGACGACCACGAGGACCGGGCTGCGGCCTTCGGACTGCACCCGGCGCTCCTCGACGCCGCCCTGCACGCGGCCGACTTCCAGCACCGCGCCGACCGTACCGGCGCGCACACGACACTGCCCTACGTGTGGCGCGACGTCACCCTGCACGCCACGGGTGCCACGGCCGTGCGGGTACGGGTGGTTCCGACCGGCGGGGACAGCATGACCCTGCACCTGGCCGACCAGGCCGGCGCCCCTGTCGCGTCCGTGGGCTCGATGGTGTCCCGCCCGGTCGAGCCCGCGCGGTTCGCCGGCGGCCGGGCCGCCGAACACCTGCTGCGCCCGGACTGGGAGGAGACCACGTCGGCGGCGCCGTCCGCCCCGGGCCACGACACGGAGTCCGTGACGGTGCCGGTCGGCACGGCGGCGGACGTCCGCGCACTGGCCGCCCGCGGCGGCGGCCCCACCGGCACGCTGACGGTCGAGCTGACGGAACCCGGCGCCCTGCGCGACCTGACCGGCCGCCTGCTGGCCGTCGTCCAGGCGTGGTCGGCCGAACCGGCCCTGGACAGCACACGGCTGGCCGTGATCACCACAGGCGCGGTGGCCGTGGCACCGGGAGAGGACGTCGACCCCGCGCTCGGCGCCCTGTGGGGTCTGGCCGGGACCGCGCAGTCGGAGAACGCCGGACGCGTCGCCCTCGTCGACATCGACGACGCGCCGTCCTCGCGCACGGCACTGAGCACGCTCGTACCCGCCCTGTTCGCCGCCGACGAGACACAGGCCGCGATCCGCGAGGGACGGTGCTTCCTGCGCCGGCTCGTGCGCGCCGAGGCTCCGGGTGCGGCACCCGTGACGGGCGGCACGCCGATCGGCGACGGTACGGTGCTCGTCACGGGCGGCACGGGGTCGCTCGGCGCGGTGGTGGCCCGGCACCTGGTGCGTACGCACGGGGCGCGCAGCCTCGTCCTGGCCAGCAGGAGCGGACCCGGGGCGCCCGGCGCGGCCGGCCTGGCGGCGGAACTGGAGGCGGCCGGGGCTCGCGTCCACGTGCTCGCCTGCGACGTCGGGGACCGGGAGGCCGTGGCCGGCCTGCTGGCCGGGGTACCGGCCGACGCGCCGCTGACGGCGGTGGTGCACACGGCCGGCGTACTGGACGACGGCGTACTGACGGCGCTGGCACCGGACCGTATGGACACGGTGCTGCGCCCGAAGGCGGACGGCGCCCGCCACCTCCACGAGCTGACCGCCGGCTTGGATCTCTCCGCCTTCGTCCTCTTCTCCTCCGCGGCCGGCACCTTCGGCAGCTCGGGGCAGGGCAACTACGCCGCCGCCAACGCCTACCTGGACGCCCTGGCACAGCACCGCGCCGCCCGAGGACTCCCGGCGCTCTCCCTCGGCTGGGGCATGTGGGCCCAGGACGGCGGCATGACGGCCGGACTCGACGCCACCGACCACCGCAGGCTCGCCCGCGACGGCATGACACCCCTGTCGGCGGCCGAGGGCATGGAGCTGTTCGACGCCGCGCTGCGCGGCGGCACACCGGTGCTGCTCCCCATGAAGCTGGACGTGGGCGCCCTGCGTGCGCAGGCCGCCGGCGGACCGGTTCCCCCGCTGCTGCGCGGTCTGGTCCCCCGGCCCCGGCGCGGGCGGCAGCGGGCCGGGCGGGCATCGGCCGACGGAGCGGACGCGCTCAGCACCCGGCTGGCCGGCGTGGGCGCCGCCGACCGGCAGGCGATCCTCCTCGATCTGGTCCGGCAGGAAGCGGCCCACGTCCTTGGTCACACCTCCGCCGGCCGCATCGGCCACGGGGCGGCCTTCACCGACGTCGGCTTCGACTCGCTCACGGTGATCGAACTGCGCGACCGGCTCCTCGCCCGCACCGGGCTGCGCCTCCCCGCCACCTTCGCCTTCGACTTCCCGACACCCGTGGCTCTCGCCGACCACCTGAACACCCTGCTGGACACAGGCACCGCGGAGGACCCGCTGCTGAGCGAGCTGGCACGGCTGGAGGACCTGGTGGCGGCCCGCCCGGCCGACCGGGCCAAGGACACCGTCGCCGCCGCCCGGCTCCGGGTGCTGGCGGCCCGGCTCAGCACGGTCGCCCCCGGACCGGCCGGCGGCACCGACAGCGTCCAGACGACGCTCGACACAGCGTCGGTCGACGACGTCCTGGCCTTCATCGACGAGGAGTTCGGGATCGTCGACCCCTCGGACCCCGACCGCGCCCACGAGTGAAGAGGAAGGTGACCCCCGGTGGACAATGACGAGAAACTGGTCCGGTATCTCAAGCGGGTGACCGCCGACCTGCACGAGACCCGGCAGCGGCTCAACCAGATCGAGGCCGCGCGCACGGAACCCGTCGCCATCGTCGGCATGGCCTGCAGGCTGCCGGGCGGCGTGACGTCACCCGAGGACCTGTGGAACCTGGTGGCGGCCGGTGGCGACGCCGTCGGCGCCTTCCCCGAGGACCGGGGCTGGGACCTGGACCACCTCTTCGACCCCGACCCCGACCACCCCGGCACCAGTTACGTCCGCGAGGGCGGTTTCCTGCGCGACGCGGGCGACTTCGACGCGGGTTTCTTCGGCATCTCCCCGCGCGAGGCCCTCGCCATGGACCCGCAGCAGCGGCTGCTCCTGGAAACGTCCTGGGAGGCGTTCGAACGGGCCGGCATCGACCCGACCGTCCTGCGCGGCGAGAACGTCGGCGTCTACTTCGGCACCCTCAACCAGGATTACGCCACCGGTGTCGACGCGGTTCCCGACGGCGTCGAGGGCTACCTGATGACGGGCAGTTCGGCGAGCGTGCTCACCGGCCGGGTGTCGTACGCGCTCGGCTTCGAGGGCCCTGCGGTGACGGTGGACACGGCGTGCTCGTCCTCGCTGGTGTGCCTGCACCTGGCGGCCCAGGCCCTCCGGTCGGGCGAGTGTTCCATGGCCCTGGCGGGCGGCGCCACCGTCATGTCGACGCCCAGCGTCTTCGTCGGATTCTCCCGGCAGCGCGGCATGGCCGAGGACGGCCGTTGCAAGGCGTACGGCGCGGCGGCGGACGGCACGGGCTGGGCGGAGGGCGTGGGCGTACTGGTCCTGGAGCGCCTGTCGGACGCGGAACGGCTGGGGCACCGGGTACTGGCGGTGGTGCGCGGCAGCGCCGTCAACCAGGACGGCGCCTCCAATGGCCTCACCGCCCCCAACGGACCGTCCCAGCAACGCGTCATCCACGACGCCCTGAACGCCGCCCACCTCGCTCCCTCGGACATCGACGCGGTCGAAGGCCACGGCACCGGCACCCGACTCGGCGATCCGATCGAGGTGCAGGCCCTGATGGCGACGTACGGGCAGGGCCGCGAGAAGCCCCTGTGGCTCGGTTCGCTGAAGTCGAACATCGGGCATGCGCAGGCGGCCGCCGGCGTGGCCGGCGTCATCAAGATGGTCATGGCGATGCGGCACGGCGTCCTGCCCCGCACTCTGCACGTCGACACCCCCAGCCCTCAGGTGGACTGGTCGGCGGGCGCGGTGGAACTGCTCACCGAGGAACGAGACTGGCCCGAGACAGGACACCCTAGGCGGGCGGGGGTGTCGGGGTTCGGCGTCAGCGGGACCAACGCCCACGTGATCCTCGAACACGTCCCCGAACCGCCCCACACCCCCGTCCCGCCCTCCGACGGCCCTCTCCCCCTGCTGATCTCCGGGGCCGACGACCAGGGCACCCGCGCCCAGGCACGACAACTCGCCGACTTCCTGCAACGCCAGCCCGACATGGACCTGAACCGGCTGGCCGGACTCCTGGCCCACACACGCGCCGGACTGCCGGACCGTGCGGTCGTGGTGGCCGGCGACCGGGCCGAAGCACTCGCCGGACTCGAAGCCATAGCCGACGGCACCGGAAGCAACCGGGCGGACGTACAAGGAAGGGTGGCGTTCGTCTTCCCCGGCCAGGGCACCCAGTGGCAGGGCATGGGCGCCGAACTCGCCGACACCTCCCCCGTCTTCGCCCAAGCACTGAACGAATGCGCGGCGGTCATGGACGAACTGACCGGCTGGTCCCTCCTCGACACCATCCACGGACACCTCCCCCTCGACCGCGTCGACATCATCCAGCCCGTCTCCTTCGCCGTCATGATCGGCCTCGCCCGCATATGGGAAACCGCAGGCATCAAACCATCAGCAGTCATAGGACACAGCCAGGGGGAAATCGCGGCAGCCCACATCGCCGGCGCACTCACCCTCACGGACGCCACCACCATCGTCGTCCGCCGCAGCCAGGCCATCGCCGCCCACCTCTCCGGCCACGGCGCCATGATGTCCCTCGCCCTCACCCCACCCCAAGCCCAAGAACTCACCGCCCCCTACGGCCACCGCATCCAGACAGCCGCCCTCAACGGACCAGCCTCCGTCGTCGTCGCAGGCGAACCACAAGCCCTCACCGAACTCGCCACCACCTGCAACACAGCCGGCATCCGCGCCCGCACCATCGACGTCGACTACGCCTCACACACCACCCACGTCGAAACCATCAAAGACGAACTCGCACACGCCCTCGCCCACATCACCCCCACCACCTCCCACACCCCCTTCTACTCCACCGTCACAGCCGACTGGCTCGACACCACCCACCTCGACGCCACCTACTGGTACCGCAACCTCCGCAACACCGTCCAATTCACTCCCGCCATCCACCACCTCCTCACCCAAGGCTTCACCACCTACATCGAAATCAGCCCCCACCCCGTCCTCACCACCAGCATCGAAGCCACAGCCGAACAACACACCCAACCAGAACCCCTCCTCATCACCGGCACCCTCCGCCGAGAACACGGCAACACCCGACAACTCCTCACCTCCCTCGGCCACGCATGGACCCGCGGCCTCCCCATCAACTGGACCACCCACCTCACCCAAACACCCCCACACACCGCCTCCAACCTCCCCACCTACCCCTTCCAACACCAGCGGTATTGGCTGGGCCGAGGCGGTGGCACGGCTGACGCCGCGGCGTTGGGACTGGCGCAGGCCGGGCACCCGCTGCTGGGTGCGGTGACGGAGCTGCCGGGGTCCGGCGGTCTGCTGTTCACCTCGCGGCTGTCGCTGCGTACGCATCCGTGGCTGGCGGACCACGCGGCGGCGGGGACGGTGCTGTTGCCGGGGGCGGCGTTCGTGGAGCTGGCGGTGCGCGCCGGGGACGAGGTCGGCTGCGGTGCCGTCGAGGAACTGGTGGTGGAGGCGCCGCTGCCGCTCCCCGAACACGAGGGCGTACAGGTGCGGGTGACCGTGGACGCGCCGGACGGGTCCGGGCGGCGTCAGGTGTCGGTGCACTCGCGTCGCCAGGAGGCGGCCTGGGTGCGGCACGTCAGTGGCACGCTGAGCCCGGCGAGCGACCCGGCCGGCGGCAGTGTCGAGCCGGACGCACAGGACCTGACACGGTGGCCGCCCGTCGGGGCGGTACCGGTCCCGGAGGACCGGGTGCGCGGTGTCTACGAGGAGTTGGCGGCGGACGGATACGGGTACGGTCCCGCTTTCCGCGGCCTGCGCGCGGCGTGGACGCGGGGCGACGAGATCTACGCGGAGGTCGCCCTGCCCGAGGAACTGGCCGCCGAGGCCGCCGCGTTCGGCCTGCACCCCGCGCTGCTCGACGCGGCCCTGCACGCCACCGCCTTCCGCGACCGCACCGGCGGCGACGCGGGCCCCGCGCTGCCCTTCGCCTACCGAGGGGTGTCGCTGCACGCTTCCGGCGCGTCGGCACTGCGGGTACGGATCACGCCTTCCGGAAAGGACGGGGTGGGTGTCCGGCTGGCCGACCCGAACGGCGCGCCGGTCGCGGTGATCGAGTCACTGGTGTCGCGGCCGGTGCCGACGGGCGGGCTGTCCGCCGCCGGCGGACAGACGCCGCTGGAGCAGATGTTCCTCGTGGGCTGGGAGGAGCTGCGGGTCGCTCCCGCCGCCCCCGTGGAGACGGTCTCCGTGCGGACCGTGGAGGACGTGACGCGGGTGACCGGGCCGACGGCGGTCCTGCTGTACGAACCCGAGGGCACCGACGTGCACCACGTCACCCACCGCACCCTGGAGGTGCTCCAGGCGTGGCTCGGCGCACCCGCACTGGAACAGACCCGCCTGGTGGTGCTGACCAGGGGTGCCGTGAGCGTGCGGGACGGTGACCGGCTGAACCCGGCGGTGGCCGCGGCGTGGGGCCTCGTGGCCACAGCGCAGTCGGAGCACCCCGGCCGCGTCCTGCTCCTCGACACGGACGCCACGGCGGCCTCCGCCGACACGCTCCCCACTCTCCTGGCCGCCCTGCTCGACGGTGACGAACCACAGCTCGCCCTGCGGGACGGAGTCTGCCACCAGCGGCGTCTCACCCGGGCCGGCGCCGACGAAGTCCTGACGGCACCGGCGGGTGAGCCCGCGTGGGAGCTGGGCACGCGGGCCCCGGGCACGCTGGACGGCCTGGCCCTCCTGCCGGCGCCGGAGGCACGGGCGGCACTGCCTCCCGGACACGTCCGGATCGAGACGCGCGCCGCGGGCCTCAACTTCCGTGACGTACTGATGGCGCTGGGCATGTACCCGGGTGAGATCAGCATCGGCAACGAAGGCGCCGGTGTGGTCACGGAGGTCGGTCCCGGCGTCACCCGCTTCGCCCCGGGCGACCGGGTCATGGGCCTCTTCGAGGGCGCGGGCGGCCCCGTGTCCGTGGCCGACTGCCGCACACTCGCGCCCATGCCGAAGGGCTGGACCTTCGAACAGGCGGCCTCGGTACCCTGCGTGTACCTCACCGCCTGGTTCGGACTACGGGACCTGGCGGGGCTGGAGCGCGGCGAGTCGGTGCTGATCCACGCCGCCGCCGGTGGTGTCGGCATGGCCGCCGTGCAGCTCGCCCGGCACTGGGGCGCCGAGGTCTACGGCACCGCCAGTCCGGCCAAGTGGGACGCGGCGCGCGCCGCCGGCGTACCCGACGGGCGGCTCGCCAACTCCCGCACCCTGGACTTCGAGCGGCAGTTCCTCGACCTGACCGGCGGACGGGGCTTCGACGTCGTCCTGGACGCGCTCGCCGGTGACTTCGTGGACGCCTCGCTGCGCCTGCTGCCCAGGGGCGGCCGGTTCATCGAAATGGGCAAGACCGACATTCGCGACGCCACCGAGGTCGGCGCCCGGCATCCGGGCGTCACCTACCGGGCCTTCGACCTGGCCGACGCGGGCGGCGAACGCATCGAGCGGATGCTGACCGAGCTGGTCGCCCTCTTCGACCAGGGCGTGCTGACCCCGCCGCCGCTCACCGTCTGGGACATCCGGCACGCTCCGGCCGCCTTCCGGTTCATGAGCCAGGGCCGGCACATCGGCAAGAACGTGTTCACGCTGCCGCGCCGGCCCGACCCGCGGGGCACCGTCCTGGTCACCGGCGGTACCGGAGCACTCGGCAAGGTGGCGGCCCGCCGCCTGGTGACCGAGCACGGCGTACGCAACCTGCTGCTGACCAGCCGCAGCGGCCCCCGGGCCGACGGCGCCGCCGAGCTGGAACGCGAACTGACCGCCCTCGGGGCGAGGGTCCGCATCGCCGCCTGCGACGTGTCCGACCGGGACGCCGTGGCCGCGCTGCTGTCGACCGTCTCCCCGGACGCCCCGCTGAACGGTGTGGTGCACAGCGCCGGCGCCCTGGACGACGGCGTACTCACCGCCCTGACCGCCGAACGACTGGACACCGTCCTCGCCTCCAAGGCCGACGCCGCACACCACCTGCACGAACTGACCCGGCACATGGACCTGGCACTGTTCGTCCTGTTCTCCTCGGCCGCCGGCACCCTCGGCAGTTCCGGACAGGGCGGCTACGTCGCCGCCAACGCCTGTCTGGACGCCCTCGCCCACCAGCGCCGAGCCCAAGGCCTCCCCGCCGTCTCGCTGGCCTGGGGCCTGTGGTCGCAGGGCGCGGGGACCGGCCTGACCGGTCACCTCACCGGCGCCGACCAGCAGCGGATGGCACGTGGCGGAGTCATCGGGCTCTCGGAGGACGAGGGCGCGGCACTGTTCGACACCGCGCTGCGCCTGCCCCAGCCGGTGCTGCTGCCGATGAAACTGGACTTCGGCGCGCTGCGGGCGCAGGCCGCCACGGGGCCGGTGCCGCCGCTGCTGCGCGGTCTGGTCCGGCAGACCCGGCGCACGGCGGGCACGGCCGCCGACGCCGGTGCCTTCACCCAGCGCCTCAGCCGTGCCCCCGCCGAGGAACAGGAACAGCTCCTGCTCGGCCTGGTCCGGGAGGAGGCCGCCCGGGTACTGGGCCACGCCACCGCCCACGCCATCGGCCCCGACCTGGCCTTCAACGAGCTGGGCTTCGACTCTCTCACGGCGGTCGAACTGCGCAACCGGCTCGCCAACCACACCGGGGTCCGGCTGCCGACCACCCTCGTTTTCGACTATCCGACACCCGTCGCCCTCATGCGCCACCTGCGCGCGACACTCGGCTTGGACGAGACCCCCGCTCCCGCCGCGCCGGACAGCGAGGAGAACCTGCGCCGTGTCCTGGCCAGGACACCGCTGAGCCGCCTGCGGGAACTGGGCGTCCTCGACGCCCTCATGACGCTCACCGAGGAAGGGGAAGCGGCGGGGGGAGCGGACGCGGAGGAACTCCCGGCGCAGGAGCGGGAGACGGCGATAGCCGACATGGGCGTCGACGACCTGGTGCAACGCGCCATGAGCAAGGCCGGTAAGTGATGACGATGGGGAAGAAGGCGGAGGCCGGGATGACCACTCCCGACGCGAAGGTCGTCGAAGCGCTGCGTGTCACGCTCATGGAGAACGAGCGGCTGGAACGGGAGAACGCCGACATCCGCCGAGGGCTGTCGGAACCCGTCGCGATCGTCGGCATGGCCTGCCGTCTGCCGGGCGGCGTGACCTCCCCGGAGGAGCTGTGGAACCTCGTCGCCACCGGCGGCGACGCCATCGGTGACTTCCCGACGGACCGTGGCTGGGACCTGGACCACCTCTTCGACCCGGACCCTGACCACCCCGGCACCAGCTACGTCCGCCAGGGCGGCTTCCTCCACGACGCGGGCGACTTCGACGCGGCCTTCTTCGGCATCTCCCCGCGCGAGGCCCTCGCCATGGACCCGCAGCAACGGCTCATGCTGGAGACCTCCTGGGAGGTCTTCGAACGCGCCGGCATCGACCCGACCGCGCTGCGTGGCACGGACGTCGGCGTCTTCACCGGCGTCACCTACCACAGTTACGGCTCCGGAGCCCGCGTCCCCGAAGAACTCGAGGCGGTCATGGGCACGGGCACCTCGGCCAGCGTCCTGTCCGGCCGCGTCTCCTACGTGCTCGGCTTCGAGGGCCCGTCGGTCGCGGTGGACACGGCGTGCTCGTCGTCGCTGGTCGCCCTGCACCTGGCCGTCCAGGCGCTGCGGGCCGGGGAGTGCTCGATGGCACTGGCCGGCGGCGTCACCGTCATGGCCAACCCCGGCATCTTCGTCGGCTTCTCCCGGCAGCGGGGCCTGTCGGCCGACGGCCGGTGCAAGGCGTTCGCCGCGTCGGCGGACGGCACCGGCTTCTCCGAGGGCGCGGGCGTGCTGCTGGTGGAGCGCCTGTCGGACGCGGAACGGCTGGGGCACCGGGTACTGGCGGTGGTGCGCGGCAGCGCCGTCAACCAGGACGGCGCCTCCAACGGCCTCACCGCCCCCAACGGCCCCTCTCAGCAACGCGTCATCCGCCAGGCACTGGCCGGCGCGGGCCTGACCCCGGCCGACATCGACGCGGTGGAAGCACACGGCACCGGCACAGCACTGGGCGACCCGATCGAGGCACAGGCCCTGCTGGCCACGTACGGTCAGAATCGCGAACAGCCTCTGTGGCTCGGCTCGCTGAAGTCGAACATCGGGCACGCGCAGGCCGCCGCCGGAGTGGCCGGCATCATCAAGATGGTCATGGCGATGCGGCACGGCCTCCTGCCGCGAACGTTGCACGTGGATGCGCCGTCGTCCCAGGTGGACTGGTCGGCGGGCGCGGTGGAACTGCTCACCGAGGAACAGGAGTGGCCGGAGACGGGACGCCCCAGGCGGGCGGGGGTGTCGGGCTTCGGCGTCAGCGGCACCAACGCCCACGTGATCCTGGAGGGAGTGGCGGAGGAACCGGTCGCAGTACACGGGCCGGGAGGTGTGGTGCCGCTGTTGGTGTCGGGGCGTGGCGGAGCGGGACTGCGGGCGCAGGCACGGCAGTTGGCCGAGTTCGTACGGACACGTCCTGAGCTGGGTCTGGATGCGATCGCCGCGGGACTGATGAACGGCCGCGCGGCACTGCCGGACCGTGCGGTGGTGGTGGCCGGCGACCGGGCCGAAGCACTGGCCGGGCTCGAAGCCGTGGCCGAAGGCACCAGCGGCGGCCGGGTGGACGTACAAGGAAGGGTGGCGTTCGTCTTCCCCGGTCAGGGCACCCAGTGGCAGGGCATGGGCGCCGAACTCGCCGACACCTCCCCCGTCTTCGCCCAAGCACTGAACGAATGCGCGGCGATCATGGACGAACTGACCGGCTGGTCCCTCCTCGACACCATCCACGGACACCTCCCCCTCGACCGCGTCGACATCATCCAGCCCGTCTCCTTCGCCGTCATGATCGGCCTCGCCCGCATATGGGAGGCCACAGGCGTCAAGCCCTCAGCAGTCATAGGACACTCCCAGGGCGAAATCGCGGCAGCCCACATCGCCGGCGCACTCACCCTCACGGACGCCACCACCATCGTCGTCCGCCGCAGCCAGGCCATCGCCGCCCACCTCTCCGGCCACGGCGCCATGATGTCCCTCGCCCTCACCCCGCCCCAAGCCCAGGAACTCACCGCCCCCTACGGCCACCGCATCCAGACAGCCGCCCTCAACGGACCAGCCTCCGTCGTCGTCGCAGGCGAACCACAAGCCCTCACCGAACTCGCCACCACCTGCAACCAAGCCGGCATCCGCGCCCGCACCATCGACGTCGACTACGCCTCACACACCACCCACGTCGAAACCATCCAAGAACACCTCACCGAGATCCTCGCCGACATCACCCCCACCCCCTCACACACCCCCTTCTACTCCACCGTCACAGCCGACTGGCTCGACACCACCCACCTCGACGCCACCTACTGGTACCGCAACCTCCGCAACACCGTCCGCTTCGCTCCCGCCATCCACCACCTCCTCACCCAAGGCTTCACCACCTACATCGAAATCAGCCCACACCCCGTCCTCACCCCAAGCATCGAAGCCACAGCCGAACACACCGAATCGGGACCCGTCCTCATCACCGGCACCCTCCGCCGAGAACACGGCGACACCCGACAACTCCTCACCTCCCTCGGCCACGCATGGACCCGCGGCCTCCCCATCAACTGGACCACCCACCTCGGCCGAGGCGCCGCCTGGAATCTCCCCACCTACCCCTTCCAACACCAGCACTACTGGCTCAGAAGCACCGCAGCCACCGACACCGTCGGTTCAGTGACCGACCAGTTGCCGGGCCTCGCGGAACCGCCGTCGGACACCGGCGTCCTCACCGCCGGCCTCGCCGGACAGTCCGCACCGGAACAGGAACGCATCCTGCTGGCCACCATCCGCCGGGAGACCGCGGCCGTCCTGGGGTTCTCCTCGGCGGACGACATCGAACCGGACATGGTGTTCAACCAGATCGGCTTCGACTCGGCCACCGCCGTCCAACTGCGCAACCGTCTCAACGCCCTCACCGGCCGTACCCTGCCGACCACGCTCCTCTTCGACTACCCGACACCACAGGCCCTCACCGCCTTCCTGCTGGAAGAGCTGGTCGACGACCTGCCGGCCCCCGCGACCGCGGTGCCGACGGCCGCCTCGGCGACGACGGACGAGCCGATAGCAATCGTCGGCATGGCGTGCCGGCTGCCGGGTGGCGTGACCACGCCCGAGGAGCTGTGGGACCTCGTACTCGACGGCCGTGACGGCGTCAGTGGCTTCCCGACGGACCGAGGCTGGGACCTGGACTCCCTCTTCCACCCCGACCCGGACCACACCGGCACCAGCTACGCCGAGCAAGGCGGCTTCCTGCACGACGCGGGTGAGTTCGACGCGGGGTTCTTCGGCATTTCGCCCCGCGAGGCCCTGGCCACGGACCCGCAGCAGCGGCTCATGCTGGAGACGTCGTGGGAGGCGCTGGAACGGGCCGGTCTGGACCCCACCGCCCTGCGCGGCACGGACGTCGGTGTCTTCTCCGGCGTGACCTACCACAACTACGGGTCAGGGGTGGAACCCGTGCCCGCAGAGCTGGAGGGCATGCTCGGTCTCGGTGCCTCGGCCAGTGTGCTGTCGGGCCGGGTGTCGTACGCGCTCGGCTTCGAGGGCCCGTCGGTCGCCGTGGACACCGCCTGCTCCTCCTCTCTCGTGGCACTGCACCTGGCCAGCCAGGCCCTGCGGGCGGGAGAGTGCTCGATCGCGCTGGCCGGTGGTGTCACGGTGATGCCGACGCCCGGCATCTTCATAGCCTTCTCGCGGCAACGCGGCATGTCGGTCGACGGCCGCTGCAAGTCCTTCGCGGCGTCTGCCGACGGCACGGGATGGGCCGAGGGCGTGGGCGTGCTGGCACTGGAACGGCTCTCGGACGCCCGGCGCAACGGCCACCAGGTGTTGGCGGTGGTGCGTGGCTCGGCCGTCAACCAGGACGGCGCCTCCAATGGCCTGACCGCTCCCAACGGTCCCTCCCAACAGCGGGTGATCCGGCGGGCGTTGGCGGAGGCGGGGCTGAAGCCGGGTGACGTGGACGCGGTCGAGGCACACGGGACGGGTACGGCACTGGGCGACCCCATCGAGGCCCAGGCCCTGCTGGCCACCTACGGCCAGGACCGCGAACGCCCGCTGCTGCTCGGATCGTTGAAGTCCAACATCGGAC
Source organism: Streptomyces sp. NPDC016677 (assembly GCF_055562815.1). Classification (NCBI taxonomy): domain Bacteria; kingdom Bacillati; phylum Actinomycetota; class Actinomycetes; order Kitasatosporales; family Streptomycetaceae; genus Streptomyces; species Streptomyces sp. NPDC016677. The sequence goes on along the minus strand of NZ_JBVHEO010000010.1, from coordinate 47,681 downwards.
ACGCCCAGGCCGCCGCAGGGGTCGCGGGCGTCATCAAGACGGTACTGGCCCTCCAGCACGGAATCCTGCCGCGCACCCTGCACATCGACGCCCCCACCCCGCAGGTCGACTGGTCGGCCGGCGCGGTGGACCTGCTGACGGAACAGCAGCCCTGGCCCGAGGTCGAACGGCCGCGCCGCGCCGGCGTCTCCGCGTTCGGCGTCAGCGGCACCAACGCCCACATCATCCTCGAACAGGCGGAGCCCGCTGCCGTCGACACGACATCGACCTGGCCGAAGGACGTTCCCGTACCCCTGCCGCTGTCCGGCCGCGGCGCGACGGCCCTGCGCGCGCAGGCACAGCGACTGCTGTCCTTCCTCGTGCGGCAACCCGAACTGGACCTGCCCGAGCTGGGCGCCGCGCTGGCCCTGGGCCGGGCCGCGCTGCCGGACCGCGCGGTGATCCTGGCCGGCGGCCGCGACGAGGCACTGACAGGTCTGGACGCGCTGGCACGAGGCGAGACAGCGCCCGGCGTCGTGACGGGCACCGCGACACGCGGACGGCTGGCTGTGCTCTTCACCGGCCAGGGCTCCCAACGGCTCGGAATGGGACGTGAGTTGTACGAAGCGTTTCCCGTGTACCGTGAAGCATTCGACGAGGCATGCGCCGCCCTCGGCGATGAGACACGCGACGTCGTCTTCGGTGACGACCCCGACCGCCTCAACCAGACCAGGTACACACAGGCGGCACTGTTCGCCCTGGAAGTCGCCCTCTACCGGCTCATGACATCCTGGGGCATCACACCGGACGCCGTCGGCGGACACTCCATCGGCGAAGTCACCGCCGCACACATAGCAGGCGTACTGTCCCTGCGGGACGCGGCGACCCTGGTCACCGCTCGCGGACGCCTGATGCAAGCACTGCCCGAAGGCGGCGCCATGATCGCCGTCGCCGCGGCCGAACAGGACGTCCCCGCATGGCCGGGTGTGGACATCGCGGCAGTCAACGGCCCCACCTCCGTCGTCCTCTCCGGCGACGAAGACCCCGTACTGGAAATCGCACAGGAACTCGCCGCACAAGGCGTACGCACCCGACGCCTCACCGTCTCCCACGCCTTCCACTCCGCCCGCATGGAACCGATGCTGGATGAATTTCGACGCGTACTGGAAGGACTGACCTTCAACAGCCCCACCCTCCCCCTCCTCTCCAACACCACCGGACAACTCGCCGACCCCGAGACCCTGTGCGCCCCCGACTACTGGGTCCACCACATACGCACAACCGTTCGCTTCGCCGACGGCATCCAAGCCCTCGCCGCACACGGCGTCACCACCTACCTCGAACTCGGCCCCGACAGCACCCTCACCGCCCTGGCCCGCGAGAACCTGGACCCCGACAGCGACACCACCCTCATCCCCGCACTGCGCCGCGACGGCGACGAAACCCGCACCCTCACCTCCGCCCTCGCCCACCTCCACATCACCGGCGTCCCCGTCGACCTCGGCGCCCTCCACGGCACCACGGCCCGTCCCCCGCTCATGCCCGAACTGCCGACCTACGCCTTCCAGCGCGCGCACTACTGGCTGACCGGCGAGGGCGGCCCCGGTGCCCCCGGTGAGGTGTCGGCCGCCGGGGTGGACGGCCTCGGGCATCCGCTGCTGGGCGCGGTGGTCGAAGTACCGGAGTCGGGTGAGGTGCTGTTCACCTCGCGCCTGTCGCTCGCCACGCACCCGTGGCTGGCCGACCACGTCGCGGCCGGGGCGGTACTGCTGCCCGGTGCGGCCTTCGTGGAGCTGGCGTTGCGCGCCGGTGACGAGGTCGGCTGCGGGGCCGTCGAGGAACTGGTGATGGAGGCTCCCCTGGTCCTCGCGGAGGGCGCCGCCGCGCAGGTGCGTGTCAGCGTCGCGGCTGACGACGGTACCGGCCGTCGCGCCGTGCGCGTCCACTCCCGTACCGAGGACGCCGGGCTGGGAACGCCGTGGACGCGGCACGCCTCCGGCACGCTGCGGCCTGCGGACGACACGGACACAGTCGCGGCCACGGCCGCGTCGATGACCGGCCTGACGGTCTGGCCGCCGGCCGGCGCGGTGGCCGTGGACCCGGCGGACGTCGAGGGGCTGTACGACGGTCTGGAGCAGGCCGGGTACCGGTACGGGCCCGTGTTCCAGGGGCTGCGGGCGGCCTGGCGCGGTGACGGCGCCGTGTACGCGGAAGTGGCCCTCGCGGACGAGCACCGTGACCTGGCGGCGGCGTTCGGGCTGCACCCCGCGCTCCTCGACGCCGCCATGCACACCCTGGCCTTCCACGAGCGTGACGAGTCCGAGCCACAGCTGGTACTGCCCTTCGCCTACCGTGACGTGACGCTGCACGCGTCCGGCGCCTCGGCGTTGCGGGTCCGGGTGACCCTGAACGGCACGCACACCATGACCCTCGAACTGGCCGACAGTACCGGTGCCCCGATCGCGTCGCTCGGGTCGGTGGTGTCCCGGCCGGTCGACCCCGGTCAGCTCACCGGGACTGCGGACACGGCGGACCGGATGTTCCGCGTCGCCTGGGCCGAGGTGCCGGCACGGGGCGAGTCCCGGGCCCTGCGCCCGGTGCCGGTGGCCGACGCCGGCGACGTGCACCGGCTGTCCGCCGCGCCCGAGACACCGGACACTCTGCTGCTGGACCTCCGCGACGCGGCAGCCGATGTGCGGGAGGTGACCGGACGGGCGTTGCGGGTGGCGCGGGCGTGGCTGGCCGAGCCGTCGCTGCTGTCCAGCCGGCTGGTCGTGGTGACGCGGGGCGCCGTCGCCGTCCGGGAGGGCGAGCCGGCCGACCCGGCAACGTCCGCGGTGTGGGGTCTGATGGCCTCCGCGCAGGCGGAGAACCCGGGGCGTGTCCTCCTCCTCGACACCGACACCGACACCGACACCGACGCCGACACAGATACCGACATCGACACCGACTGGGGCACCGGGGCGCTCGCTCAGCTTCCTGCCGCCGACGAGCCGCAGTTGGCCCTGCGTGACGGGCGGTGGTTCACCCGGCGGCTCGTACGAGCGGCGGCGGATGGCGTGCCGGACGCCGGTCTGGGCGACGGCACCGTCCTCGTCACCGGCGGCACCGGTGCCCTCGGCGCGGTCGTGGCCCGGCACCTGGTGGCGGTGCACGGGGTGCGGAGTCTGGTGCTGGCCGGGCGGCGCGGGGAGAAGGCCCCCGGTGCCGCCGGACTCGCGGCGGAACTGGCGGCGGCGGGAGCCCGGGTACGCGTCACGGCGTGCGACGTCGCGGATCGGGACGCCGTGGCGGCGCTGCTGGGCGAGATACCCGCCGACGCGCCGCTGACCGCCGTAGTGCACGCGGCGGGTGTGCTGGACGACGGGGTGCTGACCGCCCTGACGCCGGAGCGGCTCGACACGGTGCTGCGGGCCAAGGCCGACGGCGCGCGCCACCTGGACGAGCTGACCCGGGACTGCGGACTCGCCGCGTTCGTCCTGTTCTCCTCCGCCGCCGGTGTCCTGGGCAACCCGGGGCAGGGCAACTACGCCGCCGCCAACGCCTACCTCGACGCGCTCGCGCACCGGCGCCGCGCCGCGGGCCTGCCCGCCGTGTCGCTGGCGTGGGGCATGTGGGAACAGGCCGCCGGGACCGGTATGACCGGGCGGCTCGCGGCCACCGAGCGGCCCGAGCGGCACCGGACGACACGGGGCGGCGTCGCCGCGCTGGCACCCGCCGAGGGAATGCGGCTCTTCGACGCCGCGCTGCGCAGCGGCCTGCCCGTGGTGGTGCCGATGAAACTGGACCTCGCCGCCCTGCGCGCCCAGGCCGCCACCGGACCCGTCGCCCCGCCGATGCGGACCCTGGTGCCGCCGGCACGACGGACGCCGGCGGTCGCCGCCGAGGAGGAACCGGTGTCCGCGCGACTGGCCGGTCTGGACGCGGAGGAGCGGGAGGCCGTACTGCTCGACCTGGTGCTACGGGAGGCGGGGCAGGTCCTCGGGCACACGGCGTCCACGGCGGCCACCGGCCTCGACCCGGACGTGGTGTTCACCGAGATCGGCCTGGACTCCCTGACGGCGGTGGAACTCCGCGACCGCCTGGCCCGGCACACGGCGCTGCGGCTGCCGCCCAGCTTCGTGTTCGACCACCCGACCCTGCGGCTGCTGGCCCGGCAGCTGCGGGACGAACTGAGCGTTCCGAACGCGGACACGAACGCGGACACGAACGCGAACTCATAGCGAGCGCGATGCGAGCGCCACGAGAGCGCCACGAGAGCGCCACACGAGCGCGCAGCGAACGAGAAGGGGATCGCCCATGTTCAGCACCGACGCCTACCTGGCGCGGCTGGGATTCGACCGGCCACCCGCGCCCACCCTGGTGAACCTGCGGCGGCTGCACCGCAGTCACCTCACGTCCGTCCCCTACGACACCGCGCACACACACCGGCTCAGCGCGGTGAACATGGCGGACATCGACGTCGACAAGGCCTTCGAGGCCATCGTGCCGACCGGCGCCGGCGGCATGTGCCTGGAGCTGAACACCCTGTTCGCCCGGCTCCTGCGCGAACTGGGCTACGACCTGGACGTGCTCAGCGGCGGCACCTACCTGCCCGGTGACACCTTCGCGCCCGACCCGGAGCACATGCTGATGCTCGTCCGGATCGACGGCGAGGAGTGGCTGGCCGACGTCGGACACGCCGGGCTCTGCTTCACCGAGCCGCTGCGTCTGGTGGAGGACGAGCCGCAGTGGCAGTACGGCTGCGCGTTCCGGCTGGTGCGACGGGACGGGTTCCTCGTGCTCCAGGCCAAGACGCTGGGACACGACTGGCGCACCACCTACCGTTTCACCACCGCGCCCCGGACCTACGACGCCTGGGAGGGCGTCGGCGGCGGCAACGGGCCCGCCATCCTCGCCGCGATGCGCCGGCGCCGACGTGCCACCGAGCGGGGACAGGTGTTCCTCACCAGCAACATGTTCACGACCGTCGAGGACGGCCACGAGAAGGTCTCCGTCCTCGTCGACCCCGCACAGCGTGCCGAGGTGATCGCCACCTACTGGGAAGGCCGCGACTGACCCGTCCGGTGCCGTCGCCCGCCCGCCCCGCAACGCCTCCGTCCCCGTTCCCGGCCGACCGCCGGCAGAGGAAAGTGATGCCTTATGAAGTTCGGCCTGTTGTACGGTGCCCAGCTGCCCCGTCCCTGGACCGAGGACTCCGAATACCGGCTCTTCCACGACATGCTGGCGGAGATCGAACTGGCCGACCGGCTGGGCTTCGACCATGTGTGGTGTCCCGAGCACCACTTCCTGGAGGAGTACTCGCACATGTCCGGGCCGGAGGTGTTCCTCGGCGCGGTCAGCCAGCGCACCAGCCGTATCCGGATCGGGCACGCCGTCGCCCTGATGCCGCCGGGTTTCAACCCGACCGCGCGGATCGCCGAGCGGATCGCCACGCTGGACCTGCTGTCCGGGGGACGCGTGGAGTTCGGCACCGGCGAGTCCACCACCCCCACCGAGCTGGCAGGGTTCGGTGTGGAGCGTGCCGTCAAGCGGGACCAGTGGGCGGAGGCGGTGGACGCCGTGGCCCGCATGTTCGTGGAGGAGCCGTTCGCCGGGTACGAGGGCAAGTACGTCTCGGCGCCGGTCCGCAACGTGCTGCCCAAGACCCGGCAGAAGCCGCACCCGCCGATGTGGATGGCCTGCGGCAACCGGGATGCCATCCGGCTCGCTGCCGCCAAGGGGCTCGGCGCGCTCAACTTCTCCTTCTTCGGCCCGGCCGAGACCAAGAAGTGGGTCGACGCCTATTACGAGGGCATCGAGTCCGCGGACTGCGTGCCCGCCGGGTTCGCGGTCAACGCGCAGGTCTCCGCGACCATCCCGATGTTCTGCCACCAGGACGAGGCGACGGCCGTGGAACGCGGCGCCGACGGCGTCCAGTTCTTCAACTTCGGACTCGGTTTCTACGCCGGTTTCGGCGCCGCCGCCCCCGGCCGGACCCGGCTGTGGGAGACGTTCCAGCGCGACCGCGACCGCTACGGCATGGGCCGGGCCGCCTTCGGCAAGCCCGGTATGCCGCTGGGCAACCCGGCGCGCGGCGCGGTGGGCACCCCGGAGCAGATCCGGCGGTTCCTGCGGCAGCACGAGGAGGCCGGCCTCGACCAGGCGATCTTCCTGGTGCAGGGCGGCGGTACCCGGCACGAGCATGTCTGCGAGTCTCTGGAGCTGTTCGCCCGCGAGGTGATGCCCGAGTTCAAGGAGCGGCACGAGCGCGCCGAGCAGGCGAAGGCCGCCCGGCTGCGGCCCGCCCTCGACGCCGCCCTGGCCCGGCGCGAACCGCCCCGCACAGCCGATCCCGCCTACGTCATCCCCGCCCGCAGCCCCAACCCTGCCCCCTGACCCGCTCACCGCCCCGCTGACCCACCCCGCTGACCGACCCGCTTACTCACGAGGAGATCGCGTAACGCCATGGCTCAGACACCGGAAGAAGAGATGCGCATCCTCGACCCGCAGAGCGTCGCCGAGGAACTGCGCAGGAACGGCCCGCCGCGGCGGATCGAGATGCACGGCACCGCCGCCTGGCTCGTGTCCCGGTTCGACGAGGTACGTGAGTGCCTCGCGCATCCCAGGATGAGCCCGGCCGCCGCCTACGCCGCCTCACAGGGGCAGACGACCCCGGTGAGCGGGCTGTTCGAGGACACGCTGATGGGCACCAACCCGCCCGAGCACACCCGGCTGCGCCGGCTGCTGGGCACGGCGTTCACGGCGCGCCGGGTGGAGGCCCTGCGGCCGCGCGTACAGGAGATCACCGACAGCCTGCTGGACGCCGTCGCCGCCGACGGCCGGGCGGACCTGGTCTCCGCGCTGGCCGTCCCGCTGCCCATGCAGGTGATCTGCGAGCTGCTCGGCGTGCCCATCGCCGACCGCACCGAGTTCCACCAGTGGGCCGACCTGATGCTGCTGCCGCCCTTCGACCCGGAGTCCGCCGCCCGCTCCGCGGACGCCTCCGCGAAACTGTGGTCGTACGTGGAGAACCTGGCCGAGGAGCGGCGCGAGGACCCCAGGGACGACCTGATCAGCGCGCTGATGTCGGCGCACGAGGACGACCGGCTCAGCCACCGCGAGGTGGTCTCCACCGCCCGCATGATGCTGATCGCCGGCTACGAACTGACCGGCAGCTTCATCAGCAACGCCGTCTTCTCGCTGCTGACCCGGCCGGACCAGCTCGACCTGCTGCGCGCGGACCCCGGGCTGGCCGGCCGGAACCTTGACGAGCTGCTGCGGCACGCCGGGCCCGGCGTCCTCGTCGTGCGCTTCGCCAACGAGGACGTCGAGATCGGCGGCGTCACGATAGCCGCGGGCGAGCAGGTGCTGCTGGACATGGACGCCGCCCATCGCGACCCCGCGCACGTCACCGACGGAGAGCGGCTGGACCTCACGCGGGGCAACGTGATGCACCTCCAGTTCGGTCAGGGCGTGCACTACTGCATCGGCGCACCGCTGGCCCGCGTGGAGGCGCAGACCGCGCTGGAGAGCCTGTTCCGGCGCTTCCCCGACCTGCGCCTGGCCGTACCGGCCGCCGAGGTGGGCGCAAAGCCCAACCCGTTCATCCGCTCCCTGACGTCCCTGCCGGTGGAGTTCGCTCCCCGGTGAGCACAGGTGACGGCGGTGCGCGGGGCTGCCGGTTCGGGCCTCCCTCCGCACCGCCGCCGACGTGTCCGGGGTGTCAGGACACCGGCACCGCCGGGCACAGCGCCAGGAGTTCCGCCGGGTGACGCAGGACGACATCGGGGTCCGCGGCGAGCAGCGTCGCCTCGTCCGTCTCGCCCCACAGCGCGGCCACCGCGGTGACACCCGCGCCGCGGGCGCTGGCGAGGTCGGTGACGGCGTCACCGACCATCACCGTCCGCCCGGGGTCGGCGCCCAGCAGGTCCATCGCCTTGAGCACGATGTCGGGCGCCGGCTTGGCCCGCGCCACCTCGTCCGAGCCGAGGACGGCGTCGAACCGGTCGCGGAGACCGATCGTGTCCAGCAGCGAACGGGCCCGCGGGCCGCTCTTGCCGGTGGCCACGGCCAGCCGTACCCCCCGGCGGCGCAGCTCCCCCAGCAGCTCCGGCACGCCGTCGAACACCTCCACCAGGTGGGCGAGCCGGTAGCTCTCGCGGACGAAGGGTTCCTCCATCTCCAGCGGAAGCCCCATGATGCGCATGATGTCGGGGAAGTAGCGGCCCAGGTGCCGGTTGTACTCCTCGAACGGCGGCTCGCCCGGGCCGACGACCTCCGCGTAGGCCAGGGTGAACGCCTCGCGCATCACCGCGAAGCTGTCGACGAGGACGCCGTCGAGGTCGAAGACCACCGACGTGACGCCGGAAGGGGGAGGAGCAGAAGGAACAGAAGGAGTAGAAGGAGTAGAAGGAACAGAAGAACTGAAGGGAACGGACTGGCTGTTCATCGGGGACTCCCGTGGAACGTGGTCACGGCGCACACCGGTGCGGTCACACCGGCGCGGACTCCCGGACCTCCTGGACGGTGCGGGCCGAGGTGTAGACCCGCTCGATGGCGCCGATGGTGCGGCGCGCCTCGCCGATCGCCCGGCCCCGTGCGGCCGGGTCGTGCAACAGGCCGGGCAGCAGGGCGAGCTGCCGGTCGTACTCGGCGCCGACGCGTTCCGTGGGCACGGCGAGCTGGCGCGTGGTGCCGTCGGCGGTGCGGGTCAGCACGGACTCCCCGAGGCGGTTGGGGCTGAAACCGAAGGTGCAGCGCAGGGTCGCGCTGCCCGCGCTGCCGTCGACGGTGACGCGGGTGGTGTCCACCGCCTCGTGCGAGGCCCAGCTCGCGTGCAGGACGACGGACCGGCCGTCGTCGGTGACGAGGAAGCCGCGCGCGGTGTCCTCGACATCGGTGCCGCCGCCCCCGGCCGCGTCGCCGTCGCCTTCGGCACCGTTGTCGGCGTCGCGCCAGGCGGCCCGGGAGGACGCCTGGCCGATGAAGTCGGCGGAGACGGTGCCGATGGCGTGCCGGAAGGCGGCGGTGCCCAGCAGCGGTACGGCGATGTCGAGGAGGTGCCAGCCGAGGTCGACCAGCGCGCCGCCGCCCGCGAGCGACCGCTGGGTGAACCAGCCGCCCCGGTCGGGCACCCCGCGCGCCCGTACCCAGGCCAGTTCGACGTGCCGGACCTCGCCCAGGCGTTCGGCGGCCCGGTACAGGCCGCGTACGTCGGCGCGGTGGCGGGCCGCGCTGCCGGCCAGCAGTACCGTGCCGCCCGCGCGTTCGGCGGCGGCCAGCCGTTCCGCCTCCTCGGAGGTCAGGCAGACCGGCTTCTCCAGGAACACCGGGATGCCCTTGGTGAGCAGTTCGCAGGCGACGGCGCAGTGCAGGTGGTTGGGGACCGCGACGACCGCGAGGTCCACCTCGGCGGGGTCGAGGTCGGCGACGGCCGCCAGCACCGACAGCCCGGCCGTGTCCGCCCCCTGGGAGCCGGCGACGGCGGCCCGGCCGCGCTCGTCGGGGTCGACGGCGGCGGTCACGGTGAAGGCGGGGCTGCCGAGCAGCCGGGGCAGCCAGATCGAGCGGGCGGCCCAGCCCAGGCCGATCACGGCGGTGCGGACGGGCGGCAGGGCCGGGGACGGGGCGCTCATGCGCTCGCGAGCACGTCGGCGATGACGGCGGCGATCTCGTGCATCTGCTCCTCGCTGCCCAGCAGCGTACGGTGGTGCAGCCACACGGAGTCCCGGGTGAGTGCCTCGGAGTGCGGGCAGCGGCGGGCCAGTTCCTCCACGCTCAGCTCCGGCGCCGCGACCTCCCAGAAGGCGTCGGTACGGTAGACCGCGCGGAACCCGACGAACGCGGGCAGCCCCCGCTCGATGAGGGTGTCCACGACCCGTGCGCGCCGCTCCTCGGTGATGCCCGGCACCCGGAACATCGCCATGTAGTGCGGATTGCGGTCAGCGCGCTCGTCGAGGGCCTGCGGGACGACGCCGGGGATCTCGGCCAGCAGTCGGCTCAGCACCGGCCAGCGTGCCTCGCGTGTGTCGATCTGTGCGTCGAGCCGGGCGAGTTGGGCGCGCAGCACCGCCGCGGAGAACTCGTTGAGGCGGAAGTTGGAACCGGACGTACGGTGGAAGTAGCCGCGGTCGGTACGAGGCCGGCCGCAACTGTGCCGCACGAAGCCCTTCTCGTACCCTTCCGCGTCGGGGAAGAGCACCGCGCCGCCCTCACCGGCGGTCATCAGCTTGCCGTTCTGGAAGCTGAACGCCGCGACCGAGCCCAGCTCCCCGACCCGCTGGCCGCGCCACCGCGCGCCCTGCGCGTGGGCCGCGTCCTGGACCAGTGGTACGCCCGAGTCGGCGGACAGCTTGCCCAGCGCGTCCATGTCGCACATCTGGCCCGCCATGTGCACCGGCATGATGGCCGCGGTCCGCGGTCCGATCGCGGCCTCGACCGCCGCCGGGTCGACGCAGTACGTACCCGGGTCGACGTCGACCGGCACGGCCACCGCGCCCAGCCGCTGCGCGGCCTGCGAGGAGGAGATGAAGGTGAACGCCGGGACGATGACCTCGGAACCGGCGCCGACGCCGAGCACTTCGAGGGCGAGTTCCAGCGCGTGTGTGCCGTTGGTGACCGCCAGGGCGTGCGGACTGCCGTGGGCGGCGGCGAACTCGGTCTCGAAGGCGTCCACCTCGCCGCCGCCGATCCGCCACCACTGGCCCTGTTCCAGCGCCCGTATCAGTCCCTCGCGTTCCGCGTCGTCGTACTGCGGCCAGCCGGGCAGCTCGGATTCCAGACGCACACCCTTGCCCATATTTTTGCTCATGTTTTCCCACTTCCCTCGACGCGATATGCAGAGGAGATCGCTTTAACACGCTAACCGGCCGACGGCAGCCGCACCATTCCCCCTCAACACCCCCCTAGAAGCCCCTTAAAACGGCTCCCGGAGATTCGGCGGGCATTCGGGCGGGGCGTGCGCCGCGAGGCCCGTGCTATAGATGGAAGTCCGTGACGAACCGGGTGAGGTGCGCTGTGAGCAGGCTGTTGTTGGTGAACGGACCGAATCTCGGAATACTCGGAACCCGCCAGCCCGAGATATACGGAACCGATACCTTGCAGGACATCGAACGCTGGGTGGGAGCAGAGGTCGCGGAGCGCGGCTGGAAAGTGGACTCCTATCAGTTCGACGGTGAGGCGGAGATCATCCGCACCATTCAGGGGAACTACGACACCGTCGGCGCCATCATCAATCCGGCCGCCCTGATGATGGCCGGCTGGGGTCTCCGTGACGCCCTGGCGAACTATCCGCGGCCGTGGATCGAAGTGCACCTGTCGAATGTGTGGGCCCGTGAGCAGTTCCGCCACGAGTCGGTGACCGGGCCGCTGGCGTCCGGCGTCGTCTTCGGGCTCGGCGCGCTGGGGTACCGGCTCGCCGCCCGCGCCCTGCTCGAGAAGGTGCCGGCCTGACCGCCGAAGCCGCCGGGCGGCTGGGCATCGACATCGGCGGCACGAAGGTGGCGTTGCGCGTCGAGCACGACGACGGTGGCGTGGCGGAGTCGTCCTTCCGGTGGGCCGGCCGGGCCTCCCGCCCCGACGACGATCTCGCTCTGCTGGCCCGGCACGCCGGGGAGTTGTGCGCGGGGCGCCCGCGGGGGCTGCGCGCCGTCGGGGTCGCCGTGCCCGCCACGCTCGACGCCGCCGGCACGGTCACCGTCTGGCCGGGCCGCCCCGCCTGGGCCGGGTTCGGCCTGGGCGCCGCCCTGTCCGCGCTCTTCGGTGCCGCCGAGGTGGCGTGCGCCGACGACGGTGACCTGGCCGCCCTCGCCGAGGCGGACGCGGCCGGCTGCGCGGACCTCCTCTATCTCGGCGTCGGCACCGGTGTCGGTGGCGGTCTCGTACTGGCCGGGCGCCCCGTTCCCGGCGTGGGGCGTGGTTCCTGCGAGGTCGGCCACCTCGTCGTCGACCGCGACGGACCGCTGTGCGACTGCGGACGGCGCGGCTGTGTGCAGGCGGCGGCCTCGGGCCCGGCGACGCTGCGCCGCGCGGCCCGGCACCGGGGAGCGGAGGTGCCGTTCACCGCTTTCCGGCAGGCCGTGTCCGACGGCGAGCCGTGGGCCGTGGCCGCGTTGCGGGAGAGCTGCGCCGCGCTCGCCGCGGCCGTGGCCGGGATCTGCGAACTGACGCGCCCCGCGCTGGTCCTCGTCGGCGGCGGCTTCGCCGCGGCCGTGCCGGACCTCGTGCCGATGGTGGCCGAGCGGACCGCGGTCCTGCAACGCCCCGGGCACCCGCTGCCCCCGGTACGTCCCGCGCTGCTGGGCGGGCTGTCCTCCCTGCATGGCGCGGTGCTGCTGGCCCGGGGCCTGCCGGCGGGGTAGTTCAGTCCGGTGTCCGGTCCATCCCGGCCAGTGCGGAGGCGACGGTCTCCTCGGGCACCCCGGACACCAGCTCGGGGCCGTCCGGGCCGTCCAGGACGAAGGTCAGCCCGTGCGTCGCCTTCTTGTCCAGCCGCATCACCTCGATCAGGCGCCGCGTGTCGGCCCCGGCCGGCAGCGCGGTCGGCAGGCCGTAACTGCGCACCACCTCAAGGTGCTCGGCCGCCCGTGCCGCGTCGATCCGGCCGAGGGCCAGCGCGAGACGGCCCGCGAAAACCGTGCCGACCGCCACCCCCTCGCCGTGCTTCAGCGCGAAGTCGGTCACGATCTCCAGGGCGTGTCCCAGCGTGTGACCGTAGTTGAGGATGTGCCGGCGCCCCGAGTCCCGTTCGTCGGCGGCGACCACCGACGCCTTGAGTGCCACGCTCGCCGCGATCTGCTCCGGCAGCGGCAGCCCGCGCAGGTCGCCGGCACCGATGAAGTGACAGCGGGCTATCTCCCCGTATCCGTTGAGCATCTCCCGCTCGGGCAGCGTGCGCAGATGGTCGGTGTCGCACAGCACGGCGGCCGGCTGCCAGTAGGCGCCCAGCAGGTTCTTGCCCTCGGGGAGGTTGACGGCCGTCTTGCCGCCCACGCTGGCGTCCACCTGGGCGAGCAGTGACGTCGGCAGGTGCACCACGGGCACCCCCCGGTGGTACAGCGCGGCGGCCAGTCCCACGACGTCGGTGGTGGTGCCACCGCCGCAGGAGACGACCGCGTCGGAACGGGTCAGCCCGAACCGCACGAAGGCACGGCCCAGTTCCTCCACGGTCGCCAGTGTCTTGTCCGCCTCGCCGTCCCGGGCCCGCAGCACCACCGACGGCACCCCCGGGTCCGGCAGCCACTCCTCCGGCCGCGCGGACACCATCGCCACCCGCCGCGCACCGAGCCCGGCGAGGACCGCGGCCAGCGAGTGCCGGACGCCCGGCCCGATGTCCACGGGGTAGGAGCGCTCGCCGAGTTCGACCATGACACGGGTGTGCGGCTGGGCCGACGCCGTCATGCGCTGACCGTCCTTCCTCGTACGATGCCCGGCCGCCCACCGCCACCGGTCCCGGCATCATGCCTACCCGGACGCGCGCGGCGGTCAACCGCCGCCCGGTGCGTGTCCGGCCGGCCGACAGCCGGACGACAGTCCCGGCTCACGCCCTTCCGACCGTGCCGCCGCCGTCAACAGCTCCAGGAACGCACAGCAAGGGCTCAGACGCTCAGCAGCGTCTTGATCGCGCGGCGTTCGTCCATGGCCCGGTATCCCTCGGCGGCCTGGTCCAGGGGCAGGGTGAGGTCGAAGACCTTGCCGGGGTCGATCGTGCGGTTCCAGATGAGGTCGATCAGGTGGGGCAGGTACTGGCGGACCGGAGCGGGACCGCCGTGCAGGTGGACGAGGGAGAAGAAGAGTTCCTCCATCGGCAGGGCGACGCCGTGGGCGACGCCGACGAAGCCCACGTGTCCGCCGGGCCGGGTGGCGCGGACGGCCTGGGTCATGGACTGCTCGGTGCCCACCGCCTCGACGGTGGAGTGCGCGCCGAGGCCGCCGGTGAGGTCCTTGATCCGGGCCACGCCCTCGTCGCCGCGCTCGGTGACGATGTCGGTGGCGCCGAACTCCCGGGCCAGCCTCTGCCGGGGCTCGTGGCGGCTCATCGCGATGATGCGCTCGGCGCCCAGTTGCCGGGCGGCGGTCACCGCGCACAGGCCGACCGCGCCGTCCCCGACGACCACCACGGTCCTGCCCGGCCCGGCCTGCGCCGCGACGGCCCCGAACCAGCCGGTGCCCAGCACGTCGGAGGCGGCCAGCAGGCTGGGGACCAGGTCCTGTGGGGGTGTGTCGGGGGTGGCGACGAGCGTACCGTCGGCGAGCGGGACGCGCAGGCGTTCGGCCTGTGCGCCGAGCGTGCCCATCAGGGTGCGGTGGACGCAGGCGCTCTGGTAGCCGGCCCGGCAGTTCTCACAGGTGTTGTCGGAGGCCCAGAAGGAGCCGACCACGAACTGGCCGGGCCGGACGGTCGTCACCTCGCCGCCGGCCTCCTCGACGACGCCGACGTACTCGTGGCCCATCGGAACGGCGCTCGTGACCTCCTCGACACCGCGGTAGGGCCACAGGTCCGAGCCACAGACGCAGCTCGCCGACAGACGGATCACCGCGTCCGTCGGCTCGACGATCTTCGGGTCCTGCCGTTCCTCCACCCGCACGTCGCCGGGGGCGTGCATCATGACACCACGCATCAGTTCTGCTCCTTGCCTTGTGGGGGGGCGGCGGTCTCCGCCGCCCGGATGAACGGAAGAAACCGTTCCGGTCGGGTAACCCTCGGCTGCCCGGACAGTCAGGCGGACCGGCGGGCGACCGGTCCGCCGGACTCCCCGGCCGGCGGCGCATGACGGGCGGGACGGCCCGGGTGACGTTCATCGGCCTGACGAGGTCGGTGGTCAGCTGTTCCTGGAACTGCCGCGGGGACAGTTCCGCTCGAAGTGGCCCAGGTGGCAGTTGGCCGCGCCCGCCCGGGGCGGTCCGTGTCCGCGACATGATGTCCGGCGGCGGTGTGCGCCTCCTGCGCGAAATGCGGCCCCCTGCCGCGTCCGGCACCGGTGACGAAGAACGCCTTCGGACCGGGCGCCCCCTCCGACGAGCAGCTGCGGCTCCTGGCCGGCTGGGCGGCCGACCCGGCACACGGCGGCCGGGCCACGGACCAGCCGCGCCGATCGGTGCCGACCGAGCGGGTGGCGGGTCGATCGGCGGTCGGACGTCCGGCTCCCCGGGCCGCCTCCCGGCCCAGGAGGATGGCAGGCTCGCCCCCCGGCGGAGGGCGAGCCGGGGCTCGGCCGTGTGGACGGCGAGGGCCGGCCCGGGTTCACCGGCCGGGGAGACCCTCTGATGTTGTGCAGATTATTGACGGTCGTGACAGTCCCGCCTAGGTTCCTCGTCCATCGGCAACAGCGTCAGGAGCCCATCGTGCAGCTGTCCTCCTCGCCTTCCCCCGCCGGTCAGCCCTCGCCCGACAACCGGCAGTTGCGTCGCGTGGCCCTGTCGGGCCTGCTCGGCACCGCCGTCGAGTTCTACGACTTCCTCGTGTACGGCACGGTCGCCGCCCTCGTCTTCGGTGACCTGTTCTTCCCCCGCGCCGATCCCGCCGTCGGCACCATCGCGGCCTTCGGCACCTTCGCCGCCGGCTATGTGGCCCGCCCTCTCGGGGGTATCCTCTTCGGCCACTTCGGCGACCGCACCGGCCGCAAGTCGATGATGCTGCTGACCATGGCCCTGATGGGCGGTGGCAGCTTCCTCATCGGTCTGCTCCCGACCTACGACACGATCGGTGTGTGGGCGCCGGTCCTGCTCGTCGCCCTGCGCGTGATCCAGGGGCTGGCCATCGGCGGCGAGTGGGGCGGCGCCACGCTCATGGTCGTGGAACACGCCGAGCGGGCCCAGGGCTCCCGGCGTGGCCTGTGGTCGAGCGCCACCCACTCGGCGCCCCGCTCGGCTCGGTCCTTTCCACCGGCGTGGTCACGCTGGTGTCCGCACTGCCCGACGACAGCTTCCGTACCTGGGGCTGGCGGGTGCCGTTCCTGCTCAGCCTCCTGCTGCTGGCCGTCGGCCTGTTCGTCCGCCTCAAGGTCACGGAGAGCCCCCTGTTCGAACGGGCGAAGCCGGAGCCTGCCGCGCCGCCGCCGATCGTGGAGGTGCTGCGCCGCCCGGTCGCGGTGCTGCGCGCCGCGGGAGTGGGCATCGGCGCGTTCACCGCCCAGTCACTGCTGTCCAGCTTCATGATCTCCTACGCCGTCGACCAGGGTTACAGCCGGTCGCAGGTTCTCACCGCGGTGACCGCCGCCTCGTGCGTCGCCCTGTTCGCGCTGCCCGCGGCCTCCGCGCTGTCCGACCGGCTCGGACGGCGTCCCGTGGTGCTGGCCGGAGCGATCGCCTCGGCGGCGCTCGCCTTCCCGGTGCTGGCCCTGGTGGACTCCGGCTCCCCCGGCTTGCTGATCCTCGCGCTCGTGCTCGGCCACGGCGTCGCCCAGTCCACGATGTACGCACCGCTCGGCGCCCTGCTCACCGAGATGTTCGGCACCGGGGTCCGCTATACCGGCGCCTCCCTCGGCTACCAGAGCGCGACCCTGATCGGCGCGGGCTTCTCCCCGCTCATCGCGAGCGGCCTCCTCGCCTCGAACGGCGGTGGCGGCACACCGGTCGCCCTGCTGTTGTGCTGCGGCGCCGCGATCACCGCACTCACCGTATGGCGCCTGAACGAGACCCGGACCAACACACTCGACGCCTCCGTGCCCGGCACCCCGACGCCCGCCCCCGAAGGGACCCCCCGGTGAGAGCCAGAACCTTCCTGCCGGCCTTGGCCCCGCCGTCCTCCGGCGCGCTGCCCGCCCAGGCAGCGGTGGCACGGCGGTTCGGCACCGCACGGCGGACACTCTCCCGGGACCTCGTACGGCGGACTCGTCACCACCGTGCTCGCCGAATGTCACGCCGGCCGTTTCGACGGCTCCCTGTCGATGTGCGGACTGCTGCAAGGCGGTGTCGCCGACTGGAACGACACCCTCGGCCCGGTCCTCGCGCTGAAGGCCCGGCCGGCGACCGGAAAGGACATCCCCCCTCACCGGCTTCACCGACCCGGCCCAGGCCCAGGCGGCCGCGAGCGCCCTCGGTACGGGAGTCACCGCCGCCCAGCGGTCCACGGGCGCCCGGCCCCGGCCCTCGCCCGCCGACTGGGACACCCAGCAAGCCGACCAGTACGCTGCCGTACTAGGACGCCGGACTGTCACCTTCCGCCGGCCTGGCCGCCCCTCGCCCGGACACCGCGGATCTCCGCCGACCGCGAGGCGGTCCGCCGGATGCGCGACACCAGCGTCCTGACCGGCCGGCTCACCGGCCCTCAGCTCACCCTCCACACCACCGGCGACGCCCTCGTTCCCGCGCCCGCCGAGAGCGCGTACCGACGCGCCGCGTCCGGGCGCCCTACAGCGACACCGAGCTGTGGGTCACCACTCTCGCGCTCGCCTTCGCCGACCGGTGGGACGGGACCGCCAGTCATGCCGTCGCCTCCGGCTGGGTCTCCACTCGCACGGGCGGCGCCGACGGTCCGGACGATCCGCGCGCCGGACACCTGACACGCGGTGCGGCGGGCGGGATCGCGGACGTGGCCGACCGCGTCGTGCTCCTCGTCGGGCAGGGCCCGCGCCGTGTCGCGGCCGAGCCCGCTGGACGCCCCGGTCACCAGGATCAGTGCCATGAGGTCGGTGCGATCCGGGCGTCTCCAGTCGTGTCAGCGCCGGGTGCCGCCGGGGCGGGCGAGGTCGTAGGGCCAGGGCTGGGCCGGGTGACAGCGGATTGAAGCGCGGCTCGGCCGTCGCATCCGTCGTGCGGGCGCGGGCGTCGAGGACGCCGGGACCGGTGGACCAACGGCCGGTGGCCAGGCGGCCTTCCAAGGGGCGGAGGGCGGCGACGGTCTCGCCCAGCTGCGGCTCGCCACCCGCGACATGGTTCCCGGCAGCGGCGGCTACTGGTACCGCAGGCGGACACAGGCACCCCACCCCGCGGCCCGGGACGGAGCCTTCCAGATCCGCCTGCTCGACACCTTGGAGAACCCGACCGGACTCCCGCCCGGCTGACCTCCGTTCACCGATCGGTCTCCGTCCGCGCGGGGACGGTGTCGAGCACGGCGTCCGCGAGTTCCTTCGCCGAGGCGTCGTACCGGGCGGACAGCGTACGGAAGACCTGCTCGGCGCGGATCGCGGGCCAGTCGTCGGGGAGGTGCCGCGCCGGCAGCCGGGGATCGGAGCGGACCAGTTGCAGCCAGTCCGTGTGCAGCAGCAGTTGCCGGGCGAGGTCGTCGGACGCCTCCGGCACCGGCCGCGGACGGTCCCACCGGCCGAGGAAGGCGCGGTAGCGCGCGGCGATGCTCGCCGTGTCGAACGCCCTGCTCATCAACTGGGCGGCCTCCGTCGGCCGCGCCGCGTGGGCGTACATCACGTTGAGGTGGTCCTCCAGACCCAGCCCGGCGACCGCGGCGGGGACGTCGATCCGGCCGGGCGCGATCCACAGTCCGTTCTGCAGGGAGCCGAACCCCGCCCACATCAGACGTGAGCGCAGGTCGTGCCGCTGGCTGTGCCACGCCTCGGGCATGGAGAAGGCGACCAGGGTCCACGACCCGTCCCAGTCGCGGTTGACGGCGCCGGCGCCCCAGATCCGGTCGTGTCCGTCCCGGAGGACCTCACTGGAGCGCGGGGTGAGCCCGAAGTACATCCGGCGACCGCGCCGGTGGCGGACCAGCAGGTCCCGCTTGACCATCCGGGTCAGGGTGGAGCGCACCGCCTCCTCGGAGACCCCCATCCGCGCGAACACGTCGATGACACTGCCGGAGTACACCGCGCTGCCGCGGTCCAGGACGTAGAGGCCCAGGAAACTGAGCATCAACGACTGCGGTCGCACGGGCGCCGCGGCGCCCTCCTCGTCCCTCATCACCACGTCTTCGTGTCCGCCGGTCACCCGGTTCAGTCTAGGTCCCGCCCCGGACGTCCGGCACTTCCCCGCCTGCCGGTCGCACGACCGCCCGACATCGGGGGCGGCGGCCCGTGCCGTCAGGCCGGCCGGCACCGGCTCGTAGCGCATGCGCGCGGCCGGGGAACGCGCCCGGGGTCACGGCGGCCTTCGGCGCGGCGACGGCCATGTCGGCCGACGCCGGCCGCGCGTCAGGACAGCGACCGGTGCGCGCTCTTCAGCGCGTTGCGGAAACGCTCGACGTCGGCGGGCCGGATGTCCCGCACCATGCGCTCTTCCAGTTCGCGGGCGGGCTCGGCGTATTCGGCCAGCAGCCGACGCCCGGCCTCGGCGAGCCGGATGACCTTCTCCCGCCGGTTGCGCGGATGGGGTTCGCGCCGGACGAGGCCCCGGTTCTCCAGCGCGCGCACCATGTCGGCCATGGACTGGGCGGTGACGAACGAGTCCCGCGCCAGTTGCGCGGCGGACACTCCGTCATGCCGCTCCAGCACGGTCAGCGCGGTGTACTGCAAGGCGGTGACCCCCGCGGGCTTGAGGAGTTCCTCCAGCCGGGCCCGGACGACGAGTTCCGCCCTCTTCAGCAGATAGAGCAGCGAGGGCCCCGTCTCCGTCCCGCCCTCGGCCACCGGACCCGCCGCCTTCGTCACGCCACGCCTCCACCGGCGACCCGTCACCCTGCCCTTGTCTCGACCACCCTAAGTCATTGACAGGAATCCTGTTGACCAGAACACTGAGCCAATCGACAGGATTCCTGTTGTTCTCTCGTGGGTGACGCCCTGTAGGAACCGCTGCTCACAGGAAGAGGCGCAGTCATGGATCTGCATGGAAAGGCCGCCGTCGTCACCGGAAGCGGACGTGGACTGGGGCTCGCGTACGCCCGGGCCCTCGCCGCGGCCGGAGCTCGTGTCGTCGTCAACGACATCGACGCGGGCGTGGTCGACGCCGCGGTCGCCTCGATCACCTCGGCCGGCGGCACAGCGGTCGGCGCGGTGGCCGCCGTGGGTGACAGCGAGGCCGCCCAGCTGCTGACCGACACCGCGGTACGGGAGTTCGGGCGGCTGGACGTCCTGGTCACCAACGCCGGCATCCTGCGCGACCGGGTGCTGTGGAAGATGACCGACGACGACTTCGACGCGGTCGTCGAGGTCCACCTGCGCGGCACCTTCACGTGCGCCCGCGCCGCCGCGGTCCGGATGCGGGAGCAGGGCGAGGGCGGCCGCATCGTCCTGATCTCCTCCCCCGCCGGCCAGCGCGGCAACTTCGGCCAGACCAACTACGCCGCCGCGAAGGCCGGCATCGTGGCGATGGCCCGCACCTGGGCCATGGAACTGTCCCGGGCGGGCATCACCGTGAACGCGGTCGTCCCGGTCGCGGCCACCGAGATGACCAAGACCATCCCGGCGTTCGCCCCGGCCATCGAGGAGGCCGAGCGCACCGGCGCGCCGCTGCCCGACTGGCTGCGCAAGGACGAGGGCCTCGGCACCGTGGAGGACGTGGCGGGACTCATCACCTTCCTCGCCTCGGACGCCGCCGGGGACGTCACCGGGCAGGCCATCGGCGTCGGCGGTGACCGCCTCGCGCTGTGGTCCCACCCCGCGGAGAAGGCGGTCGCCTTCGCCGACGGCGGCTGGAGCGCCGACGCGATCGCGGAGCGGTGGCACGACGGCGTCGGGGCGGAGCCCGAGACGTACGGCATCCCCGCGCCGAAGGCACCGGGGGCCTGAGATGAGCGACCTGGCCCTCGACGTCGCCGCGCTCACCGCCCTCGACGTCCACACCCACGCCGAGATCTCCAAGGACGGCCACGGCGCGCTGAGCCCGGAGCTCTTCGGCGCCTCCGAAGAGTATTTCAAGGTACACGGCCACCGGCAGCCCACCATCGACGAGATGGCCGCGTACTACCGGGAACGCCGGATGGCCGCCGTGGTCTTCACCGTGGACGCCGAGCACGCCACCGGCCACCCCCGCATCGCCAACGAGGAGGTCGCCGAGAGCTGCGCCGCGCACGCCGACGTCCTGATCCCGTTCGCGAGCGTCGACCCGCACAAGGGCCGGGCCGGCGTCCGGGAGGCCCGGCGCCTGGTACGGGAGCACGGCGTGCGGGGATTCAAGTTCCACCCGAGCGTCCAGGCGTTCTCGCCCGACGACCGCATGGCGTACCCGCTCTACGAGGCGATCGAGGAACTGGGCGTGCCCGCGCTGTTCCACACCGGGCAGACCGGCATCGGCGCCGGCCTGCCCGGAGGCGGCGGCATCCGGCTGAAGTACTCCGACCCCATGCTCGTCGACGACGTGGCCGTGGACTTCCCCGAGCTGCGGATCATCCTGGCCCACCCCTCCTTCCCCTGGCAGGACGAGGCCCTGGCCGTCGCCACGCACAAGCCGCACGTGTACATCGACCTGTCGGGCTGGTCACCGAAGTACTTCCCGCCTCAACTCGTGCGGTACGCCAACTCGCTGCTCCAGGACAAGGTGCTCTTCGGTTCCGACTACCCGGTCATCACCCCCGACCGGTGGCTGGCCGACTTCGGGAAACTGGACATCAAGCCCGAGATCCGACCCAAGATCCTCAAGGACAACGCCGTCCGGCTGCTCGGCCTGCTGGAGGACTGAGGGGAATCGCCGTGTTGAACCAAGGCATCGGCTCCTGGCCCGCACGCCGGGCCCGCAAGACACCGGAGCGCACCGCGGTCGTCCACCAGGACACCGAACTCACCTACCGGGACCTGCACGACCGTGTGCTGGGCCTGTCCCACGCGCTGCGCTCCCTCGGCGTCGGGCGCGGCGACCGCGTGGCCTATCTGGGCCCGAACCATCCGGCCTTCCTGGAGACGCTGTTCGCGACCGGGGCACTCGGCGCCGTCTTCGTACCGTTGAACAACCGGCTGTCCGCGCCCGAGTTGGCGTACAACCTCTCCGACTCCGGCAGCACCGTAGTGGTGTACAGCACCGCACACGCCGAGACGGCCACGACCGCCTGCGCGGACGCCGCCGTACGCCACCGCATCACCCTCGGTCCGGCGGGTGCCGGCGCGCTCGCCCACGAGGACCTGGTCACGGGCGGTGGACGCGAGCCCCTGGACGAGCCCGTCGCCCCGGACGACCCCTGCATGATCATGTACACCTCGGGGACCACCGGCCGGCCCAAGGGCGCCGTGCTCTCCCACGCCAACATCACCTGGAACAGCGTCAACGTCCTCGTGGACACCGACCTCACCAGCGACGAGGTGACGCTCGTGGTGGCCCCGCTGTTCCACACCGCCGGGCTGAACATGACCTGTCTGCCGACCCTGCTGAAGGGCGGCCGGGTGGTGCTGATGGAGGCCTTCGACGCCGGGCGGGTGCTGGAGACCATCGAGAGCCGGCGGGTGACGTACATGTTCGGCGTGCCCACGATGTACGACGCGATGGCCGCCCAGCCGCGGTGGCCGGACACCGACCTGTCCAGTCTGCGCTCCGTGAGCTGCGGCGGGGCCCCGGTACCGAGGCGCACCATCGACACCTACCTCGCTCGCGGCCTGGCCTTCAGCCAGGGCTACGGCATGACGGAGGCGTCCCCCGGCGTGCTCTTCCTGGACCGGGAGCAGGTCTCCGCCAAGGCGGGTTCCGCCGGAGTACCGCACTTCTTCACGGACACCCGGGTGGCACTGCCCGACGGCCGGACCGCCGGCCCCGGCCAGAGCGGCGAGGTCCTCGTGCGGGGACCCAACGTCATGACCGGGTACTGGGACCGTCCCCAGGACACGGCCGACGCCTTCACCGCCGACGGCTGGCTGCGCACCGGTGACGTCGCCCGCACGGACGAGGACGGCTACGCCTACATCGTCGACCGCGTCAAGGACATGTTCGTCTCGGGCGGTGAGAACGTCTACCCGGCCGAGGTCGAGAACGCCCTGATGAGCCATCCCGCCGTCGTCGAATGCGCGGTCGTCGGAGTACCGGACCCGGTGTGGGGCGAGGTCGGACACGCGGTCGTCGTACTGGACACCGCCCGCCCCGCCGACGGCCTGGAGCTCCTCGCGCACCTGCACGGCAAGCTCGCCAAGTACAAGATCCCGAAAACCGTCACCGTCGCCGGGGCACTGCCCCGGACGGCCTCCGGAAAGATCATCAAGTCCGCCGTGCGCAGGATCTACGCGTCCGGTCCCGGCGCCCCCTCCGGCAACTGACGATCACCAGCGTCCCACGAAAGGCGGACCCCCATGCCGACCACCGTCCAGGGCCTCGATGGGCTCCTCTCCCTCGCCGGCCGGGACCTCGGCCGCACCGACTGGCTGGAGGTCACACAGGAACGCGTCAACACCTTCGCCGACGCCACCGGAGACCACCAGTGGATCCACACCGACCCGCGGAAGGCGAAGCAAGGGCCGTTCGGAGGCCCCATCGCCCATGGTTATCTCACCCTCTCGCTGATCATCCCCATGTTCGGTGAGCTGCTGCGGATCGAGGGCGCGTCCATGAGCGTGAACTACGGACTGGAGAAGGTCCGTTTCCCCAGCCCGGTGCCGGTCGGCGCCAAGATCCGCCTGCACGGCCTGGTCGACTCGGTCGAGGAGGTCAAGGGCGACGGTGTCCAGATGGGGCTGACCTTCACCGTCGAAGTCGAGGGCGGCGGCAAGCCCGCCTGCGTGGCCCAGGCCGTCTACCGGCACTACGCCTGAGTGGTATCCCGCAGGGCGCCGGGATGCCGCGCCGACCGTCCGGCCGACCGTCCCGGCGCGACGGTCGCCGGACCTGGGGCGCATCCACCACGGCTGGGACGCGGCGGTGCCCGGGTCCCAGCCACCTGGGCGGGCGTCAACTGCCTGCTGCGCGAGCAGGAGGACGACGGCTCCTGGTACGGCCGCTGGGGTGAATCACGTCTACGGCACTGACACCGTCCTGCCCGCCCTGCTCTCGGCGACCAGCTGTGCATCCTGTCAGTGCCTAGCCGTGACGCCATTCCCGGCTGGAGGCTCCCGACGACGCTCATTGGAATTGACTGCAGAGTTTGATCTTCTTCCGCTTCCCTGCCGCCCAGCTCCCACACGGCATGCTGAGCACCCGCACCGTATGCGCCGCATGCGGTATCCGAGCCGCTCTGGCAGTATTTGACGCAGCGCTGCGAAGTCGCCGCCTTCAGACCGTCGCAGCCCGCTCTCACCAAATGAAAGGGGCTATGCATGCCTCGCTCACATCCGTGGAGCATTTCCACTGCGGTACCCGTGCTGGTGTCACTCATGTTGCTCACAGCGTCGCCGGCCAACGCCGAGGAACCGACGAACATCCTGATCAAGAACCAGGGAAACGGTCAATACCTCGACGTCACCGAGAACGATGCCAGCGCCGGCAAACCCGTCCAGACCTATGCGCGAAACGGTCAGAAGAACCAGCAATGGATCGCCGTACCGCAGACAGACGGCAGTATCAGCCTGCGCAGCATCGCCTCCCCCAACCTGTGTATGACCGCGGAGGCGAAGGGGGACGGATACGTGATCCGATTGCAGCCATGCAGTGGCCGGACTTCGCAGAAATGGCACGTGTCACTGGTCGAGAACACCTACGCCTTCCTCGAGAACGACAAGTACCGCGACTACGCGCTCGCAGCCTCGGGGAACAACAATCCTGCTGTCCTGTTGCGAACCAACCCGCTGGACAAAAGGCAGCAGTGGTCGACCGAGGACCCGCCTGAAACGGGCTGACGTTTTCCCGGCACACCCCATGGCGACAGCTGATCTTGATGATTGACGCCCGAGTGCCGGAATGTATCCGGCTCAGCGGCCGGTTTCCCAAGGAATCAAAGAATCAAGGAGGAAGAAATTGGTGACACAAACACTGCAGACTGCGGCCGGACCTGCCGAGCAGGAGGCC
This sequence comes from Streptomyces sp. NPDC016677, assembly GCF_055562815.1. Taxonomy (NCBI): domain Bacteria; kingdom Bacillati; phylum Actinomycetota; class Actinomycetes; order Kitasatosporales; family Streptomycetaceae; genus Streptomyces; species Streptomyces sp. NPDC016677. The sequence goes on along the minus strand of NZ_JBVHEO010000010.1, from coordinate 22,979 downwards.
GTGGCACAGCTGATGACCTGCCAGGTGAGCCCGGTCAGTGACGCTCCGTTGTTCACGCCCCGGATGGCGTCCAAAGGGCTGCTCCTGGGCCTGATCGTAGCGGCGCCCAAGGAGCCCAAGGAGCCGAAGAAGCCGAAGAAGGTCTGACGTCCCGGTGACTGAGGCACGTAAGAGAGTCCGGCTGCCGAGGGTAAGGCAGGTGCGGCCAGCATGAGCACGGTACGTGCGCGCTACGCGCAGGCTGCCGAGGAACTCGCGCTCCAGCTTCTGAACGCCCTCCAGGAACCGCAGGGCGCCGATCCGCTCGCCCAGTTCGTCAGCCGGTCCCTGGACAGTACGGCCGCTCTGGCGGCCGTACGCATCCTTGGTCCGGACGCGCTGGCACCCTTCGCACTGGCCGGCGCGCCGCTGAGCCACGACGGTGTCCAGGCCGTCATCGACTCCCTGCACCGATTCCCGCGAGCCGCACTCGCCGAACACAACACATGGGCGGCCGGTGCCGCTGGGTGGCGCGACTGGGCCACCCACGAACTCCTGCGCCGGGCCGACCGATCCGCGCCTGAGTGCCCCATGCCACGGAACACCGGACCGCGCTCGTTCGACCACGCAGCCGCCTGGCAGTTCTGGTGCACGGCAATGGCGCAGTTGTCGTGCCTCGTCGCACCAGGTCTCGACTGCCCCGTGCACGCAGCAGCCCGCGAGGGCGCCCTCGCCCTGGCGCGCGGCACGACGTGGGCCATGTTGCGCCGGGACTACGCCGTCGCCACCCGTCTCGTACGCTGGCTGGTGTACCTGGAGGCAGCGGGCGTGGCCCTGGCGCTTGAGACCGAACCGGTGCTTGAGCACCTGTCAGTGTTCAACAGCACCGCCGACGTCCGCACCGCCCTGGAGTTCGAAATGGCCAGACGGACCTCGCTGGCGGAAAGCAGCAAGGCGTGAACGACCCGCCGGCTCTCGGCAGCCTCCAGACTTTGACGTCACGAGCATTGCGATGGCTGCAAGCTCATCACGCTCACGGGTCCTTCACCGCACCGGCCACCGCCTCGCTGCCGGAACCGGACAAGGAATACAAACCCCTCGCGGAACTCGCTCTCGCCGCCTCGATCGTGCTGCGCGAAGGCGTGTGCGGTGTGGAAGAGACCGCGGCCGCACGCACCCTGCTCGGCCACGCATGGGAGCAGTTCGACCATGGCGACCTGCTGTACGAACGGCAGCTGCGTCATCCCTTGCTGACCGACCCGCTGGAAGCGTACGCGCCGTTCAAGCGTGCCGGCGGATATCGGCACCCCGCACTGGAACGCCTCCTGGCGCACCTGCTCGGGATGCGTTCCGTCCGCGCGGCCGAACTGCTCCCCAACCGCAGGCTCGGCGTGGCCAATGCCGCCCGGGTCGTCGGCATCGCGACCCGTGACGACCGCCGTGACGCCACCACGGCCACCTGGCTCGGTTCCACTCCTGAACCGTGGGTGCTGGACTGGCTGGGCGCCTACGACGTCACGCACACCGTCTTCCACCTCACCGACTGGGGCGCCCGTCCCGATGACCTGCCTGAAGAGCTACAAGCCTACCTGCACCGCTGGCTCCCGGTGTGGACCGAGGTCTGGAGCGAAGTCGAACAATGGGACCTCGTGGGTGAATTGCTGCTCACCGACGCCTGCCTGCCCGAACCAGCGTGCACGGCCGCCAGCTGGCTGCCCTTGTGCGCGGCCCAGCGCAGCGACGGACTCGTGCCCTTCGACAACCAGCCGGTGTCACAGGACCCGCGCACGGCTTACGAAGACCACTGCCACACCGCCGTCGTGGCTGTCATGGCAGGCACCGTCGCCCTTTCCCGCGCCCTGGACGGTACCCGTGCTCACGCCCCCGGCCCCTGACACCGCCCCGCCCCCGGCAGACCGTCAGGCGCCGTCACCGGTGGCAGACGGGCGCCGACCCTCACCCGAGCTGACACGCCGCATGGACGGTTTCGCGGCAAGAGCGCGAACGTCGACGGCGCGATCGGCGACAGCCATGGCCATCGTGGCCATCCAAGGCCCCCACTATGCCCTTGCCTGCCATGGCCGGCTCAGCCAAGCTCACGACGCCCTACCGACGAGCCCCCTCACGCGTTTCGAGATCGGCTCCCTCAGCAAAACCTTCACCGGCCTGTTGCTGGCGGACATGCACGAAGCCGGGGAGGTGGCTCTCTCGGATCCCGTCATCCGCTACCTGCCCGCCTCGCACCCCACCCGCCACCGGGCAACCGCCGACATCACCCTGTGGCACCTGGCCACCCACACCTCCGGCCTGCCGCGGCTGCCACGCAACCTCTACCTGACAGCGCTGCCACGCTGGTTCACCGCCCCCTACGCCGCCTACACCACCGAGCACCTTTTGCACGCCGCCGTGTACACGCGGCCACATCCCGCCCCCGGCCGCCGCACGCGCTACTCCAACTTCGGCGTCGGACTCCTCGGCGAACTCCTGGCCCGCGCCGCCGACGTCCCGTACGCCGAGCTCGTACGCAGCCGTATCTGCCAACCCCTGGCACTGACCCACACCACAGCAGCACCGGCACCCAGCCCCAAGCCCACCCCCACGAACCGTCCAATCCCCCACCATCTCGCCCAGGGCCACTACCGACGCCGGCCCACACCCCCGATGCGGTCCATCGGCCTGAGCGCCGCCACCGGCATCCACAGCACACCCCAGGACCTGCTGCGCTACCTCGACGCCCATCTCGACCCCCGCCACACCACCCTGACCAACGCCCTGCACACAGTGCGCCATCACCCCGAACAACCCCGCGGCAGCACCCGCAAAGCCCTGATCTGGAACACCCGCAGCTTCGAGGACTACACCCTGTACTTCCACTCCGGAGCCACCCGCGGCTTCGTATGCTTCACCGGCTTCGCTCCCGAGAGACACACCGCACTCGCCGCACTCGCCAACACCGCGCCCTCGGCACGCAGCACGTTCACACAAAGCGCTTACGACACACTCAGAGAACTGCTGGACCGCCCAGTGGGCTGCAGCGCGCAGTGACTGCTGTGAGGTTTCCGCTGACGCGACGATGACCGGTCTTCTTCCGCCGCCGCTACCGAGCGAACGTGACCTCCACCGGGACGTTCGGGCAGCGGCGGCGGTGTTGGGGGGGATGACGCGCTCAGGCTGTGGGCCTCGGGCGGCCTTGCCGTCGTGCTCCTGATCGGGGAGCAGACCCGGACCATCACGGTCCTCAGCATCGCCTACGCCGGACTGCCCAGCCCCGGTGAACCCGGTCGCCCCGGCTCGGGGGTGCGAGCGCGTCACGCCGCCGGGGCGTGCGCGGTGCCGCACCGCGGGCACCGGCAGGGGTTGTCCCCGCTTGGGGCGGCCAGAGCCAGCGCCAGGCATCGCGCGTAGTCGCACATTTCAGGCTCCCCCGGAGCCCGCCGGCATTCCCCGCCCAGCGGCGCGGCCAAGGGCCAGGCGCCGGACGGATCTGCAGGCGCATGAATGCGGGCAGGTCCCCCTGTTCCCGCGTGGCCGCGATGCCGTCGGCTGCGAGGGCCTCCACGGCCCCCTCGGGCGCTGTGGCGTCCCCGGTGATCCGCCCACCGGCCGCCCAGGGTGCTCGATACGTCACGGTACCCATCGTCCGGCTCAATCCCTTCGGACATCCGGGGCGGCGGCCCCTCGTAGAAGGACCCACCCGTCGCCCGGACTCTCCCCGATCCGTCCCAGAACACGAAGTCCCCTCACCATGCCGTCCCGGAGAACGGCCGGTACGGCCGTTGGGCACCTGGTTCCGGCACCTGGAGCACGAGCAGATGCGGGGGCGTCCCGCCGGACGGCCGTATCGCGGGTTCGGCGCCCGCCGGCGGATCAGGCGACGGGCTCCGCGCTGACCAGCGAGGTCAGGTCGCCGTGGAGGGCAACGTCCGGGGCCGCCGCGCTACCCCGAGGCGGTCGACGGCCGCTCGCGGGCTCGTGGGAGCTGGCGGAGTTCGTCGCCGATGTGTTCGAGTCGTTGCCGCGGCCGGATCAGCGGCGATGGGGTGCGTGTTATCTGCGTGGTCTGATGCTGGATGGTCGGCGGAAGTCGTGTTCGGCTAGAGCTGCCCACAGATGCCCACGCATCGGGAGTCGCAGGCAGCTTCAGAGGCACGTACACGGCTGGAGCCGACGTGGGGCTGCGGGATTCCCGCGTTACCGAGCAGGCGCAGCAGCGATCCGGCCTGTCGACGTGCGGCGCGCCGTATCCGCAGGTCAGCGCGCCCTTCGTCGCGGCTTCAAGGACGCGTTCGGCAGTTCCGGCGCGGGCAGCGGTGCCCCGTCGTAGCCGTGCACCTCGCCGAAGCGAGCCTGCACGATCTCCTCATGTGACCGTCCGATGAAGTTCCACCACATAGCGAGCTTCACCGACGTTTCAGCAGCTCAACGGCGTGTCGGATGCCTGACCGTCAGCAAACTGTCAGCTTCAGTCGTGGGAGTCGGTCAGCCATGGGCCGGGATGCGTTGGTTCGTGGGATGGGGTCGGTCGTTCTTCAAGGAGTGTGAGCATCCGCAGTCGCGGTGGTCGAAGTGCCCGCACTCCTACAAGATCCGTTACCGGTCGGTGGCGGGGCGGCAGGTGGAGGAGTCTGGGTTCGCGACCCAGGACGATGCCATCGAACGCCTGACGGATGTCTACAAGGCGAAGAAGGCCACGCCGCGGGGGCAGGCGGAGGCGGAGCGGGTCTCACGCTACGGGGCGATGCGGTTCGCCCAGTACGCGGCCGAGTGGAAGGCCGGCCAGCGTGACCTCGGCCCGGCCTCGGTGAGGCACCTGGACTCGCTGCTGGAGCACCTCATGCTCCCGCTGCTGGGCAGCCGGCGGATGAACACCTTCGACCACAAGGTCGTCGACGGCTTCGTCCGGTCCATGGAACGCGCCGGCGTCGGGCTCGCCACCCAGGCCAACGCCTTCGACGAACTCAAGGCGATCCTCCTGGACGCCCACCGTCTCGGCCTCTTCGAGGACCATCCCCTGGCGGGCGTGAAACCGCCCCAGTACGACCCCAAGCGCGCGGTCATCCCCTCACCCGAACAACTACGGCAGATACGCGCAGCCGGCGACGACCGCTTCCGGCTGATCAGCGACCTGATGAGCGGCTGCGGCATGCGCAACGCAGAGGCCGCCGCCGTCAACCTCCGCAACATCGTCGCCGACGACGTCTACCGCATCACCGAACAGGTCAACCAGACCACCGGCCACTGCGCCCGCCTCAAACACCGCAAGACCGGCGCATACCGCGACGTACCCCTGCCCGCCCGCGTCAGGAACACGATCGAGCGGTACGCCGCCACACACGGCACCACCGACGGCTACCTACTCCGCCATCCCCAAAACCCGGTCCGGCCGTTCCCGCACTACTACCTCAACAACCAATGGTGACGCATTAAGAGGGCCGGCGACGCGGACATCCCCGAGGGCATGGTGCTCTACAGCTTCCGGCACTTCTTCGCCTCGAACTGCCTCACCCACAACACCCCTTTCACCGACGTCGCCGAATGGATGGGCGGCCACAAGAACATCGACGTCACCTTCAAGACCTACCGACACCTCATGCCCGGCAGCCTCAGCACCGCCGCAGCCGTCCTCAATTATCAACTCACTGCATAGCAGGTTCGGGGAGCGGATCCTCATCGAGGATTCTCGGTTGGGCAGTGAGACGGCAAGATGGCCTGACAGTGGTCTGCTGTCAGGTCCATGCAGATGCTGGCCGTCTGTCAGTCGTTCGCAGGACGTTGATGAGCATCCTCATGAGTATCTCCTGGGTTCTACAGGGGCAGTATCGGCCTTGCGGGCGCGAAGGTCACGTGAGGCAACGTAGGGAGAGGTCGGGGAGTACCGGTCTGGCAGATACGGCCGAAGCGAAGGCGCGGCATCCGCGCGGTCTTCGTTGCTCCAGCTGCCGTGCTGCACATTGCACGACCCGCGAGACGGCGCGGGTTCGACCATCGGTAGGGCCCGGAGTGGTTAGAACAAGTGGCAGGGGACGCCAGTCGGACGATCGCGTCCCATTAGCCGGACCAGCCATACGAGGTGGGCGGGAAAGTCTCGGTGGACCCGTGGTGGTTGCAGTATCTGCACCACTCGCCCGGCCTTGGCTTCGCCGTGCCTCGCCAGCGGGCGCCGATTGGCGACTGTGCCAGGAATGCCTGGGCTAAGGAGCTCGTGCACGGTAGGCGGTGAGACGTCGAGCCTGGATGGTTGATCATGGTCAGGTGGTGGGGAACGCAACGCGTGCGGTGACCGTCACCAATCGGCAGATCACGGGTCTGACAGCCGGAGTGATCGCCGAACTCGTCGAAAAGATCGGCCCCTCGTGTCAGGAGCGTCACCAAGCGAGACTCGCCGCTCGATCGCGTAAGCGGGCCGTGGGCGCCGGTGCGAGGCACCGGCTGGTGTTCGTCGACCGGCTCCTGGCCACGCTCGTCCAATTCCGTTGCGGGGTCACCCACGACGTGCTGGCCTGCTGGTTCGGCTAGACCGCTCCACCATCACCCGAGTCATCAGCGAGGTGCGGCCCCTGCTCGCCGAGCGAGGCTGCACCGTCAGCCTCGACGTGCGACTGCGGTCTCTGGCCGAGGTCATCGACCATCTCGGCTCGAGCGGGACGACCGGCGTCATCGACAGTACCGAGATCCGGGTTCGCCGCCCGGCCGCCGGACGCAAGGACCGCGACAAGTTCACCCCCGACAAGAACAAGCAGAACGCCGTCAAGTCCATGGTCGTCGCAGACGGCGAAGGCCGCGCGCTCTGGTACAGCCCGGCACGGCCCGCAAGCTACGCGGACATCACCCAAGCCCGCCAGTTAGGACCGGTCAAGCTCCTGCCCGACGGGCCCGCGGTCGAGATCCTCGCCGATGCCGGCTACCAGGGCCTGGGCGCCCAGACCGGTGGCCGGGTGGTGACGCCACCGCACCGCAAGTTCAAGAAGAACGCCCCCGACTGGGACGAGGAGATGCACGAACGCCAGCGCAGGGCACGCTCCTCACTCCGGATCCGGGTCGAGCACGGCATCACCCACCTGGCGACGTCTCACCGCCTATCGGGCACGAACTCGTCAGCGCCGGACGATGGAACGCCGGACAGGTCTGCCTTGGCGCGATCGTGATCGGCCTGAGGACGGTTCGTACCGCACTGCCCGCCGCAGCGGTGGGCAGCACGGTATCTGCCGGCGCGGCGGATGGTCAGGGTTCCGTGGGTGCGGCGCAGAGTGTGGATACGTCAGGAGTTGGTTAGGCCGACGTGGTCGTCGAGGAAGTCGAAGAACCGCTGTGCGGCCAGCGATCGGACCATCGGCTCGCAGTGTGTGTTGCATTGTCTCAGCGGCTCGGGGCGCAGCTGGCCGCGCAGGTCGCGGCGGCGCTGGTCGACGTTGCCCCGGCTGCGCGAGGTCGGGCGGCCGGGGGTGAGTCGTTCACGGCGGCGGAGCCCGGCGCACGAACTCCTCGCTTCGGCATGGGCCTGGGCACGCCGTCCTCCACGCCACCTCGTCACCCAGGGACTGAACATCGGCGAGAAGTGTGAGCGATTCGGGCTCGTCATTGGCGATGCGCCGGGGCAGCAGTCGGCGGCCGCTCTCGTCGATCGGCACATAGTGGTGGTGGGGCCTTCTCGCGTCGATTCCGGCCCATCGAGACCATGCTGGTGCCTCCGTGATGTTGGTGCTGGTACCTCCCACGGACGACCTCGCTGTCGATTCCCTACGGAGCGATCATTCGCAATTCCTAACTGGCAACCGGGTCGTCGTGGGGTGCCGGGCGGCCGATCGGCGCAAGCCACAAGTAGCAGAGGATTGATAGCCACACCCGGCACTCCTGGGCAGGTCAACCATATGAAGGGCTCGGCACGTTCTGCAGGGCAACGCAGGGAGAGGTGACTTGAGGTCGGGGCTGCTGCGACCGTGCGCCTCGATGGAGCGGGCCGCCTATCCGCAGTCCGATCGGCCTGTCACCGTGTAGGAGCCGCATCGACTCCTGGACGAGCATCCGCCGGCCCCGACGCTCGCTCCCCGCAGGGAGGCCGCGGCGGGGAGCACCGCCGCCGGGCTCACCGCCGGACGGCACGCAGTCCGTCCAGGAGCAGCCGCAGCCCGAACTCGAAGTGTGCCGTGAAGTCCGTACTGGTGAGCACCGGCAGGGTGGCGGCGAGGTGCGGATACGTCCCTGCCTCCACCACCGCGTCGCGCAGAGCCCCCGCGTCGGTGGACCCCCCGTCCTCCGGCCGGAGGACGGCCTGTTCCTCCAGGGTATGGCCAACGGTGAAGTGGGACACCGCGTAGAGCGCCCGCGCCGCCTCACCGTCGCTGAAGCCCGCCACACGCAGCACCCCGATGAGGCCGTCGGCAAAGCCCAGGGTGTTCGGGCCGGTCGAGTGTGTACCGGCGTAGACGCGGGCGCCGTCGCGATGGGCGAGCAGGGCTGTGCGCAGTGCTCGGGCCAGGCGCGCCACTCCCTCGCTCCAGTCGCCGTCCCCGGCCGGGCCGGGGACGGCGGCGACGCCGCCGACCATGTGCTCGGCCATGGCGGTGAGCAGGTCCTGTTTGGTCGCGAAGTAGCGGTACAGCGCACCGGCCTGGACGCCCATCGCATCGGCGAGCCTGCGCATGGTCAGCGCGTCGAGCCCGGACTCGTTCAGCAGGTCAAGGGCGGTCCGGACGGTGCGGGCCTGGTTGAGTCGGGCGGGCCGGCCCCTGGCCGGGCTTGACGGTGTGCTCATGGGCCTCACTATACTGAACACCGTTCACGTGAACGCTGTTCACTAAATGAAGGAGGTCATCCCTGATGAACACCGACGTGATCGTCGTAGGCGCCGGCCCGACCGGGCTGATGCTCGCCTGCGAGCTGGCACTGGCGGGCGTACGGACCCGGGTCCTGGAGCGCCGCACCGAACCGCGGCGCCATTCGCGGGCGCTGAGCCTGCACCCGCGCAGCGTGGAACTGATGGACCAACGGGGACTGCTCGACCGGTTTCTCCCGCTCGGCCGGACCGTGCCGGGCTGGCACTTCGCGGGATTGCCCACCCAGCTGAACTTCGGTGCCCTCGACTCGCGGCACGGCTACACCCTCTTCCTGGCCCAGGCGCGCACCGAGGCGATCCTCGGGGAGCGGGCACACGAGCTGGGGGTGGAGATCGGCCGGGGACACGAGATTCTCGGCATGAGCCAGGACGGCGACGGGGTCGAGGTGGAGACCCGCGTTCCCGGCGGCGGCACCGAGACCGTACATGCCCTGTACGCGGTCGGATGCGACGGCGGGCGCAGCCTCGTACGGCGGACCGCTGGGATCGGCTTCCCCGGCACGGACGAGACCCTGACGGGGATACTCGGGGACTTCGCGGTCGTCGACCCGCGGCCCGGCGCCCTCGATGCGGCACGGGCCCGCGGCGTGATCGTCGCGCCGCTGGAGGGCGGGCTCACCCGGTTCGTCTGCCTGGATCCGGAGCGGATGCGGGTCCCGTCCCGGGAGCCGGTGACCCTGGAGGAGTTCCGTACGTCGCTCACCCGGATCACCGGCTCCGACTGCGGGGTCGCCGAGCCCGACTGGCTGTCGCGTTTCGGCAATGCCACGCGGCTCGCGGAGAGCTACCGCTCAGGACGGATCCTGCTGGCGGGCGACGCCGCCCACATCCACTTCCCCGCGGCGGGCCAGGGGCTCAACACCGGGCTCCAGGACGCCATGAACCTGGGGTGGAAACTGGCCGCCGCGGTGCACGGCTGGGCCCCGCCCGGGCTGCTGGACAGTTACGACGCGGAGCGCCGACCGGCCGGCCAGTCGGTGACCGAGAACACCGAGGTCCAGACGCTGTTGGCGGAACTGACGCTGATCTCGGGGTATCAGCGCCCGGCTGCGGCCCTGCGGTCGCTTCTCGACCAGCTGCTGGGCATGGCGGAGGTCAACCACCGGCTCGCCGATCAGGTCTCCGCGCTCGGCACCCACTACCCGCCGGCGGACCCGGGTGCCGACCCGCTGGTGGGACGGCGTATGCCCGATGTGGGACTGACCGCCGCCGGTTCGACGGCGACACGGGTCTACGAACTCCTCGCCCGCGGCCGCTTCGTTCTGCTCGCTCTGGCGAAGGGCCCCTTCCTGCGGGAGGCCGTCGGCGCGGACCGGGCCTCCCGGGTCACGGCCGTATCCGTCGACAAGTACGACGAGCACGCCGACCTCGACGGGGTCGCCGAAGTGCTTGTACGCCCCGACGGGCACGTCGCGTGGGCCACCCGGACCGCCGACCACGCCACGCGCCGCGACGAGCGGGCCCAGGCGCTGACCGCCTGGGCGGGTACGCCCTCCTCGAGGAGCTGATCATGTCGGTGACCCGCGTCAGTCCACCGTCCGTGCACAACCCGTCCGGCCAGATCACCCAGGTCGTCACCATCGACGGAAGGCGGCTCGTGCATCTCTCCGGGCAGGTCGCCTGGGATGAGCGAGGACGGCCCGTGGGACTCGGTGACCACGGGGCCCAGGCGGCACAGATCGCCCGTAACCTCGACGCCGCGCTCGCCGCGGTCGGCGCCACCCGTGACGACATCGTCGACGAGACCATCTACGTCGTCGACTACACCCCGGAGCTGCTGCCCGCGATCTTCGGGCCGCTGCGGGCCGGTGTCGCGGAAGCACCCGCGAGCACGCTGGTGGGCGTGTCCGCGCTCTTCGCACCGGGGTTCCTCCTGGAGGTCAAGGTGGTCGCCGCGCTCCCCGGGCAGGGGAGCCAGGACCGGGCCGTACCGGCCGACGCCGGCACCTAGGCGGGCGAGCCCGCCAGGGCACACGAGACGGACGGGGACCAGGATCTCGAAACGGCACTCACCCGCCGGGCCTGGGAAGACCCGTCTTTCGCCGCGCGACTGGAACGCGAGCCCCTGGAGGCCCTGGCGTCGATGGGGGTGCGCCCGGCCCCGGGGGTCAAGGTGCAGGTCAGGCTACAGAGACGCGCCACGCTGTACTACGTCCTCCCACCCTCGAAACGACCGGAGGAGCCGGACCGCAGTGAGCCCGTGAACCTCATGGACCTGTGACCAGCGGGGACAACTTCGTCTGGCTGCTGCCCGAGCGGCTCAAGACCGAACTCCCGGCCATGCGCCGAGGTTTCTACGAGGCCCGGACCGCCACCGATACGACACGGAGCAGCACATGAAACACGACGCTGGCACCCGCCACACCCTCCGGCTCGTCAACGACAGCTCCTACCGGGAGAGGCTCCTCGCCGACCCGAAAGCGGTGCTGTGCGAGGAGTCGGGCCACCACCCGCGCGAGGACTTCGCCGTCGAAGCAGTGGAACAGCGGGAGGACACCGTCGTCATCCTGCTCCCCGCGGAACCGGAGCACGGCGAGGATTTCGAGGAGCGGCTCACCGAGGTGTCCCAGCGCGTCTACGACGTGCTGTTCTCGTCCGGGGTCGGCGGCTTCCTGATCCCCGACGACCGTCTGAAGTGGGTGCTGCGGGACATCCGCTCCGCCTGGGCGGCCAAGGCCGGAGCGGAGGGGTGATGACCACCTTCGTTCTCGTGCACGGTTCGTGGCCTCGGCGGCTGGGCCTGGGAGCGGGTCGCCCCCGGACTGCGAGCGTCCGGCCACACCGTCCTGTGCCCCTCGCTCACCCCGGCCGAACCCGGCGTCGGACTGCGCACCCACATCGCCGAGATCGTCGGCCTGATCGACCGCCACGACCTCACCGACGTGATCCTCGTGGGCCACAGCTACGGAGGCATGGTCATCACCGGCGCCGGACAGGAGCGGCCGCGGCGCGTCCGGCAACTCGTCTATCTGGACGCGTTCTTCCCCTCGCCGGGCCAGTCGGCCTTCGGCCTCCACCCCGTCCTGCGCGACGCCTGCGATGCCGCTGCCGCTCTGCGGCCGGAGCAGGAGGCATGGCTGGTCCCTCCCTTCGGCTTCGAGACCATGCATGGGTCTCACGGCGGCCGACCTGGAGTGGGTGAGCGCGCAGGCCCGGCCGATGAGCCGGGCCACCCACGAGGAACCCCTGCCGAGCCCGGTGTACGGCCGGCCTCGGCCACCGGCGACGTACATATGGTGCGGAGAGTCACCCTTCTTCGCCGGCACTGCGAAGACCGCGCGCCGGCGCGGGGCCCGGCTCCTGACCGTCGAAGGCGCCGCCCATATGGCACCCGTCACCGACCCCGAGCGCGTATGGCCGTGCTCGGCCGGACCGGCTGAGGAGTCAGCCCCTCGTCAGGGTGCGGGGTCCGTCGTCTTGGCGGACCCCGCCCGCACCGTCAGGAAGACCGTCCGCGCCGACGGGCCATCCTCACCCCGCACAGGACGGAGCGCCTGGGCCGTGGCGCCGCTGTACGACCGCCGCAGCCCCTCACGGCCGGTCGAATCGCGAACTGCCGCATGGTGAGGTTCGTGCGGTAGCGCACGCCCACCAGCAGCACCCGCTTGGCCAGCGGAAGCCGCCACGGTCGGCCTCACCCACACCCCTCGCCACCGCGTTCCTGCACTGCTTTCAGCAGCCGAGCGGACTGATCCACCCATCGGCCGGTGAACGTTGCCACTCACACCCGTTCGGCCCTCAACACCCCAGGCATACGCAACGGCGATGCTCAGTTCACGGCCTTCTGCGACACCCTTCAGGGCAGGTAGTCGCTCGCCCGGGTTCCGAGGACGTTGAGAAGAGCCAGCGTCTCGGCGCCGGGGGATCCCGGCGGGGCGCTGTAGAGGACGAGGTGCTGGTCGCGGTCGGTGAGGGTAAGGGTGTCGCAGTCGACGGTGACGTCACCGACGACGGGGTGGCGGAAGGTCTTGGTGAGCGTCGGTGCGGGCTGTACGTCGTGGCGGTCCCAGAGCCGGGCGAAGTCGGGACTGGTGTCGCGGAGTTCGTCGACGAGGCCGGTGACCGCGGAATCGGTGGGGTAGCGGGCGAGGGTGGTGTGGAGCTGCATCACGACGTTCGCCCGGAAGTCGGCGGCGTCGGAGATTCCGTAGAGCGTTTCATCGGCGTGCTGCGGTCCGGAGAAGGCCCGGCGAGCGAGGTTGCGCTCGTCGGGGGTGAGCGGGGCGAAGTCCTCCATGAGGGCGGCCGCGAGATCGTTCCAGGCGAGGACCTCACAGGCGGCGGACATCACAAAACCAGCTGTCTGCGGCATTCGTTCGAGGAGCGCGAGGATGCTGGGGCGGACGTCGCGCCGGTGCAGTCCGGTGCGGTTCGGCGCGGTGTCGGCGAGGACGTGGAGGTGGCCGGACTCGGCGTCGGTGAGCCGCAGGGCGTCGGCGATCGCGGCCAGGACGTCGCCTGAGGGGCGCGGCGCCCTGCCCTGTTCGAGGCGGATGTAGTACTCGGTGGAGATGTGCGCGAGGACGGCCACTTCCTCGCGGCGCAGACCTGGGGTGCGGCGTCGCGGGCCGGCGGGGAGGCCCACGTCCTGCGGGCGGAGCCGCTCGCGGCGGCTGCGAAGGAACGCCCCGAGTTCCTGTTTGTCCATACGGCTAGTGTGCGCGCCACCCGGCGGCGGATCGTAGTACTGGTTGTGCCTGTATCCGGTCGGCGGCCGGCCGGACGCTGTTGCCATGACGAACAACACGAACACCCCTGAGATCGCTCCCGTCGGCCTGCTCACCGGCAAGGTCGTCTTCATCACCGGCGCCAGCCGTGGCATCGGGGCGGCCGCGGCCCGGCTCTTCGCCGTCGAGGGCGCCGCCGTCGTGCTCGCCGCCCGCAGCACCGACGCCCTGGAGACTATCGTGAAGGAGATCCGCGCCGACGGCGGTACTGCCGACGCCGTCACCCTGGACCTCGCCGACAGCGCGAGCATCCGCACCGCCGTGGCCCAGGTCGAAAAGCTCCACGGACGGCTGGATGGCGCCTTCAACAACGGCGCGGTCCCCCAGCAGCAGTTCGGCCCGGTCCACACCACCAGCGACGAGGACATCGACGAGCAGTTCGCCGTGAACTTCCGCGCGCACTGGACCGCCATGAACGCCGAGGCCGCTCTCATGCGCAAGCACGGCGGCGGGGCGATCGTCAACACCTCCAGCATCGGCAGCCGCCGCGCGAACCCGGCCCTGCCCGCCTACGGCGCCATGAAGCGCGCGCTCAACAGCCTCACCGAGACCGCCGCGGTGAACTGGGCCGGTGACCGTATCCGGGTCAACGGCATCACCCCCGGCGGCACCGCCACGGAGATGATCGACACCTGGGAGACGGCGACCCCCGGCATCGTCGAGCAGATGACCAAGTCGATCCCGCTCGGTCAGATGGGCGAGCCCCGGCAGATCGCCGAGGCGGCCGCATGGCTGCTCAGCGACCGCGCCTCGTACGTGACCGGCGCGATCCTGCCGGTCGACGGCGGCGCCGGCGCCTGACCAGGACAGCCCGACGCCACCCGCCGAGGCCCACCCTCACGGCCCCGAGCCGTCACTCCGCAAGAACCGCCCAGCAACCCCAGCGGGCTCCGCGACGCGCAGACCTGCGCCCTCAGCCCCCAGGCCGGGCACTGCCGGGCGGCAGCTGTACGCCCCTCGGTGGCGAACCTGGTCTCCAAGCGGGTCTCGACGGACCAGCAGTCGACCGCCCGGCAGAACCTCGGCCTGGACGAGGTACGCGTCTGGCCGTGGACTGAGCGTTCTCAGCGTTGACGCTCCAGGGTGAGGGCGGCAGCGGGCATAGTTGTCGAACCAGACGACGAGTCGCCTTTGTGGGCTTGACGTCCCGCGTGCGTGGCGTGGGGTGATAGGCCGAGCAGGGGGAGCCACGCCTTGTCCACGATTTCGACGATCTTCTCGTCCGGCAACGCGCCCATGGTCATCAGCATGTCGTGGCGCACCAGGTCGAAGGGCAGGTGCACCACGCGATCGGGTCGCGGTACGTCCGTAAGCTCGCCTCGTTCGATGGCGCGGTCGACGAGCGTCGCGAAGGGGGGGCTGCTGGTCCGTGGGGTGGAGGCGGCTGCGCAGGTCTTGGAAGGTGGTGCCGGTCTCGCGGAAGTAGTCCGCCAGTTGGATGCGCAGGAGTATCACCGTGCGAGCCCGCTCGGCGTTGACCGTACGTAGGAGGGTGAGGGCGTCTTGGCGCAGGCTGCCGGTGTCGGGGATGCCGAGGGGGCGCCAGTACCGGGTGAGTGTGGCGATGAGGAGGTCCTCGCGCTGCGGCCAGCGCCGGTAGAGCACCGGTTTGCTGGTTCTGGCGCAGGCTGCGATGGCCTCGTAGGTGAAGCCGTTGTAGCCGTGCTCGACGAGTACGTCCCAGGCGGCATCGGTGATCGCGTTCTCCAGGGTGGCGCCCCTGCGCCGGGTGGGGGTGCCTTCTCCACGCTGCTCGCTCGCCGGCACCCCTGTATGTCGATTTTCATGGGCTTTGGCCATGCTGTTGGATCCGCTTGCGTATCTTACCGGCGCTGTGTGTCAAGCAAGGGAAACGCGCACATCCATGATCAATGCCGCGCTCGTGGAGTCATTCGACGAGCCGCCGCACTTCCGCTCCATCCCCGCACCCGAGGCCGCTCCGGGTCAGGAAATGGTGGACGTCCTCGCTGTCGGCGTGCACCGTGCCACCAAGGGAATCGCCGCGGGCAAGCACTACACCAGCCCCAAGACACTGCCTGCCCTGGCCGGCGCCGACGCCGTAGTCCGCCGGGCCGACGGCAGCCTCGCCTTCGTCATGCCAATGGGCGCGGGCTCTCTGGCCGAGCGCATCGCCATCGACCCGGCCACCGCCATCCCCGTCCCAGCCGGAGCCGATCCCGCGCTCCTGGTCGCCACCATGAACCCGGCCCTGCCTTCGTGGGCCGCGCTGCGCACCCGGGTGACTTTTCGGGCCGGGCAGTCGGTCCTCGTGCACGGCGCGACCGGCAACGCCGGATCGATGGCCGTCAAGGTCGCCAAGCACCTTGGAGCCGATCGCGTGATCGCCGCCGGTCGCAACCGCGCCCGCCTCGACGAACTCCTGGACCAGGGCGCGGACGCCACCGTGCAACTCGTCCCCGGCGAGGAGGCCACCGCGGCCGCACTCGCCGAAGCCGCCGCGGAGGTCGACGTGGTTCTCGACTACGTGTGGGGGCCGCCCACCGAACTCGCCATGCGTGCCGTCCTCGAGGCGCGTACCCAGCACACCCGTCTGCTCGACCGGGTGCAGATCGGCGGCATGGGTGGCGACACCATCATGCTGTCCGGACACGCCATGCGCTCCAACGCATTCCGCGTCCTGGGCAGCGGCATCGGAGCGGTTCCTATCGACGTCATGCAGCGGGAGCTCACCGAACTCGTCGCCGCGATCGCCGCGGGAAGCATGGCCGTGCGCCCGCACCCTTTCCCGCTCGACCAGGTCGAGGCGGCCTGGGCCCACCAGGACGCACCCGGCGAACGCACCGTCATCCTCCTGTAACACGCCCGCCGCCGGCTCGGGGTCTCCTGCTCGGACGACCTGTCCGAGGCACGGAGGTTCCCAGCGGGAAGCCGTACGTGAGCAGCGCGAGACGCACGGTGGCCAGGCTCGTTCCTTCGAGGTCGGCGATGTCTTGGAGAAAGTAGTGGTCGTCTTCGTGTCACCTGAGCCAGTGACCGATGCGGGCGGCCATGTGCTGGGTGTGGCGAAGCCGCGGCGGACTCCAGTCGACCGGGTGCTGCGACAACAGGACGCTCGCAGGCGCGCTGAACGCAGTGAGCCCGCCGCTGGCCCTCGTCCATGTCCTGGACGAGGGCGCCGACTCCGCCGGCACCGGTCGCAGGATGCGGGCGCGCGCCGAAGGCGACGTCTTGGCCCTGCCGACGCCAGCATGCGGTGCCGGCCCGACGATCAGAGCACTTTTGAGATCGCTCCATTCGTCACTCTCGCGGCTCGACAGATGGTGTGGAAGCCCTCAGTCAGCAGTAGGGGTAGGGGGCCGTGATGAATTCAGTCAGAACCGTGCCGCCGGGATCGAGTGCATAGACCCCGCGTCCGCCGGACAAATGGTTTATCTCGCCCTCTTCGGACTTCTGTGGGTCTGCCCAGTACGTGATTGCCTGATCTTTCAGGCGCGCCAGGATGCCGTCGAACTCGTCGTCGGCCACGAGAAAAGCGAGGTGGCTCTCGTTGATGCGGTCCGGCGGGACCAAGGCGTCGGCGAAGTCGATGCCGACGTTGTTCGCTGTATCCACTTGGGTGAACAGACCCCAGTCGCGCGGGGATGGTCCTCCCAACAACTTCGCCAGGAACGCGGCGGACTCCCGCCGGTCACGGCAGTGGACGATGATGTGGTTCAGCTCATTGGGCATTTTGCCTCCTTGGGGAACGTGAGCGGAACAGCGCCCTTGATGGTCTTGCTGGTGGGCCGGTGCACAGATTGCTTCCCGGCTGGTTGCGCGGGGCGATGCCGGGGATCGGCATCGTTGGGGCCGTTCCCGATCAAGCCGGCATCGTGTCGGCGATGGTCGAGTGAACTGCCGCCAGTCCGGGCCCGAAGCGGAGCCGGGTCGGTGTGCCTTTGCCTTCCCACGGGCGCGGTGGGCTGGTGGCCAGGGACCGTACGGCGATCGCAGCGGGAGAGGTAGGGACGATGTGGTCCCGGGTCACAGGTTCCGGGCGGTGGCCCAGGTGCGAGCACGGTCCTGGGCGCTGAAGAGGTCGGTATGGGTGATCATGACTTCAGTGGCCCCGGCGTCGAAGTAGCGGCGCAGACCGGCGGTGACGGTGTCCTCGTCGCCGGCGATCAGCAGGTCCGCCGCGCTGGACAGTCCTTCGGTTGCGATGACTTTCTGGTAGGACGGGATGCTGTCGTAGAAGCCGAGGGCGGCCGAGACGCGGCTGCGAGCGGCCGCGGCGTCGTCGGTGACCACCGCGGGCACGCCGGCCACGATCTGCGGGGCCGGCCGTCCGGCCGCTGCTGCGGCTTCGGTGATGGCCGGCACGATCTGTTCGGCCAGGGTGCGGGGCCCGGCGAGGAAGGGAATCGTCCCCTCGGCCAGCTCTCCCGCCGCTGCGAGGGCCCGCGGCCCCATCGCGGCCACCAGGACCGGGACTTGCGGCACGGCCCCGGCCACGGCCGTCGGGCCGGCCGGGCGCGACGACAGCGTCTGTCCCACGAAGGCGGCGTCGTCGCCGTCCAGCAGTGGACGCAGCGCGATGAGGTACTCGCGCAGGTGCTGGATCTGCGGCGGATACGGCAGGCCGAACTGCGGCTCGAGCACCGTGCGCGCGCCGAGCCCGACGCCGAGCCGGAAACGCCCCGCGGTAGCCGCCTGTGCGGTCTTCGCCGCCGCCGCCAGCAACAGCGGGTGGCGAGGGTACGTCGGCACGACCGAGGTGCCTACGCCGATTCTGGGTTCCGCCCGGCCCACCAGCGCGGCGAGTTGGGGCGCGTCGTAATCCGCCGCCTGCCCGAACCACACCGTGCGCATCCCGGCGTCGGCCACCTCGTGCGCGAGTTCCACAGCCCGGTCCACGAGGTTGGTCAGGCCGGGGTCCTGTGCGAACGTGCCTCCCAGAAACACTCCCATCCTTTTCCCGACAGTGTTCATCACCAGCTCCTTCGCCTGGTCGGGGCCGCAGGGCCCGTCGGCTCCACCACCGCGGCCTGCATCGTCCCGCACAGTAGTGATTACAGATTCTGCAATCACTGTACAACTTGATTGCAGGCTCTGCAGTCATTACTCTGCGTGTCATGGCACGATGGCCGGGCGGCACGCCGGAACGACTGCAGGAAGCCGCGATCGAGTTGTTCACCGAGCGCGGCTACGAACGCACGACCGTGGCCGAGATCGCGGCGCGCGCAGGTCTGACCGAGCGCACCTTCTACAACCACTTCGCGGACAAGCGCGAAGTACTCTTTCCGGGACAGGACTCGTTCATCGCCGGGGTACGAGACGCGCTCGGCAGGGCACCCACAGAGCAGTCTCCGCTCGACGCGATCCGCGCGGTCTTCACTGCTGGCAGTGACTGGCTCGACCAGCGTCGGAGCGCGGCACAGCGCCGCAGGTACATCCTCGACGCACACTCTGACCTTCGGGAGCGTGAATGGGCGAAACTGGCGGCCCTTACCGCTGCGATCGCCGGCGCACTGCGCGCACGGGGCGTTCCCGACCCTGCTGCGACGCTCACCGCAGCCGTATCCGTCACCGCGTACCACTGTGCCGCAGCCCGGTGGCTGGCCGATCCGCAGCACGGCACGTTCGGGCAACACCTCCACGCAAGCTTTGACGATCTGCACCGCACCGCCCGCACCTGGTGACGTCACCGAACAGCGCGGACACGGCGGCGGCCTACTGACTTCGGCTCGTCAGGGTGACGTCGGCGACGCCGCCGATCCGCTGGGACCTGATCGAGCAGCGGTACGGCCGGAGAGTGAAGTACGCCATGGCGCTCTGGCTCGGGACGGCGGAAGCAGAGCAGGTCCTGCGGCGCCTCACCCGCGGTGGCCCCAAGCACCCGGCCTACCGGCTCTCGAAGAACTCGGCCGCGCAGTTCGTGCGGCGTTCACCTGCGATTACCTGGCCAGTCCTGGCCTGCGCCGCGACATCCACGGCGGGCTTCAGGTCGCGGAGAACCGGGACAGCGCGAACACCGTGCTCCACTACGGGAAGGAGGGCGCTGACCGGCCAGGACAAGGAGCACGCTGAGATTTCGATGCGCGCCCTGCAGTGCTCCAGTCCGCGCTCATGCACATCAACGCCCTGCTGGTACAGCAGGTCCTGGCCGAACCGGGGTCACGGTGCCCCGAGCCCGTGGCGCGACACGCACCAGCGGTCGATCACGTGCGGGCACGCGATGACGAACTTCCGGTAACCCGCCGTCCGGCGTGCAGGGTGGTGGGTCCGAGCGATGGCTGATCGGCCCCGTCACGTCAGACGGCGGTGAAACCGCCGTCTGCGGGTACCACGGCTCCGGTGATGAAGCTGGAGCGTGGCGAGGCGAGGAAGCAGAGAACCTCGGCGATCTCTTCGGGCTGTGCGACTCGGCCCAGGGGCTGGGCATCGGCGAACGATGCCAGGTAGGCGCGGCTGTCAGGGCGGATCGCGTCGAGGAAGTCGGTCTCGATCACGCCAGCGGCGACGAGGTTGGCGCGGATGCCCCAGGGTCCGCCTTCGACGGCGAGCACCTTGGTCAGTTGGGCCAGGGCGCCTTTGGACGCGCTGTAGGCGGCGCCTTCGGGCAGGGCGACCGTGCCGGCGTAGGACCCGGTGCTCACGATGCTCCCGCCGCCCCGGCTCTGCATCACTCGGAAGGCTTCTCGGGCGCAGAGGAAGGATCCGCGGGCGTTGACGGCCATCACGGTGTCCCAGTTTTCGGCGGTGGTTTCGGAGACGGGTTTGTTCAGGGTGCGTCCGGCGTTGTTCACCAGGATGTCCAGTCCTCCGAAGGTGTCCAGCG
Organism: Streptomyces sp. NPDC016677; assembly: GCF_055562815.1. Classification (NCBI taxonomy): domain Bacteria; kingdom Bacillati; phylum Actinomycetota; class Actinomycetes; order Kitasatosporales; family Streptomycetaceae; genus Streptomyces; species Streptomyces sp. NPDC016677. The sequence continues at coordinate 2,659 of NZ_JBVHEO010000010.1, read as the reverse complement.
CCGAGCGGACCGCGTGGACGGCGGTCTCCTCTCGCGTGATGTCGCCCCGCATCGCGAGTACGCCGGGGAATTCGTCCTGCAGGATCGTGACGTCGGGACGCAAGTCGACGGCGATGACGCGGGCACCACGGGCATGGAGCAGTGCCACGGTCTCCTTGCCTACGCCGCGCGCGGCCCCGGTGACCAGGGCGGTCTTCCCGGCGAACTCGGATGCTTCGGCAGACGGGGCGGTGGGCGTCATGATGAGGTCCTCTCGTAAAGATCGGGGTCGCGCGCAGTTTTCCGCGCCGGCTGTCCGGGCTGCTGTGGGGGCACGCACCCACGAGGCAGACGGCACAGGCGTTGAGCGCGCGTGTCGTGCGTGGGCACGGGAGGCGTGAGACGTCGTGGAGACCCGGCGCGCGGGTCGTTCAGTGTGCGGTGAGGCCGCCGTCGACGACGAGTTCCGAGCCAGTGACGAAGGAGGAGTCGTCGCTGGCGAGGAAGAGCATCGCGGAGGCGATCTCATCGGCGCGGCCGGCTCGGCGCATGGGGGTGCGCTGGATGTCCGGTTGCTGGTCGCCCTGCTCGTCCAGCAGATCCTGGATCATCGGTGTGGCGATCACTCCGGGATGTATCGAGTTGACCCGTATGCCCTGCCGTGCGTACTCGACCGCGGCCGTCTTGCTCAGCAGGCGCACAGCGCCCTTCGATGCCTGATAGGCCGCGGCCGCGCCGCTGCCCACCAGGCCGAGCACCGACGAGGTGTTGATCACCGACGCGTTGCCACTCGCTCGCAGCAGCGGCATCGCCGCCCTCATACCGAGCCAGGTGCCCTTCTGGTTCACGTCGATCACGCGGTCCCACACCTCCTCCCGCGTGTCCTCGATACCCGGCCAGCCCAGGATTCCGGCGAGGTTCACCAGCACGTCCAGCACTCCGAAACGATCGCGTACGAGGGCCGTCACCTCCTCCCATTCCCGCGCGGAGGAGACATCGAGGGGGATGGTGGTCACCTCGGCGCCACCCGCCTCAATGCGCCGCGCCAGCTTCTCGAGGGGTTCCCGCCTTACATCGGTGATCACCAGCCGCGCGCCCTCCCGGGCGAAGAGTTCCGCGGTCGCCGCACCTATCCCCCCGGTCGCTCCCGTGATCAGGGACACCTTGCCCTCAAGACGTGCACCGATCATGAATGCGGTCCTTTCCTTGCGCTTGACATGTTTGCCCGCTACTGCTGCCCGTCTCGGCAGCCAGTCCGCTCCCACGAGGAGTGGGTCTCCCTGGCCGGAGCGGCTGTTGTCCGAACCCCGTTGTCCCGCTACGCTCGTCGCCCGCAACGATGACCCCTGCTCCCGGTGGAGCACTCCGTCGCGGATACCCCTGCGGGAATGAACCCGGTGTCGCAGACGTAGTGCAGCGACTACCGGTGACCGTGTAACGGCCGGTGTACGCACTGGCCCGCTTGCCGCGCGCCTTGTCGTAACGGCCGTCCGGCAGCAGCTCCTGCGGGAGGTGCTCGTCCTCAGTCACCACGCACCGACCACATCCCAGTTGCCGGCCTCGATCGCGGCCATGGCGGCCCCCTCCCTCGAACGGTGCGGTCCCTCCCCGCTCCACCGAGTCTGCGCAGATCAGCGATGACCAACCAGGACGCATGCACCCTGGGTGCACCACACCCGGGCAGCCCACCGGCACGCCTCCTAGTCTTCTGAGTCAGGAATCCTGTTCAGATAGCTGGCGAGGCGTTCGAGGATTTCGTCTGCGGTCTTCGTCCAGACGTAGGGCTTGGGATCGGTGTTCCATGCGGCGATCCTGGTCCGGAAGTCCTTCTCCAGCGCCTGGACGCTTCTGTGGACGCCTCGCCGTAGCTGCTTGTTCGTCAGCTCGGCGAACCACCGCTCGACCAGGTTGAGCCAGGACGAGCCGGTGGGCGTGAAGTGCAGGTAGAAGCGGGGGTGAGCCAGCAGCCAGGTCTTGACAGCTGGGGTCTTGTGGGTGGCGTAGGTGTCCAGCACCAGGTGCACGTCCAGGTCCGCCGGTATCTCCTGGTCGAGTGTGATCAGGAACTAGGCAGTTTCGTTTGGATCACCGCGCTGACCAGAGGAAGATGCCCGCGATGTGGAGTCCGGCGAGGTAGATGGTCGCGGTCTTCTCGTAGCGGGTGGCGATACCCCGCCACTGCTTCAGGCGGTTGATGCACCGCTCGACGGTGTTGCGCTGCTTGTAGGTCTCGCGGTCGAAGGCCGGTGGTCTGCCGCCGCGGCTGCCCCGACGTAGCCGGTGTCCGCGCTGGTCTGCGGGGACGGGGATCACCGCCCGGATGCCGCGTCGGCGCAGGTGGCCGCGGATCGCGCGGGAGGAGTACGCCTTGTCGGCCAGGACCAGGTCCGGCCTGGTGCGGGGCCGTCCTCGCCGACGGGGAACGCGCAGGCGGGCCATGACGTCGGTGAAGGCGGGTGCGTCACCGGCCTGACCGGCGGTGAGGTGGAACGCCAGCGGCCGGCACCGTCCGTCGGCCACGAGGTGGATCTTCGTGGTCAGTCCGCCGCGGGACCGGCCGATGGCGTGGTCGTCCGGTTCGCCGGCCGGGGCCCCTTTTTGCGGGCCCCGGCAGCGTGCTGGTGAGCGCGCACGATGGTGGAGTCCACCGACACGGCCCAGCTGACGTCTTCGTCCGTGC
>NZ_JBVHEO010000009.1:0-290930 GCF_055562815.1 Streptomyces sp. NPDC016677 | reverse complement strand
CGAGGGGCGGCCCCGGCTGCGGGGCCTCCTCGACCGGCTCCAGACGGAGAACCTGCTGGAAGCGGCCGTGGTCTACGGCTACTTCCCGTGCGTCTCCAAGGACGACGACCTCATCGTCCTCGACGACGACGGCAACGAGCGCACCCGCTTCACCTTCCCCCGCCAGCGGCGCGGCCGTCGCCTGTGCCTGGCCGACTTCTTCCGCCCGGAGGAGTCAGGCGAGAAGGACGTCGTCGGCTTCCAGGTCGTCACCGTCGGCTCCCGCATCGGCGAGGAGACCGCCCGCATGTTCGAGGCCAACGCCTACCGCGACTACCTCGAACTGCACGGCCTGTCCGTCCAGCTCGCCGAGGCCCTCGCCGAGTACTGGCACGCCCGCGTCCGCACCGAACTGGGCTTCGCCGGCGAGGACCCCGACGAGATGCAGGGCATGTTCGAGCTGAAGTACCGGGGCGCCCGCTTCTCGCTGGGCTACGGCGCCTGCCCGGACCTGGAGGACCGGGCGAAGATCGCCGCCCTGCTGGAGCCGGAGCGGATCGGCGTCCACCTGTCGGAGGAGTTCCAGCTCCACCCCGAACAGTCCACCGACGCCATCGTGATCCACCACCCCGAGGCGAAGTACTTCAACGCCCGCTGAGCCGTACGTCACCGCCGGCCGGGCCCCAGGCCACCGCCCGGCGGGTCGTACGTCACCGCCCGTCGGCGCACCACCGGGCGCTTCGTCCGCGGGCGACGTACACTGGTCGGTCCACCGCAGGCCGGTTCCCGCTCAGGGAACCGGCCTGATCGTCCCTCAAGGAGGTAAGTGGATGACCAGTACGGTCCCCGCGCTCGGTACCCGTACGGCCGAAGGGTCCGCCCTCCAGGCCGTGCTCCTGGACATGGACGGAACCCTGGTGGACACCGAGGGCTTCTGGTGGGACGTGGAGGCGGAGGTCTTCGCCGGGCTCGGGTACACCCTGGACGACTCCTGGCGCCATGTCGTGGTCGGCGGCCCCATGACCCGCAGCGCCGGCTTCCTGATCGAGGCCACCGGCGCCGACATCTCGCTGGCCGAGCTGACCGTGCTGCTCAACGACGGCTTCGAGGAGCGCATCGGCCGGGCCCTGCCCCTCATGCCCGGGGCCGAGCGGCTGCTGTCCGAGCTGTCCGAGCACGAGATCCCCACCGCATTGGTGTCCGCTTCCCACCGGCGCGTCATCGACCGGGTGCTCACCTCGCTCGGCGCCCACCACTTCGCCCTGACGGTAGCGGGCGACGAGGTCCCACGTACCAAGCCCTACCCGGACCCGTACCTGACCGCCGCCGCCGGACTCGGCGCGGATCCCCACAGATGCGCCGTCGTCGAGGACACCGCGACCGGTGTCGCCGCCGCCGAGGCCGCGGGCTGCCATGTCGTCGCGGTCCCGTCCGTCGCCCCCATCGCACCGGCCCTCAGGCGCACCGTCGTGCCCTCACTGGAACAGGTTGACCTGGCATTTCTACGCGGGTTGATGACGCACACGCGCTAGACGTTCACCCAGTGTGCACCAGTGAAAGAAGGGTAATTCGCGGAAACCTACCGGCGAGTTGCCGAGATGCGTGGCGGAAGGGTTTCGAAGGGTAATTCGCCGTCCAGGGACGGCCGAATTGAGTGCCTCACGCACCCGCTTGGCCATGTGACGTTCCCCACGCCCCCGGGGGTCGACAGGAAGCTGTGCCTGTGCTGTTGGTCGCGCTCCCCGGGCCGGCGCAGTGCCCATGTGTCCTGATTGGTGAAACCCTGCACGAATCCTTCCGCTGTCGGGTTTTCGGTGTGTCCACGCCCGGTTTCACTGCGTGATGGAGGCTCAACTCCGGCGGCTGCGAACTGTCGTACGGACGCGGACTAATCTCATCGCGAGAACCTCAGCCCTTACCCCCGTGATCGGCCGCGACACCCCTGCAAGCCGGATACACGGAATCGACAGCCCTGGAGAATCCCGAGCATGAACCGCAAGACTTTGGTGCTGCCGGCCGTGGTCGGCCTGCTCGCGCCGGTGCTCGCCGCGTGCGGCGGCTCCGACGGTGGCAGTGGCGGCGGAGACGCGATCGTCGTCGGCACCACGGACCGGTTCACCGCCACGAAGGAGGCCCCCGCGCCCCTCGACCCGGCGTGGGCGTACGACGTGGGCCTCTGGAACATCCTGCGCCAGACCCAGCAGACGCTGATGATCCAGCCGCGCGGCGACGGCGAGCCGGTGCCCGAGGCCGCCGAGCAGTGCGGCTTCACCGACACGGGCAACGAGCGTTACTCCTGCACCCTGCGGGACGGTCTGAAGTTCGCCGACGGTGACGCCATCACCGCCGCCGATGTGAAGTACTCCATCGAGCGGGCCATCGCCATCCAGGCCGACACCGGTGTCTCCTCGCTGCTCTCCACCATCGACACCGTCGAGACGCAGGGCGACCGCGAGGTGATCTTCCACCTCAACACCGCCGACGCCACCTTCCCGTACAAGCTGTCGACCCCCGTCGCCGGCATCGTCGACTCCGACGACTACGCGAAGGACAAGCTGCGCGAGGGCTTCGAACTCTCCGGCTCCGGCCCCTACACCTTCAAGGCGGAGGCCGAGGGCGAGGAGCTGACCAAGGCCGTGTTCACCAAGAACCCCAACTACAAGGGGACTCTGACGGTGAACAACGACAAGGTCGAGATGGTCTCGTACGCCGACGCCGAGACGATGGGCGCCGATATCGAGAACGGCGACATCGACGTGATGACGCGCGCGATGACGCCCGACCAGATCGACGAGCTGTCCAAGGCCTCCGGCGGCGCCGTCGACCTGGTCGAGGTGTCCGGCCTGGAGATCCGCTACCTCGCCTTCAACACCGAGGCCGCGACCGTCAAGAACATGGCCGTCCGCCAGGCGATGGCCCAGCTGATCAACCGCAGCGAACTGGTCTCCAAGGTCTACGGCTCCCAGGCCGAGCCCCTGTACTCGATGGTCCCGGCCACCATCACCGGCCACTCCAACTCGTTCTTCAACACGTACGGCGACCCGAGCGTCGACAAGGCGAGGACGCGGCTGGAAGAGGCCGACATCACCACGCCGGTGAAACTGACGCTGCACTACACCACCGACCACTACGGCGCGGCCGCCAAGACGGAGTTCGTTGAGCTGCAGAAGCAGCTCAACGACAGCGGTCTCTTCGACGTCGACATCAAGGGCACCGTCTGGGACAAGTACCGGGAGGGGCAGAAGAAGCACGAGTACGACGTCTTCGGTATGGGCTGGTTCCCCGACTTCCCGGACGCCGACAGCTTCATCGCGCCGTTCCTCGACAAGAACAACACCCTGTACTCGCCGTACGCCAACAACGAGATCATCGACAAGCTGATCCCGGAGTCCCGCCGCGAGGCCGACCGGCTGTCCGCCGCCGAGAGCCTGACGAAGATCCAGGACATCGTCGCCGATGAGGTGCCGCTGCTGCCGCTGTGGCAGGGCAAGCAGTACGTCGCCACCCGCGACGACATCACCGGTACCGCCTACCTGCTCAACTCCGCCTCCTCGCTCCAGCTCTGGGAGCTGGGCCGCGGCGTCAGCGACTGAGCCCGCCCGCACCACACGCCGGAGACCGGTCACACCGGCCGGCCGCACACCGAAAGGGCGCCCCTCTTCTTCCGGAGAGGGGCGCCCTTCGCGTCGCCGTGCCGCGACCGGCCTACTGCGCGCCGGGTCGCACCAGTCCGCTCTCGTACGCGTACACCGCGGCCTGCACCCGGTCGCGCAGCCCCAGCTTGGTCAGGACGTGCCCGACATGCGTCTTGACGGTCGTCTCGCTGACGAACAGGTCGGCGGCGATCTCCGCGTTGGACAGACCGCGCGCCACCAGCTTCAGCACCTCCACCTCACGCTCGGTGAGCGTGTGCAGGGTGTCCGGCACCGGCTCCTCGCCCGAGGGCAGATGGGTCGCGTACTTGTCGAGCAGCCGCTTGGTGATGCTCGGCGCGAGCATCGCCTCGCCGTCCGCCACCACCCGGATCGCCTGCACCAGCTCGTTGGCCGGGGCGTCCTTCAGCAGGAAGCCGCTGGCCCCCGCCCGCAGCGCCTCCACCACGTACTCGTCGAGGTCGAAGGTGGTCAGCACCAGCACCTTCGCCGGGCCGTCCCGCCCGGGTCCGGTGATCTGCCGGGTCGCCTCCACGCCGTCCATCCGCGGCATACGGATGTCCATCAGGACCACGTCGGGCTGCAACGCCCGCACCTGGTCCAGCGCCTGGAGGCCGTCACCGGCCTCGCCGACGACCGCGATGTCCTGCTCCGCTTCCAGAATCATCCGGAAGCCCGTACGCAGCAGCGGCTGGTCGTCGACCAGTAGGACACGGATGGCCACGTAAGTCTCCTTCGCTAGTCCGGCCCCATTCTGCCCTGCGCCCGTGGCGCCGGACGCGGCCGGGGCGCTACGCCTGGCCGCCCCCTCCCGGCCCGGCCGCCACCACCGGCAGCGGATACGGCGGGGGAGTGCCACCGAACTCCGGACAGTGCGCCTGGTGGTCGCACCAGCCGCACAACTTGGTGGGCCGTGGCCGCCACTCGCCCGTCTCGGTCGCCCGCCGGATCGCGTCCCACAGCGCCAGCAGCTTGCGCTCGACCCGCTCCAGATCGGCGACGACCGGGTCGTACGTCAGCACGTCACCGCTGCCCAGGTAGACCAGTTGCAGCCGGCGGGGGACGACCTTCTTCAGCCGCCAGACCACCAGCGCGTAGAACTTCATCTGGAACAGCGCGCTCTCGGAGTACTCCGGCCGGGGCGCCTTGCCGGTCTTGTAGTCGACGATCCGCACCTCACCGGTGGGCGCGACGTCGACCCGGTCGATGATGCCGCGCAGCCGCAGTCCCGACTCCAGCTCCGTCTCGACGAACAGCTCCCGCTCGGCCGGCTCCAGCCGGCTCGGGTCCTCCAGCGTGAACCAGCGCTCCACGAGCCGCTCCGCCTCGGCCAGCCAGCGCGCCAGCCGCTCGCCGTCCGGGTCGTCGGCGAACAGCTCCACCACCTCGGGCCGGGTCTCGCGCAGCCGGTCCCACTGGCCGGGCACCAGGGCCTTCGCGCGCGGCGGGGTGCGCTCGGCCGCCGGGGCGTCGAAGAGCCGCTCCAGCACCGCGTGCACCAGGGTGCCCCGGGTCGCCGCCTCGCTCGGCTTCTCCGGGAGCCGGTCGATCACCCGGAACCGGTACAGCAGCGGGCACTGCATGAAGTCGCCGGCCCGCGAGGGCGAGAGGGAGGCGGGGGGTACGGCGACGGGCCTGGCGGCGGGGGCGGCGGGCTCCACCACGGAGGAGGCCACGGTGGTCACGGCGGCCACCCCGGCCGCCGTGACCCTTGATGCCGCCGTACCCTCGCCCGCCCCCGGCGCGGTCTCCGGGGCCGCCGATGCCGCCGGTGCGGCCGGTACCGGCGGGTCCACGGGCGCGTCCGGACCTGCGGTGCCTCCCACCGCACCCTCGATGCTCGTCTCCATGCGACAGACCCTACGGCCCGCCACTGACAGTGACCCAGCCACGGCGGTGACGCCCGTGACGCGGGAGCGCGGAGGAGAGCAGGGGGAGCACAGGGGTGCCGGGGCGGAAGGGGGCGGGCGGGCCGCATACCATCGACATGAGACCCTTCCGCCCGGCAGGAGCGGAAGACGCTTCGAACGAGGGGAAACCGTGGACGTGAGCGGCGGGAGCGGGCAGCCGCGGTCCGGCAACGACGAGTCGGCCGAGCACCACACGGGGTCTACGGCCCCGGCCCCCGGCTCCGCGCGCCCCGGCCGGCCCCAGGACGGCGACACCGACCACCCCGATGCCCCCGCCCCCCTTCCCCCCGGCCCCGCCTCCGACGCGGGGACCCCGGCAGCACAGGGACGGGACGGTCACGGCGGCGGCACGGAGCAGGACGGCACACGTCCGCACGGCCCCGGCGACCAGTCCCCCCGCACGGCCTCCGGCGACCGCCCCGCCCCCGAAGCCCCCGGCGTCACCCCGGACCCCGCGGCCCCCCACAGCCCCGGCGTCCCCGGCACCCCCGGCGCCCGTGCCACGGACCACCGCCCCCACGCGCGGCCGGACGCGAGGTCCGACACGCGACCGGACACGAGGTCTGACACGCCACCGGACACCCGGTCGGACGGCCCCCGCACCGACCGCCCGCCCCGCCGTCCCCGCGAACCCGGCGGCGGCCTGCTGATGGGCCGCCCGTTCGGCGTCCCCGTCTACGTCGCCCCCAGCTGGTTCCTGGTCGCCGCCCTGATCACCTGGGTGTTCGGCGGCCAGCTCGACCGCGTCCTGCCCGAGCTGGGCGCCGCCCGCTACCTGGTCTCCCTCTTCTTCGCGGTCGCCTTCTACGCCTCCGTCCTCGTCCACGAACTGGCCCACACCGTCGCCGCCCTCCGCTTCAAGCTCCCGGTCCGCCGCATCCAGCTCCAGTTCTTCGGCGGCGTCTCCGAGATCGAGAAGGAAGCCGAGACCCCCGGCCGCGAATTCGTCCTGGCCTTCGTCGGCCCGCTGCTCTCCCTCGTCCTCGCCGGCGTCTTCTACCTCGCCCTGCTGCCCGTCGAGCCCGGCACCGTCCCCGGCGTCCTGCTGGCCGGCCTGATGATCTCCAACCTCATCGTGGCCGCCTTCAACCTGCTCCCCGGCCTCCCCCTGGACGGCGGCCGGATGCTCCGCGCCGTCGTCTGGAAGATCACCGGCAAGCCGATGAGCGGCACGGTCGCCGCCGCCTGGGTCGGCCGCGCCCTCGCCATCTCCGTCCTGATCGGCCTGCCCCTGCTCACCCAGGCCGGCGCCCTGGGCGCCGACGCCGTGGACAACGTCGGCATGGACACCGTCATGGACGCCCTGCTGGCCGCCATCCTCGCCGCGATCATCTGGACCGGCGCCGGCAACAGCCTGCGCATGGCCCGCCTGCGCGAACACCTCCCCGAGCTGCGCGCCCGCAACCTCACCCGGCGCGCGGTCCCCGTCGAGACCGACACCCCGCTCTCCGAGGCGCTGCGCCGCGCCAACGCCGCCGGCGCCCGCGCCCTGGTCGTCGTCGACGCCGAGGGCGCCCCCCTCTCCCTGGTCCGTGAGGCCGCCATCGTCGGCGTACCCGAACACCGCCGCCCGTGGGTCGCGGTCAGCGGCCTCGCCCAGGACCTCACCGACGGCATGCGGGTCTCGGCCGAGCTGGCCGGTGAGGAACTCCTCGACGTCCTGCGCGCCACCCCCGCCACCGAGTACCTGGTCACCGAGGAGACCGGCGAGATCTACGGCGTCCTGTCCGCGGCCGACGTCGAGCGCGCCTTCGTGAAGGCGATGGCCCGGCCGTCCTAGTGGTCAGCCGGTATCCGAAACGCCGGTAGGCTGGTCGCATGTCCGAACCGACCGGTGCCGCCCGCAGGCGCGGGCCCTTCAAGGTCGGGGACCAGGTTCAGCTGACCGACCCCAAGGGCCGCCACTACACGTTCACGCTCGAGGCCGGGAAGAACTTCCACACCCACAAGGGTTCCTTCCCCCACGACGAGCTGATCGGCGCTCCCGAGGGCAGCGTTGTCCGTACCACCGGGAACGTCGCCTACCTCGCGCTGCGCCCCCTGCTCCCCGACTACGTCCTGTCCATGCCCCGCGGCGCCGCCGTGGTCTACCCCAAGGACGCGGGGCAGATCCTCGCCTTCGCCGACATCTTCCCCGGCGCGCGCGTCGTGGAGGCCGGGGTCGGCTCCGGCTCGCTGAGCAGCTTCCTGCTGCGCGCCATCGGCGACCAGGGCATGCTGCACTCCTACGAGCGCCGCGAGGACTTCGCCGACATCGCGCGCGGCAACGTGGAGCGCTACTTCGGCGGCCCGCACCCCGCCTGGCAGCTCACCGTCGGCGACCTCCAGGACAACCTGTCCGACACCGACGTCGACCGCGTCATCCTGGACATGCTCGCCCCCTGGGAGTGCCTGGACGCCGTCTCCAAGGCGCTCGTCCCCGGCGGCATCCTGTGCTGCTACGTGGCGACCACCACCCAGCTCGCGCGGACCGTGGAGTCCATCCGGGAGATCGGCTGCTTCAACGAGCCGACCTCCTGGGAGACCATGATCCGCAACTGGCACGTCGAGGGCCTGGCCGTCCGCCCGGACCACCGGATGATCGGCCACACCGGGTTCCTGCTCACCGCCCGCCGCCTCGCCGACGGCGTCGAGCCGCCCATGCGCCGCCGCCGCCCCGCCAAGGGCGCCTACGGCGAGGACTACACCGGCCCCAACGCCGACGGAGGCACCGGCCGCTGACCCGGCCCCGTCACCCGTACCAACGCGACGACGCCGTGGTCCCGTTCCCGCACGAACCGGGGAACTGGACCACGGCGTCCTCGCGTTGACAGGTCACCATCACGCGCCCCGCGCGCGGCCGGCCGCGGCGGAACGAACGCGGGTACCCACCCCGCCGTTCCCCCGCACTGTGACGTGTGGCACGATGCTGGGCACCCCACCGGCACAGCCCTCACAGGAGACGCTCCTCGTGCAGCACCCCGCCGTCCCGGAACTGGCACACACGCGTACCCGCCCGATCCACTGGGTCGCCACCGCAACCGCCGTCGCCGCCGTGGTGGCCCTCTCCTCGGTCCTGCAGCCCGACGCCGCGACAGCGGCCCAGGCGGCGAGCCCCAAGGCCGAGCCGGCCCGGACCCAGGCCGCGCCGCCCGACCCCGCGAGCGTCACGTTCCCCCTGGACTGCGGCCCGGTGAAGGCCCTGGTCCAGAAGAAGGCGTCCGGCGACCTGGACGGCGACGGCCGTCCCGAGACGGTCGCCGCGGTGCACTGCGACGCCCCCATGGGCACCCCGCCCGACGGCGTCTACGTCCTGACCTCGGGCGGCGACGGCGAACCCAGGGTGGTCGCCACGCTGATCGACCCCGAGGAGCGCCGGACCGTCACCGGCCTCTCCGTCACCGACGGCGCCGTCCTCGCCACGTACCTCGGCTACTCGTCGGCCGACGTACCCAGTTGCTGCCCGGACGTCGAGGAGGACGCGAAGTGGCGCTGGAACAACGGCGCGTTCGTCCGCTCCACACCCGCGAAGGCCCACTCGGTGTGAGCGCGAACGACGCCCCGCGCATGTGAGCCATCAGACATCGGTCACGGACTGTACGCAACAGGTTGCGATTTGGTCACTCTGCGTCCGGTCCGTAGACCTCGACCCTGTCCGAAACCCGACGTACGTGGATGCACTCGCCCGGACACTCCTTCGCCGAGTCGACCACATCCGTGAGAAGCGGCAACGGCACGGGTGTTGTCGCCCCCTCGGCCTGCAGCAGCTCGTCGTCCGCCCCCTTGACGTAGGCGAGACCATCGATGTCCAGCTCGAACACCTCGGGCGCGTACTGGGCACAGATGCCGTCGCCGGTACACAGGTCCTGATCGATCCAGACCTCCAATGCCTCACCGGCGACTCCGGCCTCCTGCTGCACGATCGTGTCTCCTGCCGTTTCTGTGTCGAGCGGCGGGAATCCGGCCAGCTCTGACGGGTGTTGAACACTTCGAGCCTACCGCCGCCTGCTTTCCCGACGTGTTCCGTGGGTATTCCCCTGGCGTGAGGGAGAGCGCAAGGGTGAAGATCGGACACACCCCGACCGTCTTTGTGATCTAGGGGTTTCAATCGACACCCACCCAGGTAGGGTCTGGAAGCGTCCAGCTCCCCTTGGAGGAGGTGAGGACCGTGGCAGCCCACGACGACGACATGAACCGCGGCATCCGCCCGGGACGCGGGTCCGACGACCCGACCGGACAGATTGCCTATCTTGAGCAGGAGATCGCCGTCCTGCGACGCAAGCTCGCCGACTCTCCGCGGCACACGAGAATCCTCGAAGAGCGGATCGTCGAGCTGCAGACCAATCTGGCCGGCGTATCCGCGCAGAACGAGCGACTGGCCAATACACTCCGCGAGGCCCGCGACCAGATCGTGGCCCTCAAGGAGGAGGTCGACCGGTTGGCGCAGCCGCCGGCCGGCTTCGGTGTCTTCCTGCAGGCGAACGAGGACGGCACGGCCGACATCTTCACCGGGGGCCGCAAGCTCCGGGTGAACGTCAGCCCCAGCGTCGAGCTGGACGACCTGCGCCGCGGCCAGGAAGTCATGCTCAACGAGGCGCTCAACGTGGTCGAGGCCATGCAGTTCGAGAGCGTCGGCGACATCGTCACCCTCAAGGAAGTCCTGGAGGACGGCGAGCGCGCCCTGGTGCTGGGGCACACCGACGAGGAGCGCGTGGTCCGGCTCGCCGAGCCGCTGCGCGGCATCACCATCCGCGCCGGCGACGCCCTCCTGCTCGAACCCCGCTCCGGCTACGTCTACGAGGTCGTCCCCAAGAGCGAGGTCGAGGAACTCGTCCTCGAAGAGGTCCCCGACATCGGCTACGAGCAGATCGGCGGCCTCGGCGGGCAGATCGAGATGATCCGCGACGCGGTCGAGCTCCCGTATCTCTACCCCGACCTGTTCAAGGAGCACGAGCTGCGTCCGCCCAAGGGCGTCCTGCTCTACGGCCCGCCCGGGTGCGGCAAGACGCTCATCGCCAAGGCGGTCGCGAACTCGCTGGCCAAGAAGGTCGCCGAGGTCACCGGCCAGGCCGCGGGCAAGAGCTTCTTCCTGAACATCAAGGGCCCCGAGCTGCTGAACAAGTACGTCGGTGAGACCGAGCGGCAGATCCGCCTGGTCTTCCAGCGGGCCCGGGAGAAGGCCAGCGAGGGCACCCCCGTCATCGTCTTCTTCGACGAGATGGAGTCCCTCTTCCGCACCCGCGGCTCCGGTGTCAGCTCGGACGTGGAGAACACCATCGTCCCCCAGCTGCTCGCCGAGATCGACGGCGTGGAGGGCCTGCAGAACGTGGTCGTGATCGGTGCCTCCAACCGCGAGGACATGATCGACCCCGCCATCCTGCGGCCCGGCCGGCTCGACGTGAAGATCAAGATCGAGCGCCCGGACGCCGAGGCCGCCAAGGACATCTTCGGCAAGTACCTCACCGAGCGCCTCCCGCTCCACGAGGAAGACCTCAAGGAGCACGACAAGGACAAGGCGGCCACCGTCCAGAGCATGATCCAGACGGCGGTAGAACAGATGTACGCCGAATCCGAGGAGAACCGCTTCCTGGAGGTCACCTACGCCAATGGCGACAAGGAAGTCCTCTACTTCAAGGACTTCAATTCCGGCGCCATGATCGAGAACATCGTGGGCCGCGCCAAGAAAATGGCGATCAAGGACTTCCTGGAGAAGAACCAGAAGGGCCTGCGCGTCTCCCACCTCCTCCAGGCATGCGTGGACGAGTTCAAGGAGAACGAGGACCTGCCCAACACCACCAACCCGGACGACTGGGCCCGGATCTCCGGAAAGAAGGGCGAGCGGATCGTGTACATCCGTACGCTCGTCACCGGAAAGCAGGGCGCGGACACCGGACGCTCCATCGACACGGTGGCGAACACCGGTCAGTACCTGTAAAAAACCGGACGGCTGCGGGTGTCCCTCAGCGGGTACCCGCAGCCGACTGTTTTCCAGGGCCACGGCTGGAGCAAGGCAATGACGCAAATGATCTCCCCACCAGCGCAAAGGCGTTCTAGGCTCTTCCATACCGCCGAGTCGCGCAGTGCGGGGACGGGCACCGCACACGCACCGGAGCGCCAGCGGTACGTGAGCGGCGTCCACGACCGTGGGCACCGCCGGGCAAGGAGGGCCGCATGACCGTACGGCGAGTAATGGGCATCGAGACGGAGTACGGGATCTCCGTCCCCGGTCACCCCAACGCCAATGCCATGCTCACCTCGTCCCAGATCGTCAACGCCTACGCGGCGGCGATGCACCGGGCCCGCCGGGCCCGCTGGGACTTCGAGGAGGAGAACCCGCTGCGGGACGCGCGAGGCTTCGACCTCGCCCGGGAGGCCGCCGACTCCAGCCAGCTCACCGACGAGGACATCGGCCTGGCCAACGTGATCCTCACCAACGGTGCCCGGCTCTACGTCGACCACGCGCACCCCGAGTACAGCGCGCCCGAGGTCACCAATCCGCGGGACGCCGTGCTCTGGGACAAGGCGGGCGAGCGCATCATGGCCGAGGCGGCCGAGCGGGCCGCCCAGCTGCCCGGGGCCCAGCCGATCCACCTGTACAAGAACAACACCGACAACAAGGGCGCGTCCTACGGCACGCACGAGAACTACCTGATGAAGCGGGAGACCGCCTTCTCGGACATCGTGCGCCACCTGACGCCGTTCTTCGTGTCCCGGCAGGTCGTCACCGGCGCCGGCCGCGTCGGCATCGGCCAGGACGGCCACGAGCACGGCTTCCAGCTCAGCCAGCGGGCGGACTACTTCGAGGTCGAGGTCGGCCTGGAGACGACCCTGAAGCGCCCGATCATCAACACGCGCGACGAACCGCACGCGGACGCCGAGAAGTACCGCCGACTGCACGTGATCATCGGTGACGCGAACCTGTCGGAGATCTCGACGTACCTGAAACTGGGCACGACCGCCCTGGTGCTGTCGATGATCGAGGACGGCTTCATCGCCGTGGACCTGGCGGTCGACCAGCCGGTACGCACCCTCCACCAGGTCTCCCACGACCCCTCGCTGAAGCAGCTCGTCACGCTCCGCAGCGGACGGACGCTCACGGCGGTGCAGCTCCAGATGGAGTACTTCGAACTGTCCCGCAAGTACGTGGAGGAGCGGTACGGGGCCGACGCGGACGACCAGACCAAGGACGTCCTGACCCGCTGGGAGGACACCCTCAACCGTCTGGAGAACGACCCGATGAGCCTGGCCGGCGAGCTGGACTGGGTCGCCAAGCGGGAACTCATGGAGGGCTACCGGCGGCGCGACGGCGTGGACTGGGACGCGCCCCGGCTCCACCTGGTCGACCTCCAGTACGCGGACGTACGCCCCGAGAAGGGCCTGTACAACCGCCTGGCGGCCCGTGGCCGCATGAAGAGGCTGCTGGACGACGGGGAGGTCGAGCGGGCCCGTACGAAGCCGCCCGAGGACACCCGCGCGTACTTCCGCGGGCGCTGCCTCGAGCAGTACGCGGACGACGTGGCGGCGGCCTCCTGGGACTCGGTGATCTTCGATCTGCCGGGCCGGGACTCGCTGCAGCGCGTACCGACCCTGGAACCGCTTCGCGGAACGCGTAATCACGTCAAGGAGCTGCTGGACCGCTGCCGGACCGCGGAAGACCTGGTCAGGGTGTTGTCCGGAGGATGAACCGGGCGTGTTCCGGGCATGATCCGAGCATGATCCGGGGCCGTGGGTACCCGGCCGAAGTCAGCCGGGCCGGGGTGAAAATCCCCGGCCCGGGAATCATCGAGGTGGTCCCCGCGCGTTCTGTATTCCGCGGGGCCGATGTCAGAGCCGGCTTGTAGGGTCGGATCTTGACGAGCGAACTGTGTCGGGCGAACCGAGCGGGGTGAGGGTTATGGCGACCAAGGACACCGGCGGCGGGCAGCAGAAGGCCACGCGTTCCACCGAGGAGGTCGAGGAGCAGGCGCAGGACGCGCAGGCGTCGGAGGACCTCAAGGAACGGCAGGAGAAGCTGAGCGACGACGTCGACTCGGTGCTGGACGAGATCGACGATGTCTTGGAGGAGAACGCGGAGGATTTCGTTCGCTCGTTCGTTCAGAAGGGCGGCGAGTAGCCTTCGAAAGGAAGGTTGCAGTCGGGGGTTCGCTTGACGATCGAAGAATCTGGTAGGCGTTGCTCGCGGTGTAAGGACCACAAGCCGCGGGCAGCGTTTGCACGGAACAAGGCGATGCGTGACGGGTTGCAGGCCTATTGCCGGGAGTGTGCTGCGGCCTGTCACCAAGAACGCCAGGTGGCCAAGGGGTGCAACGTCCGTCCGCGAGTGGAGGTGCCCGACGGGCACAAGCTCTGCCGGACGTGCGGGGAGATCAAACCTCACAGTGAGTGGACCCGGAATCGCACAGCGTCCGATGGTCCGGCGACGCTCTGCAAGTCCTGCAAAGCGGCGCAGGGCCGCGCCGGTCATCTGAAGCGTCAGTACGGCATCACCGAAGCGGAACGCGACGAGCTGATCGCTTCTCAGGGAGGTGTCTGCTGCGTGTGTCTGGCGGCGCCCGCCGCACATGTGGATCACTGCCACGAGACAGGTAGGGTCCGTGGCGTACTGTGCTTCAGCTGCAACGCGGCGCTGGGGCAGTTCAAGGACAGGCCCGATGCCATAAGGCGGGCTGCCGCTTACGTGGAAGGAATCGCGTGGAAGCCAACACTCGTAGCACCGGGCGTCTACCAGCTGCCTTCCTGACGCCTGGGTCGTCCTCCTTCATGGACTTCCTGTCGGAGCACCAGCCGGAGATCCTCCCGGGCAACCGGCAGCTGCCGCCGACCCAGGGTGTCATCGAGGCCCCGCACGGCACGACGATCGTGGCCGTGACGTTCGCCGGCGGTGTCGTGCTGGCCGGTGACCGCCGGGCCACCATGGGCAACGTCATCGCGCAGCGGGACATCGAGAAGGTGTTCCCCGCCGACGAGTACTCGGCGGTGGGCATCGCCGGTACGGCGGGGCTGGCCGTGGAGATGGTGAAGCTGTTCCAGCTGGAGCTGGAGCACTTCGAGAAGGTCGAGGGCGCGCAGCTGTCCCTGGAGGGCAAGGCCAACCGGCTGTCGACGATGATCCGTTCCAACCTCGGCATGGCGATGCAGGGGCTTGCTGTCGTTCCGTTGTTCGCCGGGTACGACGTCGACCGCGGCAAGGGCCGCATCTTCTCGTACGACGTGACGGGCGGGCGGTCCGAGGAGCACAACTTCGCCGCCACGGGGTCGGGGTCGGTGTTCGCGCGCGGCGCGATGAAGAAGCTCTTCCGGGGCGACCTGAGCGAGGACGACGCCACCACGCTGGTGGTGCAGGCGCTGTACGACGCGGCCGACGACGACTCGGCGACCGGTGGGCCCGACGTCGCCCGGCGGATCTTCCCGATCGTCACCGTGATCACCGAGGACGGCTTCCGCCGGCTGACCGAGGACGAGTCGTCCGAGATCGCCCGCTCGGTGCTGGAGCGGCGGCTGGAGCAGCCCGACGGTCCGCGGGCGGCGCTGCTGTAGCGGCGGGCACGGTTGCTTTGTTGTCAGGTGATCCAGTGACTTCGACAGAAAGGGACGGTTGACCGGTGTCGACGCCGTTCTATGTCTCACCCCAGCAGGCCATGGCCGACCGGGCCGAGTACGCCCGCAAGGGCATCGCCCGTGGTCGCAGCCTGGTCGTGCTCCAGTATGCCGACGGCATCGTGTTCGTCGGTGAGAACCCGTCCCGTGCGCTGCACAAGTTCAGCGAGATCTATGACCGGATCGGTTTCGCGGCCGCCGGCAAGTACAACGAGTACGAGAACCTGCGGATCGGCGGCGTGCGCTACGCCGACCTGCGGGGTTACACCTATGACCGGGACGACGTGACGGCTCGGGGACTGGCCAACGTCTACGCCCAGACACTGGGCACGATCTTCTCGAGTGCGGCGGAGAAGCCGTACGAGGTGGAGTTGGTCGTCGCGGAGGTCGGGGAGACGCCCGAGGGCGACCAGATCTACCGGCTGCCGCACGACGGGTCGATCGTGGACGAGCACGGCTCGGTGGCGGTCGGCGGCAACGCGGAGCAGATCAGCTCGTACCTGGACCAGCGGCACCGGGACGGGATGACGCTGGCGGAGGCGCTGCGGCTGGCGGTGCAGGCGCTGTCGCGGGACACCAACGGCAGCGAGCGGGAGATTCCGGCGGAGCGGCTGGAAGTGGCGGTGCTGGACCGTACGCGGCCGCAGAAGCGGAAGTTCCGGCGCATTGTGGGGGGTCAGCTGTCGAGGCTGCTGGAGGCGTCTTCGACGTCCGAGGGGGCTGGGGCCGCCGAGGAAGAGTAGCGGTTGAGCGGGCGCGGGGTGCCTGCGGCGCCTGTGCGGGTTCGGTGGGGGTGCGCGTAGCGCCCACTCCGGTGCGGTGTGTGGGTCGGGGCCGGGGTGGGGGGTGTCCGTCCTCGGAACGGCGCGGAATCGGTCGCTTACGGGGGTGCGGCGGGTTGACGCGCCAACCGCTGCGGGCGGACACCCCCCACCCCGCCCCCTTCCCGCCGTACGCGACTGCGGGTACGGGCGCGTGACCACGGGCAGTCGTGCCGCCTGGGGCGATGGGGGAGGGTGGGCGCGGCGGCGCTCCGTCGGCGCCTGTGCCGTTCAGCGGGGCGGTGCCGTCGAGCCTCGTACGATCAGCTGTACGGGGATGTCGCCGCCTTGGGGCGCCCGGCCGTCCAGGACGTCCAGTAGCGCCCGCATGCCCCGTTCGCCGAAGAGTTCCGCGTCCAGGCGGACCGTCGTCAGCTCGGGGTCGATCGCCGTGGCGAGGGCGAGGTCGTCCAGGCCGGTGACGGAGAGGTCCTCGGGGACGCGCAGGCCCAGGCGGCGCAGCGCCTTGTAGGCACCGGCGGCGAGTTTGTCGTCGTCGCAGACCAGGGCGGTGGGGCGTGGACCGGGGCCGGTGAGGGCCGCCTCCGTGGCGGTCAGGGCGTCCTCGATGGAGAGGGGCGCGCGGGCCGTGCGGAGTTCGGTGCCGGGGACGGTGTCCAGGCGTGCCGCCAGTTCCCGGGCCCGTACCTCGAACGTCCAGGAGGCCACGTCCGCGGCGAGGTGCAGGAAGCGGCGGTGGCCCAGGGCCAGCAGGTGGTCCGCGACCTGGCGGACGCCGTCGGCGATGTCCAGGTTGACTGTCGCCGTGCCCGTGCTGCTCTCCGGGTCGCTGTCCAGCATCACGAGGGGCAGTTGGTCGCCGCGAATGGCGGTGAGGGCGTCGGCGGCCATGGAGGAGGCGATGACGCCGTCCAGGGCCGCCTGGGCGGAGGCGAACGGGTCTCTTGCCGGGCCGATGCCCTCCGGGGAGGGGTAGAGGACGACTCCGAAGCCGTGTTCCGCGGCGACGCGGGCGGCGCCCGTATAGACGCCCGCGAAGAACTCCGTGGTCAGAGCCGGTACGACGAGGAGGACCGTGCGGGTGCGGCCGAGGCGGAGGTTGCGGGCGGCCAGGTTGGGGCGGTAGCCGAGGTCGTGGGCGGCCCGGCGTACGCGTTCGGCCGTCGTCTCCGATACGCGTCCGCGCCATTTGTCGCCCATGACCAGGGAGACCGCGGCCTGGGAGACGCCGGCGGCCCGGGCGACGTCCCGGCTCGTCGGACGTGTGCTGCCTCGTGCCACCGTGGGCCCGCTCCTTCGTCTGGACTCCCGAACAGCGGTCATGGTACGTATGGGCGCGCATTAGTTATACGTAAAACGTCCGGTAGGGACGAGAGGAGTCGGTCGTGGGCGCGGGGTATCTGGAGATTCTGCGTGCGCGGCATGCCGTGCGGCTGCTGGCCGGCACGCTCGTGGGGCGGCTGCCCAACGCCACCGCGGCGATCGCCATCGTGCTGTTCGTGCGGGCCGAGGGCGGGTCCTACAGCCTGGCGGGGGCGCTCGCGGCCGTGTACGGGGTCGCCAACGCCGTGGGGCAGCCCGTGCTGGGGCGGCTCGTGGACCTGTTCGGGCAGCCGCGGGTGCAGCTTCCGGCGGCCGTGGTGTCGGGTCTGGCGATGGCCGTCTTCGCCTTCGCCGGCACCGACGCGGTCGTCGTCGCCTACGCGGCGGTGGCGGGCGCGGGGCTGTTCACGCCGCCGCTGGAGGGCGGGCTGCGGGCCCTGTGGCCCAGTGTGCTGGGCAAAGAAGGGCAGGTGCACACGGCGTACGCGATGGACGCCGTGGCGCAGGAGGTGATGTTCACCGTCGGGCCGCTGCTGGTGACGCTGTGCGCGTCCCTGTGGTCGGCGCAGGCCGCGCTGCTCGTGCTCAACGTGATCGGGGTGCTCGGAGCGCTGTCGGTCGTCGTGTCGCCGCCCTCGCGCGCGTGGCGGTCGGCTCCGCGCGAGGCGCACTGGCTGGGCGCCCTGCGCTCGCCGGGGCTGCTGGCGCTGCTCGCCGCCTTCCTGTTCGTCGGGATGGCGCTCGGGTCGATCACGGTGGCGGCCGTGTCGTACGCGGACGAGCACGGCGGCGACGCCGTGTACGGCTGGCTGATGGCCGCGCTGGGGCTCGGGGCGCTGGTGGGCGGTGCCGTGTACGGGGCGCGGCAGTGGGCCGGGGAACCGGCGCGGAGGCTGCGGATGCTCGTGGCGCTGCTGGCGGTGTGTTACCTGCCGTTGATGTCGATGCCGGGCGCGGTCGGCATGGTGCTGCTCACCGTGGTGGCCGGGATCTTCCTGGCGCCGGCCATCGCCTGTGCTTTCGTGCTCGTCGACCGGCACGCTCCCAGGGGTACCGTCACCGAAGCGTTCTCCTGGCTGGTGACGACGTTCACCGTGGGCGCGTCGGTCGGCACGGGGCTCGCCGGGCCGGTCGTCGAGGCGGGCGGGGCGCTGTGGGGCTTCGCCCTGCCCGGCGCCGCGGGGGCGGTCTCCCTGCTGGTGCTGACGGCTACCGGGCGGCTCCTCGCAGTTCCCGCCGGGCAGGCGGTGGTCGCGGCTTCATCGGAAAATGATCCAAACCGTGCCGTCGAACCCCGTTTCAGTTCAGGGGATCGGGCGTAATGTTCAGTCATGGACCGCCGCATTTTCGGGCTGGAGAACGAGTACGGCGTCACGTGCACGTTCAGGGGACAGCGCCGCCTGTCGCCTGACGAGGTGGCGCGGTACCTCTTCCGCCGTGTCGTGTCATGGGGCCGCAGCAGCAATGTGTTTCTGCGCAACGGCGCCCGCCTCTATCTCGATGTCGGGTCGCATCCGGAATACGCGACACCCGAATGTGACAACGTCACCGAGCTCGTCACGCATGACAAGGCGGGCGAGCGCATTCTCGAGGGACTGCTGGTGGACGCCGAACGACGCCTGCACGAGGAGGGAATCGCGGGCGACGTCTACCTCTTCAAGAACAACACCGATTCGGCGGGCAACTCCTACGGCTGTCACGAGAACTATCTGGTGGCCCGGCACGGGGAGTTCTCCCGGCTCGCGGACATCCTCATCCCGTTCCTGGTGACGAGGCAGCTGCTGTGCGGCGCGGGCAAGGTGCTGCAGACGCCGCGCGGTGCCGTGTACTGCGTCAGCCAGCGCGCCGAGCACATCTGGGAAGGCGTCTCCTCGGCGACGACCAGGTCCCGGCCGATCATCAACACCCGCGACGAGCCGCACGCCGACGCCGAGCGCTACCGCCGGCTGCACGTCATCGTGGGCGACTCGAACATGTCGGAGACGACCATGCTGCTCAAGGTCGGCGCCACCGACCTGGTGCTGCGCATGATCGAGGCCGGCACGGTGATGCGGGACCTGACCCTGGAGAACCCCATCCGGGCGATCCGCGAGGTCAGCCACGACATCACCGGACGGCGGAAGGTGCGCCTGGCCAGCGGCCGGGAGGCGTCCGCGCTGGAGGTGCAGCGGGAGTACTACGAGAAGGCCGTGGACTTCTGCGAGCGGCGCGGCATCCGCACCGGGACCGTCGAGCGGGTCCTGGAGCTGTGGGGCCGCACCCTGGACGCGATCGAGACCGAGGACCTCGACCGCATCGACACCGAGATCGACTGGGTCATGAAGTACAAGCTCATCGAGCGGTACCGGACCAAGCACAACATGACCATGTCGCATCCGCGGGTCGCGCAGATAGACCTCGCCTATCACGACATCCACCGCCGTCGTGGCCTGTACTACCTGCTGGAGAAGAAGGGCCAGGCCACCCGGGTCTGCAACGACTTGAAGATCTTCGAGGGCAAGTCCGTTCCCCCGCAGACGACTCGGGCCCGGCTGCGCGGCGACTTCATCCGGCGGGCCCAGGAACAGCGCCGTGATTTCACGGTCGACTGGGTCCACCTCAAGCTCAACGACCAGGCGCAGCGCACCGTGTTGTGCAAGGACCCGTTCCGTTCCGTCGACGACCGGGTGGAGAAGCTGATCGCGGGCATGTAGCGCTCCGCGTACACGGTCGGAACGCCACACGGGCGCCGTACGTTTCCCGTACGGCGCCCTTCTCACGCCGTAGAGTTGCGCGCACGCCATCAACCATGATCGACCGATTACGAGGCCCTCACCGTGCGCCGACGCTCACTTCTCATCGCCGTACCCGTTGGACTGACCACCCTCGCCGCGTGCGGCGACGACGGGGGCGAATCGAGCGACGCCGGTGAGACGCCCTCGGCGTCGGCCACGTCGGCGGCACCGGCCCCGAAGATCGTCGACGGTCCGCTGCCGGCGATCACGGCGGGTACGGAGTTCGGCGAGAAGCCGACGGTCGCCAAGGGCAGCGGCGACCCGTCCGAGCAGCTCGCGGTGAAGACGGCCGTCGCGGGCAGCGGCAGGACGGTCGCCGAGAACGACTTCGTGGTCGCGGACTACCTGGGCCAGATCTGGTCCTCCGCCAAGGTGCTCGGCAACTCCTACGACACCAAGAGCCCGCTGGTCTTCCAGCTCGCCCAGGGCAGCGTCATCGACGGCTGGCGGTACGCCCTCACGGGCAAGAAGACCGGCAGCCGCGTCCTCTTCGCCGTCCCGCCGGCCTGGGCCTACGGCGACCAGGGCAACGAGCAGCTCGGGGTGAAGAAGGACGACACCCTGGTGTTCGTCTTCGACCTCAAGGACAGCTACAACGCCAAGTCGTCGGCCAAGGGCGAGGAGGTCGCCCAGGACGACGCCGCGCTGCCCGAGGTCGGTACCAACACCGACGGCAAGGCGCCCTCCATCGAGGTGCCCGACGCCGAGGCGCCGAAGAAGCTCGTGGCGAACTACGTCATCGAGGGCGACGGCGCCGAGGTCGCGGCCGAGGACAGCGTCCTGGTGCAGTACAAGGGCGTGCTGTGGGACGGGGGCAAGGAGTTCGACTCGACGTACAAGCGGGGGCAGCTGACGTCCTTCGGCCTCCAGCAGGTCGTCAAGGGCTGGTCGCAGGGGCTGACCGGCAAGAAGGTCGGCAGCCGCGTCCTCATCGTCGTCCCGCCGAACCTGGGGTACGGCGACAGCCCCCCGGAGGGCAGCGGCATCAAGAAGGACTCGACGCTGGTCTTCTCGGTCGACATCCTCGCGAAGCTCTGACGCGGCGGGGATGAAACACTGGGACCGTTGCCTTTCCGCAGACAAGCAGGAGCTAGAGACGTGAGCATCGACAAGCCCGAGATCGACTTCCCCGGCGGCGAGCCCCCGGCGGACCTCGAGATCAAGGACATCTGGGAGGGCGACGGACCCGTTGCGCAGGCGGGCCAGACCGTCACCGTGCACTACGTGGGTGTCGCCTTCTCCACCGGCGAGGAGTTCGACGCCAGCTGGAACCGTGGCGCCCCGTTCCGCTTCCCGCTGGGCGGCGGCCGGGTCATCAAGGGCTGGGACCAGGGCGTGCAGGGCATGAAGGTCGGCGGCCGCCGCCAGCTGACCATCCCGGCCCACCTCGCCTACGGCAACCAGAGCCCGACCCCGCTGATCAAGCCCGGCGAGACGCTGATCTTCGTCGTCGACCTGCTCGGCGTCTGATCCGACCTCGTCGGGGCCCGATCGGTACGGATCCGACCGGACGCGACCGGCTCGGGGCCCATGCCCGTGGGGGCATGGGCCCTCGGCTTTTGCCAGGCCACCGCGGGGCGGTACGGTCATCGGCGTAGGCATCACAAGGAGGCGAAGGGCGTCGATGGCCATTGCCAAGGCCGAGCGGCTGATGAACCTGGCGCTGTGTCTGCTCGGCACCCGCCGGCCGCTCAGCAAGCGCGAGCTGCGCGAGTCCATCGAGGCCTATGTCGAGGCGTTCGGACCCGAGCACACCACGCCGGGCTCCGACGATGCCTTCAACCGCATGTTCGAGCGGGACAAGGACGACCTGCGCGAGCTGGGGCTGGTCATCGAGACCGTGGAGAGCCTGGACGGCGAGATCGGCTACCTCGCCCGCCGCGACAGCAACCGCCTGCCGGCCATCACCCTGGACGCCGAGGAGGCCGCCGCCCTGGGGCTGGCCGCCAAGGTCTGGCAGCAGGCCCGGCTGGCCGGCGCGGCCAGCGGCGCCCTGCAGAAGCTGCGCGCCGCCGGGCTGCCGGAGGACGTCGACCCCTACGAGGCGCACAGCGCGCTGGAGCCGCGCATCCCCGTCCACGAGGCCGCGTTCGAGCCGCTGATGCTGGCCTGCCGGGACCGCCGTCCGGTCGTCTTCGACTACCGCAAGGCCACCGCCGCCCGTCCCGAGACCCGGCACGTCGAGCCGTGGGCGCTGGAGTGCTGGCGCGGCCACTGGTACCTGGCGGGCTTCGACCGCGACCGCGGTGCCGAGCGGGTCTTCCGGCTCTCCCGGATCACCGGCAAGGTCCGCTCGCGCGGGGCGCGTTTCACCGCTCCCGTGCCGGACGTCGTCACCGTCCGCGAGACCGTCGCGAGCTGGGCGGGGGAGACCGCCGACCGCTCCGCGCTCATCCGGCTGCGTTCGGACGCCGGGTACCCCCTTCGGGCGAAGGCCACGGCGGTCCGGGAACTCGGGGACGGCTGGGACGAGTTGGAGATTCCGTACGGGCACGGCCTGGACGCCTGGCTGGTGGAGTTCGGACCGGACGTGGTGGTGCTGGAGCCGGCCGAGCTGCGGGCCGACGTGGTGGACCGGCTGCGCGCCGTCGCCAAGGGCTGAGGGGGAGCGGACAACACAGTGGCAGGCAAACCGGTCAGGCCCGTCAACGCCATCGACCAGACTCGGCGGATGCTGTCGTTGGTGACGTATCTGCGCGAGCGCCCCGGCGCCCGGGTCGAGGACGTGGCCCGCGCCTTCGGCATCACCGAGGACGAGCTGGTCTCCGACCTCGACGTGCTCCCCATGTGCGGCACCAGCTTCCGCGGCGGCGATCTGCTCGACATCGACACCGACGGCGAGCGCATCTGGTGGCACAACCCGGCCGCGCTGGGCGCGGACGCCGCCGAGCCGCTGCGCCTGGCCGCCGACGAGGCCACCGCGCTGCTGGTCGCCGCCCGCGCGGTGGCGACCCTGCCCGGGCTGCGCGAGAGCGACCGGCAGGCGCTGCTGCGGGCCACCGCCAAGGTGGAGGCCGCGGCCGGCGAGGCGGCCGGCGCCAGCTCCCGGCTGTCGGTCACCTTCGAGTCCGAGGGCGGCGTCTTCGCCGACGTCGACCGGGCCATCTCCGAGCGCCGCCGCCTGTGGATCCGCTACTACTCACCGGCCCGCGACGAGGTCACCGAGCGCGAGATCGACCCGATCCGCCTGGTCAGCGTCGGCCACACCTATGTCGAGGCGTGGTGCCGGCGCTCCGAGGCGCGGCGCACCTTCCGGCTGGACCGGGTCGCCGAGATCAAGATCCTGGACGAGCCGTCCGCGCCGCCCGAGATCGAGCCGCGCGACCTGTCCCAGGCGCTGGTGCAGCCGGCCGCCGAGGACCCCGAGGTGGTGGTGGAGGTCGGCCCCGGCGGACGCTGGGTCGCCGAGTACTACCCGCACGACAGCGCCGAGGAGCTGCCGGACGGCGGCCTGCGCATCACCCTGCGCACCCCCGACCCGGCGTCGCTCAGACGCCTGGCGCTGCGCCTCGGGCGGGACGGCCGGATCGTCGCGCCGAGTGAACTGGCCGACAGCGCCCGGCAGGCGGCGCGCGACGCGCTGGCGGCGTACGACGGGACCGGGACGGCCGACGCGTACGGGCCGTCTGCCGAGCGGGCGGCGGACGCGG
Organism: Streptomyces sp. NPDC016677; assembly: GCF_055562815.1. Classification (NCBI taxonomy): domain Bacteria; kingdom Bacillati; phylum Actinomycetota; class Actinomycetes; order Kitasatosporales; family Streptomycetaceae; genus Streptomyces; species Streptomyces sp. NPDC016677. The sequence goes on along the minus strand of NZ_JBVHEO010000009.1, from coordinate 267,283 downwards.
TGCACGACGGGCAGGAGCGAGGACGTTGAGCGAGAGCGAGTCGGCGGGGTCCGGTGCGGTGGGCATGACGGTGGCGTCCGCGTTCGCCGGCATGAGAAGTGTGGCGCCGGTGGTGTTCCGGGCGGGCTGCCCGGACTGCCGGGGCCGCTTCGAGCTGACCGCGAGCGCCCTGCGCCTGGCCATCGGTGCCAGCAGCCGTACCACCTTCTACTCGTTCACCTGCCCGGACTGCGGGGTCACCGTCCGCAAGCCGGCGGGGGAGCGGATCGTGGAGCTGCTGACCGGCGGCGGGGTGCGGACCCTGCGCCTGCACTCCACCGTTTAGGACCAGGTCGCGGGACGGTTTAGGGTCGACGGCATGTTCTGGCCGATGTTCGCGGTTGCCATGGGGTTCCTGGGTCTCGCCGTCCTCGGGGTGCTCGCCGTACGGGTGTTCGTGGAGGCGCAGCGGCTGGGTCGGCAGGTGGCCGAGTCGGCCCGCCGGATCGGTGCGGCGGCGGAGGATCTGGAGCACGCCGCGGAGCGCGCGGGCCGTTCCGCGCAGGCGCTGTGAGAAGTACGCAAGGCACTTGTCGGGGTTTGTGAAGCGCCTGTACGTGAGGCAGCGGTCTCCTGTGACTTGCGTTCCGGGCCGCTTCGCCCTGTCGTCCGGCTCATGGGGACAGGTACGCTGCTGGTCGCGGTCCGGAAAACGAGGCCCGGCCGCGGACGGGAGTACGCACAGGGATTGCCTCGCGTTTACCCCTGAGCGTTACGATCGCTGCACAACACGGCCGATCAGACGCATGTCCGACCGGTCGGACAGCACCCCCACCCAGCCGCCTCGGTGAGAAGGTAAAGACTTATGTTCGGAAGGCTCGGCGCCCCCGAGATCATTCTCATCCTCGTCGTCATCATTCTGCTGTTCGGCGCGAAGAAGCTTCCCGACATGGCGCGTTCGCTCGGCAAGTCCGCGCGCATCCTCAAGAGCGAGGCCAAGGCGATGAAGGACGACAACAAGTCCGCCGCCCCCGCCGACCCGCCCACCACCGGCGAGCAGTCCGCGTCGCAGCGCACCATCCAGGCCGCCCCGGGCGACGTGACCAGTTCCCGCCCGGTCGCCGAGCCGACGGACACGACCAAGCGCTGACGCGGGCCTGTGACCTCCGGCCCGCCCGCACGAGATGGGAACGTGGGTTGCTGAAGTCTGCCCGCAAACAGGAGAGGGATCCCGAGGGGCGGATGCCCCTCGCGGAGCACCTGCGTGAGCTCCGCAACCGGCTCGCGAAGGCACTGCTGGCGATCGTCGCCGTCACCGTCGTCGCCGCCTTCTTCTACAACGACATCATCAATCTCCTCACCCGGCCGATCCTCGACTCGGTCGGATGCGACCAGACGTTCGAGCAGCTGGCGAAGTCGACGTCGGGCAAGCCGTGCGCGCAGATCACCATCAACGGTCTGCTCACCCCCTTCACCCTGGCGCTGAAGGTGTCGCTGATGGCCGGCGTCGTGCTGGCCTCCCCGGTCTGGCTGTACCAGCTGTGGGCCTTCGTCGCCCCCGGGCTGCACCGGCACGAGAAGAAGTACGCCTACGCCTTCGTCGGCACCGGTGCCCCGCTCTTCCTCGGCGGCGCCTACTTCGCGTACAACGTCCTGCCCACCACGGCGGAGGTGCTGCTCGACTTCACCCCGAGCAGCACGACGAACCTGCTGCCGCTGGACGACCTGCTCGACCTCGTCCTGCGCATGGTGCTCGTCTTCGGCCTCTCGTTCGAGCTTCCGCTGCTCCTGGTCTTCCTCAACCTCACGGGCGCGCTCACCGGCAAGCGCATGCTCGGCTGGTGGCGCGCGATGATCATGGGCATCACCCTCTTCGCGGCCCTCGCCACGCCCAGCACCGACCCGCTGACCATGCTCATGCTGGCCGGGCCGATCTGGGTGCTGTACTTCGCGGCCGTCCTCTTCTCGCTGCTGAACGACCACCGCCGTCGCAGGCGCGACGCGCTGGGCCCCGCCGACGACGAGGCGTCCGACCTCGACCTCACCCCCGAGGACATCGGCGAGATCGAGCCCGTGACGACCAGCCCCGCCCTGCCCGAGCAGTCCCGCACGGACCGGGTCAACGGGTACGACGACGTGACGTGAGCCAGGGACCGTGCCGCGCCCGGTCCGGGCGCGGCCGCCCTGGCGGGTGCCCGTGAACCGGTAGGGCCCGGGTCCGCCGGACTGTGATCCGGATAATGATCGTCCTGTTGTCGGTGCGGCCCGGTACGCTCGAAAGCACGATGACAGAGGACCTCTCACCGGCCGAGCGGTACGCGGCGGCCCGTAGGCGCGCCGTCGAGCAGGCCACGGCGCTCGCCTCCTTCCGCGAGATGTACGACTTCGGCCTCGACCCCTTCCAGACAGAGGCCTGCCAGGCGCTGGAGGCGGGCAAGGGCGTACTGGTGGCCGCGCCCACCGGCTCGGGCAAGACGATCGTCGGCGAGTTCGCCGTCCACCTCGCCCTGGAGCAGGGCAGGAAGTGCTTCTACACGACGCCCATCAAGGCGTTGTCGAACCAGAAGTACGCCGATCTGTGCCGCCGCTACGGCACGGACCGGGTGGGCCTGCTCACCGGCGACAACAGCGTGAACTCGGGCGCCCCGGTGGTCGTGATGACCACCGAGGTGCTGCGGAACATGCTGTACGCGGGCTCCCAGACCCTCACCGGCCTCGGCTATGTGGTCATGGACGAGGTGCACTACCTCTCCGACCGCTTCCGCGGCGCCGTCTGGGAGGAAGTGATCATCCACCTCCCCGAATCGGTGACGCTCGTCTCACTGTCGGCGACGGTGTCCAACGCCGAGGAGTTCGGCGACTGGCTCGACACCGTCCGCGGTTCCACCGAGGTGATCGTCTCCGAGCACCGGCCCGTGCCGCTGTTCCAGCACGTGCTGGCCGGGCGCCGGATGTACGACCTGTTCGAGGAGGCCGAGGGCCACAAGCGGGCCGTCAACCCGGACCTGACGCGCATGGCGCGCATGGAGGCCAGCCGGCCGTCCTACCAGGACCGCAGGCGCGGTCGGCACATGCGCGAGGCGGACCGGGAGCGGGAGCGCAGACAGCGTTCCCGGATCTGGACACCGGGCCGGCCGGAGGTCATCGAGCGGCTGGACAGCGAGGGCCTGCTGCCCGCGATCACCTTCATTTTCAGCCGGGCCGGCTGCGAGTCCGCGGTCCAGCAGTGCCTGTACGCCGGACTGCGGCTCAACGACGAGGAGGCGCGGGAGCAGGTGCGCGCCCTGGTCGAGGAGCGCACGGCCTCCATCCCCACCGAGGACCTGCACGTCCTGGGGTACTACGAGTGGCTGGAGGGCCTGGAGCGCGGTATCGCCGCCCACCACGCGGGCATGCTGCCGACCTTCAAGGAGGTCGTCGAGGAACTGTTCGTACGCGGGCTGGTCAAGGCCGTCTTCGCCACCGAGACCCTCGCCCTCGGGATCAACATGCCCGCCCGCTCGGTGGTGCTGGAGAAGCTCGTCAAGTGGAACGGCGAGCAGCACGCCGACATCACCCCCGGTGAGTTCACCCAGCTCACCGGCCGGGCAGGCCGCCGCGGCATCGACGTCGAGGGTCACGCGGTGGTGCTGTGGCAGCGTGGCATGAACCCCGAGCACCTCGCGGGGCTGGCGGGCACGCGCACGTACCCGCTGCGCTCCAGCTTCAAGCCGTCGTACAACATGGCGGTCAACCTGGTCGAGCAGTTCGGCCGGCACCGCTCGCGGGAGCTGCTGGAGACCTCCTTCGCCCAGTTCCAGGCCGACAAGTCGGTCGTGGGGATCTCCCGGCAGGTGCAGCGCAACGAGGAGGGACTGGAGGGCTACAAGGCCTCCATGACCTGTCACCTCGGTGACTTCGAGGAGTACGCGCGGCTGCGCCGCGAGCTGAAGGACCGGGAGACCGAGCTGGCCCGGCAGGGCGTGGCGCAGCGGCGTGCCGAGGCCGCCGTCGCGCTGGAGAAGCTCAAGCCCGGTGACGTCATCCACGTACCCACCGGGAAGTACGCCGGGCTGGCCCTGGTGCTGGACCCCGGCCTGCCCGCCGGGCGGTCCAACGGGCACCGCGGCTTCGAGCACCACGACGGGCCGCGTCCGCTGGTGCTGACCGCCGAGCGGCAGGTCAAGCGGCTGGCGTCGATGGACTTCCCGGTGCCCGTGGAGGCGCTGGAGCGGATGCGGATCCCCAAGTCGTTCAACCCGCGCTCGCCCCAGTCCCGCCGGGACCTGGCGTCCGCGCTGCGTACCAAGGCGGGGCACATCCCGCCGGAGCGGGCCCGCAAGAAGCGGTCCCAGGCGGCCGACGACCGGGAGATCGCCCGGCTGCGCAAGGCGATCCGCGCCCATCCCTGCCACGGCTGCGACGACCGCGAGGACCACGCCCGCTGGGCGGAGCGCTACCACCGGCTGCGGCGCGACACCGCGCAGCTGGAGCACCGGATCGAGGGGCGTACCAACACCATCGCCCGCACCTTCGACCGGATCGTGGCGCTGCTGACCGAGCTGGACTACCTGCGCGGCGACGAGGTCACCGAGCACGGCAAGCGGCTCGCGCGGCTCTACGGGGAGCTGGACCTGCTGGCCAGTGAGTGCCTGCGGGAAGGCGTCTGGGAGGGCCTCGGACCGGCCGAGCTGGCCGCCTGTGTCTCTGCCCTGGTGTTCGAGTCCCGGGCCGCCGACGACGCGATGGCGCCCAAGGTGCCCTCGGGGAAGGCCAAGGCCGCGCTCGGCGAGACGGTCCGCATCTGGGGCCGGCTCGACGCCCTGGAGGAGGAGTTCCGGATCAGTCAGACCGAGGGGGTCGGCCAGCGCGAGCCGGATCTCGGTTTCGCCTGGGCGGCCTACATGTGGGCGTCCGGCAAGGGGCTCGACGAGGTGCTGCGCGAGGCGGAGATGCCGGCCGGTGACTTCGTGCGCTGGTGCAAGCAGGTCATCGACGTCCTCGGCCAGATCGCCGCCGCCGCACCCGCCGACGGTTCCACCGTGCCGAAGAACGCGCGCCGGGCGGTCGAGGGGCTGCTGCGCGGAGTGGTCGCCTACTCGTCGGTGGGATAGGCACCGGCGGTACGGAGCCTCTGGGCGCCCGAGCGTTTCGCTCGGGCGCCTTCGTCATATCCCGACCCATCGGTTCACCCGTTACGGTGAGTGACAATCGCACGCTCGTGCGTCGATACTTTATGTGTTCGAACGGATCCGCAGCGTGCAAATGGAACCGAGGCTACTCCTGCCCCGGTGCCCGTTTCAGGTGCTTGCCGAAGGTGACACGGCGTTGATCCGCTCGGACTAAGCTCGCCCGCAGCGCGCCGAGTTGAGGTGTATTGGCGCGTTTGTTCCACAAGTGACGAAGTAGCCGACAACTCCATGACATACCCCCCTGCACGCTTCCCCATCCCCACCGACTCGCTTTTCAGAGGGCCTACATGGTGAGTGTTGAATCCCCTCCCGGTCACCGCGAACTTCCCTACGCGCGCGTCCTGTTGCTGCCCGCCATACTGATGGCGGCGGCGACCGGGGCAGCCGTCGCCATGGTGACGGAGCCGGCCCGGACCGCGGTCGCCCTGTGCGGTGGCCTGGCCACCTTCCTGGTGATCATGACGGGCGCCGAAGCAGTCCGCCGCGGCCGCACCCTGCGCGCCCTGCGCACCGAGCACACCCGTCACACCGCGTATCTGGAACGGCGGATCGCCGGCCACGACGAGGAGATGGCCCGCCTCGTCGACGAGGTCCTGCCGGCCGCCCTCCACTACATGCGGCGCGGGAACACCCCGCGCGAGGTGATGCTCCACCTCGGCGACCTCGACCCGTCCTACGCCAACCTGCACGAGCCGCAGCGGAAGCTGATCCGCACGGTGGTCGAGATCATCGACCACGAGGAGGCCCTGCGGGACTCCGCCGCGCGCTCCTTCGTCGACGTCGCCCGGCGCGTCCAGGCCATCGTCCACCAGCAGAACAAGGAACTGCGGGAGATGGAGGAGGACCACGGCCGCAACCCCGAGGTCTTCGACGACCTCCTGCGCATCGACCACGGCACCGCGCTGATCGGGCGCCTCGCCGACTCCATCTCCGTCCTCGGCGGCGGCCGGCCCGGACGCCAGTGGCCCCAGCCGGTCGCGCTCTACAGCGTGCTGCGCGGCGCCATGTCCCGGATCCTGGAGTACCGCCGTATCCACCTGGCCTCCATCGCCAAGGTCAACATCAAGGGCACCGCGGTCGAGCCGGTCATCCACGCCGCGGCGGAACTGCTCGACAACGCCACCCGCTACTCCCCGCCGAACACCAAGGTCAACGTCACCGCGACCGAGGTGCAGACCGGCGTCTGCATCGAGATCGAGGACGCCGGCGTCAACCTCAGCGAGGAGTCCCGGCTGCGCATCGAGGGCATGCTGGAGGCCGCCAAGCGCGGCACCGACCTCCAGGACCTCGGGGGCAACCCGCGCCTCGGCCTGTCGGTCGTCGGCCGCCTGTGCACGACGTACAACATGCAGGTCTCGCTGCGCGCCTCCGCCTACGGCGGTGTCCGCGCCATCCTGGTCGTGCCGAGCAACATGATGACCACCGAGCCCGGCGTCGGACTCGCCCACGGCATCGGCGCGACCTCGATCCCGCTGCCCGGTCCGGACGCGCTCCCCGGTCCCAACCGCAAGCCCAAGAAGCGCCGCCCCACCAGCCCGCGGATCCCGGCCACGGTCTCCCTGGAGGACGACGTCCCCGAGGTCACCGAGTGGACGGCGGGCGGCCTGCCGCAGCGCCGCAGCCGGGTGAAGATGCCGCTCAGCCAGCGCCTCGCCGAGCAGGCCGCCTTCGAGCGGGCCGAGGCCGAGCGCGAGGCCCGCGAGGCCGCCGAGCGCGCCCGCAACGCCCGCTGGACCACCCCCGAGCCGGAGCCGGAGCAGAAGCCGGACGAGGAGCCACTGCCGGGGCAGTGGGTCGAGGCCTTCTGGGAGGGCCTCAAGAGCTCCCCGGACCCCGACGCGTTCACCCAGCCGCCCCATGAGCCGGCCCACGCCCCGGCCGACGACGAGGGAGACCTCAAGTGATCGAGCAGCAAGGCAAGTTCGACTGGATGCTCAGGGATCTCTACGACGGCGTCCCGGGCATCGAGATGATCGTGGTGCTCTCCGCCGACGGACTGCGCATCGCCCGCTACTCCGGTGACCCGGACGCCGCCGACCGGGTGGCCGCCGCCTGCGCGGGACTGCAGAGCCTGGCCGGCGCGGTGGCCCACGAGATCCCGGACAGCGACGGCCGGATGAAGCTGGTCGTCATCGAGATCAACGGCGGCTACTTCTACCTCATGGCCGCCGGACCCAACGCCTACCTGGCGGTGCTCTCCGACATCACCTGCGAGCCCGGCCGGATGAGCAACCGCATGCAGGACCTGGTCGCCCGCATCGGACCCCATCTGACCAGTCCCGCCCGGCGCAATGGGCAGACCGTATGACTCCTCCCCAGCGCCAGAGGCGATTCCCCGCACAAGATCCGTCCGCCCGGCCTCCCTCGGAGGGCGGCGCCCCCGCGGCGGGGAACGTCACGGGCAACCCCGAGCGGCTGTTCGTCATCGGCGGTGACGGGGGCGGTGAGCGCGCGGACATAGACCTGGTGACCCTGATCGTGGCGCGCACCGACCCGCCGGCGTCGGCGACGCCCGAGCAGGCCGCCCTGCTCCGGTTGTGCGTCGCACCCCTGTCCGTGGCGGAACTCTCGGCCTACCTGAGCCTGCCGTTCAGCGTGGTGACCGTCCTGCTCACCGAGATGCTGGCAGCGGAACTGGTACAGGCCCGCGCCCCGATCGTCCGGCAGAAGGTCGCCGACCGGTCCCTCCTCGAAGCGGTGATGCATGGACTTCAAAAACTCTGACACCATTCCCGGCCCCCGGACGGAGGACCGGCTGCCGCACACGGCCGAGGCCGCCGTGAAGATCGTCATCGTGGGAGGCTTCGGCGTCGGCAAGACCACCATGGTCGGATCGGTCAGCGAGATCAGACCGCTGACCACCGAAGAGACCATGACCCAGGCCGGCATCGGGGTCGACGACAACTACGGGTCCCCGTCCAAGACGGCGACCACCGTCGCGATGGACTTCGGCCGGATCAGCATCACCGACCAGTTGGTCCTCTACCTCTTCGGCACACCCGGCCAGGAGCGGTTCTGGTTCCTGTGGAACGGACTGTTCGAGGGCGCGCTCGGCGCGGTCGTGCTGGTGGACACCCGCCGGCTGGAGGTCAGCTTCGACGTCATGGGGCGGCTGGAGGAGCGCGGCGTGCCGTTCGTGGTCGCCGTCAACTCCTTCCCGGACGCCCCCCGTTACCCGCTGGACGAACTGCGCACGGCCCTCGATCTGTCCGAGGAGATCCCGATCATGGAGTGCGACGTGCGCCGCAGGGCCTCCAGCCGGGACGTCCTGATGACCCTGATGCGCTTCCTGCACTCCCTCGCCATGACGGGGGCGCTCACCTGACCGCCGTCCGCCGTCCACCCCAGACATCCGACTGACCATCAGCTCCGGAGCGACCACTGTGACGTTCGAAACCCACCCCCTGTCCGGACCGGGCGGCCCCACGCCCGGACCGCCCCCCGGCTGTCCCGCGCACGGCCTGGGACCCGGCGGGCTGCACCGGCTCCACGAGGCCGAGGACCTGGAAGAGCTGTACGAACAGCTGCGGGAGCAGCACGGGCCGGTGGCGCCCGCGCTGATCCATGACGACGTGCCCGTGTGGGTGGTCCTCGGGCACTCCGAGAACCTGCACATGGTGAGCACGCCGGCACAGTTCTGCCGGGACAGCCGTATCTGGACCCCGCTGAAGGAGGGGATGGTCAAGCCCGACCATCCCCTCATGCCGCACATCGCCTGGCAGCCCATCGCCTCGCACGTCGAAGGCGATGAGCACAAGCGGCTGCGCGGCGCCGTCTCCGGGGCCATGTCCACGATCGACTACCGCAGCCTGCGCCGCCACATCAGGCGGCACACCCAGCGGTTGGTCAACCGCTTCTGCGAGGAGGGCCGGGCCGACCTGGTCAGCCAGTTCGCCGAACACCTGCCGATGGCGGTGATGTGCGAGCTGCTCGGCATGGCGGACGAGTACGACGACCGGCTGGTGGAGGCCGCCCGGGACGCCCTCAAGGGCACCGACACGGCGATCGCCAGTCACGACCACGTCGTGGAGGTACTGCGCCGCCTCACCGAGCGCCGCCGCGCCGAACCCGGCGAGGACTTCGCCACCCACCTGATCAACCACCCGGCGAACCTCACCGACGTCGAGGTCAGGGAACACCTGCGGCTCATCCTCTTCGCCGCCTACGAGAACACGGCGAACCTGATCTCCAACGTGCTGCGCGTGGTCCTCACCGACCCGGGGTTCCGCGCCCAGCTCAGCGGCGGCCAGATGACGGTGCCCGAGGCGGTCGAGCAGTCCCTGTGGGACGAGCCGCCGTTCAGCACGATCTTCGCCTACTTCGCCAAGCAGGAGACGGAGCTGGGCGGCCAGCGGATCCGGGCCGGCGACGGACTGCTGCTCGGTATCGCGCCGGGCAACGTGGACCCGCGCGTCCGGCCCGACCTGTCCGCCAACATGCAGGGCAACCGCTCCCACCTCGCCTTCGGCGGCGGCCCGCACGAGTGTCCCGGCCAGGACATCGGCCGTGCCATCGCCGACTCCGGCGTCGACGCCCTGCTGATGCGGCTGCCGGACGTCCAGCTCGACTGCGACGAGAACGAGCTGCGCTGGCGGTCCTCGATCGCGTCACGGCATCTGATGGAACTGCCGGTGCGGTTCGAGCCCAAGCCGCCGCAGGACGTGACGCAGGCACCCAGTCACGCCCCGGTCCCGCCGCAGCGGGCCCCCTGGCACGTGGGCGCGCCGCTGCCCCGGCAGGTGGGCGAGTCGGGCGCCTCGCCCGTGCTGACCCGGCCGGAACCGTCGGCCGCAGACCGGACCGCGCCGGACGCGCCGGACACGTCGGACGCGTCGGCGGCGTCCGTGGAACCGGCGCGTCCCCTCGGCGCGTGGCAGCGCTTCGTGCGCTGGTGGCGTGGTTACTGACCGGCGGCCCAGTCCTCGTAGGAGGTCCAGGCGGTGAGGGCGCGGGAGCTGCGGAAGCGGTGCTCCCGTCCGGTGAGCGGATCGGTGAAGGCCAGCTCGCGGGCGAGCAGTTGCAGCGGGCGCCGGAAGTCGTCCGCGGGGACGGGAGCGGTCACCTCCGGGTAGAGAGGGTCGCCGAGGATCGGGACGCCGAGCGCGGTCATGTGGACGCGCAGCTGGTGGGTCTGGCCGGTGGTGGGGGTGAGGCGGTAGCGGGCCAGGCCCGTGGTTGCCGCCGTTCCCGTCCCCGGTTCGGTCACCGTTTCGGGGTGCCGGGCGATCAGTTCGATGTGGCTGACCGCGTTCGGCTCGCCCTCGGTCTCCCGGGCGGTCAGCACCCCGCGTTCCTTCACAATCCGGCTCCGTACGGTCCGGGGGAGGGAGAGCGCGGGGGCGTGGGGAGCGACGGCCTCGTACGTCTTGCGGACCCGCCGGTCCCGGAACAGGGTCTGGTAGGCGCCGCGTTCCTCGGGGCGCACGGTGAACAGCACCAGTCCGGCGGTGAGGCGGTCGAGGCGGTGGGCCGCGGTGAGCGTGGGGACGTCCAGTTCCCGGCGCAGGCGGGCCAGGGCGGTCTCGGCGACGTGACTGCCGCGTGGGGTGGTGGCCAGGAAGTGCGGCTTGTCGGCGACCACGATGTGCTCGTCGCGGTAGTGGACGAGGAGGGGGAAGGGAACCGGTACCTCGGGGGAGAGCCGGCGGTGGAACCACACGTACATGCCCGGCCGGTACGGGGCGTCGGCCGCCACCGGCCGTCCGTCGGCGCCGACCACCAGACCCGCGTCGAGCATCTCGGCGACGAGGCCGGGGGCCGCGCCGGAGAGGCGTTCGACGAGGTGGTCGCGGACCGTGACCCACGGGCCCTCGGCGGGCAGCCGCAGCCGCACCGGGTCGACCCCGTCGCGCTGGGGGAGCGGGGAGGGCGGGGGAGGGGTGCGGCGTCTCATCGTCAGCAAGGGTAGAAGAGGCGGCGGGAGCGAGGGATGGACGGAGGCAGCGGAGAAGTGTTGTGTGGACAGCGGCACCAGGGGCACCAGCGGGCACCCACGGCAACAGCGGCAGCGGAAAGTGCTGTCCGTGAGGGGTGTGCCTTGGGAGGATGCGGATCATGCCCTATCTGACGCCCCCGGTTCTGCCTGCCGGCACCCTGTCCCGCACCGTCCAGCCCACGATCGCCAGTGGCGACGGACTCCTGTTGCGTCCCTGGCGGGAGGGGGACGCGCCGGCGGTCTTCGAGGCGTTCCAGGACCCGTTGATGCACCAGTGGCACATCAGGGCCGCCGACTCCGTGGAGGAGGTGCGCGGCTGGATCGCCGCGTGGCAGGCGGAATGGGCCGGTGAGCGGAACGCGCAGTGGGCGGTCGCCGACGCGGCCAGTGGCCGGCTGCTCGGCCGGGTGGCGCTGCGTGATGTGCTGCTCGCCGACGGTGTGGCCGAGGTGGCGTACTGGACCGTGGCGGCGGCCCGTGGACAGGGAGTCGCCGCGCGGGCCACGGCGGCGCTCGCCCGCTGGGCCTTCGACGAGGTCGGCCTGCACCGCCTCGAGCTGACCCACGCCGTCGCCAACACGGCGTCCTGCCGGGTCGCGGAACGGACCGGGTTCCTGCTGGAGGGGGTCAAGCGCAGCGCGCTGCGGCACGCTGACGGCTGGCACGACATGCATCTGCACGCCCGGCTGAGCGGTGACTGAGCCGGCGGGGCGCGGGATGCGGGCGGGTGCGGGCGGCTGCCGACGGGCGCCGAAGACTGCCGACGGCTTCGGCAAGCACTGACGACTGCCGACGACGTCGGCGGTGCCGACCCGCGCATCGACGGACACCGACCGGCGCCCACAGGACTACGGACGTCGGCCGCACCCCGGACGGCGGCAAGTGCCGACAAGCGCCCCGAGCTGCCGTGGCCGCGGTGGCCGTCGTGGCTGTCGTGATCGCCGTGGTCGTCACGCGGCCGATGCCGCGGCGCCGCCCTCCTGCTCCGCCTCGACCTGGGCGTTCCACTCCCGCTTGGACGACTGCCAGCCGTCCTCGTTGTGACCGAGCCGCCAGTAGCCGGAGATGGACAGGTCCTCGCGGGGGAGCTGCCGCTCGACCCGCAGCAGTTTGCGCAGTTCCTTCACGCAGCCCGCCTCGCCGTGCACGAACGCGTGCACCCGGCCCGCGGGGAACTCCAGCGCGCGGACGGCCTCGACGAGGGCCTCGCCGACAGGGCGGTCCCCGCGGTGCAGCCAGACCACTTCCACGTCGGAGTCGATCTTCTGCTCCTCCTCCGGACCGGCGACCTCCACGAAGGCGAAGGCGCGCGCACCGTCCGGCAGCGCCTCCAGCGAGCGGGCGATCGCGGGCAGCGCGCTCTCGTCACCGGCCAGCAGGTGCCAGTCGGCGGCGGGATCGGGAGCGTAGGCGCCGCCGGGGCCCATGAAGAGGATGGTCTCGCCGGGCTGGACGTCGCGCGCCCAGGGCCCGGCCAGTCCCTCGTCGCCGTGGATGACGAAGTCCACGGTCAGTTCCCGCAGGGTGGCGTCCCAGTGCCGCACCGTGTAGGTCCGCGTGACCGGCCACTGCTCGCGGGGGAACTCCGCGCGGATCCGCTCCATGTCGAACGGCTCGGGGTAGGTCGCGCCGCCGGAGGGGAAGAGCAGTTTGACGTAGTGGTCGGTGCAGGTGTCCGCGGAGAAGTCGGCGAGCCCTTCGCCGCCGAGTACCACCCGCTGCATGTGCGGGGTCAGCCGCTCCGTGCGGACGACCTGTGCCGAGTGCGGCTTCCGCGGCTTGCGCGCCGGACGGTCTGCCATGACGGCCTCCCAAAGCATAGTTAGGTTTGCCTAAGTTAGCATCCCTCCTCTGTTCGGCGCCTCATGGACGAGAGGTCCATCAGCCCCCGAGTGTCCCCGCCGCTCCGTCCGGAACCCCCGGTGGCCCGGGCGCCCGGCGCGGTCATGCGCCGAGCGTGGTCAAGAGCCGCTGCAGCGATCCGCCCAGGCCCCAGCGGGTCGCCAGTTCGTCCAGGGCCCGGGGGTCGCGGGGGCCGTGCGGCAGCGCGGTGGGGACGTCGGGCAGCGGGACGTCGTCCGCGACCCGGACCACCTTCGGGGCCACCGCCAGATACGGCCGGGCCTCGTCGAGCCGCCTGCGCTGGGCGGGGGTGAGCTTGGCGCCGGGGTCGTCGACCGCGGCGAGGATGCCGGCCACGTCGCCGAACTGGGCGAGCAGCTTGGCCGCGGTCTTCTCGCCCACGCCCGGCACCCCGGGCAGGCCGTCGCTCGGGTCACCGCGCAGCAGGGCCAGATCGGCGTAACCGCGGCCGTCGACGCCGTACTTCTCGCGCAGCAGCGCCTCGTCGGTGAGCTGGAGGGTGCCGACGCCCTTGAGCGGGTACAGCACGCGCACGCCGCGGGCGTCGTCGACGAGCTGGTAGAGGTCGCGGTCGCCGGTGACGATGTCGACCGGGCCGTCCGCCCGTGCGGTGAAGGTGCCGATCACGTCGTCCGCCTCGTACTCCGGGACGCCGACGCGGGCGATGCCGAGGGCGTCGAGGACCGCCTCGATCACCGGGACCTGCGGGGAGAGCGTGTCGGGCACCTCCTCCACGTCCGGTCCCGCCGGGCGCTCGGCGGCGACGCGGTGGGCCTTGTAGGAGGGGATCAGCTCCACCCGCCACGCCGGGCGCCAGTCGGCGTCCATGCAGGCCACCAGGTGATCCGGCCGGTGGTCCCTCACCAGCCGGTCGATGAAGTCGAGCAGTCCGCGCACGGCGTTCACCGGCGAGCCGTCGGGGGCCTTAACGGAGTCCGGGACGCCGAAGTAGGCCCGGAAGTAGAGGGAGGCGGTGTCGAGGAGCATGAGTCGTCCGGTCACGCCCCGCATCATGCCGCAGGGCCGGGCGGGAGCACTCGGAGGCCGCCCCGGAGGGGAGCGGGGGTGTACGCAGTGTGACTGACGCGTGCCCTGGAAGTGAAGCAGATCACACTTGTGTTTGGCCGATAAGGATCGGGGCAGGTGCGCAGCCGAACCCAAGCTGGTTGAAAAAAGCAACTGTTAGCCAGTCTTCGGATTCCGTCCCTGTTCCCGAGGCAAGAGGTAAGCGTGTCAGCCAGGCTTGAGGCCGAGCACCTTTACAAGGTGTTCGGCAGAAAACCCGACCAGGCAGTCGAACGACTGCGCCAGGGAGCGGAACGGGAGGAACTGCGGGCCGACGGCACCACGGCCGCCGTCATCGACGCGTCCTTCACCGTCGAACCGGGCGAGATCTTCGTCGTCATGGGCCTGTCCGGGTCCGGCAAGTCCACGCTGCTGCGCATGCTCAACGGCCTGTTGGAGCCGACCGACGGACACGTCCGCTTCGGCGGTGACGACCTGACCGAGCTGGGCGACCGGAGGCTGCGCGAGGTCCGCTCCAAGAAGATCAGCATGGTCTTCCAGCACTTCGCGCTCTTCCCGCACCGCAGTGTCCGCGACAACGCCGCCTACGGTCTGGAAGTGCAGGGCGTGCCCCGCGCCGAGCGCGAACGCCGCGCCGACGAGGCGCTCGCCCTGTGCGGCCTGGCCGGCTGGGAGAAGTCCTGGCCCGACGAGCTGTCCGGCGGTATGCAGCAGCGCGTGGGCCTGGCCCGCGCGCTCGCCACCGACGCCGACCTGCTGCTGATGGACGAGTCGTTCAGCGCCCTCGACCCGCTGATCCGGCGCGACATGCAGGACCAGCTCCTGGAACTGCAGAAGACGCTGAAGAAGACCATCGTCTTCATCACCCACGACCTCAACGAGGCCATGCGCCTGGGCGACCGCATCGCCGTGATGCGCGACGGCCGCATCGTGCAGATCGGCACCGCGCAGGACATCCTGATCCGCCCGGCCAACGACTACGTCGCCTCCTTCACCCAGGACGTCGACCGTTCCCGGGTGCTCACCGCCGGCGCGGTCATGGAGACCGAGACGCGCGGCGACGAGGCCGACTGCGGCTGCGAGACCGCCACCCCCGACACGTCGTTCACCGACCTGTGCGCGATCAGCGCGCGGGTGCCGCACCCCGTGGCCGTGCTGAACGGCGACGGAGTGCTCGTCGGTGTCGTGCCCCGGCAGCGCCTCATCGGCTTCCTCGGGGACGAGGAGGCCGACCCCGGGGTCTGCGACTCCCCGCGGGACAAGGGCGGCGAGAAGGTGATGGCCCGTGCCTAGGATCCCGCTCGGCACCTGGGTCAACGACGCGGTCGACTGGCTGCTCGACCACGTGGCCTGGCTCTTCGACTTCTTCAAGACCGTCTTCACCGGCACCTACGACGGTATCGACGCCGTCCTCCAGGCGCCCGAGCCGCTGCTGCTCGCCGGTATCTTCGCGGTGATCGCGTTCTGGCTGCGCGGCACGCTCGCCGGTGTCCTCACGTTCGCCGGGTTCGCGTTCATCGACTCCCTCGAACTGTGGGAGAACGCGATGATCACCCTGTCGCTGGTGCTCGTCGCCACCATCATCGCGCTGGTCGTCGCCGTGCCCGTGGGCATCTGGGCGGCCCGTTCGGACCGGGTCAGCGCGGTGGTGCGGCCGGTCCTCGACTTCATGCAGACGCTGCCCGCGATGATCTACCTCATCCCGGCGATCCTGTTCTTCGGCACCGGCGCCTCCGCGGGCATCGTGGCCACCCTGATCTTCGCGCTCGCCCCCGGCGTGCGCATGACCGAGCTGGGCATCCGGCAGGTCGACAGGGAACTGGTCGAGGCGGCCGAGGCGTTCGGCACCACGCCCCGCAACACCCTGCTGCGCGTCCAGCTCCCCCTCGCCCTGCCCACCGTGATGGCGGGCGTCAACCAGGTCATCATGCTCGGCCTGTCGATGGCCGCGATCGCCGGCATGGTCGGCACCGGCGGCCTCGGCGGCGACGTCAACGAGGCCATCGGCCAGCTCAACGTGGGCCTCGGCTCCGAGGCCGGTGTCGCCATCGTGATCCTGGCGATCTACCTCGACCGCATGACCAGCGCCCTGGGCACCCAGGTCTCCCCGCTGGGCCGGCGGGCCGCCGCCCGGGCCCGCGCGCTGCACGGTCTGAAGATCTGGTCCTACCGGCCCCGCCCGCAGGTCGCCGTCGTCGGTGTCGTGATCCTGGCCCTGGTGGCCGGCGGCATGGGCATGTTCGGCGGCTCCGGCGACTCCGAGACCGTCGCGGACGGCAAGAACGTCGGCCAGGGCAAGAAGGTCACCCTCGGCTACGTCCCCTGGGACGAGGGCGTCGCCTCCACCTTCCTGTGGAAGGAGATCCTGGAGGAGCGCGGCTACCAGGTGGAGGCCCAGCAGTTCGACGCCGGGCCGCTCTACACCTCCCTCGCGCAGGGCGACATCGACATCGTCACCAACGCCTGGCTGCCGACCACCCACGCGCAGTACTGGAAGAAGTACGGCAGCAGGCTCGACGACCTCGGCGCCTGGTACGACAAGACGTCGCTGGAGCTGACCGTTCCGGCGTACATGGACGACATCGACACCCTCGCCGACCTCAAGGGCAAGGGCGACCTCTTCGGCGGCGAGATCACCGGCATCGAGTCCAGCGCCGGTGAGACGGCCATGCTGAAGAGCACGGTCCTCAAGGCGTACGGCCTGGACAGGGAGTACAAGGTCGTCGACAGCTCCACCCCGGCGATGCTGGCCGAGCTGAAGCGGGCCATCAGCAAGAAGGAGCCGATCGTGGTTCCGCTGTGGTCGCCGCACTGGGCGTACAACGACTACGACCTCAAGAAGCTCAAGGACCCGAAGGGCGCCTGGGGCAAGGGAGACGGCGTGCACACGCTCTCCCGCAAGGGCTTCGCCGGCGACGACCCGACGGTCGCCGGGTGGCTGAAGGACTTCGAGCTGACGGAGGACCAGCTCACCAGCCTCGAAGCCGAGATCAACAAGTCCGGCAAGGGCAAGCAGCAGGACGCCGTGAAGACCTGGCTGAAGGACAACCCCGGCCTGGTCGACGAGCTGGCCCCGGTCGCCTCCGGCGCCGGCTCCACCCCGGCGGAGGCCGAGCGCGCGCTGGACGTGGCCTGGTTCCCGTGGGAAGAGGACGTGGCCATCACCTACCTCTGGAAGAACGTCCTGGAGAAGCGCGGCTACCAGATCAACACCAAGCAGATGGACGTCGGCCCGGTCTACACCGGTCTGGCCTCCGGTGACCTGGACCTCAACTTCGACGCGTGGCTGCCGCACGCCCAGGCCAACTTCTGGGAGAAGAGCAAGGACGACCTGACCGATCTGGGCACCTGGTACGAACCGACCTCGCTGGAGGTCGCGGTGCCCAGCTACGTCAAGGACGTCGAGTCCATGGCGGACCTCAAGGGCAAGGCCGACCTCTTCGACGGGAAGATCATCGGCATCGAGCCGGGCACCGGCGAGATGAACCTGCTCAAGAACGACGTCCTGCCCGGCTACGGCCTCGACGACGAGTACGAGGTCGTCGACGGCTCCACCCCGGCGATGCTGGCCGAGCTGAAGCGGGCCATCGCCAAGGAGGAGCCCGTCGCGGTCGTCCTGTGGTCGCCGCACTGGGCGTACAGCGACTACGAGCTGACCAAGCTCAAGGACCCGGAGAAGCTCTGGGGCGAGAACAACACGATCCACACGATCGCCAGCAAGGAGTTCCCCGAGCAGTACCCGCAGCTCACGAAGTGGATCAAGAACTTCAGGATGAGCGAGGACGAGCTCGGCAGCCTGGAGAGCGAGATCAAGGACCGGGGCCAGGGCCACGAGGAGGAAGCGGTGGCCGCCTGGATCAAGGAGAACCCCCAGGTCGCGGAGCGCATGACCGCCGCATGACCGTCGCGTGTCCCCCACCGTGACCGCCACCGGAAGGGGCGGGCCGCCCACGCGCCGACCGGCGCGGGCGGCCCGCCCCTCCCGGTCGTCCCGGACCCCGGGATGGTGACACGGTAAGGATTCGGACAACCACAAAGCGCTACGCACCCGCCCGGACCACACCCCCGGCCGGGCCCGGGGCCGGGAATACGGGGCGCAACCCCGCCAGGAGAACGGGGAGAACGGCCCGTACCGGGGACCCGGTTCCTGGCGCGAACCGATGGGTCACTGCCACCCGGACGTGACATCGATGTGACGGCCGCATGAAACGGTTTGCCGAACATGCGTAGGGTGCAGAGAACTCATCAAAGGGACCGTGCCCGGGAAACGGCACCGGGGCGGCACGATGGATGCGACGGGTGAAGGAGGGAGCCGGAGCGATGGGCGACCACAAAGAGCAGCCCCTACGGGTGGGCGCGGCCGTCCGGCGGCGGCGCCGCGCGCTGGACCTCACTCTCGCCGTCGTGGCCGAGCGCAGCGGCCTGTCGGTGCCCTTCCTCAGCCAGATCGAGAACGACCGGGCCCGGCCGAGCACCGCCTCCCTGGAGAAGGTCGCCGACGCGCTGCGCACCACCGCCGTGGAGCTGCTCGCCGCCGCCGACCCGGCGTGCAGCGTGGACGTGGTCCGGGCCGAGGAAGGGGAACCGGGGTCCGGGCCCCGGGTGCGCTCGCTGGTGCGCGGACGCCATCAGATGCACGCCTCGGAGTTCACCGGCGACCACGACGCCGGCCGGGAACTGCAGTACCGCAACGACCAGTTGATGTACGTCGCCGAGGGTGCCGTCGAGATCGAGGCGGAGGGCCGCGCCTACCGGCTGGGCCGCGGCGACACGCTCTACCTCACCGGAGGCGTCCGGCACCGCTGGCGGGCCACGGTCCCCGACACCCGGCTGCTCGTCGTGGCGGTCGCGGAGCACATCGAGGCGGTACGGGGCCGGTCGCGCCGGTGAGCGGCCCGGCGCCGTGGTGGAGCCGCCGCGGCGGTGTCACCGGGGCGCCGCGAGCAGCCGGCCGCTGGCCACCCCGCGCGCCGTCCCCACGGCCGCCACGGCCCAGGCGGTGACCAGAACCCCGTAGAGGAGCAGGGCGAGACCCTCGTAGACGGCGAGCCCGGTGTGCCGGGACAGGGACGTGGCGCCGGTGACGCAGGTGCCGACCGGGAAGGTGAACGACCACCAGGTCATCGAGAACCGCAGGCCGTGCCGCCGGGCCCGGACCACGTGCGCCGCGGCCAGGGCCAGCCACAGCAGGGCGAAGCCCATGACCGGGACGCCGTAGAGGACGGCCGGCACGGTCAAGCCCTCGGCGTACGGGGCGGGGAGGACGCCGGGGGCGACGTCCGCGACATTGCCGACGGCGGTGGTGGACTGGCCCAGCGGGCCGAGGACCAGGAACAGGGTCGGGGTCAGGGCGGGCGGCAGCGGGTCGCCGGTGAGCAGTCGGGCGAAGACCAGCGGCAGCATCAGCAGGGTCGCGAGCAGACTCGCCCCGAACAGCGCCAGACAGCCCAGCAGGAGGGTCTCACGCGGCTGCCCGGCCGGCAGGTACGGCACCAGCGCCGGCCCCAGCGCGGCCGACACCATCGGCGCGACGAGCGGCAGCAGCCACGCGGGGGCGGCCTGTCCCGGCGCGATCTCGTGGCGTACGGCCATCAGGTACGGGACGACGACGGCCGCCGCCAGCCCGACGGCCGTACCGGCGGTGAACAGCACGGCGTCCAGCGCCACCGCCGCCGGTACGCCGATCCAGTCCCGGCCGACGGCGAGCGCGCCGCCGCCGACCGACAGCAGCGCCATCGCCAGGCAGCCGTAGAACGGGGCCGCCGCCGGGTCGAGGAGGTGGGCGCGGGCCTGGTCGGGGTGGTGGCGCCAGTGCAGCGCCCGGGCGGCGAGCAGGGTCACCAGCAGGAGCAGGGAGAGCGCCCAGACGGCGGCGCAGGCGGCGCGCAGTCCCGGCGGCCGCCAGGGGAGCCCGGCCCCGGCGGAGGCGACGACGGCGGTGCCCATGACGCAGGCGTACCAGTTGGGGCCGAGGTGGCGCAGGGCCGGGCGGCGGGGAGCGGGCGCGAGGGGCCGGGGGCGCGGGCGGACTGCGGTGACCATGTCCCCACGGTCCTTTCCGGGGACCGTGCTGACCAGGGAGCATGTTCCTATGAGGGCATAAGCTGGAGTTATGAGCGGTACGGAGAATCAGGGTTCCGGTGACGCGTCCGGGCCGACGCGCGCGGCGCCGCTGGCGCACCGGGTGCCGGACCTGGGCGCCCTGGAACTGCTGCTGGCGGTGGCCCGGCTGGGCAGCCTCGGCGGAGCGGCGCGGGAGCTGGGCATCAGCCAGCCGGCCGCCAGCAGCCGCGTCCGGTCGATGGAGCGCCAGCTGGGCGTCGCCCTGGTGGACCGGTCGCCGCGTGGCTCCCGGCTCACCGACGCCGGCGCGCTGGTCACCGACTGGGCGCGGCGGATCGTGGAGGCGGCGGAGGCGTTCGACGCGGGGGCGCAGGCGCTGCGGGACCGGCGCGACTCCCGGCTGCGGGTGGCGGCGAGCATGACCATCGCGGAGTACCTGCTGCCCGGCTGGCTGGTCGCGCTGCGCGCACAGCGTCCGGACACGGCGGTGTCGCTGCTCGCCGGGAACTCGTCGGCGGTGGCGCGGCGGCTGCTGGCCGGTGAGGTCGACCTCGGGTTCGTGGAGGGGGTGAGTGTGCCGGCCGGGCTGGACTCGGCGGTCATCGCCCACGACCGGCTGATCGTGGTCACCGCGCCAGGTCACCCCTGGGCACGCCGCCGCCGTCCGCTGGCCGCCCGCGAGCTGGCCGCGACGCCGCTGATCCTGCGGGAGAGGGGGTCCGGTACCCGGCAGGTGCTGGACGCCGCGCTGGGCGGACTGGCCCCCGCGCTGATCGAGCTGTCGTCCACCACGGCGGTGAAGGCCGCCGCGGTCGGCGGCGCCGGTCCGGCGGTCCTGAGCGAACTGGCCCTGGGCGAAGAGCTGGCGATGCGGCGCCTGGTCCGGGTACCGGTCGAGGACGTCTCCCTCGCCCGCGACCTGCGGGCCGTGTGGCCGACGGGGCACCGGCCGACGGGGCCGGCGCGGCAGCTGCTGTCGCTGACGCGGGGGTGAGCGCGGGGGCGCGGCCGTGCGGCCGTGTACGGGGGGGCGGCGTTCCTGTACGGCGACGGCGTCGGGCCGACGGGTATCGGCCGACGAGGACATCATCGGCGTGATCGTGCGGCGGATCCGGGCGTCGGCCGGGAGGAGCCACTGAAGGGCGCGGGGTGTGGCCGGGGACGCCGAGCGCCGGGGCGTGGCCTGCCGGCCTCGGCCGCCCTCTCCTGCCGGGTGCCCTCTCGCAGGTCACTCCCCGCCTACGGCCCCCTCCTGCCGGACGGTCTCCCGCACGTCACCCCTCGCCTACGGCCCCCTCCTGCCGGACGGTCTCCCGCACGTCACCCCTCGCCTACGGCCCCCTCCTGCCGGACGGTCTCCCGCACGTCACCCCCCCCGCTGCCCGGCGGCCTCCACCAGGGCCCGCATGACCCGTACGTCCTCGCCCATCTCCGGATGCCACTGCACCCCCAGCACCCACCCGTCGGCGGCCGGCAGCTCCACCGCCTCCACCGTGCCGTCGGCCGCGTGCGCCGACGGGATCAGGCCGGCGCCGAGCCGGTCCACCGCCTGGTGGTGGTACGTCGGCACGGACGTCGCCTCCGGCACGAGGCCGGCGTACCGCGTGCCCGGCACCGGCTCCACCGGGTGGCCGCCGAACACGCCCAGCACCTCGGCGTGCCCGTCGAGGTGCTGGACGAGCGTGCCGCCGAGGGCCACGTTCAGCAGCTGCATGCCGCGGCAGATGCCCAGCAGCGGCAGGCGGGCGGCGAGGGCCGCCTCGATCAGGGCCAGTTCCCAGGCGTCCCGGGCCCGGGCGGGCGGGCCGGTGCGCGGATGGCGCTCGGCGCCGTAGCGGGCCGGTTCCACGTCCGGGCCGCCCGCGATCACCAGGCCGTCCAGCCGGGCGACGGCCGCCGCGGCGTGCTCCGGCGCGTCCGGCGGCAGCATCGCCGCCAGCCCGCCCGCCCGCTGCACCAGCCGCGGATACCCGCTCGGCAGCAGCGCCGCCGCCATCTCCCACACTCCCCAGCGCACCTGCTGCTCCAGGTACGTACTGACACCGATCAGCGGCCTGTCCGGCATCCGCCCTCCCGTCAATGGACCCATATCGAACCTTTGCGCGGCGCGCTCACGCCAGGAACCCCCGCAGCAGCGCCGCCGTCCCCGCGCAGTGCTCCCGCATCGCCGCCCGTGCCCCGTCCGCGTCCCCGTCCAGCACGGCCGTCACCAGCGCGGCGTGCTGCTGCTGCGAGTGCTCCAGGTTGCGCACCAGCAGCGGGATGCAGTCCAGCAGCCCGTTCACGCTCGCCCGCACCGCCGCGTACTGCCCGGCCAGCGACGGCGACCCGGACAGCTCGGCGAGGGTGAGGTGGAGCAGCGTGTCCACCCGGCGGTACTCGGCGAGCGGCGCGTCGCGGGTGCGGGCCAGCGCCGCCCGCAGCCGCTCCGCCCGCTCCCCGGCCAGCCCGTGCGCCGCGCACAGCCCGGCCGCGCCCACCTCCAGCACCTCCCGGAAGCGCAGTACGTCCTCGATGTCGACCTCGGCGACCCGGCGCCGCAGCTCGTCCTCGCCGCCGGTGTCCGGACGCGGCAGCACGAACGTCCCGCCGTACCGCCCCCGCCGCGCCTCCACCAGCCCCTGGTCGTGCAGCACCCGCAGCACCTCGCGCAGCGTCACCCGGCTGATCCCGAGCCGCTCCGCCAGCTCCCGCTCGGCCGGCAGCCGTCCGCCCGCCGGCACCAGCCCCAGCCGCACGACCTGGAGGATCTGCTCCAGCGCCTCCTCGAAGCCGTTGCCCGTCCGCACCGGCCGGAGCACCGCCGCCAGCCGGCCCGCCACCGCGCCCCCGGCGCCGGCTCCGCTCCCCTCCTCCGGCATACGGCCCGTGCCCCCTTCCCAACCAATGGTCCTGCGCAATACCTTATGGCTCCCGGCCCGACAAGGAAGCCCGAGGAGCCCTCCGTGGCAGACCGCACACCCCCGCTCGGTGTCGAGGAACTGCACGTCCTCGTCGCCGGCGGCGAGATCGACACCGTCGTCCTGGCCTTCCCGGACATGCAGGGGCGGCTCCAGGGCAAGCGGTTCGCCGCCCGCTTCTTCCTCGACGAGGTACTGCACCACGGCACCGAGGGCTGCAACTACCTCCTCGCCGTCGACGCCGAGATGAACACCGTCGACGGCTACGCCATGTCCTCCTGGGACCGCGGCTACGGCGACTTCGCCCTGCGCCCCGACCTGGCCACCCTGCGCCGCCTCCCCTGGCACCCCGGCACCGCGTTCGTCACCGCCGACCTCGCCTGGGAGGACGGCTCCCCGGTGGTGGCCGCCCCGCGCCAGATCCTGCGCCGCCAGCTCGCCCGCCTCGCCGAGCACGGCCTGACCGCCCAGGTCGGCACCGAGCTGGAGTTCATCGTCTTCAAGGACACCTACGAGTCGGCCTGGGACGCCGGCTACCGCGGCCTCACCCCGGCCAACCAGTACAACGTCGACTACTCCGTCCTCGGCACCGGCCGCGTCGAGCCCCTGCTGCGCCGCATCCGCAACGAGATGGCCGGCGCCGGTCTCACCGTCGAGTCCGCCAAGGGCGAGTGCAACCCCGGCCAGCACGAGATCGCCTTCCGCTACGACGAGGCCCTGGTCACCTGCGACCAGCACGCCCTCTACAAGACCGGCGCCAAGGAGATCGCCGCCCAGGAGGGCGTCTCCCTCACCTTCATGGCCAAGTACGACGAGCGCGAGGGCAACTCCTGCCACATCCACCTCTCGCTCACCGGCGAGGACGGCGCCAGCGCCATGCCGGGACCCGACGGCGGCATGTCCCCGCTCATGCGGCACTTCCTCGCCGGACAGCTGGCAGCCCTGCGCGACTTCTCCCTCCTCTACGCCCCCCACATCAACTCCTACAAGCGGTTCCAGCCCGGCTCCTTCGCCCCGACCGCCGTCGCCTGGGGCCACGACAACCGCACCTGCGCGCTGCGCGTGGTCGGCCACGGCCGCTCCCTGCGCTTCGAGAACCGCCTCCCCGGCGGCGACGTCAACCCCTACCTCGCCGTCGCCGGCATGGTCGCCGCGGGCCTGTACGGCGTGGAACGGGAACTGGAACTGCCCGACCCCTGCCCCGGCAACGCCTACACCGCGGGCTTCGCCCACGTCCCGACCACCCTGCGCGAGGCCGCCGCACTCTGGGCGGACAGCCCCCTCGCCCGCGCCGCCTTCGGCGACGAGGTCGTCGACCACTACCGCAACATGGCGCGCGTCGAACTGGACGCCTTCGACGCCGCGGTCACCGACTGGGAGCTGCGCCGCTCCTTCGAACGCATGTGAGGTCCCCGTTGTCCGAACCGCCCGACGCACTGCGCGTACTGAACCCGGCGACCGAGGAGACCGTCGCCACCGTCCCCGCCGCCTCCGCCGCCGACGTCGACGCCGCCGTCGCCCGCGCCGTGCGGGCCCAGGAACGCTGGGCCGCCCTCGTCCCCGGGGACCGGGCCCGGCTGCTGCGCCGGTTCGCCGTCACGGTCGACGAGCACCTGGAGGAACTGGCCCGCCTGGAGGTCCGCGAGGCCGGGCACACGCTCGCGGGCGCCCGCTGGGAGGCGGGCAACGTCCGTGACCTGCTCGACTACGCGGCCGGGGGAGTGGAGCGGCTGACGGGACGGCAGATCCCGGTCGCGGGCGGCCTCGACGTCACGATCCTCGAACCGCTCGGCGTGGTCGGCGTCATCGCCCCCTGGAACTTCCCGATGCCGATCGCCGCCTGGGGCACCGCCCCCGCGCTCGCCGCCGGCAACGCGGTCCTCCTCAAGCCCGCCGAGACTACCCCGCTGACCGCCCTGCGCCTGGCCGAACTCGCCCTGGACGCCGGCCTGCCCGAGCACCTCTTCCAGGTCCTGCCCGGCCGCGGCCCGATCGCCGGACACGCTCTCGTCGAACACCCGGACGTGGCGAAGATCGTTTTCACCGGGTCGACGGCCGTGGGCAAGGCGGTACTGGCCCGCAGCGCGGCCCGCCTCAAGCGCGTCACCCTCGAACTCGGCGGCAAGAGCCCCAACATCGTCTTCGCCGACGCCGACGTCGAAGCGGCCGCGGCGGCCGCCCCGATGTCCTTCCTCGACAACGCCGGCCAGGACTGCTGCGCCCGCACCCGCATCCTCGTCCAACGCCGCGTGTACGACCGCTTCCTGGACCTCCTCGCCCCCGCCGTCGAGTCGGTCGTCGTCGGCGACCCGGCCGACGAACGCACCGACATGGGCCCGCTGATCTCCGCCGCCCAGCTGGACCGCGTCCGCTCCTACGTCCCCGAGGACGCCGACGGCATCCGCGGCAAGGCCCCCGACGGCCCCGGCTACTGGTACCCGCCCACCGTCCTCACCGGCGTCGACCCGCACGCGCGGGTGGCCGTCGAGGAGGTCTTCGGGCCCGTCGCCGTCGTCCTGCCCTTCGAGGACGAGGCCGAGGCCGTGGCGCTCGCCAACGACATCGACCACGGCTTGTCCGGCTCCGTCTGGACCCGCGACGTCGGCCGCGCCCTGCGCGTGTCGTCCGCCGTGCGGGCCGGGAACCTGTCCGTCAACTCGCACTCCAGCGTCCGCTACTGGACCCCGTTCGGCGGCTTCAAACAGTCCGGCATCGGCCGCGAGCTGGGCCCGGACGCGCTGACCGCCTTCACCGAGACCAAGAACGTCTTCATCAGCACGGAGGGTTCCCCGCAGTGACCGACACCCCTGTCTGCCGCCGCCTGGTCGGCCGTACCGCCGTCGTCACCGGAGCCGGCAGCGGCATCGGCCTGGCCACCGCCCGCCGGCTCGCCTCGGAGGGCGCCCACGTGGTCTGCGCCGACGTCGACGAGACCCGCGGCAAGGCGGCGGCCGAGGAGACCGGCGGCCTCTTCGCCCAGGTCGACGTCACCGACCCCGAGCAGGTCGAGGCGCTGTTCAAGACGGCGTACGACACCTACGGCAGCGTCGACGTCGCCTTCAACAACGCCGGGATCTCACCGCCCGACGACGACTCCATCCTGGAGACGGGTCTGGAGGCGTGGCGGCGCGTCCAGGAGGTCAACCTGACCTCCGTCTACCTGTGCTGCAAGGCCGCCATCCCCTACATGCGGCGCCAGGGCAGGGGCTCCATCATCAACACCGCGTCCTTCGTGGCCCGGATGGGCGCGGCCACCTCGCAGATCTCGTACACCGCCTCCAAGGGCGGGGTGCTGGCCATGTCCCGGGAACTGGGCGTGCAGTTCGCTCGGGAGGGCATCAGGGTCAACGCCCTGTGCCCCGGTCCGGTCAACACCCCGCTCCTCCAGGAGCTGTTCGCCAAGGACCCCGAGCGGGCCGCGCGCCGCCTGGTGCACATCCCCGTCGGCCGGTTCGCCGAGGCCGAGGAGATCGCCGCCGCCGTGGCCTTCCTGGCCAGCGACGACTCCTCCTTCGTCAACGCCACCGACTTCCTGGTGGACGGCGGGATCTCGGGCGCGTACGTCACCCCCCTGTAGCTCACAGGAAGGCGTGCCCCTCGCCCCGGTACGTCGGCACGGTCGCCGTCACCGCGTCCCCCTCGACGAGGTGCAGCGCGTCGAACCGCTCGCACAGCTCCCCGGCCTTGGCGTGCCGGAACCACACCTTGTCGCCGATCAGCAGATCGTCGGCCGGGGAGCCGAGCAGCGGAGTCTGCACCTCACCGGCGCCCTCCTGGACGTCGTAGCGCAGCCCCTCGGGCAGGTACGGCACCGGCAGCCGGTCGGCACCGGCCGCGCCGGAGGCCGGATAGCCGCCGCCGAGCACCGTCACCACGCCCACCCCGGGCCGCCGCACGACGGGCAGGGCGAACAGCGCCGCCGGACGGCCCCGGAACGACGTGTAGTTGTCGAACAGGTGCGGTACGTACAGCCCCGACCCGGCGGCTATCTCGGTGACCGCGTCCTCCGCCGCCGTGTGCTGCACGCTGCCCGTGCCGCCGCCGTTGACGAACTCCAGGTCCGGCACGACGGCCCGGACCGCGCGCACCGCCTCCGCGCGGCGCTCGGCCAGCTCCCGGCGGGCGGCGGCCTGCATCAGCCGCACCGCCCGCGACCGCAGCGGACGCCCGGCGACCGCGTCCCCGACCCCGGCGACATGACCCTCGTACGCCATGATCCCCACCACCCGGAACCCGGGCCGCCGGGCCACCGCCCGCGCCAGATCGGCGAGCCGGGCGGGGGAGGGCAGCGGGGAGCGCCGGGCGCCGATCCGCACCCGCCCGCCGAACAGCCGCAGCGAGGTGTCCAACTCCAGGCAGACCCGCACGACTTCACCACCGCCGTCGCGCGCCGCGTCGATGAGGTCCAGCTGTGCCGGATCGTCGATCATCACGGTCACCGCGGCGGCGAGCTTCGGATCGGCGGTCAACTCGGCGTAACCGGCGCGGTCCGCCGACGGATAGGCGAGCAGCACGTCCTCGAAACCGGAGCGCGCCAGCCACAGCGACTCGTCCAGCGTGAAGGACATCAGGCCCGCGAAACCGTCCCGGGCCAGGACGCGTTCGAGCAGCGCGCGGCAGCGTACGGACTTGCTGGCGACCCGCACGGGCTTCCCGCCGGCCCGGCGCAGCAGATCGTCCGCGTTGGCGTCGAACGCCTCCAGGTCGACGATCGCCACCGGGGCGTCGAGTTGGGCGGTGGCCCGGTCGTAGCGGGCCCGGTCGGCGGGGCGAGCGGTCATGGAGGCAGCCTGCCAGACCGGATTACCGCAGGGTAGGGGGACGTTCCGGGCCAATGCCGCGGGCGCGTGTACTGGTTCCCCGCGGTAGGGGGTCACGCCGTAGAGTGACGCGCACGCACGTCGGAGGCGTTCGGGCACGGGTCCGGCGCCGGCACCGGGATGGTGTTCCGGCCGTGCGGGTAAGTGCCCGGGGCGGACATGACCGCGCCGGGCCGGGCAGCAGGACACGGCCCGCCGACGAGGACGGCACGGGCACGAGGAAACGGGGGGTGCATGAGCACGGAAGCGCGACGTGCCTCCGTCCCCCCGCCCCACCCGCCTGTCCCGCCCCACCCACCTGCCCCGCCACGGCCTCCCGTCCCGCCGGACTCGCGGACGACCGGGCAGCCGGGCGTGGGGACGCCGGGGCAGCCGGACCCTCGTACGCCGGGGCAGCCGGGTGCGGGGACGCCGGGGCAGCCGGACCCCCGTACGCCAGGACAGCCGGACCCGCGGACGACCGGGCAGCCGGGCGTGGGGACGCCGGGGCAGCCGGACGTCCGTCCGGGGCAGCCGGACCCCCGTACGCCGGGGCAGCCGACCCCCCGTACGCCGGGCCGGCCGGACCCGCGGACGCCGGGGCGGCCCGGTCCCCTCCCGCCCGCCGATTCCCCGACCAGCGCCGGAACCGTGCCGCCCCATCCCCCCACCCCACCGCACCCCGGTTCTCCGGCACACCAGGCCGGCCCCGCACCCGCGCCGCGCCCCCGGCCGGCGGGACAGCCGGGCACGGGCACCCCGGCGGACGCCGGGTCCCCGGGCGGCCCCGGCCGCGCCGCGGGCGTACCGCCGCGCCCGCACGCGTCGGCGGCGGACGAACGCGGCGTGCCGCGGGACGGCCGCGCGGCGGACCGGCATGCCGACGGCGAGGCCGCCGGGACGCCCCGCCCTGCCGCCGGCCCGGACGCACAGCCCTCCGCCGCCCGCCCCGGTCCCGCCGCGCCGCCCCCGCCGCCGCCCTCCGCCCGCTTCCCGGACACGCCGCTGACGGTGGGCCGCGACCCGCGCGACACCGACGGCACGACAGGCCCCCGGGACGGCCGCCCCGCCCAGCCGCCGGCCCAGGGATCCCGGGCACGGCAGGCTCGGCCGTCCTCGGCCGGGACACCTCCGCGCACGGCCCAGCCCCTCCCCGCCGAGGTCCCCCCGCGCCCGGCCGCCCCGGCCGAGGTCCCCGCGGAGACGACCCGGCGCCTGCGCCCCGTCCCGCCGGACCCCGCCCCGGAAGCCACCCGACGCGCCCCCGGCCCCGCCGCCCCCGCCGAGGTCCCCGCCGAGACGACGCGCCGCCTGCGCCCCGTCCCCCCGCCCCCCGGCCGCTTCAGCGCCCCCGCCCCCACCCCGGCCCCGGCCTGGAGCGCCACCGCCCCCGGCGGCGCCCCGCGGCCCTTCGTGACCCTCGGGGAACCGGAAGGCTACGACGACGAGCGCGCCCGGCCCCGCCCGCTCGGGCGGCGGCCGCGTTCCCAGATCGTCGCCGCGGCCGTCTGTCTCGTACTCGGCGCGGGCCTGCTCACCGGTGCCGTCACCGGCAGCTGGCTCGCGGACGACTCCGGGGACGGCGCCCGCCAGAACGCCTACGACGCCGCCGGCGACCTGTGGCACAACGCCCCGGTCGACGACCTCTTCCCGCCCACCGTGCGAGGCCAGGGCGCCGGTCCCGGCGGCGCCGACCGCACCTGGACCCGCGTCGCCGTCGCCCCCGACAGCGGCTGCGGGCGCGCCTTCGACACCCTCCTGCGCAAGGCGCTCGCCCCGGTCGGCTGCGCCCGCCTGCTGCGCGCCACCTACACCGACGCCACCCGCAGCCACGTCACCACCGTCGGACTCCTCTTCACCAAGGGCGACGCCGCCGCGATGACCTCGCTGGCCGCCCGGTTCGAGGAAGAGGGCCTGGACCGCCGTACCGACCTGATGCCCCTGCCGTACGCCGCGAAGAACACCGTCGCCGCCGGCTTCGGCGCGGCCCAGCGGGCCTCCTGGACGGTCTCCGTGCTCACCGACGCCCCGGTCGTCGTCTACGCCGTCTCCGGCTGGGCCGACGGCCGCGCCGTCGACGACCCGCAGCCCGCCGAGGCGGCCATGGAGACCGGCGCCACCAGCGCCCCGGCACAGGCCGGCCTCGGCCACGAGGCGCGGGGCCTCGCCGACCGCGTCGAACGCCGCCTGCGCAAGAACGTCGGACCGGCCACGGAGCAGCCCTCGTGACGCACGCCGTGATGAACGCCCGCCGCCGCACCGCCGCCCTCGGCCTCCTCCTCGCGGCCTCCCTGGCCCTGGTGCCCTCCACCGCCGCCCACGCCGACGGCATACGGGCCAAGCAGTGGTCCCTGGAGGCCCTGCACCTCGACGAGGTGTGGCGGACCACCAAGGGCGCCGGTACCACCGTCGCCGTCCTGGACACCGGCGTCGAGGCCGACCACCCCGACCTGGCCGGCAACGTCCTGGCCGGCACGGACCTGGTCGGCTTCGGGGCCGAGGACGGCGACCGGGCCTGGGCCCGGCACGGCACCGCCATGGCCGGGATCATCGCGGGCCACGGACACGGCGCAGGCAACGGGGACGGCGTCATGGGCGTCGCCCCCGAGGCCAAGGTGCTGCCCGTCCGCGTCATCCTGGAGGACGGCGACCCGGCCCGCGCCAAGGCCCGCAAGTCCCGCGGCGGCGCCCTCGCCGAGGGCATCCGCTGGGCCGCCGACCACGGCGCCGACGTCATCAACCTCTCCCTCGGCGACGACTCCTCCTCCGCCCACCCGGAACCCGCCGAGGACGAGGCCATCCAGTACGCCCTGAAGAAGAACGTCGTCGTCGTCGCCTCGGCCGGCAACGGCGGCGAGAAGGGCGACCACATCTCCTACCCGGCCGCCTACCCCGGCGTGATCGCCGCGACCGCCGTCGACCGCTACGGCACCCGCGCCTCCTTCTCCACCCGCCGCTGGTACGCCACGGTCGCCGCCCCCGGCGTCGACGTGATCATCGCCGACCCCGACCACCAGTACTACGAGGGCTGGGGCACCAGCGCCGCCGCCGCCTTCGTCTCCGGCTCCGTCGCCCTGATCCGGGCCGCCCACCCCGGCCTGACCCCGGCACAGATCAAGAGCCTCCTGGAGGACACCGCCGACAACGCCCCCGCCGACGGCCGCGACGACTCCCGCGGCTACGGCTTCATCGACCCGGCCGCCGCGATCGAGGCCGCCGGCCGGCTGAAGCCCCAGGGCCTGGAACCGGCGGCGTACGGCGAGAAGTACTTCGGTGACGGCCCCGACGACGAGACCTCACCCGGCTCCACCTCCGCCTGGGTGGCCCCCCTCGCGGGCGGCGCCGGCGGCGTGCTGCTGGTCGCGGCGGTGGTGCTGTGGCGGGGCCGCCGCACCCGCTACGACGACTTCTGAGCGAGCCCCGGTCCGGCGGAGGCGGTCGCGCCGTCCGCACCGCACACCGACACCGCCGCCCTCGCCGCCGCCTCGACCAGCGAGATCCCCGCCGCCTTGGTGGTGTTGCCCTGCGACAGCGCGGCCACCAGGAGGTCACGGCCGTCGACCGTCACCCGCCCGATGCTGTTGATCACCCACAACCCCGTCGCACTGCGGGGCAGCCAGCCGTTCTTCAGCGCCGCCGACGAGCCCGCCGCCGACACCCCCCAGGCCTGGTCGTCCGCTATCTGTTCCATCAGCTCCATGAGATACGTCCGGGACGCCGGCGTCAGGACCGAGTCACCCCCGAACACCTGCTGGAGCAGCGCCAGTTGGTCCGCCGCCGTGGTCGTGGTCAGCCCCCACAGGTCGCCGTCCCCGCCCGCCGTCCCGGCGAGTCCGAAGCGCTCGTTCGCGGCGTCCAGCCCGTCGGCCCCGCCGATCGCCCGCCACAGCGCCGTCGCGGAGGCGTTGTCGCTGTTCTCGATCATGGCGGTGGCGTACGCGTGCTCCGCCGGGGTCAGCGAACGCCCCGCGTCCTGGGCCTGGAGCAGCAGCGTCGCCAGGATGTCGACCTTGACGATGCTCGCGGTGTCGAAGGTGCCGTCGCCGTACGCGGCGCTCTCGCCGGTCTCCGGGTCCAGCACCGCCACCGACATGAGCGTGCCGTCCGCCACCGGCACCGCCGTCATGGCCTTCGCCAGCAGCGCGTCCCGGTCCACGGCGGGTTGTGCCGAAGGTTCCACCGATGCCTCCCCGTCCCCGTCCCCGTCCGTCGGTGCCGGGGACGACGCCGGCCCCGACGCGGGCGACGATACGGCGGCTGCGCCCGCGTGCGCGCGCAGGTACACCGTCCCCGCCGTCGTACCGCCGCTGACGACGGCACAGGCGAGGGCCGCGTACAGCAGCCTGGATCTGAGGGAGGCCATGCCCGCGATGGTCTCGACGGTGCCTGAGCGCCCCGTATGACGCGCGTTAAATGTGGGTCAGGGATTCCTGAGAAGTCCGTGAGGGGTGTGACGAGCGCGTTTCACAGCCCCCGATAAGGTCGGGGACCGTGGCGAACAAGAACATTCCCGACCCCGGCTACTCCGACGACGACGGCTCCGCCGACCCCCGGCTGAGCGCGGCGCTCGCCGCCTGGGCCGAGGACCGCACCGCCCTCGCACCGGTCCTGGCGGCCCTCAAGGGCGCCCGGCTGCTGGTCCCCGTCGTCGCCGTCCTCGGAGAGGCCGAGGAGGACGAGAACGGGCTGCGCCGCGAGAAGAGCAGCGACATGGCCGTACCGACGCTGAAGGCCGGCGGCCGGACCGCGCTGCCCGCGTTCACCTCCACCGGCTCGCTGGCCCGCTGGGACCCGGTGGCCCGCCCCGTCGCCGTACCGCTGCACCAGGCGCTCCAGGCCGCCGCGCACGAGAAGGCGGACACCGTCGTGCTGGACCTGGCCGGACCGGTGCCGTTCGAGCTGACCGGCCCGGCGCTGCTGGCCCTCGCGGAGGGCCGCACCAGCACCGACCCGCTCACCGACCCGGCCGTCCTGGACGCCGTGCGCGGTGCCGTGGCCGCCGAGCCCGCCGTCCTCAGCGCCCACCTCGGGCCGGGACCGGCGGACGGCACCCTCGCCCTGGTCCTGGACCCCGCCGCCGCGCCCGCCGACGCCGCCCGGACCGTCGCCGAGCGGCTGGCCGCCGACGAGACACTGCGGGCCCGCCTGGTGCGCGGCCTCGACCTGGCACTGCTGCCGGCCGGGGCGACGCCGCCGGGCGAGCCCTTGTACGTCCGTACGGCGGCGGGTCAGCCGTAGACCGCTCCCGTGTACTTCTCGCCCGGGCCCTGGCCCGGGTCGTCGGGCACGAGCGACGCCTCGCGGAACGCGAGCTGGAGCGACTTCAGGCCGTCGCGCAGCGGCGCGGCGTGGAAGGAGCTGATCTCCGTCGCGCTCGCGTCCAGCAGCCCGGCCAGCGCGTGCACCAGCTTGCGGGCCTCGTCCAGGTCCTTGTGCGCGTCGCCGTCCTCCGTCAGCCCGAGCTTCACGGCCGCGGCGCTCATCAGGTTGACGGCGACCGTGACGATCACCTCGACCGCCGGGACCTCGGCGATGTCGCGGGTCATGGCGTCGAAGTCGGGATTCACGGAAGAACCGGCAGGCGTGTCACTCATGCCGCACACGATAGGCGCAGGACGGCAGGGGCCCCCACCCGGTCTCGGTTGGCACGTTCCGAGAGGGAGCTGCTAACCTTGTGTAACGACCGGTCGGACACGTATGCCTCACGGCGACGCGACCGACCTCAAGTGGAGGCCGTTCGAACTCCCACCTGACCGTCCCCCGGGACGGCGGGTCACCGGTCAGGCGGTCCCGTCCACGACGGGTACCAGCCCGAAAGCGCGCCCCGCGATCATCGCGGCGGTGCTCCGGTAGCAGTTCGAGGAGCCCCGCCTGTGATCGTCCGGGGCATTTTTCATGCGTCGGCGCGGTTAGGTCTATCGAAACAGACGTAACGCGGCTGTCCGCCAGACGGTCGCGTGGTGCTACCGAGGAGGATCCATCAGCGCCGAGCCCCGCATCAACGACCGGATTCGCGTTCCCGAGGTGCGACTTGTCGGTCCCAGCGGCGAGCAGGTCGGGATTGTCCCGCTTGCCAAGGCCCTGGAGCTTGCGCAGGAGTACGACCTCGATCTCGTCGAGGTCGCGGCGAACGCCCGTCCGCCCGTGTGCAAGCTCATGGACTACGGGAAGTTCAAGTACGAGTCGGCCATGAAGGCCCGTGAGGCGCGCAAGAACCAGGCGCACACGGTCATCAAGGAGATGAAGCTCCGGCCGAAGATCGACCCGCACGACTATGACACCAAGAAGGGTCACGTCGTCCGGTTCCTCAAGCAGGGCGACAAGGTCAAGATCACGATCATGTTCCGCGGTCGCGAGCAGTCCCGGCCCGAGCTGGGCTACCGGCTGCTGCAGCGCCTCGCGGAGGACGTGGCCGACCTCGGGTTCGTGGAGTCGAACCCGAAGCAGGACGGCCGCAACATGATCATGGTCCTCGGTCCGCACAAGAAGAAGACCGAGGCGATGGCCGAGGCCCGCCAGGCGCAGGAAGCCCGCAAGGCCGAAGCGAAGGCCAACCCCGGCCGTTCGATGAACGCCGCGGACCCCGACGCCGCCAACGCCGAGGCCCAGGCCGAGGCATCCGCCGAGGCGTGACCTCCCGGGACGCGAGTCCCAGGACGTAACCGATACAAGAGCGACGCTCCACCGTGCCCGGTTTCCACGACCGGGCATCGGAGCGCCACCCACGAGGAGAGAACGGCGCTATGCCGAAGAACAAGTCGCACAGCGGTGCCAGCAAGCGCTTCAAGATCACCGGCTCCGGCAAGGTGCTCCGCGAGCGCGCCGGCAAGCGCCACCTGCTCGAGCACAAGTCGTCCCGCGTGACGCGTCGCCTCACCGGCAACGCCGAGATGGCCCCGGGCGACGCCGCGAAGATCAAGAAGCTTCTCGGCAAGTGACGTACGGGCGCCACTGAGCGCCGTACGGCAGGACCGGGACCCCATCGATACCGGGCCGTGTGCAGACCACCGCGGCCCCGCTACAAGGAGTTAAAAAGTGGCACGCGTCAAGCGGGCAGTCAACGCCCACAAGAAGCGCCGGGCGATCCTCGAGCAGGCCTCCGGCTACCGCGGTCAGCGTTCGCGCCTGTACCGCAAGGCCAAGGAGCAGGTCACCCACTCGCTGGTCTACAACTACAACGACCGCAAGAAGCGCAAGGGTGACTTCCGCCAGCTGTGGATCCAGCGCATCAACGCCGCCGCCCGCGCCAACGGCATCACGTACAACCGCTTCATCCAGGGTCTGAAGGCCGCCAACGTCGAGGTGGACCGCAAGATCCTCGCCGAGCTGGCCGTCAACGACGCGAACGCGTTCGCCGCGCTCGTCGAGGTCGCCCAGAAGGCGCTGCCGAGCGACGTCAACGCGCCGAAGGCCGCGTGACGCTGCGCTGGCTTTAGGCCGACGTGAGTGTATGGGCCCGCAGGCTTCGGTCTGCGGGTCCTGTTGTGTGTCGTCTGCGGGTTCGCTGTGGCTGGTCGCGCAGTTCCCCGCGCCCCTAGGGCACTCCCGTGAAGGAAGTCGAATGGTTGCCCCTCCTGAGCTGATCTCGCCCCGCTCGTCCCGCGTCTCGGCCGCCCGGCGGCTGGCCAAGCGGAACTTCCGGAGCAAGGAGCGGCTGTTCCTCGCCGAGGGGCCGCAGGCCGTGCGGGAGGCGGCGGGGTACGCGCAGACGCTCACGGAGCTGTTCGCGACCGTGGAGGCCGCCGAGCGGTACGCCGACATCGTCGGGGAGGCCCGCGCCGCCGGGGCCCGCGTCCACCTCGCCGACGAGCAGGTGATCGCCGACATCTCCACCACCGTCACCCCGCAGGGCCTGGTCGGGGTCTGCCGGTTCGTGGACACCCCCTTCGACGACGTACTCGCCGCCCGCCCCAAGCTGGTCGCCGTCCTCGCCCACGTCCGCGACCCCGGCAACGCCGGCACCGTGCTGCGGTGCGCGGACGCCGCCGGCGCCGAGGCCGTCGTCCTCACCGACGCCTCCGTCGACCTGTACAACCCCAAGGCCGTACGGGCCTCCGTCGGCTCCCTGTTCCACCTGCCGGTCGCCGTCGGCGTCCCCGTCGAGCGCGCCGTCGCCGGGCTGCGAGAGACCGGCGTGCGGGTGCTCGCCGCCGACGGGGCGGGCCAGGACGACCTCGACGCCGAGCTGGACGCCGGCACCATGGGCGGGCCCACCGCCTGGGTGTTCGGCAACGAGGCGTGGGGACTCCCGGAGGAGACCCGCGCCCTCACGGACGCCGTCGTGCGCGTCCCCATCCACGGAAAGGCCGAGAGCCTGAACCTCGCCACCGCCGCCGCCGTATGTCTCTACGCGTCGGCGCGTGCACAGCGCGCCGCCGGAGGGTGCCGCTCCGTCACCGAGAGCTAGTAGGGTGACCCACTCGGGACCCCGGCGCGGCGGAGAGGTGGGGTACGGGGATGGTCGGCACGAGCAGCGCACCGGGCGCACGTCGGGCCGTGCGCCCGCCCGCGCCCCGGCCCGGTGAACCCGCCGGCACCGGCCTCGACACCGGCCTCGACCCCGACGAACTGCCCGACGGCCTCGTCGTCGCCGACGAGCACGGACGGGTGATCCGCTTCAACGCCGCCGCCGAGCGCGTCACCGCCCGCCGCGCCGCCGAGGCACTCGGCGAGAGCCTGGAGAAGGCCCTCCCCCTGGAGGACCTCGAAGGCCGCCGCTGGTGGCAGCTGACCGACCCCTACGGCGGCCTCGCCATCCGCACCCGCCAGCCCGAACGCAACCTGCTGCTGCCCGGCGGCCGGGAGGTCCTGGTCTCCGCCCGGTACGTGCGCACCCGCCCCACCGGCCCCGTCCGCCGCGTCGTCGTCACCCTGCGCGACACCGAGGCCCGCCGCCGCACCGAGCGCAGCCACGCCGAGCTGATCGCCACCGTCGCCCACGAACTGCGCTCCCCGCTCACCTCGGTGAAGGGCTTCACGGCCACGCTGCTCGCCAAGTGGGACCGCTTCACCGACGACCAGAAACGGCTGATGCTGGAGACCGTCGACGCCGACGCCGACCGCGTCACCCGGCTCATCGCCGAACTGCTCGACATCTCCCGCATCGACTCCGGCCGCCTGGAGCTGCGCCGCCA
Source organism: Streptomyces sp. NPDC016677 (assembly GCF_055562815.1). Classification (NCBI taxonomy): domain Bacteria; kingdom Bacillati; phylum Actinomycetota; class Actinomycetes; order Kitasatosporales; family Streptomycetaceae; genus Streptomyces; species Streptomyces sp. NPDC016677. The sequence goes on along the minus strand of NZ_JBVHEO010000009.1, from coordinate 230,413 downwards.
GCCCGTCGACATCGGCGCCGCCGTCGGCCGCCACATCCAGGCGTACGTCGCCGCCGGCCAGAGCGCCGACAGGTTCCTGCTCCGGCTCGCGCAGCCGCTGCCCGACCTGTGGGCCGACCCCGACAAGGTCGACCAGGTGCTCAGCAACCTCATCGAAAATGCCGTGCGCCACGGCGACGGAACCGTCACCATCGACATCACGCCCGCGCCGTCCCCCCGCGAAGGGGAGGACACCGCTACGTCGGTCACGGTGAGCGACGAGGGCCCCGGCATCCCGGAGGAGTCCATGAACCGCGTCTTCACCCGCTTCTGGCGGGGCAGCAAGCGCGGCGGCACCGGCCTCGGGCTCTACATCGTCAAGGGCATCGTGGAGGCCCACGGCGGCACCATCACCGTCGGCCGGGGCCCGCGGGGCGGCGCCGAGTTCCGATTTACGCTGCCCGTGAGCGCTCCGGCCTATCTGGCCTGAGCCGCCCGCGGGCGCCATCGCGTTCCTCCACCCCGTTAGACTCGGCCTTTGGCACCTTTGCGTCCCCGTACCAGGGACGACACGTCCCCCGAGTCGGGACGGGGACCATCCGCCAGCCAATCGGAAGCACGGGAAGAGATGTCGGCACCGAATAAGTCGTACGACCCTGTCGAGGTCGAGGCGTTGAAACCGGAAGAGATCGAGCGCATGCGGGACGAGGCGCTCGCCGCCTTCGCAGCCGCGGACTCCCTCGACGCGCTCCAGGAGGCGAAGGTCGCCCACACCGGCGGCGCCTCGCCGCTGGCGCTGGCCAACCGCGAGATCGGCGCCCTGCCCCCGCACGCCAAGGCCGAGGCCGGCAAGCGCGTCGGCCAGGCCCGAGGTGCCGTCAACAAGGGCCTCGCCGCCCGCCAGGCGGAGCTGGAGGCCGAGCGCGACGCCCGGGTGCTGGTCGAGGAGGCGGTCGACGTCACGCTGCCGTACGACCGCGTACCGGCCGGCGCCCGCCACCCGCTCACCACGCTCTCCGAGCGCATCGAGGACATCTTCGTCGCCATGGGCTACGAGGTCGCCGAGGGCCCCGAGGCCGAGGCCGAGTGGTTCAACTTCGACGCCCTCAACATCGGCCCGGACCACCCGGCCCGCGGCGAGGCCGACACCTTCTTCGTGCAGGGCCCCCAGGGCGGCACCGAGTCCGGCGTCGTGCTGCGCACCCACACCTCGCCCGTGCAGGTCCGTTCCCTGCTCGGCCGCGGCACCCCGGTCTACGTGATCTGCCCCGGCCGCGTCTACCGCACCGACGAGCTGGACGCCACCCACACCCCGGTCTTCCACCAGGTCGAGCTGCTCGCCGTCGACGAGGGCCTGACCATGGCGGACCTCAAGGGCACCCTCGACCACATGGTGCAGTCGCTGTTCGGCGCGGAGATGAAGACCCGGCTGCGGCCCAACTTCTTCCCCTTCACCGAGCCGTCCGCCGAGATGGACATGGTCTGCTACGTCTGCAAGGGCGCCTCCGTCGGCAACCCCGACCGCCCCTGCCGCACCTGTTCCAGCGAGGGCTGGATCGAGCTGGGCGGCTGCGGCATGGTCAACCCCCGGGTGCTGGCCGCCTGCGGCGTGGACCCGGAGAAGTACAGCGGCTTCGCCTTCGGGTTCGGTATCGAGCGCCTGGCGATGTTCCGCCACAACGTCGAAGACATGCGAGACATGGTCGAGGGTGACGTCCGGTTCACCCGGCCGTTCGGGATGGAGATCTGATGCGGGTCCCGCTTTCCTGGCTGCGGGAGTACGTCGACCTGCCGGCCACCGAGACCGGCCGCGACGTGCAGGCCAAGCTGATTTCGGTCGGCCTGGAGGTCGAGACCGTCGAGCACCTCGGCGCCGACCTCAAGGGCCCGCTGGTGGTCGGCCAGGTGCTGACCATCGAGGAGCTGGAGGGCTTCAAGAAGCCGATCCGCTTCTGCACCGTCGACGTCGGACAGGCCAACGGCACCGGTGAGCCCCAGGAGATCGTCTGCGGCGCCCGGAACTTCACCGTCGGCGACAAGGTCGTCGTGGTCCTCCCCGGCGCCACCCTGCCCGGCGGCTTCTCGATCGCCGCCCGCAAGACCTACGGCAAGGTCTCGCACGGCATGATCTGCTCCGGCGACGAGCTGGGCATGGGCGACGACGGCAGCCACGGCATCATCGTGCTGCCGCCGGAGACCGAGGTCGGCCGGGACGCCATCGAGCTGCTGGAACTGGTCGACGAGGTCCTCGACATCGCCGTCACCGCCAACCGCGGCGACTGCCTGTCCATCCGCGGCGTCGCCCGCGAGGCCGCCATCGCCTACGGCCTGCCGCTGCGCGACCCGGCCCTGCTCGACGTACCCGGTCCGAACGCCTACGGCTACCCGGTGAAGATCGCCGACCCCACCGGCTGCGACCGCTTCACCGCCCGCACGGTGACCGGCCTCAGCCCCGAGGCGCGCTCCCCGCTCTGGCTCCAGCGCCGGCTCCAGAAGGTCGGCATGCGCCCGGTCTCGCTCGCCGTCGACGTCACCAACTACGTGATGATGGAGCTGGGCCAGCCCCTGCACGCCTACGACCGTTCCCTGGTCCAGGGCACCATCGGCGTGCGCCGGGCCACGGAGGGCGAGAGGATCGTCACCCTCGACGGCACCGAGCGCGTCCTGCACGCCGAGGACCTGGTCATCACCGACGACCGCGGCCCGATCGGGCTGGCCGGCGTCATGGGCGGCGCCAACACCGAGATCGCCGACCACGACGCCGACTCGAACGCGACGAGTGACGTGGTCATCGAGGCCGCCCACTTCGACGCGGTGGCCATCGCGCGCACCGCCCGCCGCCACAAGCTGTCCTCCGAGGCGTCCCGCCGCTTCGAGCGCGGCGTCGACCCGCAGGCCGCCGCCGCTGCCGCGCAGCGCACCGTCGACCTGCTGGTGCTGCTCGCGGGAGGCACCGCCGAGGCCGGCGTCACCGAGATCAGCGCCCCGCACGCGCCCCGCACCATCACCCTCCCGGCCGACCACCCCGACAAGGTCGCGGGCGTCACCTACGGCCGCGAGACCGTCGTACGCCGCCTCCAGGAGGTCGGCTGCGACGTCTACGGGCAGGACGAGCTGCTGGTCACCGTGCCGTCCTGGCGGCCCGACCTGACCGACCCCAACGACCTGGCCGAAGAGGTCATCCGGCTGGAGGGCTACGAGAACCTGCCCTCCACCCTGCCGAAGCCGCCCGCCGGGCGCGGCCTGACCCCCCGGCAGCGGCTGCACCGCCGCGTCGGCCGGGTGCTGGCCGGCGCCGGCTACGTCGAGGCGCTCAGCTACCCGTTCGTCAGCGAGAAGGTCTTCGACCAGCTCGGCCTGGCCGCCGACGACCCGGCGCGCCGGGTCGTGAAGCTGGTCAACCCGCTCAGCGACGAGGAGCCCGCGCTGCGGACCTCGCTGCTGCCGGGCCTGCTCGGCGCGCTGCGCCGCAACGTCGGCCGGGGCACGCACGACCTCGCGCTCTACGAGACCGGCCTGGTCTTCCAGCCGCGCCAGGAGCAGCCGGCCGCCGCCGCCCTGCCCGTCGACCGGCGGCCCTCCGACGAGGACCTCGCCGCGCTGGACGCCGCGCTGCCCGACCAGCCGCGGCACGTCGCCGTCGTGCTCGCCGGCGCCCGTGAGCAGGCCGGCTGGTGGGGCGCGGGCCGCCCGGCCGAGTGGGCCGACGCCGTCGAGGCCGCCCGGACCGTCGCCCGGGAGGCGGGCGCCGAACTGATCGTCCGCAAGGGGCAGTACGGGCCGTGGCACCCGGGCCGCTGCGCCGAACTGGCGGTGAGCCTGGACGGCACCGAGCGGGTCATCGGCCACGCGGGCGAGCTGCACCCGCGCGTGGTGAAGGCGCTCGGGCTGCCCGCGCGCACCTGCGCGATGGAGCTGGACCTCGACGTCCTGCGGCGGGCCGGGGACGACACACCGCGGGCACCGGGCATCTCCACGTTCCCGGTGGCCACGCAGGACGTCGCCCTCGTCGTCGACACGGTGGTCCCGGCGGCCGACGTCGAGGCGGCGCTGCGCGAGGGCGCGGGTGAACTGCTGGAGTCCATCCGGCTGTTCGACGTGTACGACAACGCGGAGCAGCTCGGCGAGGGACGGCGGTCGCTGGCGTACGCGCTGCGCTTCCGGGCGGCGGACCGGACGCTGACGGTCGACGAGGCGTCGGCGGCCAGGGACGCGGCGGTGGCTCTCGCCGGAGAGCGGACCGGGGCGGTGCTGCGCGGCTGATCGCGTGGCGGGACCGGACAGCCGGGCCGGGCACCCGCCCGGTCCGGCTTGTCGCGCGTTTCCCCGCGCTGTTCCCCGCCCCCTGACCGGGCAATTTCAGCCCCGTCACTCATATGGGTGATGAACCCGGATGATATGGCCCTTCTCGGCCATGTCGTCGACAGAATCGGACCGGTCCTTCGGGGCCGGTCCGCGCTGTCTGGGCCTGACTGGGGGACCCACGGCATGATCTGCATCCGGACCTTGACCGGTCCGTCCGCCCGCCCGCGCCGAAGCCCGTTACGCCGGGTGCTCGCGCTGGGGCTGCCCACCGCGTGGGGCGCCACCGCCATCACGTACAAGCTGGCCTGCCCGCTCGCCCAACAGGACGGGCTGGGCGCCCGGCTCGTCTCCAGCGCCGTCTTCTTCGCCGTCGGCACCGGGCTCGTCCTGCACGTCCGGCGGACCCTGCTGCGCGAGCTGCGGCAGGCCCGCCGGATCGCGGGCGTCGCCCAGAGCGCGCTGCTGCGCCCGCTGCCCCCGAGGGTCGGCGGGCTGAACGTGGCCGCCGCCCAGCTCTCCGCCGAACGCGGCGCCGCGATCGGCGGCGACCTGTACGAGGTCGTCGGCACCGAGCACGGTGTGCGGGTGGTGATGGGCGACGCCCGGGGGCACGGCCTCGCCGCGGTCGGGACGGCCGCCGCCGTCCTCGGCAGCTTCCGCGAGGCGGTGCACGACGGGGACGACCTCGGCGACGTCCTGCGCCGCCTGGACCGCGCCCTCGCCCGGCATGTGCGCGAGCGGCCCCGGGACGGCACGGCGGGCGAGGAGTTCGTCACCGTCCTGCTGCTGGAGATCGGGCCCGACGGCGAGGTGCGGACGCTGAACTGCGGGCATCCCTGGCCCTGCCTGATCACCGCCACCGGCATCGAGCCGCTCTCCCGGACCGCCCCGCTGCCGCCGCTCGGCCTCTTCCCGCTCCCCGACGAGCTGCCGGCCGAGCGGCACGGGCGGCTGCTGCCGGGCCAGGCGCTGCTGCTCCACACGGACGGCGCCGAGGACGCCCGGGACAACCGCGGCCGGTTCTTCCCCCTGCGGCAGACCCTGGCCGACGCGGTACGCGAACAGCCGCTGTGCCCCCGGGCCGTACTGCACCGGGTCCTCGCCGCGCTGCTGCGCCACACCCACGACAGCCCGCCCGACGACGTCGCCCTGCTGATGCTGCACCGCGACGGCACCCGCGCCCTCGACGACATGTCCCTGGCCGGTCATGGCGCCGACTCGCTCCCCTGAGCCGGCGCCCGCCGCCCGCCCCGCCACGGAATGTCGGGCAGACGGCCGGGCGGGCGGCGCGGCAACGGGCCACCGCACTGTACGAGGGGGAGCCGGCGGCCCGGCCGGCCTCTGTTGCGAGGTGTTCCAGTCAAGCGGGCGAGAACTCTCCGCGACAGCGCGCACACGGTGCGGATTCGCGTACTCGGTTCACACCCCGTGTGAAGACACACCCACTACTCTCTACGACACCGAGCCACCGGGGGCCCGACATGCAGCCCAACACTCTGCTCGACGCGATCCTGGACGAGGCGGGCATCTCGCACGCCGGTCTGGCCGCACACGTCAACCAGGCGGGACGAGGCCGCGGACTCGCCCTGCGGTACGAACACACCGCCGTGGCGCGGTGGCTGAAGGGACAGCGCCCGCGCGGCCAGGTGCCCGACCTGATCTGCGAGGTGCTCGCGGCCCGGCTGCGGCGTCCCGTCACCCTCGACGACATCGGCCTCGGCGTGCCCGGCGAGCCGGCCGCCCCGCACACCGGCTCGCTGTCCGGGTTCGTCGAGCGCGCCACCGCGCTGTGGCGCTCGGACCAGCAGCAGCGCCCGCACATCCTCGGCGCGCCCGCGCTCACCGGCACCCCCGCCGTGATGCCCGTGTGGGAGTGGGAGAACCCGCCCGAGGACGTGGACGTCTCCCGCGGCGGCCGGCACCCGGTCACCTCGGCCGACCTGGACATGCTGCGTTCGGCACGGGCCCACTACGAGCAGATGTACCGCAAGGCCGGCGGCGTGGCGACCCGCTCCCGGATCGTCGGCTTCCTCAACGCCGAGGCGGCCCCGCTGCTGCGCGGCAGCTACACCGACGCCACCGGCCGCCAGCTGCACCGCGCCACCGGTGGCCTGGTCGCGGTGGCCGGCATCTGCGCCTACGACTCCGACGCGCACGGCCTGGCCCAGCGCTACTTCCACCAGGCCCTCAGGCTCGCCAAGGCCAGCGGCGACCGGGGCCTGGGCGCGTACATCATCGCGCTCCTCGTCAATCAGGCGCTCTACCTGCGGGAGTACCGCCAGGCCGTCGCCTTCGCCGAGGCCGCGCTGCGCACCGCGGGGCGGCACATCACCCCGGCGCTCGCCTCCGACCTCTACGCGATGCAGGCCAAGGCGTACGCCCACCTCGGCGACGGCACCAGCGCCCTGTCCTGCATCCGGCGGGCCGAGCAGGCAGCCGACCGCATCCGGCGCGGGCACGAGCCCGACGAGACCGGCTATGTGCAGCCGGGGCTGGTCAACGTACAGGTGGCCGAGGCGCTCCTCAGCCTCGGCGAGGTCGCCGCCGCCGCCGAGCACGCCGCGGCGGCCGTCGACACCCCGGCGCACGACCGGGGCCGGGTGCACCGGCTGGCCATGCTCAGCACGATCGAGCTGCGGCAGGGCAACGCCGACAAGGCCGTGGCGACCGCCGTGCGGATGACCGAACAGGCCCGGGGGATGGAGTCCCAGCGGCTGCGGGACAGACTCCGCGCGGTGCGCGAGCACCTGGTGCGCAGCGGTGGCGCGGGCACCGCCGAGGCCGCCGAACTCATCGACGGAGCACTGCGCGTACCGCTGTGACCCCGGTGCCCCGTGTGCACCCCGGAACGGCACCGCATGCCCGCCGTCGCCCCGCGCACGGCGGACGTGCGCCTCCTGCGGCACGGAGTCGGCTGTCATATTGCCACCTACTCAACGAAAGGTGGCATAACCGTGCAGTGGACGAAACGGTATGAGCAGGTTGTGTACTCAAATCGCTGGTTCAGCGTCAACCTCGCGGACGTCGAGCTGCCGGACGGCCGGCATCTCGACCACTTCCTCATACGGATGCGCCCGGTGGCCGTGGCCACGGTGGTGAACGAGGCCAACGAGGTGCTGCTGCTGTGGCGGCACCGCTTCATCACCGACAGCTGGGGCTGGGAGCTGGCGGCCGGTGTCGTCGAGGACGGCGAGGACCTCGCGGCGGCGGCCGCCCGGGAACTGGAGGAGGAGACGGGGTGGCGGCCGGGCCCCCTGCGGCACCTGATGAGCGTGGAGCCGTCCAACGGCCTCACCGACGCCCGGCACCACATCTACTGGGCCGACGAGGGCGAGTACGTCGGGCACCCCGTGGACGACTTCGAGTCCGACCGCCGGGAGTGGGTGCCCCTCAAGCTGGTTCCCGACATGGTCGCGCGCGGGGAGGTCCCGGCCGCCAACATGGCGGCCGCGTTACTGCTGCTGCACCACCTCAGGCTCGGGCAGGACGTCATGCCCTGACCCGCTGCGGCGCCGGTCCGTGGACCCTCAGCGGCCGAACGCCTGCCAGACGGCCACGACGAGCGCGCCCACGGCCGTGATCGCCGCGATCGAGGGCAGTGGCCAGCGGGCGTGCTCCAGGGTGGTCAGACGGGTGCTCAGTTCGTCCACCGTCTTGGCGGTCTCCTCGGTGCGGTGGTTGAGCAGCGTCAGTCCGCCCTCGACGCGGGCGTAGGCGACGTCGAGCCGGCGCCGCAGGTCGGCCAGTTCTCCGTTCACGACGGGCTGCTCGGAATCGGCGGTCACGAAACCGCTCCTTTCCGTGATCGGACGAGCGCGCACGCATCCCTTGCGTGCGCGTGAAGAGTCAACCGTCCGGCGGAGCGCGCGGGGAGCGTGTGCGCGGGGCATATGCGAGCCCGGCGTACACACGGTGTGTGAAAGCGGTGGGCCCGGCACCCTTGCCGGGTGCCGGGCCCACCAGGAGCGAGTGCCCGCTCAGCCGTACGAGTAGAACCCCGAGCCGCTCTTGCGGCCCAGCCGCCCCGCGTCGACCATCCGCTGGAGCAGCGGGGGAGCGGCGTAGAGCGGCTCCTTGTACTCCTCGTACATCGACGAGGCCACCGAGGCGACGGTGTCCAGGCCGATCAGGTCGGACAGCTTCAGCGGGCCCATCGGGTGGGCGCAGCCCAGTTCCATGCCGTTGTCGATGTCCTCGCGGCTGGCGATGCCCGACTCGAACATCCGGATCGCGGAGAGCAGGTACGGGATCAGCAGCGCGTTGACCACGAAGCCGGAGCGGTCCTGGGCCCGGATCGAGTGCTTGCCGAGTACCTTCTCGGTGAACAGCTGGGCCCGGCTGAGCGTGCCCTCGGAGGTGGTCAGCGCCGGGATCAGCTCGACGAGCTGCTGCACCGGGGCCGGGTTGAAGAAGTGGATGCCGATCACGTGGTCGGGCCGCGAGGTGGCGACCGCGAGGCGGACCAGCGGGATCGAGGAGGTGTTGGAGGCGAGGATCGCGTCCGGGCGGGTGACGACCTGGTCGAGGACCTGGAAGATCTCCGTCTTGACCTGCTCGTTCTCGACGACGGCCTCGATCACCAGGTCACGGTCGGCGAACTCGCCGAGGTCGGTGGTGAAACCGAGCCGGGCCTGCGTGGCCTCCCGCTCCTCCTCGGTGATCTTCCCGCGCTCGGCGGCCTTGGCCAGCGAGTTGAACAGCCGGGTACGGCCTATCTCCAGGGCCTCTCCGGTGGTCTCGGCGACCATCACCTCCAGACCGGCGCGGGCGCACACCTCGGCGATGCCCGCACCCATCTGACCGCAGCCGACCACGCCGACGCGCGCGATATCTCCCGAGAAGACGGTCACATCGTCCCTTTCGCTGTCCTACGGCACCGGCAGCGCGCCGGGGGTCCCGGCGTCTGCTCCGATCGTGCACGTTACCCTCGCCGTGACGTCGATCGGTCCTCCGGGTCGGGCATGCTGTGCCCCTGGGACGATCCGTGACCGAGCGGATCCGGAGCGTTTTGGGGTCTTTCATGAGTCTTCCCGTGCGCCGGCTGTCACGCCGGGCGTTCGCGGTGGCGGCGGTGTCCGCACTCACGATGGCGCCGCGTGCCTCGTCGGCACCGGGCAGCCGGGGCACCGGCACGGCGGAGGGGGCCGCGGGGGCCGGCGGCGGGGCCGCCGGTACGACCGCGATGCGGGGCATGTGGCTGGCCACCGTCGCCAACCGGGACTGGCCGTCCCGGCCGGGGCTGTCCGGCGCCGAGCAGCGCGAGGACCTGGTCGAGTACCTCGACACCGCGGTGAGGTACGGCCTGAACACGGTCTTCTTCCAGGTGCGGCCCGCCGCCGACGCGCTGTGGCCCTCCGCGTACGAGCCGTGGTCGGAGTGTCTGACCGGCGTCCAGGGCCGCGACCCGGGCTGGGACCCGCTGGGCACGGCCGTGGCCGAGGCGCACGCGCGCGGCCTGGAACTGCACGCCTGGTTCAACCCCTACCGGGTAGCCAACCACACCGACCGGTCCAGGCTGGCCGCCTCCCACCCCGCCCGCAAGCACCCCGGCTGGGTGGTGCCGTACGGCGGCAAGCTGTACTACAACCCGGGGCTGCCCGAGGTGCGCGCCTTCGTGCAGGACGCGATGTTCGACGCGGTGGGCCGGTACGACGTGGACGGCGTCCACTTCGACGACTACTTCTACCCGTATCCGGTGGCCGGACAGAGCTTCGGCGACGCGAAGACCTACGCCGCCTTCGGCGGGGGTTTCGAGTCGAAGGCCGCGTGGCGGCGGGACAACATCGACCGGCTGGTGCGGGAGACGGCGGCCCGGGTCAAGAAGGTCCGCCCCGCCGCGCGGTTCGGCGTCAGCCCCTTCGGCGTGTGGCGCAACTCCACCACCGACCCCCGCGGCTCGCGCACACAGGGCGGCGTCCAGACCTACGACGACCTGTACGCGGACACCCGTACATGGGTGCGGGAGGGCTGGATCGACTACATCGTGCCGCAGCTGTACTGGCACATCGGCATGGCCGCCGCCGACTACGCCGAGCTGCTGTCCTGGTGGTCCGCGACGGCCGCGGGCAGCCGCACCGAGCTGTACATCGGCGAGGCGCTCTACAAGGCCGGCGACAAGGCGCAGCCCGCGGCCTGGCAGAAGCCGGGCGAACTGTCCCGGCACCTGACGCTGGGCAAGGACCACCCGCAGGTGCGCGGGCACGTCTTCTTCGGCGCGCGGGACGTGGCCGCCGACCCCATCGGGGCGATGTCGCGGGTGGCCGCCGACCACTACGGGCAGCCGGCGCGCGCCACCCGCTGATCGCTCCTACAGCTGGGTCTCCCGGTGCCGGATCTCGGTGTCCGGGCCGGGTGAGCACACGGCCTCGTGCCCGTCCTCGAAACGGACGCGGTACGGGGGCGTGCCCGCCCGGCCCAGCACCTCGACGATCTCGGCCTTCTTGTCCTGCTGTCCGACCACCCTGCCGTGCTGGACAAGCTGGTCACCGACGTTCGCACGCATGGGCGCGGCCTCCTCACCGTCGCGGGGCAGCGGTCCGTGCTGTCGAGTCTACGGCGATGCGCTCCGGGTGGAGACCCGGTCAGCCCCGCGCCCGCTGGGTGACGGCGATGCACACCAGCACCGCCACGGCCGTGACCGGCGCGGCCACCGGCAGGTGCTCGCCCAGCAGCAGCACCGACCACACCAGGGTCAGCAGCGGCTGCGCCAGCTGCAACTGGCTGGCCTTGGGGATGCCGATGGCGGCCATGCCCCGGTACCAGACGACCAGACCGAGGAACTGCGAGCCCACCGCGACCCACAGCAGCCCGGTCACACTGTGCGCGGTCAGCTGCACGGGCTCCAGGGACAGCGCCACCGCCGTCGCGGGCACCGTCAGCGGCAGGCACAGCACCAGCGCCCAGCCGATCACCTGCCAGCCCGGCATGACCCGGGCCAGCCGGCCGCCCTCGGTGTACCCGGCCGCGCACACCAGCAGGGCCGCGAACAGATACGCGTCGGCCGCCGTCAGCGCCCCGCCGCTCTGCTGCACGGTGAAGGCGACCACCGCCGCCGCGCCCACCAGCGCCGCGACCCAGAACGTGCGCGAGGGGCGGGTCCCCATGCGCAGGGCGGACAGCAGCGCGGTGGTCAGCGGCAGCAGACCGACCACGACGGCGGCGTGCGCGGTGGTCGAGGTCCGCAGCGCCAGCGTGGTCAGGAGCGGGAAACCGAGGACGACGCCCGTGCCGACGACCGCCAGCCCCGCCCAGTGCCGCCGGTGCGGCAGCGGTACGCGCAGCCCCAGCAGACAGCTCCCCGCGATCGCGGCCGCGAGGACGCTGCGCACGGCGACCAGGGACCAGGTCCCGAACCCCTCCAGGCCCCAGGCGGTGGCGGGGAAGGTGAGGGAGAAGGCGACGACGCCGAGCGCGGCCTGGAGGGTGCCCGCCGCCGCGGAGACCTTGGCCGGGTCCCCGGCCGCTATCGCCGCCGTACTGGTAGCGCTACTCTGTGCTCTCATGCAAGAGCGTAGCAGTGTCGACGAGCTGGCGAATCTGCTGCGGCAGGAGCTGAACCGCTACTCGCCAGGTGGAAAGCTGCCGTCGAGCCGGGCGCTCGTCGAACGGTTCCGGGTGAGCCCGGTGACCGTCTCGCGGGCCCTGGCGAGGCTGGCCGCCGAGGGGCTGGTGGTCACCCGGCCCGGCGCCGGCGCCTTCCGCGCCGAGCGGCACGCCCCGGCCCCGGCCGCCGGGGACACCTCCTGGCAGGAGGTCGCGCTCAGCGCGGACGGCGCCACCGACCTCGTACCGCGCTCGGTGGACGCCTCGGGCGTGCTCGCGTCGCTCGCCGCGCCGCCGCCGGGTGTCATCGAGTTCAACGGGGGCTATCTGCACCCCTCGCTCCAGCCGGAACGGGCGCTGGCCGCCGCCCTGTCCCGGGCCGGCCGGCGGCCCGGCGCGTGGAGCCGGCCGCCGATGGAGGGGCTGTGGGAGCTGCGCGAGTGGTTCGCGCGCGCCATCGGCGGACCCGGCGGAACCGTCACGGCCGCCGAGGTCCTGGTCACCGCCGGCGGCCAGTCCGGGCTGACCACGGCGCTGCGCGCGCTCGCCCCGCCGGGGGCGCCGGTCCTCGTCGAGTCGCCGACGTACCCCGGCATGCTGGCCGTCGCCCGCTCCTCGGGACTGCGCCCGGTCCCGGTCCCGGTGGACGCCGACGGGGTCCGCCCGGCCCTGCTCGCCGACGCCTTCCGGGCCAGCGGCGCCCGCGTCTTCGTCTGCCAGCCCCTGTTCCAGAACCCGACCGGCGCGGTGCTCTCCGCCGGCCGGCGCGGCGAGGTGCTGCGCATCGCCCGGGAGGCGGGCGCGTTCGTGATCGAGGACGACTTCGTACGGCGCCTGGTGCACGAGGACGCCGGGCCGCTGCCGCCGCCGCTGGCCGCCGACGACCCGGACGGCGTGGTCGTCCACGTCTGCTCGCTGACCAAGGCGGCCTCGCCCAGCTTCCGGGTGAGCGCGCTGGCCGCGCGCGGCCCGGTGCTCCAGCGGCTGCTGGCCATCCAGGTCGTCGACAGCTTCTTCGTACCGCGCCCGCTCCAGGAGGCCGCCCTCGAACTCGTCGGCTCACCCGCCTGGCCACGCCATCTGCGGGCGGTCTCGGCGCGGTTGCGCACCCGCCGGGACACGATGACCGCCGCGCTGCGGCTGCGTCTGCCCGAACTCGCCCTCCCGCACGTCCCGTCGGGCGGCTACCACCTCTGGCTGCGGCTGCCCGACGGCGTCCCGGAGGCCGCGCTGACCGCCGCCGCCCTGCGCGCGGGCGTCGCGCTCACCCCCGGCCGCCCCTACTTCAGCGCCGAGCCGCCCGCCGGGCACCTGCGGCTGAGCTTCGCGGCGGTGGCGGGCCCGGGGGAGATCACCGAGGGGGTTCGGCGGCTGCGGGCGGCGCTGGACGAGGTGCCCGGCGGATCACCGGACGGTGTGCCCGGCCGATAACCCCTCGACGTCCGGGGACCTGACCTGCGAGCCTCCCCGCATGACCGGCACCCCGCCCCTCCCCGAGGGCTACGAGATCTCCACCGACCCCGCCCGCCTCGACGCCGACCGCGTGCACCGCTGGCTGTCCACCGACGCGTACTGGGCGACCGGCCGCCCCCGCGACAAGCACGACCGCGCGGTCGCCGGATCGCTCAACTTCGGCGTCTACGACGCGATGTCCGGCGAGCAGGTGGCGTACGCCCGGGTGGTCACCGACCGGGCGACCTTCGCGTACCTGTGCGACGTGTACGTCGATCCGTCGGTACGCGGCAAGGGGATCGGCACGGCGATGGCGGCGGCCGTGCGCGAGCACCTGCGGCCGTACGGGCTGCGGCGGATCGTCCTCGCCACGCGGGACGCGCACGGCGTGTACGCGCGGCTCGGGTTCACGCCGCTGGACAGGCCCGAGGAGTGGATGCTGTTCGCCTTCGGCCAATGAGCCCCGGTCACCTTCGGTGACCTCAGGTGACACCTCTTGACCCGTGTACGGCCCGGGCCGACGATCGGCGCATGCCGCTTCGCGTCACGTTCGTCGCGGCCGCCCGCGGCTCACCCCTGCGCGCGGAGCGGTTCGAGGACGACAGGCCGCTGGACCGGGAGGGCTGGGAGCAGGTCCAGCGCGCCGCCCCGGGGCTGCTGCCGCTCGCGGCGGCCGAGCTGCGCTACTGCTCCCCGACGCCCCGCAGCCGGGCCACCGGCGACGGACTCGGCTACACCCCGCTCGTCCAACTCGCCCTGCGCGACTGCGACATGGGCCGCTGGCGCGGGCTGACCCCGGGCGAGGCGATGGCCCGGGAACCACAGGCGGTGGACGCCTGGTTCACCGACGCCCGGGCCACCCCGCACGGCGGGGAGTCGCTGCTCGGCTTCATCGGCCGGGTCGGCGGCTGGCTCGACACCCGGCCCGCGCAGGACGGCGACCGCGTCGTCGCGGTGGCCGAGCCCTCCGTGATCCGCGCCGCCCTGGTGTACGCCCTGGGCGCGCCGCCCGCGGCGTACTGGAACATCGACGTCCACCCGCTGGCGACGGCCGTTCTCACCGGGGGCGCGGGGCGGTGGGTGGTGCGGTTCGGGGGCGGGCCCTAGGCGTTCCGCAGGGCCTGTCGTACGTACTCCGTCGTCAGCAGCAGGTCCTTCGCCGGGCCGGCCACCCGCCACACCGTCCGCCAGCGGTCCCGGTCCCGGACGGTGAACTCGCCGCGGTACAGGTCGGCCGCGCAGGGATGGTCGGCCACGTACCGGCCCGTGGTCAGGTCCAGGTCGTGGAAGGGGCGGCCGTCGGCGAAGCGCACGTCCGCCGTGCCGGGCGCGGAGCCCGGCAGGAAGCGCAGCGTCCGCTCGGCCGGCCGGGTCACGCCCTGCCAGGTGAACGCGCCCGACTCCAGGTGCAGCAGGCCACCGCCGTCCGCCAGCGGCCGGAACACCGTCGTGCCCTCGAACCGCCCCTCGTCGCCGCCCGCGAGATCCCGCACCGACCGCTCCACCCGCCACTCCCCGGCCAGGTGGGCCAGTACATCGGGTACCGGCCAGAACTCGTCCACCGAAATCCTCCTCCGTCCCGCCCGTCGTTGCGCGACCCATTGACGCTGCCCGGTCACCTCCCTATCTTGCCGTTCGAAGTGCTGATCAACATCCGATATTTCGAACACGGCTGGATCCGGTCCAGCCAGAGCCGCGGAGTATCCATGTCACGCAGGCACCGCAGCCGTCTCAGACTCGGTCTGACCGCGACGGCCCTCCTGACCGCCACCGCCCTGATCCCCGTCCCCGCGCACGCCGAGGCGGTCACCGACTACGCGATCACCGTCGACCCGGCCGCCGCGGGCGCGGCCATCGACTCCACGATGTACGGCGTCTTCTTCGAGGACATCAACCGCGCGGCCGACGGCGGCCTCTACGCCGAACTGGTGCAGAACCGATCCTTCGAGTACTCCACCGCCGACAACGCCGCGTACACCCCGCTCACCTCCTGGGCGGCCGACGGCGCCGCCGAGGTCGTGGACGACGCCGGGCGGCTCAACGAGCGCAACCGCAACTACCTGAAGCTGGGCGCCGGTTCGTCCGTCAGCAACGCCGGTTACAACACCGGCATCCGCGTCGAGCAGGGCAAGAAGTACGACTTCTCGGTGTGGGCCCGCGCCGAGTCCGGCACCACCCTCACCGTCGGCCTCAAGGACGCGGCGGGCACCCTCGCCGGCGCCCGCCAGGTCGCCGCGCAGGGCGGCTGGCGCAAGTACACCGCCACCTTCACCGCCACCCGCACCAGCAACCGGGGCCGGCTGGCCGTCGCGACCACCTCCGCCGCCGCCCTCGACATGGTGTCCCTCTTCCCCCGCGACACCTACAAGCGGCAGGACAACGGCCTGCGCAAGGACCTCGCCGAGAAGATCGAGGCCCTGAACCCCGGCTTCGTGCGCTTCCCCGGCGGCTGCCTGGTCAACACCGGCTCCATGGAGGACTACAGCGAGGCCAGCGGCTACCAGCGCAAGCGCGCCTACCAGTGGAAGGACACCGTCGGCCCGGTCGAGGAGCGCGCCACCAACGCCAACTTCTGGGGCTACAACCAGAGTTACGGCCTCGGCTACTACGAGTACTTCCGCTTCGCCGAGGACATCGGCGCCATGCCCCTGCCCGTCGTCCCCGCGCTGGTGACCGGCTGCGGCCAGAACAAGGCCACCGACGACGAGGCGCTGCTGGAGCGGCACATCCAGGACACCCTGGACCTCATCGAGTTCGCCAACGGCCCGGCGACCTCGCGATGGGGCGAGGTCCGCGCCGAGATGGGCCACCCCAGGCCCTTCGGCCTCACCCACCTCGCGGTCGGCAACGAGGAGAACCTGCCCGAGCGGTTCTTTGCCAACTTCCAGCGCTTCCGCGCCGCCGTCGAGGCGGAGTACCCGGACATCACCGTCATCTCCAACTCCGGCCCGGACGACTCCGGCACCACCTTCGACACCGCCTGGAAACTCAACCGCGAGGCCGGTGTCGACATGGTCGACGAGCACTACTACAACAGCCCGCGGTGGTTCCTCCAGAACAACGACCGCTACGACGGCTACGACAGGAACGGCCCCGCCGTCTTCCTCGGCGAGTACGCCTCCCAGGGCAACGCCTGGGAGAACGCCCTCTCCGAGGCCGCCTACATGACCGGCCTGGAGCGCAACGCGGACATCGTGAAACTCGCCTCCTACGCCCCGTTGCTCGCCAACGAGGACTATGTGCAGTGGAGCCCGGACATGATCTGGTTCAACAACCGGGCCTCCTGGAACTCGACGAACTACGAGGTCCAGAAGCTGTTCATGAACAACACCGGCGACCGTGTCGTCCCCTCGACGGCCACCACGACCCCGGACGTCAGCGGCCCGATCACCGGCGCCGTCGGCCTGTCGACGTGGGCGACCAGCGCCGCCTACGACGACGTGCGGGTGACGTCGGCCGACGGGACGGAGCTGCTGAGCGACGACTTCTCGGGTGACGCGTCGCGGTGGACCCGGGGCGGCACCGGCAGCTGGAGCGTCCAGGACGGGCAGTACGTGCAGACGGACGAGGCCGCCGAGAACACCCTGGTCACCGCGGGCGACCCGGCCTGGCAGAACTACGACCTGCACGTGAAGGCCACCAAGAAGTCCGGCAAGGAGGGCTTCCTCGTCGCCTTCGGCGTCAAGGACACCGGCAACTACTACTGGTGGAACCTGGGTGGCTGGAACAACACCCAGTCCGCCGTCGAGCAGGCCGTCGACGGCGGCAAGTCCACGCTGCTGTCCAAGGCGGGGTCGGTCGAGACGGGCCGCGCGTACGACATCGACATCAAGGTCCGGGGCCGCCAGGTCACCCTCTTCCTCGACGGCCAGGAGTGGGGTTCCTTCACCGACGACAAGCCGGCCGAGCCGTTCCGGCAGGTCGTCACCGAGGACGAGCGGACCGGCGACCTGATCGTCAAGGTCGTCAACGCCCAGGACGCGGCGGCCCGCACGGCGGTCGACCTCGGCGGCGCGAAGGTCGCTTCCCGGGCCCGGGTCACCACCCTGGCCGCCGACCAGGACGCGGTGAACACCGAGACGGACACTCCGGTCACGCCGGTGACGTCGACCTTCTCGGGGGTGGCGGCGGAGTTCACGTACACCTTCCCGGCGAACTCGGTCACCTTCCTGCGGATCAAGCAGCGGTCATGATCACGCGGGGCTAGGCTGCCCTGCCCATGAGTGTCATACGGCTGTGGAGACGGGTGCGACGGGCCGACCGGCCGGTCGCACCCGTCGTCGGTGCGGCGAACGTCCTGCTGAGCTTTCTGCTCTTCCTGCTGGCCATCGGCGTGCTCACCGCTCCCGCCACCGGAGAGCAGGAGAACGCCGCCGAAGGGCCGGCCCTGCGGGTCTTCTGCTGCTGGCTGCTGGGCGGGCTGGTGCTGTTCGCGGTGCTGGGCATGGCCCGGACCCTGCTCGGGCACCTCGTCACCCTGCTCTTCCCGCCGCTGCTGATGACCGCAGCCCTGCTGGCCCTGGGATCCTGAGGGCACATTGCATAAACGTGCAGGGAAACGTATAGTCATGCCATCAGGAGGAGGGTAATCCATGGTGGTACGTGCGGCGGTGGCCGGAGCGAGCGGATACGCGGGCGGAGAGCTGCTGCGTCTGCTCCTGGCCCATCCCGAGATCGAGATCGGCGCCCTGACCGGCAACTCCAACGCCGGGCAGCGCCTCGGCGCGCTCCAGCCGCACCTGCTGCCGCTGGCCGACCGGGTCCTGGAACCGACCGCCCCCGAGGTCCTCGCCGGGCACGACGTCGTCTTCCTCGCGCTGCCGCACGGGCAGTCCGCCGCCGTCGCCGAGCAGCTCGGCCCCGACGTGCTCGTCGTCGACATGGGCGCCGACTTCCGGCTGGCGGACGCCGGTGACTGGGAGGCGTACTACGGGTCCCCGCACGCCGGGACCTGGCCCTACGGCCTGCCCGAGCTGCCCGGTGCCCGCGCCCGGCTCACCGGGTCCAAGCGGGTCGCGGTCCCCGGCTGCTACCCGACCGCCGTCTCCCTGGCGCTGTTCCCGGCGTACACGGCCGCGCTCGCCGAGCCCGAGGCCGTGATCGTCGCCTCCTCCGGCACCTCCGGCGCGGGCAAGGCGCCCAAGCCGCACCTGCTGGGCAGCGAGGTCATGGGGTCGATGTCCCCGTACGGCGTCGGCGGCGTCCACCGCCACACGCCCGAGATGATCCAGAACCTCTCCGCCGCGGCCGGCGAGCGGGTCTCGGTCTCCTTCACGCCGACCCTCGCGCCGATGCCCCGCGGCATCCTCGCCACGTGCAGCGCGAAGGCGAAGCCCGGGGTGAGCGCGGAGTCGGTGCGCGCCGCCTACGCCAAGGCGTACGCCGACGAGCCCTTCGTCCACCTGCTGCCCGAGGGCCAGTGGCCCGCGACCGCGTCCGTCCACGGTTCCAACGCCGTTCAGATCCAGGTCGCGTACGACACCGCCGCCGGCCGCATCATCGCCATCAGCGCCATCGACAACCTGGCCAAGGGCACCGCGGGCGGTGCCGTCCAGAGCATGAACCTCGCCCTGGGTCTCGACGAGACCACGGGACTGACGACGATCGGAGTCGCGCCGTGAGCGACGCACGTGCAGCCGCCGGGCCGCAGACGACGAAAGCCGCACCTCTGCGCCGCACGGGCGGAGAAGCGAACAAGGAGACGCAGTGAGTGTGACGGCAGCCAAGGGATTCACGGCGGCGGGCATCGCCGCCGGGATCAAGGAGAACGGCAACCCCGACCTGGCCCTCGTGGTCAACACCGGCCCCCGCCGCGCCGCCGCGGGCGTCTTCACCTCCAACCGCGTCAAGGCCGCCCCGGTCCTCTGGTCCGAGCAGGTGCTCAAGGGCGGGCAGGTGAGCGCCGTCGTCCTCAACTCCGGCGGCGCCAACGCCTGCACGGGACCCAAGGGCTTCCAGGACACCCACGCCACCGCCGAGAAGGTGGCCGAGGTGCTCGGGGACATCGGCGCGGGCGAGGTCGCCGTCTGCTCGACCGGCCTGATCGGCGTCCTGCTCCCGATGGACAAGCTGCTCGCCGGTGTCGAGACCGCGGCGGCCAAGCTGTCCGAGCACGGCGGTGAGAAGGCCGCCATCGCCATCAAGACCACCGACACCGTCCACAAGACGTCGGTCGTGACGCGCGACGGCTGGAGCGTCGGCGGCATGGCCAAGGGCGCCGGCATGCTCGCCCCGGGCCTGGCCACCATGCTCGTCGTCCTCACCACTGACGCCGACCTGGAAGCCGAGGCCCTGGACCAGGCACTGCGCGCCGCCACCAAGGTCACCTTCGACCGGGTCGACTCCGACGGCTGCATGTCCACCAACGACGCCGTGCTGCTGCTCGCCTCCGGAGCCAGCGGGGTCACCCCCGGGCACGCCGCCTTCGCCGAGGCCGTACGCACCGTCTGCGACGACCTCGGGCAGCAGCTCATCCGGGACGCCGAGGGCGCCAGCAAGGACATCAAGGTCGAGGTCGTGAACGCCGCGACCGAGGACGACGCCGTCGAGGTGGGCCGCTCCATCGCCCGCAACAACCTCCTCAAGTGCGCCATCCACGGCGAGGACCCCAACTGGGGCCGCGTCCTGTCCGCCATCGGCACCACCAGGGCGGCCTTCGAGCCCGACGCGCTGAACGTCGCCATCAACGGCGTGTGGGTGTGCAAGAACGGCGGTGTCGGCGAGGACCGCGACAAGGTCGACATGCGCTACCGCGAGGTCCACATCGTCGCCGACCTGGCGGCCGGTGACGCCACGGCCACCATCTGGACCAACGACCTCACCGCCGACTACGTCCACGAGAACAGCGCGTACTCCTCATGAGCAGCCCCACGCGGAAGCACACCGCGCTCCCCAAGGCCCGGATCCTCGTCGAGGCGCTGCCCTGGCTGGTGCGGCACGCCGGCAAGACGGTCGTCATCAAGTTCGGCGGCAACGCCATGGTGAACGAGGAGCTGAAGTCCGCCTTCGCGCAGGACGTCGTCTTCCTGCGGCACGCCGGCCTCAGGCCCGTCGTCGTGCACGGCGGCGGCCCGCAGATCAGCGCCGCCCTCGACCGGCACGGCATCGTCAGCGAGTTCAAGGCGGGCCTGCGCGTCACCACCGAGGACGCCATGGACGTCGTACGGATGGTGCTGGCCGGGCAGGTGCAGCGCGAACTGGTCGGGCTGCTCAACCGGCACGGCCCGCTCGCCGTCGGCATCACCGGCGAGGACGCGCACACCATGACCGCCACCAAACACCGGCCCCGCATCGACGGCGAGCTGATCGACATCGGACGGGTCGGTGAGATCACCGAGATCGACACCGGCGCGATCGAGGCGCTGCTCGCCGACGGCCGTATCCCGGTCGTCTCGTCGATCGCCCGTTCCCAGGACGATCACCATGTCTACAACGTCAATGCTGATACGGCTGCTGCGGCACTCGCTGCGGCGCTGGGTGCCGAGACCCTCATGGTCCTCACCGACGTCGAGGGCCTCTACGAGGACTGGCCGAACAGCGACGAGGTGATCAGCCGCCTCACCGCCACCCAGCTGGAGAAGCTGCTGCCCGAGCTGTCCAGCGGCATGGTGCCGAAGATGGAGGGCTGTCTGCACGCCGTCCGCAACGGCGTCACCACCGCCCGCGTCATCGACGGCCGGGTCCAGCACTCGATCCTGCTGGAGATCTTCACCGACGAGGGCATCGGCACGATGGTCGTGCCGGACGAGACCGAGGGGGACCAGTCGTGACCGCCAACCAGGAGCTGACCGAGCGGTGGCAGGGCGCGCTCATGAACAACTACGGCACCCCGCGGCTGCCCCTGGTGCGCGGTGCCGGCGAGCGCGTGTGGGACGCCGACGGCAAGGAGTACCTGGACTTCGTCGGCGGCATCGCGGTCAACGCGCTCGGCCACGCCCACCCGGCGGTCGTCGAGGCCGTCCGCACGCAGATCGCGTCGCTGGGCCACGTCTCCAACCTGTTCATGGCCGAGCCGCCCATCGCGCTCGCCGAGCGGCTGCTCCAGCGCTTCGGCCGGGACGGCAAGGTCTTCTTCTGCAACTCCGGCGCGGAGGCCAACGAGGGCGCCTTCAAGATCGGCCGGCTGACCGGGCGGTCGCACATGGTCGCCACCGAGGGCGGCTTCCACGGCCGCACCATGGGCGCGCTGGCCCTCACCGGCCAGCCCGGCAAGCAGGAGCCGTTCCGGCCGCTGCCGGGCGACGTCACCCACGTCCCGTACGGCGACGCGCAGGCACTGGCCGCCGCGGTCACCGAGGACACCGCCCTGGTGATCATCGAGCCGATCCAGGGCGAGAACGGCGTGGTCGTGCCGCCCGCCGGCTATCTGAAGGCGGCCCGCGCGATCACCGCGGCCACGGGCGCGCTGCTGGTCCTGGACGAGGTGCAGACCGGCGTCGGCCGCACCGGGCACTGGTTCGAGTACCAGGCCCACGAGGGCGTCCTGCCCGACGTCGTCACCCTCGCCAAGGGCCTCGGCGGCGGGCTGCCGCTGGGCGCGACGGTCGCCTTCGGGCGGGCCGCGGAGCTGCTCCAGCCCGGCCAGCACGGCACCACCTTCGGCGGCAACCCGGTCGCCTGCGCCGCCGGGCTCGCCGTCCTGGACACCATCGCGGACGAGGGGCTGCTGGAGAACGTCAAGCGGCAGAGCGAGCGGCTGCGCGAGGGCATCGAGGCGCTCGGCCACCCGCTGGTCGACCATGTCCGGGGCGCGGGCCTGCTCCTGGGTATCGTGCTCACCGAGCCGCTCGCGCCGCAGGCGCAGCAGACGGCTCAGGACGCCGGAATCCTGGTGAACGCGCCCGCACCCGATGTCGTACGGCTCATGCCGCCGCTGACCCTCGGCGACGACGCGGTGGACGCGTTCCTCGGGGCGCTGCCCGGCATCCTGGACGCGGCAGGCGGGGACACACGATCCGGAGAATGAGACGACGATGAGCCAGGCGCAGGACCACGAGAGCGCGGGGGCCGCGGGGCCCGCCGTGCCGCAGACCCGCACCGCCCGCCACCGCCGGATCGTGGACATCCTCAACCGGCAGCCGGTGCGGTCGCAGAGCCAGCTCGCGAAGCTGCTCGCCGACGACGGGCTGACCGTCACCCAGGCGACGCTCTCCCGGGACCTGGACGAGCTGAACGCGGTCAAGATCCGCAACACCGACGGCGACCTGATCTACGCGGTGCCCAGCGAGGGCGGTTTCCGCACGCCCCGGGCGCCGCTGGGCGGGTCGGCGAAGGAGGAGCGGATGCGGCGGCTCTCCGCGGAGCTGCTGATCTCCGCGGAGGCGTCCGCCAACCTCGTGGTCCTGCGCACTCCTCCGGGGGCGGCGCAGTTCCTCGCCTCGGCCATCGACCAGGCGGAACTGCACGACATCCTCGGGACGATCGCCGGGGACGACACGGTGATGCTGATCAGCCGGAATCCCACGGGTGGTCAGGCGCTGGCGGATCATCTGCTGCGGTTGGCGCAGAACGGGCATTGAGGGTTCGTTGCCGGGACGTACCTCCGCTCACCCGAGCCGGGAGGCGAGGCCGTCCGTGCATCTCACCTCGTCGCCCGCCGTGATCAGGATGGCCTCCACGCCCTCCAGGGACTCCAGCCACCGCAGCCCCTGCCTCGACCCCATCGCGAAGGCCGCCGTCGCCCAGCAGTCCGCCCAGGTCAGGCTGTCGGCCACCACCGTGACCGAGACGAGGTCGGTGACGGCGGAGCGGCCCGTGCGCGGGTCGACGACATGGGCGCCGCGCTCGGCGGAGCCGGAGGTGGCGACGGCCAGTTCCGTCGCCCCGGCGGCGGACAGGACGGCCGCCAGCGTCCCCGGACGCAGCGGGTCCGACACGCCGACCCGCCACGGCCGGTCGGCCCCCGGCGCGCCGAGCAACTGCACGTCCCCGCCCCCGTTGACGCTGACGCCGTCCGGCCCGGCCGCCGCGATCCGCCGCGCGGCCCGCTCCACCGCCCACCCCTTCACGATCCCGGTGGGGTCGAGCCGGCCCTCGTACGACGTGCTGAACCAGCCCTCGCTCACCCGTTCCGCCTCGGCCGCCAGCTCCAGCACCCGGGCGACCTCGGGCGCGCACTCCCCGGTGGTCAGCTCGCCCCGGGCCAGCCGGGAGATCTGGCTGTCGCCGCGGTAGGTGCTGAACACCTCGTCGGCCCGGTGCAGCCCGGCGACCGCCTCCCGGAGGGCCGCCCGTACGGCGGCCGGTTCCCCGCCGCGGACGTCGAAGGAGAAGACGGTGCCCATCGCCTCCTCCGCGTGACGCACCGCGCCGGGACCCCCGCTGGGTTCAGCCACCGGCCTTGTCCAGGGCGGACTGGAGGGACTGTTTGTATCCGGCGCTGGTGTAGGTGGCTCCGGTGACGGTGTCGATGTCGGCGGTACCGGTGGTGAGGGCGGCCCGGTCGAGTCGGGGGACGGCGTCGGCGGTGACCTGGCTGCTGCGTCCGCCTTCGGGAGCCTGGACGGCCTCCACTTCGGTGATCCTGCCGTCGGTGAGGGTCAGGCGGACCTGGACGGGGCCGTACTGGGTACGGACCGCGTCGCCGAGGACCGTGCCGGCGGTGGTGTCCCGGCCACCGCCCTGTGCCGACCCCTGTGCCGACCCTTGCGCTGATCCCTGTGCTGTTCCCCGCGGAGACTGGGCGGCGGCGGGGGCGGCCGGGTCGGACGCCGGTTTCAGCGACAGCAGCAGCACGACGCCGGTCACCGTCGCGGCGCCCGCGAGCACGGCACGCCGTACGGGGTGGGTCTTCCTCATCTCGCGCGCTCTCCTTCGGCTCGTGACGTGCGCTCACATCGCGAACGACTCGTGATGGATACGGCGGGCCGGGACCCCGGCGCCGCGCAGTGCCTCGTAGACCGACCGCGCGAAACCGGGCGGCCCGCACAGGAAGACGTCGTGACCGGCCACGTCCGGGATCTTGCGGGCCAGCGACTCCGCGGAGATGTCCGGCCGCACCCCGTCGGGGCCGTTCACCGCGTACATCAGGCGGGCGCCGCGCGCGTCGGCGATCGCGGCCAGTTCGTCCCACAGCGCGAGGTCCTGGGTGCTGTTGGCCCGGTAGAGCAGCGTGATGTCACCGGACGAGCCGGGCAGCGTCTCGAACAGCGCCCGCATCGGCGTGATCCCGACCCCGCCCGCCACCAGCAGCACCTTGCCTCGGCTGCGACGCTGGGCGGTCAGCGCCCCGTAGGGCCCCTCCGCCCACACCCGGGTGCCCGGCGCCAGCTCCCGCAGCCGGGCGCTGTGGTCGCCGATCGCCTTCACCGTGATCCGCAGCATCTCCGGGCGGGGCGCCGCCGACAGCGAGTACGGGTGGGAGCTGAACCGCATGCCGGGCGCCATGAACCGCCACCGGAAGAACTGGCCCGCCTCCGCCCCCATCCGGTGCAGCTTCCGCCCGCCGATCAGCACCGACACGATGCCGGGCGTCTCCTCGACGACCGCCTCGACCCGCATCCGGTGCCGCAGGTTCAGCCTGAGCGGCGTGACGATCCGGTACCAGACCACCAGCGCCGTCACCGACCCGTACAGGGCGTACCAGACGGTCCGCGCGACGGGCTCCACGACGAAGTCGTTCCCGGCGGTCAGCTGGTGCCAGAAGGTCAGGAACACCGCCGCGTACGTCAGCAGGTGGACGTGGTACCAGAAGTCGTAGGGGACGCGGCGGCGCACCGGGCCGGCCGAGAGCAGGCCGATCAGCAGGAGCAGACCGGTGCCGACCGTGGCCTTGCCGAGGTCCGGGAGGCCGGTCACCGACTCCACCGTCTGCGCGGCCAGGCCGCCCAGGCCCCGTCCGGACTGGAGCGCGTACCCCCACATGACCAGGAAGACGTGCGCGAGGACCAGGCAGAGCGTGTAGCGGCCGGTCATGGCGTGCCAGCGGGCCACCCGGTCCGAGCCCACCCGCCGCTCCAGGGCGGGCACCCGGGCCATCTGGAGGACGACCAGCGCCATCAGGTAGCCGGCGAGCAGCCCGGTGATGCGGCCCGCGCCCAGGACCCGGGCGGTGCCGTCGGAGATGGCGGGCGTGTTGCGCCACCACAGCCACAACACGCCCGCCGCGCCCGCCCACACGGCGAGCAGCAGGGGGACGGCCGGGGAACGGCGCGGACGGATGCGGCGCATCGTCTGGCGGCGGGCGGCACGTCCGCCGGCGAGCGTGGTGGTCACGGTTCCTCCGTGGGGGACAAGACCCTTGGCCCACAGGTACGTGCCGTGCCCGCCGAGTGTTCACGGCCGGGCCGGATCCTGTGACCGGCCGCTCACCCCTGAGCCGGACAGGAGGAGACGGGCGTCACCGACGTCACGACGGAATCGGGCAGCGTGACCCGCTCGGTGCCGCCGCCGTCCGCCGCCTCGACGCCGAGGACGACCGCGTCGGGGCCCGAGGGCAGGAAGGCGCCGCAGCGCTCCCCGGCGGTCGTCCCGACCCGGACCAGATGGCCGGGGGCGGACTCGGTCGTCGACCAGGCCACCGCGAGAGCCGCCGCGGCGCACAGGACCCCGGCACCGCAGCAGAACGCGGCCCGGCGCAACGACCGGGTCAGCCGGTCCACCTCGCGGGCGGTCCAGCGGCGCAACGCCTGCCCGCCCATCAGCCGGGACCGCTCGTCCATCCGCCCGTGCGCCGCCCGGGTGGCCAGCACCGAACCGGTCACCAGGAGCAGGAACGCCAGCGCGACCAGTACGGAGGCGACGGCGCGCGCGGTCGCCGGCAACTGGGCCAGGTCGTCACGGCCCTTGAGGACCACGAGCACGGAGAGCAGAGCCGCCAGGCCGGTGAGCCCGGTGCGCCATCCTTCCGCCTGTTTCCGCAACTCACCCAGCTGGGTGAACTCCAGCTCGTCGGCGAGCTGGTCCCACCGCCGGTCGGACTCCAGGCTCATCAGGCGCCGCTCCCGTCGCCCGCGTCGCCCTGGTCGCTCCTGACGAGCACCCCCAGCGTCCAGCTGGCGCCGCACCCGACCCGGCCCGGATACGTCTCCGAGGGCCGGTTCGGGTGCGGGTGCCCGCACGCGCAGAAGTACCTCTCCGCCCTCAGCACCTCCTCGTCGGTCTCCGGCTCCGGCCGGGGAGCGTCGCGGCGCAGCCAGGAGGGCAGGCCCTTGGCGCCCGTGCCCGGCAGGACGCGCCGTATCTCCCGTGCCGTCCGGCCGCGGCACTGCGGGCAGTGGCCCTCGACGACGACGCCGAGCCCGTCGTCCGTGTCGCGCCAGGTGAAGCGGGTCGTCGCGCGTCCCTTGTCGAGGTCGGCGTAGACGGTGTCGAAGTCGTGGCCGCGGGCGGGTCCGTCAGACATCGTCCTCCTCCAGTCGCAGGTCGAACATGGCGGCGTACAGGCGCAGGCGGCCCCGGACCCACTCCTCGCTCCTCCCGGTGGCGTCGGAGGCGAGCGCGATGTGCCGGGCGCTCACCGTCCCCGCCACGGCGGGCAGCCGGCCGTCGAAGTGCCTGCTCAGCAGCGCGAGGTCCGGCCACAGCGGAACGATGCCGGGCACCGGAGGCAGCGTGGTGGGGACGGGCCACAGTGGAAGGTAGGGCTCGATGCGCCGCACGGTGTCGGGCAGCGGCTCACCCAGCTGGCCCGCGAGGCTGAGCAGGTCGAGCGGTGAGAGCGGGCCGTCCGGCGGGCTCACCCGGTAGTCGGGGTCCAGGGCCGTCAGGTCGTACGGCGTGGGCGGCGACGCGGGCAGCGCCGCGACCGCGGCCTCGGAGAGGTCCGGCACCAGGGCCCCCAGGGCACGGAAGACCGCGAGGCGGGCGTAGGCCGCGCTCGGGGAGATCTCCAGCTCCCTGGCGAACTTGGCCAGGACGACGGGCGTGACCGGCTGCCACACACTGGGCAGGTATTCGCCGTCCACCTCCGGCTGCACCGTGAGGACGTCGCACTCCTCGACGGACGGACGGTGCTCGGCCAGCTCCGCGGGCAGTGCGGGCACCGTCAGTGCGAACCGGGGCGCTTCCCGGTGCGCGATGCTCCAGATCGCGCCCAGGCTGTCGTGCAGGAACCCGGCGGACTGGAAGAGCGATGCCGTGGTCAGCCGGTCGGTGGGACTGTTCTCCCCGGACTCGGTCGCCTCCTTCCCGGACAGTACGAAGCGGGTGGGCAGCGGGAGCGTCGGCCAGGCCGCGATGAGCGTGGTGTCGGGCAGCGCGACACCGGCGGTCCTGAGCTGCTCCACCGCCTCCAGGCGCGCCCCCATGTCCGCCGTCCCCGCGGTCACCGCGCGGCCCAGGGTCTCCAGCGCCACGCCGTCCTCCAGCCGGCGGCCCTGGTCGGTGAGATGTCTGATGAGCCGGGTCAGCTCGCCGGTGGGGGTGATGCGGGCGGACGCGTG
Organism: Streptomyces sp. NPDC016677; assembly: GCF_055562815.1. NCBI lineage: Bacteria > Bacillati > Actinomycetota > Actinomycetes > Kitasatosporales > Streptomycetaceae > Streptomyces > Streptomyces sp. NPDC016677. The sequence continues at coordinate 202,754 of NZ_JBVHEO010000009.1, read as the reverse complement.
GTCCGGGGCGTGGTGGCGCTCGTGGGCCAGACCCAGCCGCGTCGCGGCCTGTGCCACGGCCTCCTCGGCCTCGGCGAGGCCGGTCCGGCGCGTGGCCGCCAGTTCGAACGTCGCGCTCCAGGGGAGGGTGCCCGGCCCGTCGCCGTCGCGCACGAGATGATCGTCGACGAGTGCGCGGACATCGGGGTCGAGTTCCTGCCAGGCGGCGACCTGTTCGACGGTGAACACCGGCCAGCCCAGCCACGCGAAGCGGGCGTGCGTCGAAAGGATCTCCTCGACCGGCAGCCCCAGACGCTGGACGACGGAGAGCACCTGGACCGGCGTCTGCACCCGTTCGTACGTGGAAGTGCCGTAGCTGCTGTGCGTGATCAGCAGCCGGTCGAGGTCCTCGGCCGTGCAGACGTACTCCTCGTGGTGGGCCGGTACGTCGGGCCAGGGCGCGGACCGGCCCAGCACGGCGTAGGGAGCGCACCGCCGGACGACCGTCCCCAGGGGGAGGGCGAGGTGCTCGGAGACGAGGATCAGGCGGAACAGGTCGTCCGCCTCCGGCCAGTCCTCATCCACGCCATGCTCCTCGAACCGGGAGATCGCGTCGATGATCACGTGGTCGTCCTGGTCCGGGACGCTGTCGGTGACCTCTTCGGCGACGGCGGGCGGCGTCTGCCGCGGATGGGCGATACGCATGCCACGAGCACGCCTGAGCACTTCGCTCACCGGCATGCCGGTCCGCGCGGCGAAGCGGGCGATGTGCCACCAGCTGTGGCCGAGGCCCGAGATGGCGGCGTCTCCCGGCCGGGCCACGGGATAGCCTTCCAGGCTCAGCGGACGGGGCAGGGGCGGCCGGCCGGGAGACAGGCCGAGCGCGGCAACCCGCCACGGCCTGACCTTGCCGCCAGACGAGCTGCTGGCCATGTACTGCTCGGATTCGTCCGTCCCCCGCTGGGCGGCCTGGTCGTGGTGGAACCAGCCCTGGCTGTCCAGGTCGTGCAGCGACGACGCGGTCCTGCGGACCTTCAGCCCCTTGCCCTGCCACTCCTGGTGCAGCACCGCAGCGGCGGTCAGATCCCGCTCCTCCAGCTGCCACAGCCACGACATGCTCAGCCGCGGCCACTCGGCGAGCGCCGCCGCCCCCTCGCGCCAGACCTGCTCGACGTACTCCTGGTCGTACTCCTGCAGTTCCTTGCGGTTGACACTGAGCCGTCCGGCGTGCGCACCGGTCAGGTTGACCACGTAACCGAAGCGCTCCTGGTCGGTGGCGACACCGTCGCACAGCAGGGCTCCGCGGTCAGGCACCCACCACAGTGCGTTGGGCACCGCCTCCAGTGCGTCGGCGACCACTCCGGTCTCCGGCAGATGCAGCTCGCGGGGGGCCCAGGTGTGGGTCAGCCCGGAGGCGTCGCCCACCTGGAGGTCGAACTCGCTGACCAGGACGAGGGAACGGAGCGTCTTGACGCACGACAGCCGGTCGGCCACCGGCCCGTCGCGCAGATAGAGCCGGATGCGGGTGCCGCCGTGCGGCAGGCCGCCCCCCGACCCGTCATGGCGCTTGATCCGGAACAGGCCCCCGCTGCTGGAGATGTCCACCTGGAGCGCCTGCTCGTCGGGGAAACCCTCCGGGTTCACCTGACGGGTCACGATGGTCATCTCGTCGGCGAGCATGAAGTAGCTGAAGACCCCGATCCCGAACCGGCTGTTGGGGTAGAGCCGCAGTTCCGGGTCGTGGCGCAGCCAGCGCGACTGCTCGCGGCGGAACGCCTTGGACTGCTCGAAGCGGCTGCCGGCGCGGGTGAACGTGTACTTCAGCTGCTCGTCGCTCATGCCGACGCCGTTGTCCTGGCACTCGACGTACCGGCCGCGGGAGTCCTCGCCCTGGCTGATGGTGATGCGGCCGGTCCAGGGGGCCGGGGGCGCTCCCGCCTTGCTGGTGAGGTACCTCCAGCGCATGGCCCGGTAGCGGCACGCGTCCATGGCGTTCTGGTACAGCTCGCGCAGCGCCAGTTGCGGTTCGCCGCCGTAGAGCTGCTCACCCATCAGCAGTTCACGGACCTCGGTCTGCGCCAGGTGGAAGCGCAGCGGCGGGGTCTCGTACAACGGCAGGCTGCCGTCGCGGGGCACCCGCACATGGCGTGCGGTGACCTTCTTCGGCACCGCCGTCAGCAGGGCCGATTCGGCCGCGGGCAGCTTGTCGGCCAGGGTGGCGATGTCCTCCGCCACCTGGTGGGTGTGTTCCGCCACCTCGGTGAGGGCCGCGTACAGGGCGGGATGCGGACACGGCACCTCCAGATGGAGGGCGTCGCGGTCCCGCTCCCAGCTGAGCTGGCGGGCGATGCCGATCACCTGGTGCGGCTCCACCGAGTCGCTCACCGCCAGGTGCTCGGCCACGATCTCCGGGAAGACGCGCACGTCCACGGCGAGCGCGCCCGCCAGCCGCAGCAGTGCGGCGAGCGGCTGTATGCGCAGCGTCTGGTGGTCACCGTCGAGCAGCACCTTGGCCGGGGCGGTGGGCGCGTCCTCCGGGAAGTGCAGCCCTCCGACGGCGGCGGCCGCGGCGCAGAGCACCGCGGACAGCTCGTGCGCCCGCGCGTCCGTCGGCTCCCGCCCGATGAGCAGCGCGGCCAGCTCGGCGGCACGGGCCGTGGGCACCGGCTCGCTGTCGGTCTCGAAACGCTCCGCGATCCACCGGTGCACCAGCCACATCGTCACCGACGTCGCGTCCTGGGTGTGCCGGGCGTCCCGGGCGTTGAGCGGATTGCGCGCGCGAGCACGGCACTCCGCCACCTTGCGGGCCATGCGGCCGTACTGCTCGACGATCTGCTCGTAGTGCCTGCGGTCCTCGTTCGGCCGGGTCTGCCGGACGAGCGTGAAGGGGTCGGCCTCGGTGGCGCGGCTCAGCCGGTCCGCCCAGGCGGCCTCGTGCAGGAAGGGAGCCGCGACGAGCACGGCCGCCTCGATGGCCGACAGCGTGTCGGTGTCCGGCAGCAGCCGGGGCAGCCGGCCGGCCAGCAGCCGGACGGGGAACAGGTCGTCGATCCACGGGTCCGGCGCCGGCAGCCGTCGGCGGGCCGTGTGCAGGGTGTCGGCACAGCGCTTCACCCAGGTCTCCAGCGACTCGCGCAGTCGGGGCACACCGGCCCGCTGCCCGTGTGCGACGCGGTCCCACAGCGGGCAGTCGCGGACGGCGTCACGCCAGGCGTCGAGCAGTTCCTGCCCCTCGCAGACCTCCGCGGCCCTGGTCTCGGCCTCCCGGTTGGTTCCGTAGCGCTTCATCGCCAGCTGGCGTGCGCCATGGCGTTCGGCCTCCGCCAGCGCGGTCAGCCGGGCCGTCTCGAAGACGTCCTCGACGGTGCGCGCGGAGGTCATCGCGTCGAAGGCGTCGACGAGTCCGGCGGTGAAGAAGCTGCCCTGGGACGCGAAACCGCTGAGCTGGCCGGGGGAGCACCCGGTCATGACGACGTATCCGCCGTGCGGCGGGCCGTTGTCGATGCCGTTGCCGAAGGGCACCCCGTCGTCGGGCAGCTCCGCCCGGCAGGCGTCGATCAGCCACAGCACCGTCGCCGCCCGGCAGTTCTTGAGCAGTGGACTGATCTTCGCCGACAGAAGGGAGCCGCTGTACGGCTCCTCCCACACCCCGTCCTCCGGCGGGGTGACGTCCCACGGGACCAGGAAGTCCTCTTCGCCCACCCGGATGCCGTGGCCGGTGAAGTACAGCAGCAGGGTGCCGCCCTCGGGTGCGGCGCGGGCCACCTCGCTGATGGTGGTCCGGATACGGGACCGGCCGGCCTGCGCGTTGTGCAGGGTCCGCACGTCGTAGTGCGAGGCACGGAGCACCGTCTCCATACGGGACAGATCGGCCGCGACCGCCGCGTCGAGCGAGTCCGCTCCCGGCGGTGTCGCCGGCGTGTCCCCGACCCCGATCAACAGTGCCGTGCGTCCCGGACGCCCCATGTCCGCCCCCTTTCCCCGGACCGACATCATGGCATCACCCGAGGACAGCCGGGGGAGCGAACGCGACGCGGGCCCGGGCCGGAGTGGCCGGTACCGCTTGATACCACTCAGTAGCGCGAGATCGCCGTCTCCCCGCCCGACGTACCGATCGCGATGTGCGGACGCTCGGCCGGGTCCGCCCAGGCGAGGATCTCCCGCATCGCGGCCCTCGGCACCGACACGCACCCGGCCGTCGCCCCCTCCCCGTTCACGTGCAGGAAGATGCCCGCGCCGCGCCCCCGTACCGGACGGTGGTAGTTGAAGCCGACGACCAGGGCGTGCGCGTACTGGGTCCCGTATGTGATCAGGTGCTCGGCCTCGGTGGCGGCGCAGTCGGCGGGGCGGGGCTCGGTCCAGCGGTTGTAGGAGCGGGAGCTGTTGTCCTGGCACCACCAGGAGTCCTGGCGCACGGGACGGTAGCGGTACGCGGTCCCGGGCGGCGCCGGTTCGATGCCGAAGGCGTAGGGGAGGCCGTACAGGCCGGTCGGGGTGGTGTTCGTGCCCTGCTTGCGGGTCGTCCCCTCCGTCAGCCCGCCCGCCCCGAACCGGGCGGGCGCCGAGCCGGCCCGCACCCAGCGGCCGCGCTCGCGGTCCCACCAGGTGACGGTGCCGGTGGTCGAGGCGGTGTCCGGGGCGACGGCGGTGATCAGCTGGGTGCCGCCGCCGGTGTCCGCCATCCGCGCGGGCAGTGGCTCCGGGGGAGCGGAGAAGGCCGGGAGCAGGAAGGACGCGAGGACGAGGGCGACGACACCGGGGCGCATGGGTCAGACCGTAGAGGGCGGCAACGGCAACGGCAGTCCGGGAAGTCCGTCCAGGCTGGTCGCGACGTGCTCCTTCCTGGTGAAGTAGGCGTCGAGCGAGGCGTCGTCCTCGCGGGCGAACCGCTTGGCGTGCAGATCGCGGTCGCGCCCGTACGCCATGAGGGGCACGGCGTACCCGCAGGTGTCGCGGATCAGTTCGGCCGTCACGACGATGACGGCGCGCAGGCCGTGCGCGGTGGCGTCGATGTCCGGGAAGCGGGCGAGCAGGCCGGGGAAACGGGGGTCGTCGCGGAAGACCGGCTCGCCGCGGCCGTGCACCCGGACGATGTTCGGCGGGCCCTGGAAGGCGCACCACATCAGCGTGATCCGCCCGTTCTCGCGCAGGTGGGCGATGGTCTCGGCGTTGGAGCCGGCGAAGTCGAGGTAGGCCACGGTGTGCTCGTCGAGCACCGCGAAGGAGCCCGTGAGTCCCTTGGGGGAGAGGTTGACCGTGCCGTCGGCGCCGAGCGGAGCGGTGGCGGTGAAGAAGACGGGCTGGGACTCGATGAAGGTGCGGAGTCTGCCGTCTATGCGCTCATAAGTCTTTCCCATGCCTAACGATTATGGGTGTCCGCGCGCCCCCTGTCCGGGGGTTCGCGCAGGCGCCGGCAGCCGTCCCGGCCGGCGCGAACGGGACGGCCCCGGCGCCCGGAGATACGCGGGCGCCTCCGTGTGTGTTCACGCGCCCACCAAAATTGACGAATCATGCAGCGCTCTGCATACTCATGCAGAACAGCGACCGACCGGCCCGAGGAGCGACGCAAGTGAGCAGCAACAGCGGTGACGTACGGCTCTGGGGCGGCCGTTTCGCCGACGGTCCCGCCGAGGCCCTGGCGAAGCTGTCCGCGTCCGTCCACTTCGACTGGCGGCTCGCGCCCTACGACATCGCCGGTTCGCGTGCCCACGCGCGCGTGCTGCACAAGGCGGGACTGCTCACCGAGGACGAGCTGACCCGCATGATCGCCGGGCTCGACCGGCTCGAAGCCGACGTGGCCTCCGGGGACTTCGTGGGCACCATCGCCGACGAGGACGTGCACACCGCCCTGGAGCGCGGCCTCCTTGAGCGGCTCGGCCCCGACCTCGGCGGCAAGCTGCGCGCCGGCCGGTCCCGCAACGACCAGGTGGCCACGCTCTTCCGGATGTACCTGCGGGACCACGCCCGCACCCTCGGCGGTCTGGTCGCCGACCTCCAGGACGCGCTGATCGGCCTCGCCGAGGCCCACCCGGACGTGGCGATGCCCGGCCGCACCCACCTCCAGCACGCCCAGCCGGTGCTCTTCGCCCACCACGTCCTCGCCCACGTCCAGGCGCTCTCCCGGGACGCCGAGCGGCTGCGCCAGTGGGACGAGCGGACCGCCGTGTCGCCGTACGGCTCCGGCGCGCTGGCCGGTTCCTCGCTCGGCCTGGACCCGGAGGCGGTCGCCGCCGACCTCGGCTTCGAGCGCGGCAGCGCCGCCAACTCCATCGACGGCACGGCCTCCCGGGACTTCGTCGCCGAGTTCGCCTTCATCACCGCGATGATCGGGGTGAACGTCTCCCGGATCGCCGAGGAGATCATCATCTGGAACACGAAGGAGTTCTCCTTCGTCACCCTGCACGACGCGTTCTCCACCGGCTCGTCGATCATGCCGCAGAAGAAGAACCCGGACATCGCGGAGCTGGCCCGCGGCAAGTCCGGCCGTCTGATCGGCAACCTGACCGGCCTGATGGCCACCCTCAAGGCCCTCCCGCTCGCGTACAACCGCGACCTTCAGGAGGACAAGGAGCCGGTCTTCGACTCCATCGACCAGCTGGAGATCCTGCTCCCCGCCTTCACCGGCATGATGGCCACCCTCACCGTGCACCGCGAGCGGATGGAGGAGCTGGCCCCGGCCGGGTTCTCGCTCGCCACGGACATCGCCGAGTGGCTGGTCCGCCAGGGCGTGCCGTTCCGCGTCGCGCACGAGGTCGCGGGCGAGTGCGTCAAGGCCGCCGAGTCCGAGGGCAAGGAACTGGACGAGCTGACCGACGAGCAGTTCGCCAAGATCTCCCCCCACCTCACCCCCGAGGTCCGCTCGGTCCTCGACGTCCCCGGCGCCCTGGCCTCCCGCGACGGCAGGGGCGGCACGGCCCCGAGCGCGGTGGCGATCCAGCTGGCAGAGGTGAAGCGGGACGTGGCGCAACAGCGCGGCTGGGCGCGGGCGAAGGCTTGAGGGGCGCGGGGCTGTGCCGATGTGCGGCTCCGCCGCGTGAGCGCGACAAGCCGCAGCGATCCCCCACCCGCCGCCCCCCGAACCCGCCCCTGATGCGAAGGTCAACGCGGGTTACGTTGGTCGAACTCGAACAGAGGCCGACCGAACGGACCCGCGATGCCCCTCTCTCTCCCTGAAAAGACCCTCGGCTTCGGCCTGGCCGCAGTGGCCCGCCCCGGCTACATCACCCTCGGCCGCGACGAAGACCTCGGAGAGAACCGCAGCGTCGAAACGCTGCGCGCCCGCACCCACACCCTCCTCGACACCGCCTACGCGGCCGGCGTCCGCTACTTCGACGCCGCCCGCTCCTACGGCCGCTCCGAGGAGTTCCTGGCCGGCTGGCTGACCGCCCGCCCGGAGATCGACGACGTCACCGTCGGCAGCAAGTGGGGCTACACCTACACCGCCGACTGGTCCACCGACGCCGAGAAGCACGAGGTCAAGGACCACTCCCTCGCCACCTTCGAACGGCAGCGCGCGGAGACCGACGCCCTGCTCGGCGACCGGCTCGACCTCTACCAGATCCACTCCGTGACCCCGGACAGCCCGGCCCTCACCGACAGGAACCTGCACGCCCGGCTCGCGGAACTGGCCGCGACCGGCGTCGCCGTCGGCTTCTCCACCAGTGGCCCCGCCCAGGCCGACGCCATCCGCGCCGCGCTCGCCGTGACCGTCGACGGCGCCCCTCTCTTCCGTACCGTCCAGTCGACGTACAACGCGCTGGAGACCTCCGCGGGGCCGGCGCTGGCCGAGGCGCGTGACGCCGGGCTCTCCGTGATCGTCAAGGAGGGCATGGCCAACGGCAGGCTCGCCGCCCCGCACGCGCCGGACGCGCTGCGGGCCGTCGCCGAGGAGACCGGCCTCGGCTGCGACGCGGTCGCCCTCGCGCTGGTCCTGCGGCAGCCCTGGGCGGACGTCGTCCTCTCCGGTGCCGCGACCGTCGCGCAGCTCGGCTCCAACCTGGACGCCGCGACAGCCGTCCTCGACGACGGCCAGGCGGCCCGCCTGGCCACGCTCGCCGAGGACCCGCGCGCCTACTGGGAGCGACGCGGGCAGCTGCCCTGGCACTGAGCCCTTCACCGCGCGACGTACGGCCGGGGTGAGGTCGTGCACACTCAGTGAATGAGACATCAATGTCTCATTCGGGTTATGGTTGTCTCATGGCTGTACATCGTGACCATGTGCTGCGCGCCGCCGCGGCCCTGCTGACCCGGAAGTCCACCGCGACCATGGACGAGGTCGCCCGTGCGGCCGGGATCAGCCGGGCCACGCTGCACCGCCAGTTCGCCGGACGGGACGCCCTGGTGCGGGCGCTGGAGGCGCTGGGCATCGCCGAGTGCGAGGCGGCCCTGGACGCCGCGCGCCTCGACGAGGGCCCGGCCGCCGACGCCGTACGCCGCACGGTCGGCGCGCTGGAACCCTCCGCCGCCCTGCTCGCCTTCCTGTACAGCGAGAACCAGCTCTTCGAGGGCGACCAGGTCGACGAGGGCTGGACCCGGCTCGACAGACGGCTCGCCGCCCTCTTCCGGCGGGGCCAGGAGAGCGGCGAGTTCCGCATCGACCTGCCCGCGGTCTGGCTCACCGAGGCGCTCTACGGGCTGCTGGCCTCCGGCGCCTGGGCGGTGCTGGACGGCCGCGTGGCACGCAACGACTACACCCACCTGATCGTCGAGCTGCTGCTCGGCGGCGCGCTCCGGAGGGAGGAAGCATGACCAGCACCCTTCGACCGGCCGGTCCGGACGAAGCGGTGACCCGCCCCGGCCGCTGGCTGGCGCTCGCCGTCCTCGTCCTGGCCGTGCTGCTGGTGGCCGTCGACGCGACCGTCCTGGGTCTCGCCACCCCCTACATCAGCGAGGACCTCGCGCCCTCCGGCACCCAGTTGCTGTGGATCGGTGACGTCTACTCGTTCGTCATCGCCGGTCTGCTCGTCACCATGGGCAGCCTGGGCGACCGCGTCGGCCGCAAGCGGATCCTGCTCGCCGGTGCCACGGCGTTCGGCGCGATATCCGTGCTCAACGCCTACGCGCACACCCCCGAGGTGATGATCCTCGCGCGGGCGCTGCTCGGCGTCGCGGGCGCCACCCTGATGCCCGCCACCCTGGCCCTGATCCGCAACCTCTTCCACGACCCGCGCGAGCGCAGCCTCGCCGTCGGCGTCTGGGGCGCCGCCGCCTCCGCCGGCGCGGCGGTCGGCCCGATGCTGGGCGGGTTCCTGCTCGAACACTTCTGGTGGGGTTCGGTCTTCCTGATCAACCTGCCCGTGATGGCCGTCCTGGTCGTCGTCGGCGTCAAGCTGCTGCCGGAGTCCAAGAACCCGGCCCCCGGGCCGTTCGACCCGCTCAGCGTCGTCCTGTCGCTGGCCGGCATGGTCGGTGCGGTGTACGCGGTCAAGGAGGCCGCCGCGCACGGGTTCGCCTGGGGCACGCTCGCGGCCGGCCTGCTGGGCGCCGCCGCGCTGTACGGGTTCGTCCGGCGCCAGCTCACCCTGCCGGTGCCGCTGCTCGACATGCGGCTGTTCCGCAGCCGGGGCTTCAGCGGGGCGGTGCTGGCCGACCTGCTGACCGTCCTGGGCCTGTCGGGGCTGGTGTTCTTCCTCTCCCAGTACCTGCAACTGGTGCAGGGCAGGCGGCCGTTCGAGGCCGGGCTGGCCGAACTGCCCGCCGCGCTCGGTGCGGTGGCGGCCGGTCTGGTCGCCGGCCGCGCGGCCCGGCGCTTCTCGGTACGGGCCGTGGTCGCGGGCGGTCTGGCCGCAGTCGGCCTCGCGCTGGCCGCGCTCACCGTCATCGGCCGGGACACCGGCTACCCGCTGCTCGGCGCGGCCCTGCTGGTGGTCGGCCTCGGCGCCGGGTTCGCGTTCACCGTCACCGCCGACGTGATCCTCTCCAGCGTGCCCCGCGACCAGGCGGGCACCGCCTCCGCGGTCTCCGAGACGGCGTACGAACTCGGCGCCGCGCTCGGCATCGCGCTGCTCGGCTCCATCGTGACCGGCGTCTACCGGGACTTCACCGGCCCGGCGGGCACGCCGCCCGAGGCGCACGAGTCCCTGGGCGGCGCCGTGGAGTCCGCCGCCCACCTGCCCACCGAGGCGGGCGCGGCGCTGCTGGACGCCGCCCGGCAGTCCTTCGTCGACGGGCTGGCACTCGCCGCGGGCATCGGCGCGGCCGTCCTGCTCGCCGCCGCGGTGGCGGCCTGGTTCCTGCTGCGCGGGCAGGTCCTGGAGGGCGGCGCGGGCAAGGAGCGGGACCCGTCACCGCAGACCGCCGGACACGAGGAGGGGCCGTAACCCGCCGGGCGCACCGGGCACGACGACGGCGGGCCGTCCGGGAAACGGCCCGCCGTCGTCGAAGCGCTGCCGGGTCAGGAAAGCCGGGACAGGGAACCGCCCCCGGCCCGGCGGGGCCGCCTACGCGGCCTTCCTGGCCTTCGTCGCGTACATGTCGACGTACTCCTGCCCGGACAGCCGCATGACCTCGGTCATCACCGAGTCCGTCACCGCCCGCAGCACATAACGGTCCCGGTCCATCCCCTCGTACCGCGAGAACTCCATCGGCTCGCCGAACCGGACGGTGACCCGGCCGGGACGGGGCAGGCCCCGGCCCCCCGGCTGAAGCTTGTCCGTGCCGATCATCGCGAACGGCACGACCGGCGCGCCGGTCATCAGCGTCAGCCGGGCACAGCCGGTGCGGCCCCGGTACAGGCGGCCGTCGGGGGAGCGGGTGCCCTCCGGGTAGATGCCGAACATCCGGCCCTCCTCCAGCACCCGGCGCCCGGTCATCAGCGCCGCCACACCGCCGCTCGCGCCGTCCCGGTCCACCGGGATCATGCCGACGCCGGTGAAGAACCAGGCCATCAGCCGTCCCTTGACGCCCTTGCCGGTGACGTACTCGTCCTTGCCGATGAAGAAGACCTGCCGCTTGGTGACGATCGGCAGGACGATGGAGTCGATGAACGTGAGATGGTTGCCGGCCAGGATCACCGGGCCGTCGCCCGGGATGTTCTCCGCACCTTCCACCTGTGGGCGGAACATCAGGCGCATGATCGGACCGAGCACTGCCTTGATGAGCGCGAAGCGGGACAACGGACCCTCCGGTGTCGGTGTGACGTGGGACGTCGGGGCATGCGGTATCAGTCTGTGCAGGTGAGGACATTACTCGCGGCCCCCAGGATCGCGCACGTCGGGCCACCGGGGTCTTACGTGTCGGTGACACGTGTTCACCTGGTGGGGCGCGGCGCCGCCCGCCGGAAACCCGGCCGGAACACATGCGACACCGTCCGCACCCGTCGAGCGGGGAGCCCGTGTGCCGTCCTCACCGTGTGCCACCGGCCGGGTACCCGCGCCGCCCGCCGGGAAGCCGGCGCGGCGTCAACCGTTCAGCCCCTCCAGGCCCTCCCGCCCCCTCCTCCCATATGACCCATACGACATCCCGTGTCGCCCCCGCGTTCGACGCGAGGTCTCCCTCCGGACACGTACGCGCCCCTACGATCGGCCCGCATCCGACCAGGCGACGGCCAGACGAACAAGGGGCGCTCATGGGAACGCGGGAGTCGAACGAGCACAGCGGCGGTACCGGACGGCGGGCCCTCCTCGGCGCCGCCGTGCTCGGCGCGGGCGGGGCGGCCCTGGGCCTGTCCGGCACGGCGAGAGCCGCCGGGTCCGGCCGGGGGAAGGGCAGCGGGAACGGCGGGGGCGTGCGGAGCCTGCCCGTGCCGACCATCGTCGGACACCGCGGGGCCAGCGGGAACCGGCCCGAGCACACCCTGGGCTCCTACCAACTCGCCCTCGACATGGGCGCCGACATCGTCGAGGCCGGCGACCTGGTGCCCACCAAGGACGGTCACCTCGTCTGCCGGCACGAACCGGAGATCGGCGGGACCACGGACGTCGCCGACCACCCCGAGTTCGCCGGCCGCAGGACCACCAAGGTCCTCGACGGCGTCTCCACCACCGGCTGGTTCACCGAGGACTTCACCCTCGCCGAGCTGAAGACGCTGCGCGCCACCGAGCGCATCCCGGCCAACCGCCCGCACAACACCCTCTACGACGGCCGCTGGGAGATCCCCACCTTCGAGGAGGTGCTGCGCTGGCAGGACGAGCAGACCCGCAGGACGGGGAAGCAGGTCTGGATCTACCCCGAGCTGAAGCACCCCACCTACTTCCGGGGGCTCGGCCTGCCCACCGAGGAGCGCCTCGCGAAGCTGCTGCGCAAGTACGGCAAGGACAAGAAGAACTCCCCGGTCATCGTCCAGTCCTTCGAGCCCACCAGCATCCAGCGGATGAACAAGCTGGTCGGCAACCCACTCGCCGTGCTGCTCTCCGGCGCCGGCTCGCGCCCCTGGGACTTCGTCGAGAGCGGCGACCCCCGCACCACGGACGACCTGATCACGCCCGAGGGGCTCGCGGAGATCGCCTCCTACGCCCAGGGCATCGGCCCCACCCTCGACCTGGTCATCCCGCGCGACTCGGCCGGCCGGCTCACCGCACCGACCACCCTGGTCCGCGACGCCCACCGGGCGGGCCTGATCCTGCACCCGTACACGATGCGCAACGAGAACCCCTTCCTCCCCGCCGACTTCCGCAAGGGCACCGCCCCCGATGCCTACGGCGACGCCTTCGGCGCCTTCCAGGCGTACTTCGCCACCGGCATCGACGGCGTCTTCACCGACAACCCCGACACCGGCCTGCTGGCCCGCGAGGACTTCCTCGCCGGCTGACGCGTCAACAGCCGAGCGCAACACCCCGGTTGGGGTGACATCCGACCGCCCGGGCCACCACCGCCCGGGCGGCGGTCGTGTCTCCGCATACGACGCACGACCCGCTCACCCTCCTGGGCCGCTGCTGACCGCCGAGGCATATGCGTCCGGAGTCGAGCCCGGTGACCTGGAGCAGGCGGTCTGACTGCGCCTCCTGGAGCGTCTGGAGCGCCTGGACGCCGACGACCCGCCCGCGGACCCGCGCCGCCGGCTGCGCGGCGCCGTGCGCGCCGAGGCCCGCCGCACCCGCCGTGCCGCCCGCGCCGAGCGCCCGTACGGCAGCGTCCCGGCCGGCGTCGCCGGCCGCGGCCCGGAGCAGCGCGCCCTCGTCGCCGCCCGCCACCGCGCCCTGCGCGACGCGGTGCACCGGCTGCCCGGCCGCTGCCCCCGGCTGATGACGGCGCCGCTGTCGCCGGAGGACCTGACCTGCCGCGAGAGCGCGGAGGACCTGACCTACCGCGAGATCGCGGGGACCTGACCTACCGCAAGATCGCGGGGCAGTTGGGTATCTCACAGGGCGGTCTTGGACCGGAACGCTCCCGATGTCTGGGATGTCTGCGCCGATTGCTGACGCCGGAGGTTGCGGGTGACTGACGGCGGGGATAGGAGTGAGGAACAACAGGCGATCAGGTGAGCGGGAGGCATGCGCACATGGGCATGAGCGTGACCATCTCGGCGGCGACCGAGCAGGATGCCGAGCAGATCTTCCGGCTGCAGTACCTCTGCTTCCAGAGCGAGGCGGCGTTGTACGGCAACTACCGCATCGACCCGCTCGTCCAGACCCTCGACTCCGTCCGCGAGGAGGTCGCCGAGGACTGCGTCTTCGTGGCGCGGCTCGGCGACGAGGTGGTCGGCTCGGTGCGCGGCCGGGAGACCGACGACGGCTCCGCGGCCATCGGCAAACTCTGCGTCCACCCCCGTCTCCAGGGGCACGGCATCGGCGCCCGCCTGCTGAAGGCGGCCGAGGCGGCCCTCACCGAGGAGCACGGCGCCACCCGCTTCCGCCTGCACACCGGCCACCGCAGCGAGAGCAACCTGCGGCTGTACCGGCGGGTCGGCTACGAGACGGTGGGCACCGCGCGGGGCGCGGACGGCGTCCCGATGATCATCCTGGAGAAGCAGGCCGGGGCGTACGCGACCACGGCGTGAGCGCCGCGCCGGGCGCCCCGCGGGGCTCACGCGGTGCGCGCCCGGCGCAGCCAGTACAGGGCGGACAGCGGCAGCAGCACCGGGATGAAGACGTACCCCATCCCGTAGTCCGACCACACGGTCGAGTCGGGGAAGGCGGACGGCTCCACCAGCGTCCAGGTGCCCACGATCAGCACCCCCGCCAACTCGGCGGCACAGCAGATCCGCGCCGCCCTGCGGGCCGTCTCCCCGCCGCGCACCAGGGTGTAGGTGATGAAGCCGTAGACCACGCCGGCCACCGCGGACAGCGTGTACGCGAGCGGCGCCCGGTCGAACTCGGTGGCGATCTGGTAGACGGACCGCGACACCGCGCCGACGACCATCACGCCGTACAGCCACACCAGCAGGATGCCGGGCCCGCCGATCAGCCGTGTCCGCTCCGGCTCGCTCCCGGCCGTCACCATCTCAGCCTCCCCAGATGTCATAGAGCCGCACCTGAAGGACGGCGAGGACGATTCCGCCGGCGGCCACCGTCACCGAGCCCCAGCGGGTCCGCTCGGCCAGTGACATGAACCCCGCCGCCGGGACGCACGCGAAAGCGCCGATCAGATAGGATACGAAGATCACCGTGCCCTGCTCCGGCTCCTCGCCCCGCGCCAACTGGACGACCCCGGTCACCAGCTGCGCCAGCGCCAGCACGGTCACCACGGCCATGCCGATGAAGTGCCAGTCCTTCGTCGGCTGGTCACGGTAGGCGGCCCAGCCGCACCAGGCGGCGAGCAGCAGCGCGGCGACGGCGGTCACCAGCGTCAGGACGTCAAGCATGCCAGTGACCTTATTACGGCCGAAACGGCCCGATGCGGCCGACCCCGGCGGGCACCGTAGGGTCGACGGCATGAAGATCCGCGCGCAGGCCCTGCTGTTCGACAACGACGGAACCCTCGTCTCCTCCCTGGAGTCCGTGAACCGCTGCTGGACCCGGTGGGCCCAGGAGTACGGGATCACCGCCGAGGAGTTCGGGAAGGTCGAGCTGCACGGGCGGACCGCCGCCGAGGTCGCCGCCGACCTGCTGCCCGCCGACGTCGTGCCCGGGGCCGTCGCGCGGATCGAGGACCTGGAGGTCGAGGACGTGCCCGGCGGGGGCGTGCGGCTGCTGCCCGGCACGCGCGACCTCCTCGGCGCGCTGCCCGCCGACCGCTGGGCCGTCGTCACCTCCGCCACCCGGCGCCTCGCCGAGGCCAGGCTGGCGGCCGTCGGCATCCTGCCCAAGACCCTGATAGCGGCCGACGACATCACGCGCGGCAAGCCCGACCCCGAGCCGTACCTGCTCGGCGCCCGCGCCCTCGGCGTCGACCCGGCCGCCTGCGTCGTCTTCGAGGACGCCCCCGCCGGACTCCGCTCGGGCCGCGCCGCCGGCATGGCGACCGTGGCGTTGGCCACAACCCACCTTGCCGGCGAACTGGACGCCGACCTCGTCGTCGAGGATCTGTCGGCCCTGTCCGTACTGGTCACCGACGGGGGAGTGGAGATCTCCGTACGCGACTGACGCGCGGCGCCCGCGTCCACCGCCGTATCACCACCGTCCACTATGCGGACAGTGGTCTCCTGGTCGAACGTATACGTCTGCTTTACTACTCGCATGACCACGACGAGCGACCGCACTGCTGCGACCGAGGCGACCATGACGCCCGGTGCTCGTTGTACGGGTCGAATGCGCGCCTGCTAGAGGGCCCCCGCACCACCGAGCCTCGCGCCCCGAAGCGAGGGCCGGCTCCGGTCGCCGCAGGCGGCCGAGCCCCGGCCGCGCGCACATGTCTCCTGTCGGTTCCACCGCCACCGCGAGAACCGTGCCGCGTCCTTCGAACCGCATGCACCCGTGCCCGGGCCCACCCGCGCCCGCGCACTCGACAGTGACGGAAACCCACGTGATCACCACCTCCGGCCTGACAAAGGTCTACCGCTCACGCGGTCGTGAGGTCACCGCCCTCGACGGCGTCGATCTGCATGTCCGCGAAGGCGAGGTCTACGGCGTCATCGGCCAGTCCGGCGCCGGCAAGTCCTCGCTGATCCGCTGCGTCAACCTGCTGGAGCGCCCCACCTCCGGCACGGTCACCGTCGCCGGACAGGACCTCACCGCCCTGGCCGGCCGCGGGCCCCGCGCCGGCAGGGAACTGCGGCAGGCGCGCAGCCGTATCGGCATGGTCTTCCAGCACTTCAACCTGCTCTCCACCCGGACCGTGCAGGACAACGTCGAGCTGCCGCTGGAAATCCTCGGCAAGTCGGGAAAGGAACGTTCCGCCAAGGCGCTGGAACTGCTCGACCTGGTCGGCCTCGCCGACAAGGCGAAGTCCTACCCCGCCCAGCTCTCCGGCGGCCAGAAGCAGCGCGTCGGCATCGCCCGCGCCCTGGCCGGCGACCCCAAGGTGCTCCTCTCCGACGAGGCCACCAGCGCCCTCGACCCCGAGACCACCCGCTCCATCCTCCAGCTGCTGCGCGACCTGAACCGGCAGCTCGGCCTGACCGTGCTGCTCATCACGCACGAGATGGACGTCGTCAAGAGCATCTGCGACTCGGCCGCCCTGATGGAGTCGGGCCGGATCGTCGAGTCCGGCACGGTGAGCGAACTGCTCGCCACCCCCGACTCCGAGCTGGCCGCCGCGCTCTTCCCGGTGACCGGCGAGCGCACCGGCCAGGACCGCACCGTCGTCGACGTCACCTTCCAGGGCGAGGCCGCCACCCAGCCGGTCATCTCCCAGCTCTCCCGCACCTACAACATCGACATATCGATCCTGGGCGCCGCCATCGACACCGTCGGCGGCCTCCAGGTCGGCCGGATGCGCATCGAACTGCCCGGCCGCTACGAGGACAACGTCGTGCCCGTCGGCTTCCTGCGCGAACAGGGCCTCCAGATCGACGTGGTGGACGGCTCCGAACCGGTGAAGGAAGGTGCGCGATGACCTGGTCCGAGATGCAGCCCCTGCTGGAGCAGGCGTGTCGGGAGACGCTGGTCATGGTCGGCTGGTCGACCCTGATCGCGGTCGTCGCCGGCCTGCCGATCGGCGTCCTGCTGGTCCTCACCGACCGGGGCGGCCTGCTCCAGAGCACCCCGGTGAACAAGGTCCTCGGGCAGATCGTGAACATCGCCCGCTCGATGCCGTTCATCATCCTCATGGTCGCCCTGATGAGCTTCACCCGCTGGATCACCGGGACCACCATCGGCTCCACCGCCGCGATCGTGCCGCTGGCCATCGGCGGCATCCCGTTCTTCGCGCGGCTGGTCGAGACGGCGGTGCGTGAGGTCGACGGCGGACTGGTCGAGGCCGTGCAGGCGATGGGCGGCAACACCTGGACCGTCGTCCGCAAGGTCCTGGTCCCCGAGGCCCTGCCCTCCCTGATCGCCTCCACCACGACCACGGTCATCGCCCTCATCGGCTACTCCGCCATGGCCGGCACCGTCGGCGGCGGCGGGCTCGGCGACCTCGCCGTCCGCTACGGCTACCAGCGCTTCGAGACCGGCCTGATGTGGATCACCGTGGCGGTCCTCGCCGTCGCCATCTCCGTCATCCAGTTCGCCGGCGACTACGCCGCCCGAGCCCTGCACCGGCGCGGCGCCCGCTCCGGTCCCGGCCCGAAGCTGAGGCTGCTGAAGGCGAAGGAGCCCGCGGCGGCCGACATCAGCAAGGTCGCCTGACCCGGCGCCCGTCCCCAAGAACGCCCCTCACCCGGGGCCGCTCCACCCTGAAGGAAAGGCACTTTTCGTGCGTAACACCGCCAAGTTCACCACCGCCGTCCTCGCCGCCGGAGCCCTCACTCTCGGGCTCACCGCCTGCGGCTCGGGCAGCGACTCCGCCTCCGACACCTCCGGCCCGCTGGTCGTCGCCGCGACGCCCGTGCCGCACGCCGAGATCCTGAACTACGTCAAGGACAACCTGGCGAAGAAGGCCGGCCTCGACCTGGAGGTCAAGGAGTTCACCGACTACGTCACGCCGAACACGGCGACCGAGGACGGCTCGGTGGGCGCCAACTACTTCCAGACCGAGCCGTACCTGGAGGACTTCAACAAGAAGAACGGCACCCACCTGAAGTCCGTCGCCTCCGTCCACCTGGAGCCGCTCGGCCTGTACTCGAACAAGGCCGACAAGGCGAGCGACCTCAAGAACGGCGCCACCATCGCCGTCCCCAACGACACCGTCACCGAGGCCCGCGCCCTCCAGTTGCTGGCCGACAACGGGCTGCTCACCCTCAAGGACGGCGTCGGCACCTCGGCCACCACCGCCGACATCACCGAGAACCCCAAGGACCTCAAGTTCAAGGAGCTGGAGGCGGCCCAGACCCCGCGCTCCCTGGACGACGTGGACGCCGCCGTCATCAACGGCAACTACGCGCTGGAGGCCGACCTCAAGCCGGCCGAGGACGCGCTGGTCCTGGAGTCCGCCGAGAACAACCCGAACGTCAACCTGCTGGTGGTCAAGGAGGGCAACGAGGACGACCCGCGGGTCGAGAAGCTCGCCGAGCTCCTCACCTCCGACGAGGTCAAGAAGTTCATCGACGAGAACTACTCCGGTTCCGTCATCGCCTCCTTCTGATCCCGCCGGCACCCGCACCACGGGGTCCGCTCCTGCCCGGAGCCGACCCCGTGGTGCGGTTCCGTGGCCGCATGCTGCATGCTGGGCAGTTCAGTGAGGCCCCTGACGGTGAGGCCCTGACGGTTTCGACGGTTCGAAGGTTACGGAGCGGCGCATGACGAGCAGCACCTTCCCCAACATCTCCATCAGCACGGAGCGGTTGGTGCTGCGTCCCCTCGACGAGGACGACGTCCCCGCCCTCGCCGCCATGATGAACGACGAACAGGTCGGCGCCTGGACCGACGTCCCGCAGCCCTTCAGCGAGGCGGGCGCCCGCACCTGGATCACCGAGCACGCTCCCGCCGAACGCGCGGCCGGCCGCGGACTCGACCTCGCCGTCACCGAGTTCCTCACCCAGCGCCTGGTCGGCATCGTCCAGCTCACCAGGACCAACTGGCACGTACGCTCCACCGAGCTGTCGTACATCGTCGCCCCCTGGGCGCGCGGCGAGGGCTACGCCTCCGAGGCCGCGCTCGCCACCGCCCAGTGGCTCTTCGGCGACCAGAAACTCGAACGCATCGAACTGCGCACCGCCGCCGACAACACCGCCTCCCAGCAGGTCGCCCAGAAGATCGGCTGCATCAGCGAGGGCGTCCTGCGCAACGCCTGCATAGCCCACGTCCGCGCCGAGGACGGCACCTGGTCCGACGTACGCACCGACTTCATCGTGTGGAGCCTGCTGCCCGAGGACCTCGAAGGCGCGGCCGAGCACCTGGCCGACACCGGCTTCACCACCTTCACCGACTGGAGCTGACCCGCTCCGTCGGCGGGTACGCTCACTGAGCTCCCTCGGGGACCAGCCCTCTACCACGACCTGCGAAAACCTGGAGACTGACGACGATGGCCGACCGCGTCACGGTGATCGGCTGGGACGGCTCGCCGCTGACCGCCGCGGCACGCTCCGCCCTCGGGGCCGCCACCCTGGTGGCCGGTGCCGGACACCATCTGGCGCTGCCCGAAGTACCCCCCGCCGCCGAGCGCGTCCGCCTCGGCAGCGTCGCCCTCGCCGCCCGCCGCATCGCCGCCCACCGGGGCACGGCGGTCGTGCTCGCCGACGGCGACCCCGGCTTCTTCGGCGTCGTACGCACCCTGCGGGCACCCGAGTTCGGCCTGGAGGTCGAGGTCGTCCCCGCGGTCTCCGCCGTCGCCGCCGCCTTCGCCCGCGCCGGGATGCCCTGGGACGACGCCCAGGTGGTCGTCGCCCACCCCCGCACCCTGCGGCGCGCGGTCAACGTCTGCCGGGCCCACACCAAGGTCGCCGTCCTCACCTCCCCGGGCGCCGGACCCGCCGAACTCGGCCTGCTGCTGGAGGGCGTGCACCGCACCTTCGTCATCTGCGAGGAACTCGGCACCACCCGGGAGCGGGTCGCCGTCGTCACCTCCGACAAGGCCGCCGACCACACCTGGCGGGACCCCAACGTCGTCATCGTCATCGGCGGTTCGCCCGGCACGGCGGACGGCACCGGCTGGATCGCCGGACGCGACCCGGCCACCGGTCCGCGCGGCTGGTCCCTGCCCGCCGAGGCGTACGGCGGCGGACTCGGCGAGGGCGAGACGGACCTGCTGCGCGCCGCCCAGCTCGCCCGGCTCGGCCCCCGCCCCGGCGACCTCGTCTGGGACATCGGCTGCGGCAGCGGCGCCTTCGCCACCGAGGCCGCCCGCGGCGGCGCCGCGGTCATCGCCGTCGACCGCGACCTGGCCGCCTGCGCCCGCACCGACGCCACCGCCCGCCGCTTCGGCGTCCAGCTCCAGATCATCCAGGGCACCGCCCCGCACGTACTGGAGGACCTGCCCGAACCGGACGTCGTCCGTGTCGGCGGCGGGGGAGCGGCCGTGGTCTCCGCGGTGGCCGACCGCCGTCCGCAGCGCATCGTCGCCCACGCCGCCACCCGCGACGAGGCCGAACTCGTCGGCCGGGACCTCACCGAGCACGGCTTCCGCGTCGAGTGCGCCCTGCTCCAGTCCGTCGGACTCGACACCCGCGCCTGGACGGAGACCGAGCGGAGCGTCGCGTTCCTGCTCAGCGGCGTCCTGCCGGAGCGGGAGGACCGCGCCCCGTGATCCGGTTGTCGTACCGCGCGCGGTAGGCTGGCCGATCGTTGTACCGCTCTCGGGCACCCGGCGCTTCGTCGGTCAATGTCCGGAAAACCCGACCGTTTTGGGCGGGGTGTGGTACGGCGAAGCTGAGGGCGCGCAACGTGGCGCAGTCCACAGCGGCCCGTCGCGGATCAAGCTGTCGTGGCGGGCGAACGACCGCGAGAATGCCACTCAATGGCTTTGTCGCCTTTTCCGGCGGGTCGTTCGTGCCGCTGGGCACGCACGCTCGTTCTTCACTACGGAGCGGTCGGTGCGCCGTTCCGGGTGAGCTGGTCGTAGGAGCACTAACCGATGGGCGAGGGGTACGCATGACCGACACCGGCCAGATCCCGGGCGAGGGGCTGCCGGAGAACGCAGGCATGGTGGAGCAGCCGGGCGTTGCCGCGCCGGGTGCGTACACCTACCTCTCCGAGACCACCGCCGAGGACGAGGACCTGTTGCTGCTGCCCGGTGCCCAGAGCGCCTGGGGCAACGAGGTCGCGCCGCCCGCCCCGGAGCCCGTCGTCGAGGCCGTCCACGAGCCCGAACCGCACGAGACGTCCGGCCGCGACAGCGGCGCGTTCGACCTCGGCGCGGTCCGCTCGCCGGGCCCGGCCCCGGTCGCCCCGCGCCGGCCCCTGCACCTCGGCCCGCCGATCCCCGACGCCTCCGCGAGCCCGGTCCGTTCCCTCGCCGACCGCGGCCCGGCCGTGGCGCCGAACCGGCCCGCCGGCCCCCCGGCCACCGGCCCCGAGTACCTCGACCCGTCGCAGACGGCGGCGCCCCAGCCCCGAGTGGGCACCGTCGCGGGGGCCGCCGAAACGGTTGCCCCGGCACCGGGTCCGGCGGGCGTGGCGGGCGTGGCGCAGGCCGTCGTGGCCCGGGTGGCGACCCAGGCGGAGCCCTCCGCGGAGCAGCCGGAGGACGCGCCGCAGGCCGGTGCGGAGGCCGGTGCGGAGGCCGGTGCGGTCTCCGCCGAGGCCGACGCGCAGGAGAGCGCGGGCCAGGTGCCCGAGGCGGAGGACCCGCAGGCTCCGGAGCCGGTGACCGCGCCCACAGAGACGCCCGGCACCCCCGCTACGGGGGCACCCGAGGCCGCCGCCGAGCCTTCGGAGGCGGGGGTGCCCGGTCCGGACGTGCCTGGTTCCTCAGAGGCGGAGGCACTGGAGGTGCCGGAGGCGTCGGAGGTGCCAGGTCCTGTCGAGGGCCAGGCGGCCGAGGCGGCCGGTGCCGCGGAGGGGCAGGGGGCTGAGGCTCCTGACTCCGTGGCGGGGCAGGTGACCGAGGTGCCCGGTTCCGTGGAGGAGCGGGTGCCTGCGGTCCCCGGCCCGGTGGCGGGCGAGGGCTCCGACGTGCCTGGTCCGGTGGAGACGCGGGCGCCGGAGACCGCTGAGGCACCGGCGACCCAGGAGGTCCGGACGCCGGACGAGCCGGAGGCAAGCGGCACCGACGCGGACCAGGTTTCCGGGGCTGCCGCCGAATCTGGGACTGCCGCCGAACCTGGCGTCACGGCCGCCCCCGAATCCGAGGCTGCTCCCGAGCCCGAGCCCGAGCCCGAGCCCGTGGCCGTGGCCGCCCCCGACCTCGCGTCGGCATCTGTCACCGAGCCCGGCCCCGAGGCGACCGCCGCCCCTGAAGGCGTAGCGCCCCCCGTGGCCGCCCCCGACCTCGCGTCGGCACCTGTCACCGAGCCCGGCCCCGAGGCGACCGCCGCCCCCGAAGGCGTAGCGCCCCCCGAGGCCGTACCCGCCCCCGCCGCTCCACTGCCCGACACCCCCGCCCCCCAGGCCCCCCAGACCTCCGAGGCACCGCCCGCCGCCCCCGCCACTCCGGAGGCGGCCCCCGTCCCCGGGGAACCCGTGGAGCCCGCCCCGGAGCAGACAGCCGTCGCCCCCCTCGCACCGGACGCGGCGGTGACGGTGGACGACGCGCAGCCCCAGCCCGCTCCGCAGGAGCCCGTACAGCAGTGGCCCACCCCGGAGCAGACGCCCGCAACGGCCACGGACGGCCCCGACGCACCCGCACCCGCACCCGCCCCGATCGTCCCGGAGCCCCCCGCCCCGGCCGGCGCCGAGCACCTCGCCCCGGCCGAGGCCACCCCGCCGCACCCCCCTGCGCCGCAGCCGTGGCCGCACCCGGAGACCACCCCGGACCCGCAGCAGCCTTACGCCGCCCAGCCGGCCCCCGACGCTTCCGTCGCCCCCGAGGCACCCGTCGCAGAACCCGTACCGTCCGCACCGCCCGCACCACCCGCCCAGGCTCCGCAGCCCCCGGCTCCGGTCCCGGGCCCCCAGTTCGTCCAGGAGCAGCACACAGTGGAGGGCGCCCCCCAGTCCGCCCCGGAGCAGGAACCGGTGGCCACGGCCCCGCAGCACGCCCAGGGACCCCAGTCGGCCGTGCCCGGGCCCCAGGAAGCGGCCCCCGCCGGTCCGCCGCCCGCCCCGGAGACGGAACAGGAAGCCGACGGCCAGGTCCAGCCCCCCGACCCCGCCGTCCTGGTGCCCGCCCCCCGCGAGGGCGACCCGGCGCCGGCCGCGCCCGACCCCGTACAGCACGCGGACGACCTGGACACCCGGGCCGACGCACAAGAAGACCAGGAAGACGCACAGGCAGTGAGCACGGCCCCCGTGGCAGAAGCGGTACGACAGCCCACCGGACCGGCCGCACCCGCCTACGACGACGCCGAGCGCGAGGCCGTGCTGAAGGTCATGCGCGAACGCCGGGACATCCGCAACGGCTTCCGCGGCGACCCCATCCCGCACGAGGTACTGCTCCGCGTCCTGGAGGCGGCCCACACCGCCCCGTCCGTCGGCCACTCGCAGCCCTGGGACTTCGTCGTCATCCGCTCCGCCGAGACCCGGCGCACGATGCACGAGCTGGCGATGCGCCAGCGCGAGGCGTACGCCAAGTCGCTCCCCAAGGGCCGCGCCAAGCAGTTCAAGGAACTCAAGGTCGAGGCCATCCTCGACACCCCGGTCAACATCGTCGTCACCGCCGACTCGACGCGCGGCGGGCGCCACACCCTCGGCCGGCACACCCAGCCGCAGATGGCGCCGTACTCCTCCGCGCTCGCCGTCGAGAACTTCTGGCTCGCCGCCCGCGCCGAGGGCCTCGGCGTCGGCTGGGTCAGCTTCTTCGACGAGCGCGAGATGGTCCGCGCCCTCGGCCTGCCCGAGCACCTCGACGTCGTCGCCTACCTGTGCGTCGGCTACGTCGACGAGTTCCCGGACGAGCCCGAGCTGACGCAGGCCGGCTGGTCCAAGCGCCGCCCGCTGTCCTGGGTCGTGCACGAGGAGACGTACGGCCGCCGCGCCCTGCCCGGCGAGGAGCCGCACGACCTGCTCGCGGAGACCGTCGCCCAGATCCGCCCGCTGGACGCCAAGGCGCTCGGCGAGGCGTGGGAGCGGCAGAAGCGGATGACCAAGCCGGCCGGCGCGCTCGGCATGCTGGAGATCATCTCCGCCCAGCTCTCCGGTCTGTCCCGGCAGTGCCCGCCGCCGATCCCGGAGCCCGCCGCCGTCGCGGTCTTCGCCGGCGACCACGGGGTGCACGCCCAGGGCGTCACTCCCTGGCCGCAGGAGGTCACCGCCCAGATGGTGGCCAACTTCCTCGGCGGGGGAGCGGTCTGCAACGCCTTCGCCACCCAGGTCGGCGCCGAGGTGTGCGTCGTGGACGTCGGTGTCGCCGCCGACCTGCCCGCCACCCCCGGCCTGCTGCCCCGCAAGATCCGCCCCGGTACGTCCGACATGACCACCGGCCCCGCGATGACCCGCGAGGAGGCCAAGCGGGCCATCGAAGTCGGCATCGAGACCGCCCGCGACCTGGTCGCCGCCGGCAACAAGGCACTGCTCACCGGTGAGATGGGCATCGCCAACACCACCGCGTCCGCCGCGCTGATCTCCGTCTTCACCGGCGCCGACCCGGCCGAGGTCACCGGCCGCGGCACCGGCATCAACGACGAGACCCTCGCCCGCAAGACCGAGGTGGTCCGCCGCGCCCTGGAGGTCCACCAGCCCGACCCGGCCGACCCGATCGGCGTGCTCGCGGCGGTCGGCGGCCTGGAGCACGCCGCCATGGTCGGCCTGCTGCTCGGCGGCGCCTCGCTGCGTACGCCGGTCATCCTGGACGGCGTCAGCGCCGGCGCCGCGGCCCTCGTCGCGCGCGCCGTCGCCCCCGAGGTGCTGGCCGCCTGCATCGCCGGTCACCGCAGCGCCGAGCCCGGCCACGTCGCCGCGCTCAACAAGCTGGGCCTGCGCCCCCTGGTCGACCTCGACCTCCGCCTCGGCGAGGGCACCGGCGCGCTGCTGGCCCTGCCGATGGTGCAGAGCACGGCCCGCGCCATGCACGAGGTCGCGACGTTCGACTCGGCGGGCGTCACCGAGAAGTAGCCCGGAGTACGGCCGGGGTGGCGGCGGTCACTCGCCGCCGCCCCGGCCGACTGCGTAAAATCGCACGTCAGGGCAGCTCCAGCGCCGCAGCGCCCACCGTACGCACCCTCCTGCCAGGACCTCCGCCAGGGTCCGAGCCAGGACCCCGCCAGGACGAGGAGCCGCACCCTCATGGCCGAACACCCCGCCTACCCCGTAGGCCTCCGCCTGACCGGCCGCCGCGTGGTCGTCCTCGGCGGCGGTCAGGTCGCCCAGCGCCGCCTCCCGGCCCTCGTCGCGGCGGGCGCGGACGTCCTCCTCGTCTCCCCGGAGGCCACCCCGTCGGTCGAGGCGATGGCGGACACCGGCGAGATCACCTGGGCGCGGCGGCCGTACGCGGACGGCGACCTCGCCGACGCCTGGTACGCCCTGATCGCCACCAGCGACCCGGAGGCCAACGCCGCCGCCTCCGCCGAGGCCGAACGGCACCGCGTCTGGTGCGTCCGCTCCGACGACGCCGACCGGGCCACCGCCTGGACGCCGGCCACCGGCCACAGCGAGGGCGTGACGGTCGCCGTCCTCACCACCAGCGCCCAGGGCCGCGACCCCCGCCGTACCGCCGCCATCCGCGACGCGGTCGTCGAGGGACTGCGCGACGGCACCCTGGTCGCCCCCCACCACCGCACCCGCACCCCGGGCGTCGCCCTGGTCGGCGGCGGCCCCGGCGACCCCGATCTGATCACCGTCCGCGGACGCCGCCTGCTCGCCGAGGCCGACGTCGTCATCGCCGACCGCCTCGGCCCCCGCGACCTGCTCGCCGAGCTGCCGCCGCACGTCGAGGTGATCGACGCGGCGAAGATCCCGTACGGCCGGTTCATGGCGCAGGAGGCCATCAACAACGCCCTGATCGACCACGCCAAGCAGGGCAAGGCCGTCGTCCGCCTCAAGGGCGGCGACCCGTACGTCTTCGGCCGGGGCATGGAGGAACTCCAGGCGCTCGCCGAGGCCGGCATCCCCTGCACCGTCGTCCCGGGCATCTCCAGCTCCATCTCCGTGCCGGGGGCGGCCGGCATCCCGGTCACCCACCGCGGCGTCGCCCACGAGTTCACCGTGGTCAGCGGCCACGTGGCCCCCGACGACGAGCGCTCGCTGGTCGACTGGCCGTCCCTGGCCAAGCTCACCGGCACCCTCGTCGTCCTCATGGGCGTCGACAAGATCGGCAAGATCGCCGAGACACTGGTCGCGCACGGCAAGTCCCCCGACACCCCGGTCGCCCTGGTCCAGGAGGGCACCACCGCGGCCCAGCGCCGCGTCGACGCGACCCTGGCGACGGTCGCCGAGACGGTCGTCGCCCGCGAGGTCCGCCCGCCCGCGGTCATCGTCATCGGCCCGGTCGTCGGTGTCGGTCCGGTCGTCGGTGCCGGCCCGCGCGAAAGGGCGTGACGTGGCCGAACCCGTCCTCGTCACCGACCCCGACGACCCCCGCCTGCACGACTACACCGACCTGACCGACGTCGCCCTGCGCCGCCGCCGCGAACCCGCAGAGGGCCTGTTCATCGCCGAGGGCGAGAAGGTCATCCGGCGGGCCGCCGACGCCGGATACCAGATGCGGTCCATGCTCCTGTCGGAGAAGTGGGTCGACGTCATGCGCGACGTCATCGAGGAGACCACCGCCCCGGTCCACGTGGTCTCCCCGGCCGTCGCCGAACAGGTCACCGGCTACCACGTGCACCGCGGCGCCCTCGCCTCGATGGCCCGCAGACCCCTGCCCGCCCTCGCCGACCTGCTGCCCGGCGCCCGCCGCGTCGCCGTCTTCGAGGACATCGTCGACCACGCCAACGTGGGCGCCGCCTTCCGCAACGCCGCCGCCCTCGGCGTCGACGCGGTCCTGCTCACCCCACGCTGCGCCGACCCGCTGTACCGCAGGTCCGTCAAGGTCTCGATGGGCAACGTCTTCCAGGTTCCGTGGACCCGTCTGGACGCCTGGCCGCACGACATCGAGGCCCTGCGCTCCGCCGGGTTCACCGTCGCCGCGTTCTGCCTGAGCGACCGCGCCATCACCCTCGACGACCTCGCCGCCCGCGACCACGACCGGCTCGCCCTGCTCTTCGGCACCGAGGGCGACGGCCTCACCCCAGGGGCCCTGGCCGCCGCCGACGAGCACGTCCGCATCCCGATGGACGCCGGCGTCGACTCCCTCAACGTGGCCGCCGCCTCCGCCGTGGCCTTCTACGCCACCCGACCACGCCCCGCCTGATCGGGTTACGGCACCGGGCCGCGTTCCGCCTGATCCGGTTGCGTCACCCGCCGACCGTGCCCGCCAGAGTCGGCTACGCCACCGGGTCACGCCCGGCCTGACCCGGTACGTCCGTCCGTACCTGCTGCGCCCGTACGCCGCCGCCGTGCCGGTCGTCGCCGAGTCCGCGCGACGGCCCCTGGCAGCCCTGCGCCGCCGCGATGGCCAGCGCCACCAGCAGCGTCACCACGACGAAGACGAACAGCCGCTGGCGCAGCAGCCGGGGGTTGGCGGGCCGCAGCCCGGTTCCCGTGGTGCGCGGGCCGCTCCGGCCGGCCCCGCTCCGCGGCGCGGGACGGCCTCCGTCACCGCCGCCGGGCCGGGTGTTGCGGGAGGCCGGCGTGGGCCGCGCCCCCGACCGGGAACCCGTACCGCCGCCCGACCGGGAACCCGTACCGCCACCCGGCCGGGGAGCCGGCGTACCGCCCCGCGCCGGTGGGCCCCCGCGCGACGGGCTGCCGTCCCGGGCGGAACCGCCGCGTGACGGCGTCACCCCCCGCGTCGCCCCGGACCCACGGGTCCCGCCGGACCCACGCGTACCGCCGGACCCCCGGGACCCGGCCGTGTTCCGCGTCCCGCCCGTGCCCCGGGGCGCGGGGGTGCCCGAGGGGCCGGGCCCCTGCGGACGCCGCCGCTCACGCTCCGGGTAGGTGTCGGCGAGCCGCCCCGTGGGCCGGTCCGCCTCTCCCGCACGCGGAGCGGGCGGCCGTACGTCCGCCAGGCCCTGGGCCTCGCGGGCGGCGATCTCCTTGAGCCGCAACGACAGTTGCAGGGTGCTGGGCCGCTCCTCGGGGTCCTTCGCCAGACACGCCCGCACCAGCGGGGCCAGCGCGTCCGGCACGCCGTGCAGCTGCGCCTCCTCGTGCACCACCCGGTACAGCATCACTTCCGAACTGCCGTGCCCGAAAGGCGAGTCGCCCATCGAGGCGTACGCGAGGGTCGCGCCGAGCGAGAACACGTCCGTCGCCGGGGTGACCGCCGCGCCGCGCACCTGCTCGGGGGCGAGGAACCCGGGGGAGCCGACCGCCGTGCCGACGTGGGTGAGCGTGGAGGCACCCGTCGCCCAGGCGATGCCGAAGTCGATGATCCGGGGGCCCTTGGGGGAGAGCAGGATGTTGGAGGGCTTCAGATCCCGGTGCACGACCCCCGCCTCGTGCACCGCGACCAGCCCTTCGGAGAGCGCGGCCCCCACGGCGGCGACGTCGGCCGCGCCGAGCGGCCCCTCGTCGGCGACCTTGTCGTGCAGCGACGGGCCGGGCACGTACTGCGTGGCGAACCACGGCCGGTCCGCGTCCAGGTCGGCGGCGACCAGTCGCGCGGTGCACCCGCCCCTGATCCGCCGGGCCGCCGAGACCTCACGGGCGAACCGCGAACGGAACTCCTGGTCCTCCGCCAGGTCCGGCCGGATGACCTTCAGCGCGACCCGCTGTCCCTTCTTGTCGGAGCCCAGGTAGACCACGCCCATTCCACCCGCGCCGAGCCGCCTGTGAAGCCTGAACGAGCCGACGACGCGCGGGTCCTCGCGCCTCAGGCGCATCATCGCCATGTTCATCCCCGCTGCCCGGTCCCTGTGACGAGCCACAGCTTACGTTTCCACGGCCGCCCGCGCGCAGAGGCCGCGCCCTCCGGGGCCGATCGATTGTCAGTGCCGGGTGGGAGAATCGAAGGGTGGTCAGGAAAGGGGCGAACTGGCCGGATTCGGTGCCGGCCGGGGTCTCAACGGACCGCAGGGGAAGGGGGATTGACTCCATGAAAGGTGATCGTGTGGAGATAGTCGTGGACGCGGGCGACACGACACGGACGTACGAGGTGGTGGCGAGCCGGGCGGGGCGCCGGGTGGAGACGGCGGTGCGCCGAGGGGTGGTGGAGGTGAGCGAAGTCACGCGCAACGGCTCGGTGGTGCGGACCGCACGGTTCATGGCCAACCGGGTGCTGGCCCTGGTCGAACAGCCGGTGCCCCGGGAGGACAGCTCGGAGAAAGCGGGACAGACCGGGTGAGGGGCCGTGTGCTCCCTGGGGGATGACCCCGAGACCCCGGCCGTCGTCTCCACCCACAGGAGTACGGCCCAGGTGGGGGCTCATCCTCCGGGAGGCCCGGCAATCGGTACGAGGGCATGACGCCCGCCGGGGGCCGGACGCCTAGATTTGAGGTCAAGCGGCGGGTGCAGCACTCGTCCCCCGAGGTCAGACGCCCGCCGCTGCCAGGCAACAACGGAACAGGTCAGGAGAGGGACCATGGCCCAGACGGCACCGCGGACGCTGGTCCGCACGCGGGAGCGCGGGGCGTACGCCGCCCCGTTCCGCACTCGTCGCCAGGGCCGTCGCCACCCACTGGTGGCAACGCTCATGGCCCTTCCCCTGGCGGCCCTGCTCCTCCTCGTCTTCGACGGGTGGGAGACGGTGGCCACACAGGCGTCGTCCGTGGGTGTGATGCTGGGGCGCTGAGCGGCGACCCCAGGCCCGGAAGAGCGGTCCGGGCGGGGACATCCATCCATGAAACCCCGTGGGGACGGGGGTGCGGCGGACGGCACAAATGCCGGCGCAGCTGGGGAGCTGCGCCGGCATTGCCCTGCCCGCAAGCCTCGATCAGGACCGCAACAGGCCCCGGAACGGCACCGGCACAGCGCACCGTCGGCCCCCCGGCACTTCGCGGCGGGCGGCCCAGGCCGGAGCCGCCCCGCGCCGGACCCACCCCGTACGCTCGCTCCGTGACGACGGCCCCCCTGCTCCCCGCCCTGACCGCCCGCGTCAGAGCCACGGCCCACGCCCGCACCCCGGCCTGCCGCTCCTGCGGTGCCGCCACGCTGGCCGACCGGCCGGACGGGACCGTCGTCCGGCACGGGGACGTCGTCGCCAAAGCGCACGCCCCGGACACCGACCCCGGGGCGCTGGCCCACCGCCTCGCCCTCGCCGCCCGCCTCCCCGGCATCCTCCTGCCCCCGCTCGCCCCGGCACCCGCCGACCTGTACGGACGGCTGGTGACCTGCTGGCCGTACGGCACCCCCGTGGACCCGGAGGACCCCGACGCCGCCCCCTGGGAGGCGGCCGGCGCGCTCCTCGCCCGCCTCCACCGGACCCCCGCCCCCGCCGCCCTGCCCCTGATGCGCGGTCCGGCCAGGACCGCCGCCGCCCTCGCCCGCCTGCGGGAGACCGCGCCCCACCACCCCGGCACCGCCCCCGTCCTGCGCGCCTGGACCGCGCTGCCCGCCTGGGCGCGCGGCGCGGCCCCGATGCCGGAGACCAGCACCCCGTGTCACGGCGACTTCCACCTCGGCCAGCTCGTCCGGCACCCCGCGCCCGACGGCCCGTGGCTGCTGATAGACGTCGACGACCTCGGCCGGGGCGTACCGTCCTGGGACCTGGCCCGCCCGGCCGCCTGGTACGCCTGCGGGATGCTGACGTCCGACGAGTGGACCCGCTTCCTGGCCGCCTACCGCGCCGCCGGCGGCCCGGCCGTCCCACCGGACGGCGACCCCTGGCCGGCCCTGGACGTCCCGGCCCGCGCCCTCACCGCCCAGACCGCGGCCCGTGCCCTGGCCAAGGCGGTCGCAGCGGGCCGGCCGCTGGACGACGTGGAGCGGGCCCTGATCGACGCCTGCGCGCGCATGGCCTCCGTTGCCGCGCGCGTCCCCGGGAGTTGAGGGACGGCCACGCCGAGTAGGGTGCAACCGACCGCAGCCGGACAGAGTCTGTCCTGGCGAAACACGAAGCAGGACCTACCGGCGAGGAGTTGAGCCGACCATGCAGTGTCCGAAGTGCCACGCACCGATGCACACGTACAACCGCAACGGCGTCCAGATCGAGCAGTGCAGCGGCTGCCGCGGGATCTTTCTCGACTACGGCGAGCTGGAGTCGCTGACCCGCCTGGAGGCCCAGTGGTCCCAGCCGGCCCCGCCGCCCCCGCCCGCCCCGCAGGCCTACCCCGCCGCCCCGGCCCCCGCCTGGGGCGCCCCGCACGGCGGCCACGGCCACCACCACGGCCACCACCGCAACAAGGGCTTCGGCCACATGCTGTTCTCCAGCTGACAGCTGGCAGACGGCAGACGACGAAACCCCCGGCCGTAGAGACGGCCGGGGGTTCCGGGTGGTGGACGATACTGGGATTGAACCAGTGACCTCTTCCGTGTCAGGGAAGCGCTCTCCCGCTGAGCTAATCGTCCGGGAGTACTGCGAGTACTGCGTGCGCGATACTGGGATTGAACCAGTGACCTCTTCCGTGTCAGGGAAGCGCTCTCCCGCTGAGCTAATCGCGCGGGGATCCTCGCGGATCAAGGTCCTTGCGGACCAGTGGACGATACTGGGATTGAACCAGTGACCTCTTCCGTGTCAGGGAAGCGCTCTCCCGCTGAGCTAATCGTCCTTGGAGGTGGAGACGGGATTTGAACCCGTGTAGACGGCTTTGCAGGCCGTTGCCTCGCCTCTCGGCCACTCCACCAGGAGTGTAGGGGATCTTGTGGAACCCCTGTTCCTGCGAGCGGACGACGAGGCTCGAACTCGCGACCTCAACCTTGGCAAGGTTGCGCTCTACCAACTGAGCTACGTCCGCCTGTCGTTTCGGTCCGCTTGCGCGTCCCGGCGACGTGATGAACTCTAGCGGATTCCGGAGCCAGTACAAAAACGCGTTTGCGCAGCGTGCTGCGCTGCCCCCGCTCGCTTGCCTGGTCAGGGTGGGCGGAAGGACACGTTCGGGTCACCTCGCGGTCACCCCGCCTAGACTCGGCCATGTGTCCGATCTTCCGCCCCTGGCCCGGTTCGGCGACCGGATTGCCACCGGTCTCCTCGACGTCACGGCCGATCCCGCCGCACTCGGGTCCAGCGGGTTCTGGGCCGTCTGCGCGGACTTCGAGGGCCGCCTGACCTGCGCCCGTTTCGCGGAGGTCCGCGAAGCGCCGGTGCCCGCGCCCCGGCCGGGACGGTGGCGCGGACCGGCCGCCGGCGACTGGGTGTCCTCGCTGGACCACGACGCGTACACGCGCGCCGTACGCCGCATCCGCGCGCACATCGCGGCCGGCGAGGTCTACCAGGCCAACCTCTGCCGTGTCCTGTCCGCGCCCGTCCCGCCCGACGCCGACGTGGACGCCCTCACCGCGCTGCTGGCCCGCGGCAACCCGGCGCCGTACGCGGGAACCCTCCGGCTTCCCGGGCACGGGGTGGAGGTGGCCACCGCCTCTCCCGAACTGTTCCTGCGCCGCGCGGGACGGACGGTGGAGTCGGGGCCGATCAAGGGCACCGGCCGCACCGAGGCGGACCTCCTGGACAAGGACCACGCCGAGAACGTGATGATCGTGGACCTGGTCCGCAACGACCTCGGGCGGGTCTGCGCGACCGGCAGCGTGACCGTGCCCGACCTGTGCGTGGTGGAGAAGCACCCGGGGCTGGTGCACCTCGTGTCGACCGTACGGGGCGAACTGCCGGCCGGCGCCGGCTGGCCGGAGCTGTTCGCCGCCACCTTCCCGCCCGGCTCGGTCACCGGCGCGCCCAAGGCGAGCGCCCTCAGCATCATCGAGGCGCTGGAGACCGTGCCCCGGGGCCCGTACTGCGGGGGCGTGGGCTGGGTCGACGCCGACCGGGGCACCGGCGAGCTGGCCGTCGGCATCCGCACCTTCTGGATCGACCGGGCCGAGGGCCTGCTGAAGTTCGGCACCGGAGCCGGGATCACCTGGGGCTCGGACCCGGAGCGGGAGTGGCGGGAGACCGAACTGAAGGCGTCCCGGCTGCTCGCGGTAGCGTCGGGGAGGTACGAAGCGATCGGGGAGGGGCCGGGAACATGAAGATCTGGCTGGACGGCGGGCTGCGGGACGCGGAGGCCGCCCGGGTCTCCGCCTTCGACCACGGACTGACCGTGGGCGACGGCGTCTTCGAGACCGTGAAAGCGGTGGACGGGCGGCCCTTCGCCCTGACCCGGCACCTGGACCGGCTGGCCCGCTCGGCGAGGGGCCTCGGCCTGCCGGAGCCCGACCTCGACGAGGTGCGCCGCGCCTGCGCCGCCGTACTGGAGGCCAACCCGGTGCCGCTGGGCCGGCTGCGGATCACCTGCACCGGAGGACACGGCCCGCTCGGCTCCGACCGCGGCGAGCACGGTCCCACCCTGCTGGTCGCCCTCGGCGCCACCGCCCGCCGCCCGGACTCCACAGCCGTGATCACCGTCCCGTGGACCCGCAACGAGCGCGGCGCGCTCACCGGCCTGAAGACCACCTCGTACGCCGAGAACGTCGTCGCTCTGGCCCGCGCCCGCGAACGGGGCGCCTCCGAGGCGCTGTTCGCCAACACGGTGGGGCGGCTGTGCGAGGGCACCGGGTCGAACGTCTTCGTCGTCCTCGACGGCGAGCTGCACACCCCGCCGGTCGCCTCGGGCTGTCTCGCGGGCATCACCCGCGCCCTGACCGTCGAGTGGACCGGCGCGGTCGAGACGGACCTGCCACTGGACGTCCTGGAACGCGCCGACGAGATCTTCCTGACCTCCACGCTGCGCGACGTCCAGGCCGTGCACCGGGTCGACGGCCGGGAACTGCCGGGCGCCCCCGGGCCGGTGACGGCCAAGGCCATGCGGATCTTCGCGGAACGGTCCGGCGCCGACCTCGACCCCTGACCGGCACGGACCGACCGTCAATCCGGCTGCACCCGGGCGGTGGCGCGGGGTAGAACACCCCTGATGACCACCACCCTGCGGCCGACCGAGCCGCTTCAGCGCGCCGCCGACGGAACGCGTTCCCGCCACTACCAGGTGTGCGTGAACAGCCGTCCCGTCGGCGCGGTCCACCTCGGCACCTCTCCCGCCTTCGGCGACGCGGTCGCCGTCATCCACGACCTGCGCGTCGACGAGGCCGACCGCCGGCGCGGCCGGGCCACGGTGGCCGCGCTCGCGGCGGAGGAGGTGGCGCGCGGCTGGGGCTGCGGACAGCTCACCGTCACCGTCCCCGCCGACGCCGGGGCGGCCCTGCGGCTCGTCGAGTCGCTCGGTTACCTGCCGCGCAGCCGCGGCATGGAGAAGCGGCTCGGCGACACCCCGCCCGCCCTGCCGGCGGACAGCCGTCCGCGGCCGATGACCCGGGCGGAGTTCGACGCCTGGCGGGCCCACGAGTCCGAGCAGTACGCGCGTACCTGGATCGAGCGGGGCATACCCGAGGACGTGGCGTACGCCAGGTCCCGGCGCGACCACGAGACGCTGCTGCCGCGGGGGCCCGAGACCGAGGACATGCTCTTCAGCGTGCTGGAACACGAGGGCGAGCGGGTCGGCACGCTGTGGCTGGCGCTGCACCCCGAGTCCGCGTACGTCTACGACGTCGAGGCCGACGCCGCCCACCGGGGCCGGGGGCACGGCCGGTCGCTGCTGCTCCTCGCGGAGGCGCAGACGATCACCACCGGACGCCGGCTGCTCGGCCTCAACGTGTTCGCCGGCAACACCCCGGCCGAACGGCTGTACGAGTCGCTCGGCTACGAGACGACCCGGTACTCCTTCTACAAGCCGCTGCTGTAGGCACGGGCGAGGGGGCCGGCGTCAGCCCCGGTCCCCGCCCAGCAGCCGGTCCGCGATCTCCTCGACGCGGGCGCGCAGCCCTTCCTGGCTCTTGCCGCCGTCGAGCCGCTCGCCGTCGATGACGTACGTCGGGGTCCCGGTCACGCCGATCGCCTTGCCCTCGGCCTGGTCGGCGTCGACGACCAGGATGTGCCGGCCGTCGATCAGGGCCGTGTCGAACTCCTCGGCGTCCAGGCCGAGTTCCCGGGCCACGTCGACGAGGAGGCCCTCCCCCCGGCGGTCCAGCTCCGCCAGCCGGCCGAGCACCGCTTCGACGTACGCCCAGCCCTGCCCCTGCGCGGCGGCCTCCTCGGCGGCCTGCGCGGCGGCGAAGGCGTGCTTGTGCTTCTCCAGCGGGAAGTGCCGCAGCCGCAGCTCCAGGCGGTCCCCGTAGCGGGCGCGCAGGGCGCGCAGGTCGTCCAGGGAGGTCCGGCAGTCCGGGCACTGGAGTTCGCACCAGACGTCGAGGACGGGCGTGGCGGGGACGGCGGGGGTGGAGTCGCTCATGCGACCAGTGTCCCAGCCCCGCTCCCGGCCTCCCAAACCCGCCCGCGCCGGCGGGCACCGGGCTCTGGGACCTGAGCAGGAGACGCCCCCGAGGCGACCCGGAGATGTCCCTGATGTCGGGCCGGAGCATGGCCGCACCGGGTGGGGACGGTGCAGGATGGAAGGGACGAAAGTGCCTGCCCGACGGCGCCCGAGCCCTGGAGGACCGGATGATTGCCGAGACCGTCTGTTCCGCCGTGTCCGCGGCCGGCCTGGGCATCGCGGCGATCACCGCGTACCGCAGGCGCTTCCTGGCGGCGGTCCGCGTCGCCGCCTACTCGCTGATCCCCGTCGGCCTGGTGATGACCGGTGTCGTCGAGTGGCTCGCCGACACCGCCTTCAGCCCGATGGCCTGGGCGGGCTTCGCGGTGCTGGGCCTGGCGTGGCTGCTGTTCATGGTCACGCGCGCCGTGGAGCGCCGCCGCGGCGGCACCCGCCCCACCCGCAAGGAGCGCAAGGAGGCCGCCCGGGCGGCCGCCCGGCAGGACGCCGTGGCTCCGGGAGCCTCGGCGCCCTCACTGGGCGCCGGTTCCGCCCCGCGTCCGGCGCCGGCCCGCCCCGCGGGCAAGCCCCGCTCGGAGGACGACTTCAGCGACATCGAGGCCATCCTGAAGAAGCACGGCATCTGAAGACCGCCCGTCCGCCGTGGGGGACCACCGCCCCGCGCGCCGCTCGTCCCGCCGAAACGGCCCCGTTTCACTGAAACGACACAGTGAGCTGGTCAAACGTCCGGAAATGATCACAACTCGAACCGAAGATCATGTATTCCGGCGAACACAGGTGCCTTGCGGGCGTGTTGATCGCGTCGGGCTCCGAACTGCGCCATCATCGCCGCGAGATGCTGGACACGACACAGCTGGACACCACAGAGAGCGATACCGCCTCCCGGCCCCAAGAGCCACGCGGATGCCTCTTCGCCCTTTCCCAGCCACCGCTGATGATCTTCCTTGCGGTGATCGGGTTCCTGCTGCTCATGGCTTCGCTGCACGACCTGCTGTTGCTGTGAGCCGTACCCGCGTTCCCCGGCGCCACCCGCCGGGGGGCGCGTCGGGACTGTGTCCTGCCGGAGCCTGCGGGCCGCCCCGGGAATCCCGGGACCGCCCGGGAAGCCCCGGGCCGGCTCAGCCCGCCGCTTCCTTGCGCCGCGCCCGGTAGGCCGCCACGTGCAGCCGGTTGCCGCAGGTCCGGCTGTCGCAGTACCGCCGTGAGCGGTTGCGCGACAGGTCGACGAAGGCGCGCCGGCAGTCGGGCGCCTCGCAGCGCCGCAGCCGCTCCCGCTCCCCGGCGACCACGAAGAAGGCCAGGGCCATCCCGCAGTCGGCCGCCAGATGGTCGGCTACGGAGGCACCGGGGGCGAAGTAGTGGACGTGCCAGTCGTAGCCGTCGTGGTCGGTGAGCCGGGGGGTGGTGCCCGCGGCGGCGACCAGCTCGTTGATCAGGCCGGCGGTGGCGCGGGTGTCGGTGGCCGCGAAGGCGGAGGCGAACCGGCCGCGCACCTTGCGCACCGCCGAGAGATCGAACTCCGAGAGCACGCCGACATCGCTGATCTTGTGGTTCCGCACGAAATCCGTGAGGGCGGCGACGTCCGGCAGCCCGTCCGGCGACGACTCGTCCTCCGGTGCGGTGTTCACCAGATCCACCACGGTGTCGAGCGCGCACCGGGTGTCGTGGGTGATCAGCACGTTTCGCTCCCTGGCCTGGGGACGGGCGGGTGCCCGCGGATGCTGGCCGATGGTAGTGGCATCCGCGGCCGGCCGTACGGCCCCGATGCCGCCTCTCGTGCCCGCTCCGTGCCCGCCCGCTCCGCCGCCGCCCGTTCCGTGCACGTCTGTGCCGTGCCCGCCGTCTCGCGGGCCCGCCGTCTCTCGTGCCCGTACAACGGTGGCGGCCCGGCCGTGGTTCCCGGTGGGAGTACGCACACCGGCGCCGCCCCGCGGTGGTCCGCGGCGGCGACGCCGGTGTGTGTGCCGTGAACGGCTGTCCTGGCCCGGTCCGTCACCCCGAGTCGACGGCGCCGGGCGGTTCGGGGGTCTCGCCCTAGCTTTCCGCCAGGATGTGCGAGAGTTCCTGATCGAGGTCGAAGTGCCGGTGTTCCGTGCCGGGCGGCACGGCGGCGTCTGTGCGCTTCAGGAAGGACTCCAGAGCCCGCGCCGGGGCTTCGAGCAGGGCCTCGCCCTCCGGAGAGCTCAGGGCGATGCACACGACGCCCTGACCGTGACTGCGCGACGGCCAGACACGGACGTCGCCGGTGCCGGTGGGGCGGTGCAGCCCCTCGGCGAGGAGATCACGGGCGAACACCCACTCGACGGTCTCCTCGGCTCCGGTGTGGAAGGTGGCGTGCACGGCGTAGGGATCGGCCGTGTCGTACCGCAGGCCTGCGGGGACAGGCAGGGAGGACTCGCTCGACACAACGAGGCGCAGGTGCAGCTCGCAGCTGACCGTGGTGTTCATAAGCGCCAGGGCCTTTCGCTCAGTGTGCGCTCGGGGATTCGCACGTCGGCGAAATCGACATGCCACCTACGGTGCCGTTGTAAACCCCTCTGAGTGTTTTGCGTGCCTTTACGTACCCCTTCCGGCCGAGGAATCGCGGGCGGGCTGCGTCCATTCCGGTGACTCGTTTCGCTCCGGTAGGGTTTGGCCGTATGAACACGGGGCGTAGCGAGCCGGTCGAGGTGGCCGCGATGGCGGACGGGACGAAGGCGGAGAAGGCGGAGGACGAGCGGGGCCTCGGGTCGCGGGCACCCGAATTCGTCAGGGCGCGCCGCGTACTGCACATGAGCTGGCAGGTCGGGGTCTTCGTCGTCGGTCTCGCGGTCGTGGTGGCCGGCGTCATCATGCTGCCGCTGCCCGGACCCGGCTGGGTGGTGATCTTCGGGGGCATGGCGATCTGGGCCACCGAGTTCGTCTGGGCCCAGCTGGTGCTGCGCTGGACCAAACGGAAAGTGACCGAGGCGGCGCAGCGGGCGCTCGACCCCAGGGTGCGGCGG
Organism: Streptomyces sp. NPDC016677; assembly: GCF_055562815.1. Classification (NCBI taxonomy): domain Bacteria; kingdom Bacillati; phylum Actinomycetota; class Actinomycetes; order Kitasatosporales; family Streptomycetaceae; genus Streptomyces; species Streptomyces sp. NPDC016677. The sequence continues at coordinate 164,447 of NZ_JBVHEO010000009.1, read as the reverse complement.
CGCAACATCATTCTCACGGTGATCGGCCTGCTGATCATCGGGGCGATCGCCGGCTTCTACCTGTGGAAGTTCGGCCTGGTGATGCCGTGGAAGATCGAGGACCAGTGAGCTGAGCCGAGCGGGCCCCGGGGGTGCCCCGGGACCCGCTCGCGAGCGGGTGGCTGGTCACGGGCACCCCCTGACATGCGGTAATGTTCTTTCCGCACCCGGGCGATTAGCTCAGTGGGAGAGCGCTTCGTTCACACCGAAGAGGTCACTGGTTCGAACCCAGTATCGCCCACCGGGATCATCAGGCGGCCCGGCTCACGATCGTGAGCCGGGCCGCCTCGTCGTTGCGGCGGCCACGCAACGGCTTGGCCGGCCTTCACCCAACCGTGACCTTGCCGCGTGGTCGGCCGGCCCGGTCCGGCGCTGTTCGGTCCGTCGACCGCGCGACGCGGACCTGGGTCTTCACGGCCGGCGCGCACCCGCACGGCGGTGGCCGCCGTGCGGTGGCCCGGCTTCTCCCGCACATCAATTCCTGTCCGAATCATTGACGCGCCCCTGGGCCCTCCGTACCTTGTGCCAGCAAGCGCTTACTTGAAACGATTCATGGGGCGAACGCAACGTCGCGGGGAGGCTCATATGCAGCAGGGCGGGAATGTCGAGGGGCGGGTCGGAAGGCGGACGGTCCTCAAGGCGACGGGGGCCTCGCTGGCCGTCGCGGGGCTGGCCGCGACGGCCACCGCGTGCGGTGGCGGCAGCGGCTCGGGGGACGGCACGGTGACGATCCGTTATGCCTGGTGGGGCGGCGAGCCGCGGGCCATCGCCATCAAGAAGACGATCGCCCTCTTCGAGAAGAAGTACCCGAAGATCAAGATCAAGCCGGAATTCACGGACTACGAGGCGTTCTGGGAGAAGTTCCAGACGCAGGCTTCCGGTGGAAATCCGCCGGACGTTTTCCAGAATTCCGTCACCTTCCTGCGCAAGTACGACAAGCGCGGTGTCCTGATGGACCTCAAGACGCAGGCCGACGCGGGAAATCTCGGCCTGGAGAACTTCCGCAACAATGTCCTGACCGTCGGTCAGGTCGACGACAAGCAGGTCGGCATACCCGTCGGCGCCAACACCATGGCCCTCGTCATCGACCTCAAGGCCTTCCAGAAGGCGGGCCTGGAGCCCGAGCTGGGCTGGACCTGGGACGAGTACTTCGACGCGCTCCAGACGATCCAGGACAAGCTGAAGATCGCCGGCGACACCGGCTACTTCACCATCATGTACCTCTACGACCTGTATCTGCGCCAGAACGGCAAGGCCTTCTACACCGACACCGGTCTCGGCTTCACCGAGGACGACCTGACGCAGTGGTGGGAGGACGGCTACAAGCGCGTACGGTCCGGGCTCGTCGCCGACCCGAAGAAGATCGAGCAGGTCAAGCCCAAGTCGGGCCTGTCGGCGGGGCTCGCCGCGGGCGAGTTCACCTGGGACAACTTCTCCATCCGCTACGAGGGCGAGGGCGAGTCGGACTACGGGCTCGCGCCGATCCCGACCACGAACGGCAAGGACACCGGGCAGTACCTCGGTTCGCTGATGCTCAGTGCCTTCAGCGGCACCGAGCACCCCGAGGAAGTCGCCCAGTTCATCGACTTCATGGTGCACGACCCCGAGGTCGGCAAGATCATGGGCTACGACCGCGGCATCCTGGCCACCAGCGAGCAGTACGAGGCGTTCACCCCCACCGACGACAACAACAAGGGCGTCAAGGCGTACGAGGAGGAGGTCGCCGCCGCCGGGCTGCTCGGGAAGATCACCCCGCACCCGTCCGGCTCCGACGTCATCGAGGCGGCGTTCCTGCGCATCGGCGGTGAGGTCGCCCAGGGCAAGGCCAAGCCGGCCGACGCCGCCAAGACGCTGTTCAACGAGGCCAAGGCCGCTTTCGCGGGCTGAGGGGACGTACGACCATGACGCTCGTCAAGGAAGCGCCCGCACCCCCGGCCGGGAAGCGGTCCGCCGTTCCCGCGGCCGGGCGGCGCGGGCGGCGCCGCGAGAACCTCGCCGGCTACCTCTTCATGTCGCCGTGGCTCGCCGGGTTCGTGCTGCTCACGGCGGGGCCGATGATCGCGTCGCTGTACTACGCGTTCACCAGCTACAACCTGTTCACGGCGCCGCAGTGGGTGGGGCTGGACAACTTCACCACGATGTTCCAGGACCCGCGCTGGCAGAAGTCGGTCGAGGTCACCCTGAAGTACGTCGTCGTGGCCACCCCGCTGAAACTGCTGCTGGCGCTCGGCGTCGCGATGCTGCTCGCCCAGAAGCGGCGCGGACAGGGACTGTACCGGGCCGCCTTCTACATGCCCTCGCTCATCGGCGCCAGCGTCTCCGTCGGCTTCGTGTGGCGGGCGCTGTTCTCGGACGACGCGATCGTGGACCGCGGCCAGAAGATCTTCGGCCTGGACGTCGGCGGCTGGATCGGCAACCCGGACTACGTCCTGTACGCCCTGGTGGCGCTGAGCATCTGGCAGTTCGGCGCGCCGATGGTCATCTTCCTGGCCGGCCTCAAGCAGGTCCCCCGGGAGCTGTACGAGGCGGCCGAGGTGGACGGGGCCGGGCCGCTGCGGCGGTTCTGGAACATCACGCTGCCGATGATCTCGCCGGTGCTGTTCTTCAACGTACTGCTGGAGTCCATCCACGCCTTCCAGGTGTTCGGCTCCGCCTACGTCGTCTCCGACACCCGGTGCGGACCGGCCGACGCCACCCTGGTCTACACCTGCTACCTCTACCAGAAGGGCTTCAAGGAGGCCCAGATGGGCTTCGCCTCCGCGATGGCCTGGACCCTGGTGGTCGCGGTGGCGCTGGTGACGGCGGTGCTGTTCTGGTCGCAGAAGAAGTGGGTGCACTACGAGGAGGCCGCCAAGTGACCACCGCCACCAGCCCCGCCGCGCGCACCGCGAACGACCGGCGGCGCACCGGGTCGATCGCCTGGCACGTGGGCGCGCTCGTCGTCCTCGCGGTCGTCCTGTATCCCGTGATCTGGGTCGTCGGCGCGGCGTTCAAGCCGAGCAAGGACATCATCGCCAGCCTCGACCTGCTGCCCACCGAGCCGGTCTGGGCCAACTTCTCCGGACTGGCCGACGGCATCTCCGGCATCTCCATCAGCAGCTTCTTCGTCAACTCGCTGACGTACGCGGTGCTCGCCGTGGTCGGTGTCGTACTCTCCAGCTCGCTGACGGCCTACGCCTTCACCAAGATCCGGTTCGCCGGGCGGAACCTGCTGTTCACCCTGATGATCGGCACGCTGCTGCTGCCGTACCACGTGCTGCTCATCCCGCAGTACGTGATGTTCCGCAAGCTCGAACTCGTCGACACCCTCGTGCCGCTGGTGGCCGGCAAGTTCCTGGCCGTGGAGGCGTTCTTCGTCTTCCTCATGGTGCAGTTCATGCGCGGGCTGCCGCGCGAGCTGGACGAGGCCGCCAAGCTCGACGGCTGCGGGCACCTGAGGACCTACTGGTCCATCGTGCTGCCGCTGTGCCGTCCCGCCCTCATCACCAGCGCCATCTTCACCTTCATCAACGCCTGGAACGACTTCATGGGGCCGTTGATCTACCTCAACACCCCTTCCAAGTACACCGTCTCGCTCGGCCTGATGATGTTCCGCGACCAGGAGGGCATCTCCAACTACGGCAGCATGATCGCGATGTCGCTGGTCGCGCTGGTCCCGGTCGTCGCCTTCTTCATGGCCTTCCAGCGCTATCTCATCGACGGCATGGCGACCTCCGGACTGAAGTGAGGCGGCCGGTATGGCTGGGACACCTGTGAAGGCGCGCAAGGAGCCGGTGTTCGGCGGCGAACGCTTCGCCGTCTTCGCCGAGTGCATGCTCACCGGGGTGTGGATCGCCGTGGCCTGTCTCGGCGTCGTCACCTACCCCGCGGCCTTCGCCGCCGGCGCCCGGCACCTGCGCCGCCGGACCGCCCACGAGGGCGGTGGCCGACGGGAGTTCACCGCCGACTTCCGGGCGGCCGTGCGCCGCGGATGGGCCGTGGGGCTCGCCGGGTGGGTCGCGGCGGGCGCGGTCTGGGTGGATGTCCAGGCCGCGCGGGCCGGGCTGCCCGGCGGCCCGTTCGCCGGGGCGGTCGGTCTGACGGCGCTGCTCGCCCTGGTGGTGACGGGACTGCGCGCGGCGGCGGTGTGGACGCCCGGCGCCTCCTGGCGCGCGCTGCTCGCCGCCGCCGGGCGCCGGACCCTGCGCGACCCCGCCGGCTCCCTGCTGATCGTCTGCGGACTGGCGGTCGTCGCCGGTTCCGCGCTGCTCGTCGCGCCGCTGGCGGTCCCGGTCCTCGGGGCCGTCGCGGCGGCGGCCGTCGCCGTGGAGCGGCGGTACGGCCGCGGCTGAACCTCCCCCTGGGGAGCGGCGCCCCGCGCGCCGTGCCTCTCTCTGTCATGCCCTTGACATATCCCTGCACCCGCAAGGAAGGAAAAGCTGATCCCTGATGGCTTCCATCCCCCGCAGATCCCTCCTCAAGGCCGCCGCCGTCGCCGGAGCCGCCGCCCAGTTCAGCTGGGCCCTGGGCACCCGCGAGGCCCAGGCCGCGCCCGCCGCCGGCACCGCCGACGACGCCCCCGTCACCCTCGACTGGCTGGAGGACGGCGGCCTGGGCGCCGCCCCCGGCTCCACCGTCGGCGTCCCCTGGCCCAAGGGCACCCACCAGCCGGACCAGACCTTCGCCGTCACCGACGCCGACGGCAAGGCCGTACCCACCCAGTCCTGGCCGCTGGCGTACTGGCCGGACGGCTCCCTGAAGTGGACGGCGCACGCGGTCGGTTCGGGCTCCGGCAGGCTCACCCTCACCACCGGCACCCCGGCCGCCCCCGAGAGGAAGGTCACCGTCACCCGGCGCGGCGGGGGGATCGACATAGCGACCGGTGTCATCACCGCGCGGATCGGCACCGACGGCTCCACCCTCGTCAAGTCCGTCACCCGAGGCTCCACCGAGATCGCCAGGAACGGCCGCCTCGTCCTGCTGCGCCAGCCCGAGATCGAGGACGGCGACCAGGGCACGGTCAAGTACGAGCGCTTCGACGGCGCGATCTCACAGGTGGCGGTCGAGCAGGAGGGCCCGGTCCGTGCCGTCGTCCGGATCGACGGCAAGCACCGCAAGGGCGGCCGCAGCTGGCTCCCCTTCTCCCTGCGCCTCTACTTCTACGCGGGCGCCGACTCCTTCCGCATGGTGCACACCATCACCTTCGACGGCACCCAGGAGCCCGGAAAGGCCTCCGGCGACTTCATCCGGGGTCTCGGCGTCCGCTTCACCGTGCCGATGCGCGACGCCGCCTACGACCGGCACATCCGCATCGGCGGCGAGGGCACCGGCCTGCTGCGCGAAGCCGTCAAGGGCATCACCGGACTGCGCCGCGACCCGGGCGCCGCCGTCCAGGCCGCGCAGTACGCGGGGGAGAAGCTGCCCGACCCGGCCACCTGGGACCAGCGGGTCACCACCCGGCTCCCGTACATCCCCGAGTGGGGCGACTACACCCTCTCCCAGCTCTCCGCCGACGGCTTCACCCTGCGCAAGCGCACCAAGAAGGGCCACGGCTGGATCGGCGCCGGCGGCGGACGGCGCGCCTCCGGCTTCGGTTACGTCGGCGGTGTGAGCGGCGGGCTCTCCTTCGGCCTGCGCGACTTCTGGGAGAAGTACCCCGCCCAGCTCGACATCCGCGACGCGCAGACCGACGAGGCCGAGGTCACCCTCTGGCTCTGGTCACCCGAGGCCCAGCCCATGGACCTGCGCTTCTACCACGACGGCCTGGGCCAGGACACCTACGCCGAGCAACTGGAGGGCCTCAACATCACCTACGAGGACTACGAGCCGGAGTTCGGCACCCCCTACGGCATCGCCCGCACCTCGGAACTCCTCTTCTGGGCCAACGCCGCCACCCCCACCCCCGAGACGCTCGCCGAGCAGGTCGAGGCCGTCCGCGTCCTGCCGCAGCTCGCCGCCCCGCCGGCCCAGCTCGTCAAGGCGGGCGTCTTCGGCAAGGGCCTGTACGCCGAGCCCGACCGCTCCACCCCGGCCAAGGCCAGGATCGAGGACCACCTCGACTTCCTCTTCACCTACTACAAGGACCAGGTGGAGCAGCGCCGCTGGTACGGCTTCTGGGACTACGGCGACATCATGCACACCTACGACACCGTCCGGCACCAGTGGCGGTACGACGTCGGCGGCTACGCCTGGGACAACTCCGAACTCTCGCCCGACCTGTGGCTCTGGTACGCGTACCTGCGCAGCGGCCGGGCCGACATCTTCCGCTTCGCCGAGGCGATGACCCGGCACACCGGCGAGGTCGACGTCTACCACCTGGGCCAGTGGGCGGGCCTGGGCACCCGGCACGGCGTCCAGCACTACGCCGACAGCGCCAAGCAGCAGCGCATCGCCAACACCACCTACCGCCGCTTCTACTACTTCCTCACCGCCGACGAACGCGTCGGCGACCTCATGCACGCCAACGTCGACTCCGACGAGACCTTCCTCGTCCTCGACCCCACCCGCAAGATCCGCACCGAGCCCTACACCCCCGACCGGCACGCCCTGTCGATCGGCTTCGGCACCGACTGGAGCGGCCTGGTGTCGGCCTGGCTCACCGAGTGGGAACGCAAGGGCCCCAAGTGGGAGAAGGCCAAGGCCCGGGTGCTGTCCACCATGAAGGGCATCGCCGCCCAGCCCAACGGCTTCGTCCAGGGCAGCGGCCTGTACGACCTCGACACCGGCGAGTTCGCCGTGGCCGAGCAGCCGGTGGTCGGCGTCTCGCACCTGTCCGCGGTCTTCGGCCTCAACGAACTGTGCGCCGAGCTGATCGACCTGGTCGACATCCCGGACTTCAACGAGGCGTACTACGACTACTGCCGCTACTTCAACGCCTCCAAGACCGAACAGGCGGCGCGCTACGGCAGCAACTTCGGCTCCCTGATCCTCTTCCAGGGCCACTCCCGCCTCGACGCCTTCGTCGCCGTACGGACCGGCGACGAGAAGCTCGCCACGCGCGCGTGGGAGAAGTTCTACAACTCCGACGGCTACAAGGAATCGTCCCCCTGGACGACGGAGAAGATCAGCGGCCCGATGGCGCTGGTGCCCGGCAGCGAGGCGGCCTGGGTCTCCACCAACGACACCGCCCTCTACGGCCTCGCCGCCATCGAGAACCTCGCCCTGCTGGGCGACCGGATGCCGTAACCCGCTCCCGCCCGGGCAGGCTGCGGACGTGGACTGGAACCATTACCGCTTCCGCAGCCTGTGGACGCTGCCCGCGCCCGCGCCGGCCGTGTACCGCGCCCTGGAGCGGATCGAGGACTATCCCCGCTGGTGGCCGCAGGTCCGCGAGGTCACCCGCCTCGACGGCACCAGCGGCACCCTCCGCGCCCGCTCGCTCCTCCCGTACGACCTCACCCAGGTCCTGCGGGAGGGGCGGCGCGATCCGGAGGCCGGCGTACTGGAGGTCTCGCTCCGCGGCGACATCGAGGGCTGGGCGCGCTGGACGGTCACCCCCGAGGGGACCGGCACCCTCGTCCGCTACGACCAGGAGGTCGACGTCCGCAAGCCGCTGCTGCGCCGGCTCGCCGTCCCCGGGAGGGCCCTCTTCCGCGCCAACCACGCGCTGATGATGCGGGCCGGGCGGCGCGGACTGGCCGCCCACCTGGCAGCGGTTTGAAGGAAGCGTGCCGGGACCTGTATTGTTCAGTGCGTTCCCGGGCGATTAGCTCAGTGGGAGAGCGCTTCGTTCACACCGAAGAGGTCACTGGTTCGAACCCAGTATCGCCCACCGGGAGAACCGGCCCGCCGTACGGCGGGCCGGTTTTTCGCTGTTCCCGCCGTGTCCTCAGGCCGCCGCCGGCAGGTCCGGACGCAGCGGCCACGCCGGGTCCACCGCCTCCTCCGTGCCACTGGCCGCGAACCACGCCTGCAGCCCCCGCGCCTGTGCCGCGTGCCACACCGCCTGGAGCGTGTGCAGCTCGGCGGGGGAGAGGCGCTCCAGCCGCCCCGCGAACCGGTGCCCCACCGCCCGTACCACCTCCAGCGCCGCCTGCGCGTCGGCCGCCGCGTCGTGCGCCCCCTCCAGCGGGACGCCGTAGTGCGCGCACAGGGCGGTGAGGGTGCGGCGGCCCTTGCGGTAGCGGTCCAGGTGTTTGTCGAGCACCCGCGGATCGAGGACGTGCAGCGGCGTCCGCTCCAGCCAGCGCCCCAGCGACGAGGCGCGATGACGCCGCAACTCCCGGTCGAGGAGCGTCAGGTCGAACGGCGCGTTCATCACCACCAGCGGCCGCCCCGTCCGGGCCTGCTCCGCCAGCGTCTCCGCCACCTCGTACATCACCGGCGCCGGCCAGCGGCCGTTGCGCCGCAGATGCTCCTCCGTCAGCCCGTGCACCGCGGTCGCCGCCTCGGGCACCGGAACGCCCGGGTTGACCAGCCAGCGGCTGACCCGCGGCCGGAGGCCCGGGGCGTCCTGGACGACGACGGCGGCCGACACGATCCGGTCGGTCTCGACGTCGACACCCGTGGTCTCCGTGTCGAACGCGGCCAGGGGTCCTTCGTACCAGCCCGTCATACCACCACAACCCCTCGATCACCCTCGGCAGTTGACGTTCCGTCCGCTGCCCGCTCGGGTGATACCCGGGCTGTTTGCGCCGTACGCCGGAAGGACACAACAGAAGTGTGGGTCCTCGCAGTTCAGCGGCCCACGGCGCGAACACACCAGTTCTGGAGGGCTGCCCGCTCATGGCCGTAGCGCAGCCCGAACGGGGCGGGCTGCTGCCCGAGCGCACGGCGCCCGTCCGCGGGTCCCTCGCCGTCACCGCCTGCATGGAGACGCTCCAGGTCGGCTATCTGCACGCGGTCGCCGCGGCGGCCGGCTGCTCACTGTCCCAGCCGTTCCCCGACAACGGCGTCGACTGGCACGTCAGCCACAGCGCCCCCGGGCACACCGTCGACGACGAGGTCACCATCAAGGTGCAGCTCAAGGCGACGTACCAGATCCCGCCGGACCCGCCGGGCCGCTCCTTCTCCTTCACGCTCGACAACGCGCACCTGGCGAAACTCGCCCGCACCCCGGTCTCGGTCCACAAGATCCTCGTCGTGATGATCGTCCCCCGCTCCCAGGACCAGTGGCTGCGGGCCGGCCACGACCGCCTCGACCTCAGACACTGCTGCTACTGGATCAACCTGGCCGGACATCCCGTCACCGGCCGGCACCGCACCACCGTGCGGGTGCCGACCGCGCGCGTCTTCGACGACCGGGCGCTGTGCGAGATCATGACGCGGGTCGGGACGGGAGGGAGACCATGACGCACCGCCCCGCCGGCCGGCCACTGCGGCCGGTGCGCCCGCACCCCGCCGCTTCCTGGGACGGCCCGCCGCCCGCCCCGGCCGACGTCGACCCGGCCGTACTCGCCGCCCTGCTGCGCCGGCACGGCTGGCAGCGCCGCGGCGGCGCCCCCGGACGCTACGGCCGCTGGACCCCGCCGGGCCCGGCCGGCGCCGCCACCAGCCTGCTGGTGCCCGAGAGCCGGGCCTTTCCCGACAGCGACGACCTGCTGGCCGAGGCCCTGCTGGCCCTCACCCGCGCGGGCACCCCGTCCGCCCGCGAGGTGCTGCTCGGCCTCGCGGTGCCCAGCGACGAGATCCACTGGTGGCGGGAGGCACCGGCCGGACCCGGCGAGACCACCGCGTGGACCGCGGCGGAACAGCTGCGCACCGCCGCCCGCCGCATGCTGCTCGCCGGCGCGCTCGCCACCCACGCGCGGGCCGGCTACTACGGCGCCCGGCACCGCCGCGCCGCCGCCGAGACCCTGGCCGGCGTCCTGGTCGGCCCCGCCCCCGGCGGCCACCGCCTCACCGCGCGCCTGCCCGTCTCCACCGGCCGCCCCCTCGCCGTCCGCCTCCACCAGGCCCTCCACGCGGCCCGCGAGGCCGTCGACTACCAGCGGGCCACCGGCGGCCTGGACGCCTTCGACACCGCCGTCGGGGCCGGCGTCAGCCATGAACTCACCGAGGCGCTCGTCGCCCTCGTCCAGGGCACCGAGGGCGCCCGGATCGCCGTCGACTGGGCCCCGGCGGCCGGGGCCCCCGAGGGCCGTGCCGCCCCCGCCGAGCCCGTCGAGTTCTCGCCCGGAGACCTGCCCGTCCTGCGCGAGGCCGGCGCCCGCTACCTGCGCGCCGAACCCTCCGTACCGGTGCGTCTCACCGGCACCGTCGTCCGGATGCGCAGGTCGGGACCGCGCGGCGCGGGCACCGTACGGCTGCGGGTGCTGTCCGGCGCCGACGTCCCGCACGTCCGGATCGCCCTCGACGAGGACGCGTACCGTATCGCCGGCCACGCCCACCTCGTCGGACTGCCGGTGCGGGTGGACGGCCGGCTGGAGAGCCGGGGCGGCTTCCGCCGGCTCAGCGGCGCGGGCGGGGTCGTGCCCGTGCAGGTGGACGACGCCGACCGGGACCGGATGCTCAAGGCCCTCCAGGAGGACCTCGACTTCTTCGAGGAGGCCTGCGCCGGCGACTGAGCCGGGTATCTGTTTCGCCCGCGGAGGGGACGGGTCGGTACGATCGCCCTCATGCGTGCGCTCCGGTATGGCGCCGCGACCCACTTCAGTCAGGAGAGACCGGTGTCAGACGTCCGTGTGATCATCCAACGCGATTCCGAGCGGGAAGAACGCGTGGTGACGACGGGCACCACGGCCGCCGACCTCTTCCCCGGCGAGCGCTCGATCGTCGCCGCCCGCGTGGACGGCGAGCTGAAGGACCTCGCGTACGAGGTGCGGGACGGCGAGACCGTCGAGGGCGTCGAGATCTCCTCCGAGGACGGCCTCAACATCCTGCGCCACTCCACCGCGCACGTCATGGCACAGGCGGTGCAGGAGCTGTTCCCCGAGGCGAAGCTGGGCATCGGCCCGCCCATCCGGGACGGCTTCTACTACGACTTCGACGTCAAGGAGCCCTTCACCCCGGAGGACCTCAAGCGCGTCGAGAAGAAGATGCAGGAGATCCAGAAGCGGGGCCAGCGCTTCTCCCGCCGGGTCACCAGTGACGACGCCGCCCGCGAGGAGCTGGCCGACGAGCCGTACAAGCTGGAGCTGATCGGCCTCAAGGGCAACGCCGCGCAGGCCGCCGACGGCGCCGACGCGGAGGTGGGCGGCGGTGAGCTGACCATCTACGACAACCTCGACGCCAAGACCGGCGAGCTGTGCTGGAAGGACCTGTGCCGCGGCCCGCACCTGCCGACCACCCGGAACATCCCGGCGTTCAAGCTGATGCGCTCCGCCGCCGCCTACTGGCGCGGCAGCGAGAAGAACCCGCAGCTCCAGCGGATCTACGGCACCGCCTGGCCGTCCAAGGACGAGCTGAAGGCGCACCTGGACTTCCTCGCCGAGGCCGAGAAGCGCGACCACCGCAAGCTCGGCGCCGAGCTGGACCTGTTCTCCTTCCCCGACGAGCTGGGCCCCGGCCTCGCGGTCTTCCACCCCAAGGGCGGTGTGATCCGCAAGGTCATGGAGGACTACTCGCGCCGCCGGCACGAGGTCTCCGGGTACGAGTTCGTGAACACCCCGCACATCTCGAAGGAGCACCTGTTCGAGATCTCCGGGCACCTGCCGCACTACGCGGAGGGCATGTTCCCGCCCATCCAGTTCGACGAGCAGAACTACCGCCTCAAGGCGATGAACTGCCCGATGCACAACCTGATCTTCAAGTCGCGCGGCCGTTCCTACCGTGAACTGCCCCTGCGCCTCTTCGAGTTCGGGACCGTGTACCGGTACGAGAAGTCGGGCGTGGTGCACGGCCTGACCCGCTCGCGCGGCTTCACCCAGGACGACTCGCACATCTACTGCACCAAGGAGCAGATGCCCCAGGAGCTGGACACGCTCCTGACCTTCGTGCTCGACCTGCTGCGGGACTACGGCCTGACCGAGTTCGAGCTGGAGCTGTCCACCCGCGACGACTCCGACAAGTTCATCGGCTCGGACGAGGACTGGGAGGAGGCCACCGAGGCCCTGCGCCAGGCCGCCGAGAAGCAGAACCTCCCGCTGGTCCCGGACCCGGGCGGCGCCGCCTACTACGGGCCGAAGATCTCCGTGCAGGCCAAGGACGCGATCGGCCGCTCCTGGCAGATGTCCACCCTCCAGGTCGACTTCAACCAGCCCAAGCGGTTCGGCCTGGAGTACACCGCCGCGGACGGCTCCCGCCAGCAGCCGGTCATGCTGCACCGCGCGTTGTTCGGCTCCATCGAGCGGTTCTTCGGCGTCCTGCTTGAGCACTACGCCGGTGCCTTCCCGGCGTGGCTGGCGCCCGTCCAGGCGCTCGGCATCCCGATCGGCGACGCGCACGTGCCCTACCTCCAGGAGTTCGCGGAGAAGGCGCGGGCGGCGGGGCTGCGCGTCGAGGTCGACGCGTCCTCGGACCGTATGCAGAAGAAGATCCGCAACGCCCAGAAGCAGAAGGTGCCGTTCATGGTCATCGCGGGCGACGAGGACATGGCGGCCGGCGCCGTCTCCTTCCGCTACCGCGACGGCTCCCAGGAGAACGGCATCCCCGTCGAGGACGCCATCGCGAAGATCGCCAAGGTCGTCGAGGAGCGCACGCAGGTCTGACCGGCCGACCTGCCGACGGCGAGGCCCCCGGGCAACCGGGGGCCTTTCCCGTCGCCTAAGGCGGACGCCATATGCTGCACGCATGACGAGTGAGCCGGAGCAGCAGTTGGGAGTGGGGACGCAGGACGCGTTCCAGCGCCTGTGGACGCCCCACCGGATGGCGTACATCCAGGGCGAGAACAAGCCGAGCGGCCCGGGCGCCGACGACGGCTGTCCCTTCTGCTCGATCCCGGCCGCGTCCGACGAGGACGGCCTGGTCGTCCGGCGCGGCGAGCACGTCTACGCGGTGCTCAACCTCTACCCGTACAACGGCGGCCACCTGATGGCCGTGCCCTACCGGCACGTCGCCGACTACACCGAGCTGACGGGCGAGGAGACCGCCGAGCTGGCCGAGCTGACCAAGCAGGCGATGACGGCCCTGCGTACCGCCTCCGGCGCCCACGGCTTCAACATCGGCATGAACCAGGGCTCGGTGGCCGGCGCGGGCATCGCCGCCCACCTCCACCAGCACGTCGTGCCCCGCTGGGGCGGCGACACCAACTTCATGCCGGTGGTCGGCCACACCAAGGTGCTGCCGCAGCTGCTGGGCGACACCCGCAAGATGCTGGCGGAGGCGTGGCCGACGGCGTAGCCGCCGGACCGGGCCTCCGCGTCGGACCAGGGCCTACGCGTTGTACGTGTCGGCCTTCCCCGGCGTCGGGTCCTGCACCGCCCCGCTGAGGAACGCCGACCGCGCGCCGAACTTCTCCGTGTTCACGCCGTTCTCCTCCAGCACCTTGATCGCCGCCCGGTGCACCACCCGCAGCACCGGCGTCGCCGCCCGCAGCGCGTCGTCGGCCATGAACCGGTGCCGCCACGGCTGGTCGGCCCAGGCGTGCCGCAGGCCGAACGGCTCGGGCAGCGAGATCGTGCCGCCCAGCCAGTTCAGCGCCGGCGTGTAGAAGGTCAACGGGGCGCGGACGGCCAGCCGTACCACTTCCTGGGTGTTGACCAGCGGGAGCATCACCTTGCGGGTCTCCCACGGCTTGAACGACTTGGTGACCGTCTTGGAGGGAGCCGAGGGACCGCCCATGAACAGGCCGTTCACCGGACCCAGGGCGTGGCCGGTGACCTCGATCCGCAGTGTCGAGTGCAGCACCGTCACCGTGATCATCATGGTGATGATCAGCTGCCCGTCCCACAGGGTCCACTGCACGCCCAGGTAGTGCCGGTCGCCGGCGCCGAACTGCTGGTTGTTGCAGATCTCCTGGATGGCGTGCGGCTTGACCTGGTACGCCTCGACGTCCGCGCCCTCCGGACGGGACACCGCTCCCGCGCCCTCCGCGATCGGCGTGACGATCCAGTGCCGGACCGACGGCTTGGTGAAGCCGTTGGTGTTCAGCGGGCCGCGCTCCAGCTGGCTGAGCTGGTCGTGGATGGACCGTATGACGTCCCAGCTGCGGAACGGGTGGATCTCCCGGGCCGGGTCCGCCGGGAGCAGCTCCTCGGCCAGCTGCCAGCTGCCCCAGCGGGTGCCCATGCCGAGGATGCCCTTGGGGCCGGCGTAGAAGACCGAGTTGGACTGCTGCTCGGCGCCCAGCCTGGCCAGCGACTGGCGCAGCTGCTCGGCGGCGGTCTCGTTGGGGTTGCTGGGCACCGCCTCCGGGATCTTGGCGGCGACGCTGGCGCCCTTGACCAGGCTGCCCCAGCGCTCCCTGAGGTCCTTCGCCGTGCTCTCGCAGATCCGCTTGGCCCAGAACCAGCCGACGACCGGCATCACGGCCGCCAGCCGCCCGTACCAGCCCCAGAAACCGCCGAACGGCATCTTGAGGACGAAGAGCACGGCCAGCGCGCCCACCGCGACGAGCACGGCGGTGCCGAGGGCGCCGGCCTGCTTGTTCTCCGACTTGGCGACCGTGCTGCGGATCTGGAAGACGAGCAGCCAGACCAGCAGACCGGGCAGGAAGAGCAGCCCGCACACCGCCATGACGGCGGTCAGCTTCCGGTCGCGCTCCTTGCGGATGCGGTTGGCCGCCAGACAGTGCTCGACGACGACCTGCGGCTCGGTGCCGAAGGACTGGATGAGGGGCTTGCGCCCGCTGCCCAGCATGCGGCCGACCACCGCCTGGGCGAACGCCTCGCCCAGGTTGGGCTTGAAGATCGTGGCCCAGGAACGGCCCGCGTTGACGGCCGTCTGGTGCCATTCGTTGTCGGCCTTCTTGATGTCCTCCACGGGACTGTCCCGGTAGGCCGCCGACGCCAGCGCCAAGGTGGCCGTCTGGCTCGCGTCTCCCGTCCGGGGCACCTGAGGCCCGAAGAAGTCCGCGTAACCGCCGTCGGTCATTCCCGCCCCCAGATCGAAGCCGCTCTCGCTCAAGCGGCTTTCCCGACTTCCGTGCTCCGCACACCTGTTGATCAGGTCATCAGCGTATCTCCCGGCGCGGGTGCCCGTCGGCGGACGGTGCGAACCGCCCGCCGGTCTGGAGCGCGGCACGGGGCGCGCGGACCGCCGGAGTGCGCCCGGCGCTGGTCAGCCGCCGCCTCGCGCCTCTTGCCCGACCCGCGCCGCGACCTGCGGCGGCATCGGCTCGTGCCGCGCGTAGCGGCGGTCGAAACGGGCCGTGCCGTGCGAGAGGGAGCGCAGGTCCACCGCGTACCGGCCGATCTCGATCTCCGGCACCTCGGCCCGTACCAGGGTGCGTCGGCCCGCCGTCTGCTCGGTGCCGAGCACCCGGCCGCGCCGCCCGGACAGGTCGCTCATCACCGCGCCCACGTAGTCGTCGCCGACCAGCACACCGACCTCGGCCACCGGTTCCAGCAGACGGATCTCGGCGTCGGCGGCGGCCTCCCGCAGCGCCAGCGCGCCGGCCGTCTGGAAGGCGGCGTCGGAGGAGTCCACCGAGTGCGCCTTGCCGTCCACCAGCGTGACCCGCACGTCGATCAGCGGATGGCCCGCGGCGACGCCCTTGGCGGCCTGCGCGCGCACGCCCTTCTCGACGGACGGGACGAACTGCCGGGGCACCGCGCCGCCGACCACCTTGTCGACGAACTCGATGCCCGAGCCGCCCGGCAGCGGCTCCACCTCGATCTCGCAGATGGCGTACTGCCCGTGCCCGCCGGACTGCTTGACGTGCCGCCCGCGTCCGGCCGCCTTCGCACCGAACGTCTCCCGCAGCGCCACCCGGTGCGGTACGACGTCGACCTGGACGCCGTACCGGCCGCGCAGCCGCTCCAGCGCGACGTCCGCGTGCGCCTCGCCCAGGCACCACAGCACCACCTGGTGGGTGTCCTGGTTCTGCTCCACGCGCATCGTCGGGTCCTCGGCGACCAGGCGGGCCAGTCCCTGGGAGAGCTTGTCCTCGTCGGCTTTGCTGTGCGCCTGGATGGCGAGCGGCAGCAGCGGGTCGGGCATCTGCCACGGCTCCATCAGCAGCGGGTCGTCCTTCGCGGACAGCGTGTCGCCGGTCTCCGCGCGGGCCAGCTTCGCCACGCACGCCAGATCGCCCGCGATGACGTGGGAGACCGGCCGCTGCTGCTTGCCGAAGGGCGTGGACAGGGCGCCGATGCGCTCGTCGACGTCATGGTCCTCGTGCCCGCGGTCGGCCAGACCGTGCCCGGAGACGTGCACCGTCTGGTCGGCGCGCAGGGTGCCGGAGAACACCCTGACCAGCGAGATCCGGCCGACGTACGGATCGGAGGACGTCTTGACGACCTCCGCGGCCAGTGACTCGTCGGGATCGCACGGCCGCAGCGCGCGGGTCCGGCCGTCGGGGGTGGTCACCCGGGGCGCCTCGCGCTCCAGCGGCGTCGGGAAGCCGCGGGTGATCAGCTCCAGCAGTTCCACCGTGCCCAGGCCCTGCCGGGCGCCCCCGGCGGCGGGGGCGGCGGCGAGGACGGGGAAGAACACCCCGCGCGCCACGGCCCGCTCCAGGTCCTGGATCAGCGTCTTGACGTCGACCGGTTCGCCGCCCAGATAGCGGTCCATGAGGGTCTCGTCCTCGCTCTCCGCGATGACCCCCTCGATCAGCCGGTCGCGGGCCTCCTCGATCAGCGGCAGCTGGTCCTCGCCCGGCTCGGACTCCTTGCGCTCGCCGGTCGAGTAGTCGAACAGCTTCTGCGTCAGCAGGCCGATCAGACCGGTCACGGGCGCGTGTCCGTCGGGCTGCCGCGGTCCGCGCAGCGGCAGGTAGAGCGGCAGTACGGCGTCGGGGTCGTCGGCCCCGAACGCCTCGGCGCAGATCCGGGTCGTCTCCTCGAAGCCGGCCCGCGCGGCCTCCAGGTGCGTGATCACGAGGGCGCGCGGCATGCCGACGGCCGCGCACTCCTCCCACACCATGCGCGTCGAGCCGTCCACGCCGTCCGAGGCCGAGACGACGAAGAGGGCCGCGTCCGCCGCCCGCAGACCGGCCCTCAGCTCACCGACGAAGTCGGCGTACCCGGGGGTGTCGAGGAGGTTCACCTTGATGCCGTCCCAGGTGACGGGGACCAGCGAGAGCTGCACGGAGCGTTGCTGCCGGTGTTCGATCTCGTCGTAGTCGGAGACGCAGCCGCCGTCCTCGACGCGGCCCGCCCGGTTCAGCGCCCCCGCGGTCAGCGCGAGGGCCTCCACCAGAGTCGTCTTGCCCGATCCGGAGTGGCCGACCAGCACCACGTTCCGTACGGACGCGGGATGGTCGGCCGCCTGTGCCCTGCCGGCGGCTCCGGGATGTGTGTGTGCCTTGTCGCCCATAACCCTGCCTCCCGTGCACGGTGAGGTCACTGTGGGCGCGGACACGCGTCGGCCGCGTGCGAGCGGCTCCTGCGACGCCCGCGGTCCTTCGAGCTTTCCACTCCCGTCACGCCGCGTCCATACGAAGGACGACGAGGGGCCCGGCCCCGCCGCGCGCCCGGCCCCGGCCGGCGGTCCGGGTGCCCGTCCGTCGCCCACGCGCGCGCGTGGCTACGATGGGCCAGCCGGTGGCCAGCAGGGGCCGCGCGGCGACACCGACCGTCGGGAAGGCCATGCTGAACAAGTACGCGCGTGCATTCTTCACGCGTGTCCTCACACCGTTCGCCGCGTTTCTCATCCGCCGGGGGGTCAGCCCGGACACGGTCACGCTCATCGGGACCGCGGGTGTGGTCGCGGGGGCGCTGGTCTTCTACCCCAGGGGCGAGTTCTTCTGGGGCACGGTGGTGATCACCCTCTTCGTCTTCTCCGACCTGGTCGACGGGAACATGGCCCGCCAGCTCGGCCGCTCCAGCCGCTGGGGCGCCTTCCTGGACTCGACCCTCGACCGGGTCGCCGACGGGGCGATCTTCGGCGGCTTCGCGCTCTGGTACGCGGGCGGCGGCGACGACGGCATGCTGTGCGCCGTCTCGATCTTCTGCCTGGCCAGCGGCCAGGTGGTGTCGTACACCAAGGCGCGCGGTGAGTCGATCGGCCTGCCGGTCGCCGTCAACGGACTGGTGGAGCGCGCCGAGCGGCTCGTCATCTCCCTGGTCGCGGCCGGCCTCGCGGGCCTGCACGCGTTCGGCGTGCCCGGCATCCAGTACCTGCTGCCCGTCGCCCTGTGGATCGTCGCCGTCGGCAGCCTCGTCACGCTGATCCAGCGGGTCGTCACGGTCCGCCGGGAGTCCGCCGAGGCGGAGGCCGCGGCCGCGCGCGAGGCGCAGGGGAGCGAGGCGGCCAAGTGAGCGCCCAGGAGCGGCTGACCGACGCGCTGTACGGCGCCGGCTGGAGCACCGTGAAGAAGCTCCCCGAGCCCGTCGCGGCACGGCTCGGCCGCACCGCCGCGGACCTCGCCTGGAAGCGGCGCGGCCAGGGCGTGCTGCGGCTGGAGCGCAACTACGCGCGCGTGGTGCCCGGCGCGAGCCCCGAGCGGCTCGCGGCGCTCTCCCGCGCGGGGATGCGTTCGTACCTGCGGTACTGGATGGAGTCCTTCCGGCTGCCCGCCTGGAGCCGCGAGCGGATCGCGGCCGGCGTCACCGTCAAGGACCTGCACCACCTCACGGAGGCCATGGACGCGGGCAAGGGCGTGGTGGTCGCCCTGCCGCACCTGGCCAACTGGGACCTCGCCGGCGCCTGGCTCACCACCGAGCTGGGCATTCCCTTCACCACGGTCGCCGAGCGCCTGAAGCCGGAGACCCTCTACGACCGCTTCGTCGCCTACCGCGAGGGCCTCGGCATGGAGGTCCTGCCGCACACCGGCGGCGCGGCGTTCGGCACGCTGGCCCGGCGGCTGCGGGCCGGCGGCCTGGTCTGCCTGGTCGCCGACCGCGACCTGTCCGCCTCCGGCGTCGAGGTCGAGTTCTTCGGCGAGCCGGCCCGGATGCCGGGCGGCCCGGCGCTGCTCGCCCAGCAGACCGGCGCGGCCCTGCTGCCCGTGACCCTCTGGTACGACGACTCGCCGGTCATGCGGGGCCGGGTCCACCCGCCCGTCGGGGTACCCGAGTCAGGCAACCGGCGCGAGAAGGCGTCCGTCATGACACAGGCGCTGGCCGACGCCTTCGCCACGGGGATCGCCGAACATCCGGAGGACTGGCACATGCTGCAGCGCTTGTGGCTCGCCGACCTCGGCCCCGCGAAGGGGACCTCATGAGGATCGGCATCGTCTGCCCGTACTCCTGGGACGTGCCGGGCGGCGTCCAGTTCCACATCCGCGACCTCGCCGAGTACTTCATCCGGCTCGGCCACGAGGTGTCCGTCCTGGCCCCGGCCGACGACGACACCCCGCTGCCGCCCTACGTGGTCTCCGCGGGCCGCGCGGTGCCGGTGCCGTACAACGGCTCGGTGGCCCGGCTGAACTTCGGGTTCCTGAGCGCCGCGCGGGTACGGCGCTGGCTGCACGACGGCGCGTTCGACGTCATCCACATCCACGAGCCGACCTCGCCGTCGCTGGGCCTGCTGGCCTGCTGGGCGGCGCAGGGCCCGATCGTGGCCACGTTCCACACGTCCAACCCGCGCTCCCGCGCGATGATCGCCGCGTACTCCATCCTCCAGGCGGCCCTGGAGAAGATCAGCGCCCGGATCGCGGTGAGCGAGTACGCCCGCCGCACCCTGGTCGAGCACCTGGGCGGCGACGCGGTCGTCATCCCCAACGGCGTCGACGTCGACTTCTTCGCCAAGGCCGAGCCCCGGCCCGAGTGGCAGGGCGGCACCATCGGCTTCATCGGCCGCATCGACGAGCCCCGCAAGGGCCTGCCGGTGCTGATGAAGGCCCTGCCGAAGATCCTCGCCGCCCGCCCGGGGACCCGGCTGCTGATCGCCGGCCGCGGTGACGAGGAGGAGGCGGTCGCCTCGCTGCCCGCCGGGCTGCGCGACCGGGTGGAGTTCCTCGGCATGGTCAGCGACGAGGACAAGGCCCGCTTCCTGCGCAGCGTCGACCTGTACGTGGCCCCCAACACCGGCGGCGAGAGCTTCGGGATCATCCTGGTCGAGGCGATGTCCGCGGGCGCTCCCGTGCTCGCCTCCGACCTCGACGCCTTCGCCCAGGTCCTGGACCGGGGCGCGGCCGGTGAGCTGTTCCCCAACGAGGACGCCGAGGCGCTGGCCGCGACCGCCGTACGGCTCCTGGAGGACCCGGCGCGGCTGGCGGAACTGCGGGCGCGGGGCAGCGCGCACGTGCGGCGCTTCGACTGGTCGACGGTCGGCGCGGACATCATGTCCGTCTACGAGACGGTGACGGCGGGCGCGGCGGCGGTGGCGGCGGACGAGCGGGCGACGGGGCTGCGGGCCCGGTTCGGGCTCGCCCGCGATTGAGCGGGAGGGGAGCCCGCGGTGCCGCACGGCCGAGCCCGGCTCTCCAGCCCGTCCGGTGTTCGCGGACGAGGCCGCTCGGCCCGGCACGGCGCCAGGTAAGTTAGCGCAGCGTGACCGCAACCCTGATCTGGATCGCCGTGGCCCTCGTGGCGATCGGCCTCTACCTGAGCTGGACGGCGGGCCGTCTCGACCGCCTGCACGCCCGGATCGACGCCGCCCGCGCCGCGCTCGACGCCCAGTTGCTGCGCCGGGCCTCCGTCGCCCAGGAACTGGCCACCTCCGGCGTCCTCGACCCGGCCGCCTCGATCGTCCTGTACGAGGCCGCGCACGCCGCCCGGCAGAGCGAGGAGGAGCAGCGGGAGGTCGCCGAGAGCGAGCTGAGCCAGGCGCTGCGGGCGGTGTTCGGGGACGCGCACCAGGTGGCGGCCCTGCGCGAGGCCCCCGGCGGCGAGGAGGCGGCCGGTGAGCTGACCGAGGCGGTGCGCCGCGTGCCGATGGCCCGCCGCTTCCACAACGACGCCGTGGGCGCCGCCCGGCGGCTGCGCGAGCACCGCAAGGTCCGCTGGTTCCGGCTGGCCGGCCACGCCCCGTTCCCACTGGCCTTCGAGATGGACGACGAGCCGCCGACGGCCCTGGTCGCCCGGGCCGCCTGACCGAAATCGCCGGAAAACGATCCACCGCCTTCCTATTGGCCCTTGCTGTGGCCTGCTCCGTTCACGTTTCCTCAGTGCTGCAGAAACCCTTCATCTCTTCAGCGAGGTCTTCCGTGTCCAGCACCCACTCCGAGAACCAGGCACCCGAGACCGGCACCGCGCGCGTGAAGCGCGGCATGGCCGAGCAGCTCAAGGGCGGCGTGATCATGGATGTCGTCACCCCGGAGCAGGCGAAGATCGCCGAGGACGCGGGTGCCGTCGCGGTCATGGCCCTGGAGCGCGTCCCGGCCGACATCCGCAAGGACGGCGGCGTGGCCCGCATGTCCGACCCGGACATGATCGAGGGCATCATCGGCGCGGTCTCCATCCCGGTGATGGCCAAGTCCCGCATCGGCCACTTCGTCGAGGCGCAGGTCCTGCAGTCCCTCGGCGTCGACTACATCGACGAGTCCGAGGTCCTCACCCCGGCCGACGAGGCCAACCACTCCGACAAGTGGGCGTTCACCACCCCCTTCGTCTGCGGCGCCACCAACCTCGGCGAGGCGCTGCGCCGCATCGCCGAGGGTGCCGCGATGATCCGCTCCAAGGGCGAGGCCGGCACCGGCAACGTCGTCGAGGCGGTGCGCCACCTGCGCCAGATCAAGAACGAGATCGCCCGGCTGCGCGGCTGCGACAACCACGAGCTGTACGCCGCCGCCAAGGAGCTGCGCGCCCCCTACGAACTGGTCAAGGAGGTCGCCGAGCTGGGCAAGCTCCCGGTGGTGCTGTTCTCCGCCGGCGGTGTGGCCACCCCGGCCGACGCCGCCCTGATGCGCCAGCTCGGCGCCGAGGGCGTCTTCGTCGGCTCCGGCATCTTCAAGTCCGGCGACCCGGCCAAGCGTGCCGCCGCCATCGTCAAGGCGACCACCTTCTACGACGACCCCAAGGTCATCGCGGACGCGTCCCGCGACCTCGGCGAGGCCATGGTCGGCATCAACTGCGACACCCTCCCCGAGGCCGAGCGGTACGCCAACCGCGGCTGGTGAGCACCGTGAGCGAGACACCTGTCATCGGCGTCCTCGCCCTCCAGGGCGACGTACGGGAGCACCTCGCCGCCCTGGCCGCGGCCGGCGCCGAGGCCAGGCCCGTACGGCGCCCCGGCGAACTCGCCGAGGTCGACGGCCTGGTCCTGCCAGGCGGCGAGTCCACCACCATCTCCAAACTGGCCGTCCTCTTCGGAGTGATGGAACCCCTCCGCGCGCGCGTGCGGGACGGCCTGCCCGTCTACGGCACCTGCGCCGGCCTGATCCTGCTCGCCGACAAGATCCTCGACCCGCGCTCCGGCCAGGAGACCATCGGCGGCATCGACATGATCGTGCGCCGCAACGCCTTCGGCCGGCAGAACGAGTCCTTCGAGGCGGCGGTCGACATCCAGGGCGTCGACGGCGCTCCTGTGGAGGGCGTCTTCATCCGCGCGCCCTGGGTGGAGTCCGTCGGCGCGGCGGCCGAGGTGCTGGCCGAGCACGACGGCCACATCGTCGCGGTCCGTCAGGGCAACGCGCTGGCCACCTCGTTCCACCCGGAGCTGACCGGGGACCACCGCGTGCACCGCCTGTTCACCGACATGGTGCGCGCCCGGGGCGCGGTGGATGCCTTGTAGGATCTCTGGGGTTCGTTCAGTAGATGGGTTACGCGAAGGAGACAGGCAGATGTCCGGCCACTCTAAATGGGCCACGACGAAGCACAAGAAGGCCGTCATCGATGCCAAGCGTGGCAAGCTCTTCGCGAAGCTGATCAAGAACATCGAGGTCGCGGCCCGCATGGGCGGTGCCGACGTCGACGGCAACCCGACGCTGTACGACGCCATCCAGAAGGCGAAGAAGCAGTCGGTCCCGAACAAGAACATCGACTCCGCGGTCAAGCGCGGCGCCGGTCTCGAAGCCGGTGGCGCCGACTACGAGACGATCATGTACGAGGGCTACGGGCCGAACGGCGTCGCGGTGCTCATCGAGTGCCTGACCGACAACCGCAACCGCGCCGCCTCCGACGTGCGCGTCGCCATGACCCGCAACGGCGGCAACATGGCCGATCCGGGTTCGGTGTCGTACCTGTTCAACCGCAAGGGCGTGGTCATCGTCCCCAAGGGCGAGCTGACCGAGGACGACGTCCTCGGCGCCGTCCTGGACGCGGGCGCCGAGGAGGTCAACGACCTCGGCGAGACCTTCGAGGTGATCAGCGAGGCCACCGACCTGGTCGCGGTCCGCACCGCCCTCCAGGACGCCGGCATCGACTACGAGTCGGCGGACGCCAACTTCGTCCCGACCATGCAGGTCGAGCTGGACGAGGAGGGCGCGCGCAAGATCTTCAAGCTGATCGACGCCCTGGAGGACAGCGACGACGTGCAGAACGTCTTCGCCAACTTCGACGTCAGCGACGAAGTCATGGAGAAGGTCGACGCGTAACGCGCGCACGGGCTCGAACGGGCCGGCGGGACACACCCCGTCGGCCCGTCGCTCTGTCAGTGGCACCCGATAGCCTGCACAAACAGGTGATCGAGGGGAGGGAGCGGCGTGCGCGTACTGGGAGTCGACCCAGGACTGACCCGCTGCGGGGTCGGCGTGGTCGAGGGAGTCGCGGGCCGCCCGCTGACCATGATCGGCGTCGGGGTCGTGCGCACCCCCGCCGACGCGGACCTCGGCCGCCGCCTCGTCGCCGTCGAGCAGGGCATCGAGCAGTGGCTCGACGAGCACCGCCCGGAGTACGTCGCGGTGGAGCGCGTTTTCAGCCAGCACAACGTGCGCACGGTGATGGGCACCGCCCAGGCCAGCGCCGTCGCCATCCTGTGCGCCTCCCGGCGCGGCATCCCCGTCGCCCTGCACACGCCCAGCGAGGTCAAGGCCGCCGTCACCGGCTCGGGACGCGCCGACAAGGCGCAGGTCGGCGCCATGGTGACCCGGCTGCTGCGGCTCGCCGCCCCGCCCAGGCCGGCCGACGCCGCCGACGCCCTCGCCCTCGCGATCTGCCACATCTGGCGGGCTCCCGCGCAGAACCGGCTTCAGCAGGCGGTCGCCCTGCACACCCGCTCCGTACCGAAAGGCCACCCCGCATGATCGCCTTCGTCAGCGGCACGGTCGCCGCCCTCGCCCCCGACGCCGCGGTGGTCGAGGTCGGCGGCGTCGGCATGGCCGTCCAGTGCACGCCGAACACGCTCTCCACGCTGCGCGTCGGCGACCCGGCCAAGCTCGCCACCTCCCTGGTGGTCCGCGAGGACTCCCTCACCCTGTACGGCTTCGCCGACGACGACGAGCGCCAGGTCTTCGAACTGCTCCAGACCGCCAGCGGCGTCGGCCCCCGCCTCGCCCAGGCCATGCTGGCCGTGCACAGCCCCGACGCCCTGCGCCGGGCCGTCTCCACCGGCGACGAGAAGGCGCTGACCGCCGTCCCCGGCATCGGCAAGAAGGGCGCCCAGAAGCTGCTCCTGGAGCTGAAGGACCGCCTCGGCGAGCCGGTCGGCGCCCCCGCCGTCGGCGCCCCGGTCTCCGCCGGCTGGCGCGACCAGCTGCACGCCGCCCTCATCGGCCTCGGGTACGCCACCCGCGAGGCCGACGAGGCCGTGACCGCCGTCACCCCGCAGGCGGAAGCGGCGGGCGGTACGCCCCAGGTGGGCGCGTTGCTCAAGGCGGCCCTGCGGACGCTCAACCGCGCCCGATGACCGCCCGGACAGCCGCCCCGCCGGCTGTCCCCCAGCCGTAGCGACCGTAGCGAGAACCGAGGCAGACCACTCATGAACTGGGACGACGACACCGCCGCCGGCGACACCGGCGCCGCCGCCGAGCGGCTGGTGGGCCCGGCCGCCGACCGCGACGACCAGGCCGTCGAGGCCGCCCTGCGCCCCAAGGACCTGGACGAGTTCATCGGCCAGGAGAAGGTCCGCGAGCAGCTCGACCTCGTCCTGCGCGCCGCCCGCGCGCGCGGCGCCACCGCCGACCACGTGCTCCTCTCCGGCGCCCCCGGCCTCGGCAAGACCACCCTGTCGATGATCATCGCGGCCGAGATGGAGGCCCCGATCCGGATCACCTCCGGGCCCGCCATCCAGCACGCCGGCGACCTCGCCGCGATCCTCTCCTCCCTTCAGGAGGGCGAGGTCCTCTTCCTCGACGAGATCCACCGCATGTCCCGGCCCGCCGAGGAGATGCTCTACATGGCGATGGAGGACTTCCGCGTCGACGTCATCGTCGGCAAGGGCCCCGGCGCCACCGCCATCCCCCTGGAGCTGCCCCCGTTCACCCTGGTCGGCGCCACCACCCGGGCCGGCCTGCTGCCGCCTCCGCTGCGCGACCGCTTCGGCTTCACCGCCCACATGGAGTTCTACGAGCCGGCCGAGCTGCGGCGCGTGATCCACCGCTCGGCCGGCCTCCTCGACGTCGAGATCGACACCGACGGCGCCGCCGAGATCGCCGGCCGCTCCCGCGGCACCCCCCGCATCGCCAACCGCCTGCTGCGCCGGGTCCGGGACTACGCCCAGGTCAAGGCCGACGGCGTGATCACCCGTGACATCGCGGCGGCGGCCCTGGCGGTCTACGAGGTCGACGCCCGCGGCCTGGACCGCCTCGACCGGGCCGTCCTGGAGGCCCTGCTGAAGCTGTTCGGCGGCGGGCCGGTCGGGCTGTCGACGCTGGCGGTGGCGGTGGGGGAGGAGCGCGAGACGGTCGAGGAGGTCGCCGAGCCGTTCCTGGTCCGCGAGGGCCTGCTGGCCCGTACGCCGCGTGGCCGGATCGGCACCCCCGCCGCATGGGCGCACCTCGGTCTCACCCCGCCCGGCTCGGCCGCCGCGGGAAACGGACAAGGGGACCTGTTCGGGGCATGAGAGAGGCCCGGGAGGGGTGCGAGAGGGCCGTGAGAGATCCGTGACGGCGAGGGCATTGGCCCGAGAGGGAACCCCGGTGCCATCCTGTGCGTTGTTCCCTGCGCGCGGACTCGCTTAGACTCCGCCGATGCCGCCCTTGTCGGCTGCGTACGACACCCCCAACCATCAGGCCGCTCACATCGCGGTCGTGTGAAGGAAGTACCGACCCGTGAGTCTCATGACCCTCCTCCCGTTCATCGTGCTCATCGGGGCCATGTTCCTGATGACCCGGTCGGCGAAGAAGAAGCAGCAGCAGGCCGCCGACATGCGGAACCAGATGCAGCCCGGCTCCGGTGTCCGCACCATCGGGGGCATGTACGGCACGGTCAAGGAGGTCAGCGAGGACACGGTCCTCCTCGACGCCGGTCCGGGCGTCGAACTGCTCTTCGCGAAGAACGCCATCGGTGCCGTCCTGAGCGACGACGAGTACAACCGCATCGTCCACGGCATCGAGCACGACCTGAAGTCCGACGAGGACCTCGTCCCGGACGACGCCTCCTCCCTCACCGGGCCCGACGACTCCGCCGCCTCCGACGCCCCCGGCGACAAGGTCGAGCTGGGCAAGAAGGACGAGCCCGCCGCGGACGCCGCGCCCGCCGAGGCGAAGACGGACGAGCCGCTGAAGAAGTCCGAGGGCGACTCCGAGGCGAAGTAACCGTGCCCCGGGGCGCGCGGGCCGTGCCCGCGTGCCCTTGGACATGCGCGGTTCCCGCGGGATCCCGACACCATGTCATGGCCGTCGGCGCACCGACGCGCGAGGCGGCCCGAGAGGGAGTACGAGAAGGTGGCAGCACCTAAAAAGGGCCGGAACGCGAGCGCCCAGAGCAAGCCGGGGCGCTCGCTGGCCCTGATCCTGATCGCCATCGTGGCGCTCACCGGAGGGATGTTCGCCTCCGGGCACACCACTCCGCGTCTCGGTATCGACCTGGCCGGTGGCACGAGCATCACGCTCCGGGCCGAATCGGAGCCCGGCCAGGAATCCGCGATCAACAAGACCAACATGGACACCGCGGTCGAGATCATGGAACGCCGTGTCAATGGTCTGGGTGTCTCCGAGGCCGAGGTACAGACCCAGGGCGACCGGAACATCATCGTCAACATTCCCAAGGGGACGAACTCCGAGGACGCCCGGAAGCAGGTCGGTACCACCGCCAAGCTCTACTTCCGCCCGGTCCTGGCCACCGAGGTCTCCGGCGTGGCCGCCACGGCCAGCCCCTCGGCGAGCGCCTCCGGCAGCGCCTCCGCGTCGCCCGACGCCTCCGAGAGCGCCTCGGAGAAGGCCACCGACGGCGACGAGAGCGCCTCGCCCTCCGACAGCGCCTCGGCGTCCGCCACCTCCCAGGGCCGCGCCCTCACCGACGCCCTGAAGGCCGACGCCACCCCGTCGGCGACCGACTCCGCGAGCGCCGCCGCCTCCGACTCCGCGTCCCCGAGCGCCGGCGCCTCCGCGTCGGCGTCCGCGGACGACAGCGCGCTGCAGGCCGCGTACACCAAGCTGGACTGCACCGACGCGGCGCAGCGCGCCAAGGCCGGTGACGGTGCCAAGGACGACGAGTCCATGGTGGCCTGCGGCCAGAACGCGCAGGGCCAGTGGCAGAAGTACATCCTCGGCGCCGCCGAGGTCGACGGCACGGACGTCGACAAGGCCTCGGCCGTCTTCAACACGCAGACCGCCGCCGGCTGGACCGTCACGATGGACTTCACCGACGGTGGCGCCAAGAAGTTCGCGAGCATCACCGGCAAGCTGGCGCAGAACCAGTCGCCGCAGAACCAGTTCGCGATCGTCCTGGACAACGAGGTCGTCTCCGACCCGTACGTCAGCCAGGCGCTGACCGGCGGCAACGCCGAGATCTCCGGCAGCTTCACGCAGGAGGAGGCGCAGAACCTCGCCAACATGCTCTCCTACGGCGCCCTCCCGCTGAGCTTCAAGGAGGACAGCGTCAACACCGTCACCGCCGCGCTCGGCGGTGACCAGCTGGAGGCCGGCCTGATCGCCGGCGCCATCGGCCTCGCCCTGGTCGTGCTCTACCTGCTGTTCTACTACCGGGGCCTGTCGTTCATCGCCCTGCTCTCGCTGCTGGTCTCCGCGATCCTGACGTACGTCATCATGTCGCTGCTCGGCCCGACCATCGGCTTCGCGCTGAACCTGCCGGCCGTCTGCGGCGCCATCGTCGCCATCGGCATCACGGCGGACTCGTTCATCGTCTACTTCGAACGGGTCCGGGACGAGATCCGCGAGGGCCGCTCGCTGCGCCCCGCGGTCGAGCGCGGCTGGCCGCGCGCCCGGCGCACCATCCTGGTCTCCGACTTCGTGTCGTTCCTCGCCGCCGCGGTCCTCTTCATCGTCTCCGTCGGCAAGGTCCAGGGCTTCGCGTTCACGCTGGGTCTGACCACCCTGCTCGACGTGGTGGTCGTGTTCCTCTTCACCAAGCCGCTGCTGACGCTCATGGCCCGCCGGAAGTTCTTCGCGAGCGGCCACAAGTGGTCCGGGCTCGACCCGAAGAGCCTCGGCGCGAAGCCGCCGATCCGCCGCACGCGCCACCCCCGTCCCGCCGGCCCTGTCGACCCGAAGGAGGCGTGAGCGATGTCGAAACTCGGCGAGCTCGGCGCCAAGCTGCACCACGGCGAGGTCGGCTACGACTTCGTCAAGAACCGCAAGCTCTGGTACGGCATCTCGATCCTGATCACCATCACGGCCATCGTCGGCCTGGCGGTGCGCGGCCTGCACATGGGCATCGAGTTCCAGGGCGGCGCGGTCTTCACCACACCCAAGAACACCAGCGTCTCGATCTCCCATGCCGAGGAGCGCGCGGAGACCGCCTCCGGCCACGACGCGATCGTGCAGAAGCTCGGCGACGGCAGCCTGCGCATCCAGATCGCCGGCATCGACACCGGCACGTCGGACCAGATCAAGAAGGAACTCTCCGAGGACCTGAAGATCGACTCCGAGCAGATCAACGCCGAACTGGTCGGCCCCAGCTGGGGTGACCAGATCGCCAACAAGGCGTGGCAGGGCCTCGGGATCTTCCTGGTCCTGGTGGTGATCTACCTGGCGATCGCCTTCGAGTGGCGGATGGCGCTCGCCGCCTTCGTCGCCCTGATCCACGACATCACCATCACCGTCGGCATCTACGCCCTCGTCGGCTTCGAGGTCACGCCGGGCACGGTGATCGGTCTGCTGACCATCCTCGGCTACTCGCTGTACGACACGGTGGTCGTCTTCGACAGCCTCAAGGAACAGACGAAGGACATCACCAAGCAGAGCCGCTGGACCTACGCCGAGATCGCCAACCGGTCGATCAACAGCACCCTGGTCCGCTCCGTCAACACCACCGTGGTCGCGCTGCTGCCGGTGGCGGGCCTGCTCTTCATCGGTGGCGGTGTGCTCGGCGCCGGCATGCTCAACGACATCTCGCTGTCGCTGTTCGTCGGCCTCGCGGCCGGCGCGTACTCCTCGATCTTCATCGCCACGCCGCTCGTCGCCGACCTCAAGGAGCGCGAGCCGCAGATGAAGGCGCTCAAGAAGCGCGTCCTGGCCAAGCGCGCCCAGGCCGCCTCGAAGGGCGAGCCCGTCGAGGAGACCGACGCCCCCGCGGACGGGCCCTACGACGACGACCCCGAAGACGTCGCCCCCGCCGTCGTCGGCCCCCGCAACCAGCCCGCGTCCCGCACCCGGGGCCGCGGCCGACCCTCCGGGAAGCGCCGATGAGCGACATCCAGGAGCTGCTGCTCAGCCGCATCCGGGACGTGGCGGACTACCCGGAGCCGGGCGTGGTCTTCAAGGACATCACCCCGCTGCTCGCCGACCCGGAGGCGTTCGGCGCCCTCACCGACGCCCTGGCCGGGATCGCCAAGGACACCGGCGCCACCAAGGTCGTCGGTCTGGAGGCCCGGGGCTTCATCCTCGGCGCCCCGGTCGCCGTCCGCGCCGGCCTCGGCTTCATCCCCGTACGCAAGGCCGGCAAGCTCCCCGGAGCCACCCTCGGCCAGGCGTACGACCTGGAGTACGGCTCGGCCGAGATCGAGATCCACGCCGAGGACCTCGGCCCCGACGACCGCGTCCTGGTCGTCGACGACGTCCTCGCCACCGGCGGCACCGCGCGGGCGTCGCTCCAGCTGATCCGCCGGGCCGGCGCGCGCACCGCGGGTGTGGCCGTCCTGATGGAGCTGGGCTTCCTGGACGGGCGGGCCCGGCTGGAGCCGGAGCTGGACGGCGCCCCGCTGCACGCGCTGCTCACCGTCGGATAACCCCGGCGCGGCCGCCAGGACACCGGCCGGACACGGAAGGGGCGGGCCCGGAGGAATCCGGCGCCCGCCCCACGCGTTCCTCCCGTAGACGGGCCTCACAGCGGCCTGCGGGCCATCCCGGGACCCGGGATGGCTACCATGGGGTTTCCGGAGCCTGACCGGGGGACCCGGATCGCGCACGAGGAGTCCTCTTGCCAGACGAGGCCCAGCCACTGACAGCCGCCAAGCCCGAGTCCGCCTCGGCGTCCGCGGCCAAGCCCGCGCCCAGCACCCCGCACGCGAAGAACGACAGCCGCGGGACGCTCCAGCACACCCAGTCCGCGCCCGTCGACAAGACCGCGGACCAGCAGGCACGCCCCAAGCCGGTCCCTCCCGAGCGCTCGCGGAACGCGCCCGTGGTGCGCGCTCCCGCGGGCCAGCCCGCCCGCACCGGCTCCTCCAACCGCGTCCGCGCCCGTCTGGCCCGCCTCGGCGTTCAGCGCGCCAACCCGTACAACCCGGTCCTGGAGCCCCTGCTGCGCATAGTCCGCGGCAACGATCCCAAGATCGAAACGGCGACTTTGCGCCAGATCGAGCGCGCCTACCAGGTCGCCGAGCGCTGGCACCGAGGCCAGAAGCGCAAGAGCGGCGACCCGTACATCACGCACCCGCTCGCCGTCACCACCATCCTCGCCGAGCTGGGCATGGACCCGGCCACCCTCATGGCGGGCCTGCTGCACGACACCGTCGAGGACACCGAGTACGGCCTCGACGACCTGCGCCGCGACTTCGGCGACGTCGTCGCCCTCCTCGTCGACGGCGTCACCAAGCTGGACAAGGTCAAGTTCGGCGAGGCCGCGCAGGCCGAGACCGTGCGCAAGATGGTCGTCGCCATGGCCAAGGACCCCCGCGTCCTGGTCATCAAGCTCGCCGACCGGCTGCACAACATGCGCACCATGCGCTACCTCAAGCGCGAGAAGCAGGAGAAGAAGGCGCGCGAGACCCTGGAGATCTACGCGCCGCTCGCCCACCGCCTGGGCATGAACACCATCAAGTGGGAGCTGGAGGACCTCGCCTTCGCGATCCTCTACCCCAAGATGTACGACGAGATCGTCCGCCTGGTCGCCGAGCGCGCCCCCAAGCGCGACGAGTACCTCGCCGTCGTCACCGACGAGGTCCAGCAGGACCTGCGCGCCGCCCGTATCAAGGCGACCGTCACCGGCCGCCCCAAGCACTACTACAGCGTCTACCAGAAGATGATCGTCCGCGGCCGGGACTTCGCGGAGATCTACGACCTGGTCGGCATCCGCGTCCTGGTGGACACCGTCCGCGACTGCTACGCGGCGCTGGGCACGGTCCACGCCCGCTGGAACCCGGTCCCGGGGCGGTTCAAGGACTACATCGCGATGCCCAAGTTCAACATGTACCAGTCGCTGCACACGACGGTCATCGGGCCCAGCGGCAAGCCGGTCGAACTCCAGATCCGTACGTTCGACATGCACCGCCGCGCCGAGTACGGCATCGCCGCGCACTGGAAGTACAAGCAGGAGGCCGTCGCCGGCGCCTCCAAGGTGCGTTCCGACGCGCCCCGGACCACCGGCAAGGACGACCACCTCAACGACATGGCGTGGCTGCGCCAGCTGCTCGACTGGCAGAAGGAGACCGAGGACCCCGGCGAGTTCCTGGAGTCCCTGCGCTTCGACCTGTCCCGCAACGAGGTCTTCGTCTTCACCCCCAAGGGCGACGTCATAGCGCTCCCGGCCGGTGCCACCCCCGTCGACTTCTCCTACGCCGTCCACACCGAGGTCGGCCACCGCACCATAGGGGCACGGGTCAACGGGCGTCTGGTCCCGCTGGAGTCCACCCTGGACAACGGCGACCTGGTGGAGGTCTTCACCTCCAAGGCGCCCGGCGCCGGGCCGTCCCGCGACTGGCTGGGCTTCGTCAAGTCACCGCGGGCCCGCAACAAGATCCGCGCCTGGTTCTCCAAGGAGCGCCGCGACGAGGCCATCGAGCAGGGCAAGGACGCCATCGTCCGCGCCATGCGCAAGCAGAACCTCCCCATCCAGCGCATCCTCACCGGCGACTCCCTGGTCACCCTCGCGCACGAGATGCGCTACTCCGACATCTCCGCGCTGTACGCGGCGATCGGCGAGGGCCATGTCTCCGCGCAGAACATCGTGCAGAAGCTGGTCCAGGCCCTCGGCGGCGAGGAGGCGGCCAGCGAGGAGATCGACGAGGCGGTGCCGCCGTCCCGTGGCCGTGGCCGCAAGCGGCGCAGCAACGCCGATCCGGGCGTGGTGGTCAAGGGCGTCGACGACGTCTGGGTCAAGCTGGCCCGCTGCTGCACCCCCGTGCCCGGCGACCCGATCATCGGCTTCGTCACCCGCGGCAGCGGCGTCTCCGTGCACCGCAGCGACTGCGTCAACGTGGACTCGCTCTCCCGCGAGCCCGAGCGCATCCTGCAGGTCGAGTGGGCGCCCACCCAGTCCTCGGTCTTCCTGGTCGCCATCCAGGTCGAGGCGCTCGACCGCTCCCGGCTGCTGTCGGACGTCACCCGTGTCCTGTCCGACCAGCACGTCAACATCCTCTCCGCGGCCGTCCAGACCTCCCGTGACCGCGTCGCCACCTCCCGGTTCACCTTCGAGATGGGCGACCCCAAGCACCTCGGGCACGTCCTGAAGGCCGTACGGGGTGTCGAGGGCGTCTACGACGTGTACCGGGTGACCTCGGCGCGCAGGCCGTCGTAGGCACCAGGAGGACACACGAGAGGGGCTCCCGTACGGCGTGTACGGGAGCCCCTCTCGTGTACGGGTGTCAGCCGCCGAACTCCTGCAGCCCCTTCAGGGCCTGGTCCAGCAGCGCCTGGCGGCCCTCCAGCTCACGCTGGAGCTTGTCCGCGCGGGCGTTGTTGCCCTGCGCGCGGGCCTGGTCGATCTGCTGGTGGAGCTTGTCCACGGCGGCCTGGAGCTGACCGGTCAGCCCCTCGGCACGCGCGCGTGCCTCCGGGTTGGTACGGCGCCACTCGGACTCCTCGGCCTCCTGGAGCGCCCGCTCCACCGCGTGCATCCGGCCCTCGACCTTCGGCCGGGCGTCGCGCGGAACGTGCCCGATGGCCTCCCAGCGCTCGTTGATCGCACGGAACGCGGCGCGGGCCGCCTTCAGGTCCGCGATCGGCAGGAGCTTCTCGGCCTCCTCGGCCAGCTCCTCCTTGAGCTTGAGGTTCTCGGACTGCTCCGCGTCCCGCTCGGCGAAGACCGAGCCGCGCGCGGCGAAGAAGACGTCCTGGGCGCCGCGGAAGCGGTTCCACAGGTCGTCCTCGTGCTCGCGCTGGGCGCGGCCCGCCGCCTTCCACTCGGCCATCAGCTCGCGGTAGCGGGCGGCCGTCGGACCCCAGTCCGTCGAACCCGACAGTGCCTCGGCCTCGCCTACCAGCCGCTCCTTGATCCGGCGGGCCTCCTCGCGCTGCGCGTCGAGCTGCGCGAAGTGCTGCTTGCGCCGCTTGGAGAACGCCGACCGGGCGTGCGAGAAGCGGTGCCACAGCTCGTCGTCGGACTTGCGGTCCAGCCGGGGCAGCCCCTTCCAGGTGTCCACCAGCGCCCGCAGCCGCTCACCGGCGGCCCGCCACTGGTCGGACTGGGCGAGCTGCTCGGCCTCGGTGACCAGCTCCTCCTTGGCCCGGCGGGCCTCGTCGGACTGCTTGGCCCGCTGCGCCTTGCGCTCCTCGCGCCGCTTGTCCACCAGCTCCACGAGCTGGTCCAGCCGCTTCCTGAGCGCGTCCAGGTCGCCCACCGCGTGGTGCGCGTCGACCTGCTCGCGCAGGTGCTGGATCGCGGCCTGGGCGTCCTTCGACGACAGGTCGGTGGTCCGCACCCGCTTCTCGAGGAGGCCGATCTCGACCACCAGGCCCTCGTACTTGCGCTCGAAGTAGGCCAGCGCCTCATCGGGCGAGCCGGCCTGCCAGGAACCGACCACCTGCTCGCCGTCGGCCGTACGCACGTACACGGTCCCCGTCTCGTCGACGCGGCCCCACGGGTCGCTGCTCACAGCGCCTCCTCCACATGATGCCTGCGGAGGGCTTTCCCACCCCCGGGCATCGTCCACAGTTTCGTCACCGCCAACATAGGCGACCGGCGGGGGGCCTGTCCGCATCCCGCACGACCGAAATTCCGCAGTTGACAGTCAGGATTTCGCGACGGTCGCCTTGTCGATCACGACCGTCGCGTTCGGCGCTCCGTCACCGGCGCCGGTGCTCTCGCCCGCGGCGGCGATCTTCTTGAGCACCTTCATGCCGGCGTCCGAGATGGTGCCGAACGGTGTGTAGCTGGGTGGCAGCTCACTGTCCTGGTACACCAGGAAGAACTGGCTGCCGCCGGAGTCCGCCTGCCCGGTGTTGGCCATCGCCACCGTGCCCGCCGGGTAGATGTTGTCCTTCAGGCTTTTGTCCTTCAGGTTCTCGTCCGGGATCGTGTAGCCGGGACCGCCGGTGCCCTGCCCGGTCGGGTCGCCGCACTGCAGCACGTAGATGCCGCTGGTGGTGAGCCGGTGGCACGTGGAGTGGTCGAAGAAGCCCTTCCCGGCGAGGAAGTCGAACGAGTTCACCGTGTGCGGCGCCGCCGACGCCTTCAGGGCGATGTCTATCTCGCCGCACGTCGTGTCCAGCGTCATGGTGTAGTCCGCCGACTTGTCGATGGACATCGCCGGCTCCTTCTTCCAGGTCTTCGTCGAGACCTTGCCCGCCGCGGCCTTGTCGCACGGGTCGGCGGCCTTGGACGCCGACGCGCTGGGCGACGCCTCGGTGCTCGCGTTCTCCTTGTCGTCGTCGCCCTTGAGTGTGCCGGTCGTGTACAGCGCGAGGCTGCCCACCAGCACCACGCCGAGCACCGACGCGATCACCGAGTTCCGCACCCGCGCCTTGCGTCGCGCGGCGGTGCGCCGCTGCTGCTGCCGCAAGAACTTCTCCCGGGCGAGCTGACGCCGCCGCTGTTCCTGGCTGACCACCGGGTTGTCTCCTATGCGTCTTCGTGTGCCGACCGGTACGCGTGCGTGCCCGTGGGCCGACCGCCTGCGTTAGCCCCGTACCGTATATGGGTTCGCTGAGGAATCGGCACCGCCGGTAGGCTCTGACCACGGGCGCAGCCCGCTCACAAGCCACCCGTATCGACACAACGAAGGACGATCGTGCTCATTGCCGGGTTCCCCGCCGGGGCCTGGGGGACGAACTGCTACCTCGTCGCCCCGGCCGCCGGTGAGGAGTGCGTGATCATCGACCCCGGCCACCAGGCCGCCCAGGGAGTCGAGGAGACGCTGAAGAAGCACCGGCTCAAGCCGGTCGCCGTCGTCCTCACGCACGGCCACATCGACCACGTGGCCTCGGTCGTCCCGGTGTGCGGAGCCAGTGACGTACCCGCGTGGATCCACCCGGCGGACCGCTACATGATGAGCGACCCCGAGAAGGGCCTCGGCCGGTCCATCGGGATGCCGCTGATGGGTGAGCTGAGCGTGGGGGAGCCGGACGACGTACGGGAGCTGACCGACGGCGCGAAGCTGGAGCTGGCGGGCCTGGAGCTGACCGTGGCGCACGCGCCGGGCCATACCAAGGGGTCGGTGACCTTCGGCCTGCCCGAGGCGGCGGACATCCCGCCGGTGCTGTTCTCGGGCGACCTGCTGTTCGCCGGCTCCATCGGACGCACCGATCTGCCCGGTGGCTCCATGGACGACATGCTCGAGTCCCTGACCCGCGTGGTCCTGCCGCTCGACGACACGACCGTGGTGCTGTCCGGACACGGCCCCCAGACGACCATCGGCCAGGAGCGCGCCGCCAACCCGTATCTGCGGCAGGCGGCTTCCGGCCAGGAGGCCCCCGGGGCTTCCCGACGAGGAATGTGACGAGAGACCTTCCGTGAGCACCTTCAAGGCCCCCAAGGGCACGTACGACCTGCTGCCGCCCGACTCCGCGAAGTACCTGGCCGTTCGCGAGGCGATCGCGGCCCCGCTGCGCGACTCCGGCTACGGCTACATCGAGACGCCCGGCTTCGAGAGCGTCGAGCTGTTCGCGCGCGGTGTCGGGGAGTCCACCGACATCGTCACCAAGGAGATGTACGCCTTCGAGACCAAGGGCGGCGACCGGCTCGCCCTGCGCCCCGAGGGCACGGCCTCCGTGCTGCGCGCGACGCTGGAGGCCAACCTGCACAAGACGGGCAACCTCCCCGTCAAGCTCTGGTACTCCGGCTCGTACTACCGCTATGAGCGCCCCCAGAAGGGCCGTTACCGCCACTTCTCGCAGGTCGGTGCCGAGGCGATCGGCGCGGAGGACCCGGCGCTCGACGCCGAGCTGATCATCCTGGCCGACCAGGCGTACCGCTCGCTGGGCCTGCGCGGCTTCCGCATCCTGCTCAACTCCCTGGGCGACAAGGAGTGCCGTCCTGTCTACCGGGCCGCCCTCCAGGAGTTCCTGCGCGGCCTGGACCTGGACGAGGACACCCTGCGCCGGGCCGACATCAATCCGCTGCGCGTCCTGGACGACAAGCGCGAGTCCGTGCAGAAGCAGCTCGGGGACGCGCCGCTGCTGCGCGACTACCTCTGCGACGCCTGCAAGGCGTACCACGAGGAGGTCCGCGAGCTGATCACGGCGGCGGGCGTCGTCTTCGAGGACGACCCGAAGCTGGTGCGCGGCCTGGACTACTACACGCGCACCACCTTCGAGTTCGTCCACGACGGGCTCGGCTCCCAGTCCGCGGTGGGCGGCGGCGGCCGCTACGACGGCCTCTCCGAGATGATCGGCGGCCCCGCGCTGCCGTCCGTCGGCTGGGCCCTCGGCGTCGACCGCACGGTCCTGGCCCTGGAGGCCGAGGGCGTCGCGCTGGACCTGCCCGCCACCACCTCCGTC
The DNA here is from genome assembly GCF_055562815.1 of Streptomyces sp. NPDC016677. Lineage (NCBI taxonomy): Bacteria > Bacillati > Actinomycetota > Actinomycetes > Kitasatosporales > Streptomycetaceae > Streptomyces > Streptomyces sp. NPDC016677. The sequence continues at coordinate 127,471 of NZ_JBVHEO010000009.1, read as the reverse complement.
TTCGCCGTACCGCTCGGCGAGGAGGCCCGCCGCGTGCTGTTCGCCAAGGTCACCGAGTTGCGCAAGAACGGCGTCGCCGCCGACTTCTCCTACGGCGGCAAGGGCCTCAAGGGCGCCATGAAGAACGCCAACCGCAGCGGCGCCCGTTACACGATCGTGGCCGGCGAACGCGACCTCGCCGAGGGCGTCGTCCAGCTCAAGGACATGGAGTCCGGCGAGCAGACCGCGATCGGCGTCAACGAGATCGTGGCGGAGCTGGAGTCCCGGCTCGGCTGAGCCCGCCGCGCGCCCGGTGCGGCACGGTCACTGCTCCAGTGGCCCGTGCCGCATGGCGCTGGTGACGGCCCCTGTGCGGTCGTCGGTGTCCGGCCGAAGCGGCGCGTCAGCGCGGCGGCCTCCTCGGCGGGGGCGCCGGCGCGCACCGCGCGCGGGGTGCCGTCGAGGTCCGTCAACCCCGCGGGCTCCGATTCGTCCTGCCGGACGAACCCGATCCGAGAGCGCCACGCGCGCGTGCCGTGCGCCGGGTGCGCGCCCGGACCTCGCCGCCGTCCCTGGAGCGGTTGCCCTGGAGGATCCTCACCACAGTGCGTGCCCGCCCCGTCGGGCCCGAGCACGGCCGGTTCGTTCGCCTGTGCGCTCATGGTGCAAGCGTTGTCCGGAACAGCGTCCTCGGGGAGGACCGAACGTCCTTCCTTATGTCCACCGAACGGTGGACACGCGCGTGCGTGCGGCACAATGACCGTGCCCGAAGAAGATGAGACCTCAAGTGACGGAATCGGCGTGATGAGCAAGACGACAGTCAGAGACGTCTCCACGGACCCCGAGCCCGCGTCCGGAGCCGGTGCCGTCGCGCCGGGTGCGGCGGGCGGCAGCCGCGCGTTCGCCGTGCTGCTGGTGATCACCGGCGCCGCCGGACTGCTCGCCGCGTGGGTCATCACGATCGACAAGTTCAAGCTGCTCGAAGCCAAGGTCGCCGGCACCACGTTCGTCCCCGGGTGCAGCCTGAACCCCGTCGTCTCCTGCGGCAGCGTCATGGAGAGCGACCAGGCGTCCGTCTTCGGCTTCCCCAACCCGATGCTCGGCCTGGTCTGCTACGGCATCGTGATCTGCGTCGGCGTGAGCCTGCTCGCGCGGGCCCGCTTCCCGCGCTGGTACTGGCTCACCTTCAACGCGGGCACCCTGTTCGGCGTGGGCTTCTGCACCTGGCTGCAGTTCCAGTCCCTGTACCGGATCAACGCGCTGTGCCTGTGGTGCTCGCTGGCCTGGGTCGCCACGATCATCATGTTCTGGTACGTGACCTCCTTCAACGTGCGCAAGGGCTTCCTGCCCGCGCCAGGCTGGCTGCGCGGCTTCTTCGGCGAGTTCACCTGGGTGCTGCCGGTCCTGCACATCGGCATCATCGGCATGCTGATCCTGACCCGCTGGTGGGACTTCTGGACCAGCTGACCCGCGCCATCCCTCGGGCGCCGTCGGCCGGACCCACGGGCCCGGCCGACGGCGCCCGTCGCGTTGTCAGTGCGGTCATTTAGGGTTTCGAGCGTGGAGCCCGATCTGTTCACCGCCGCCGCAGAAGAACGCCAGGAGAAAGACCCCTCCGGCAGCCCCCTGGCCGTCCGGATGCGCCCGCGCACCCTCGACGAGGTCGTGGGCCAGCAGCACCTGCTCAAGCCGGGCTCACCGCTGCGCCGCCTGGTCGGAGAGGGCGCCGCCGGCCCCGCCGGCCCCTCCTCGGTGATCCTCTGGGGCCCGCCCGGCACCGGCAAGACGACCCTGGCGTACGTCGTCTCCAAGGCCACCAACAAGCGGTTCGTGGAGCTGTCGGCGATCACCGCGGGCGTCAAGGAGGTCCGCGCGGTCATCGACGGCGCCCGGCGCGCGGTCGGCGGGTACGGCAAGGAGACCGTCCTCTTCCTCGACGAGATCCACCGTTTCAGCAAGGCCCAGCAGGACTCCCTCCTGCCCGCGGTCGAGAACCGCTGGGTGACGCTGATCGCCGCGACCACCGAGAACCCGTACTTCTCGGTGATCTCCCCCCTCCTCTCCCGCTCGCTCCTGCTCACCCTCGAACCCCTCACCGACGACGACGTCCGCGGCCTGCTCCGCCGCGCCCTCACCGACGACCGGGGCCTCAAGGGCGCCGTCACCCTCCCCGGGGACACCGAGGACCACCTGCTGCGCATCGCCGGCGGCGACGCCCGCCGCGCGCTGACCGCCCTGGAGGCCGCCGCCGGGGCCGCGCTCGACAAGGGCGAGCCGGAGATCACCCTGGCCACGCTGGAGGAGACCGTCGACCGGGCGGCGGTCAAGTACGACCGCGACGGCGACCAGCACTACGACGTCGCCAGCGCCCTGATCAAGTCCATCCGCGGCTCCGACGTCGACGCCGCCCTGCACTACCTGGCCCGCATGATCGAGGCCGGCGAGGACCCCCGCTTCATCGCCCGCCGCCTGATGATCTCCGCCAGCGAGGACATCGGCCTCGCCGACCCGAACGCCCTGCCGATCGCGGTCGCCGCCGCCCAGGCCGTCGCCATGATCGGCTTCCCCGAGGCCGCCCTCACCCTCAGCCACGCCACCATCGCCCTCGCCCTGGCGCCCAAGTCCAACGCCGCGACCACCGCGATCGGCGCCGCCCTGGACGACGTACGCAAGGGGCACGCCGGGACCGTCCCGGCCCACCTGCGCGACAGCCACTACCAGGGCGCGGGCAAGCTGGGCCACGGGCAGGGGTACGTCTACCCGCACGACCTGCCCGAGGGCATCGCCGCCCAGCAGTACGCCCCGGACGCCCTGAAGGACCGCGAGTACTACATCCCGACCCGGCACGGCGGCGAGGCGCGGTACGCGGACGCCGTGGAGTGGACCAGGAAGCACCTCGGTCGAAAGAGGCCCTGAGCACCCTGTAAACTCGATCGGAGTGCCGAGTCCCGTGCCGTCAGAGCGGGACAACCGGCCGGAACCCCAGCGGGTTCCAGGAGCGTCGCGCACCGTCGAAGGTGTCGCGGGCAGCCCACCACCCCTCGTCGCAGGACGGGACCGGTCGGTGGGCCACTCGCGTGCTGCACGTATGTGCCCAGACCAGGGAGCGGCTGCCCGGCAGGTCCCACGCGGACCCGGCGGGTTTCCCCGGCTGCGGATGCGACCTCCCTCAACCCTGGCAAGCCGAACACTAGGAAATGAGAGACAGTGGCGAACCAGTCCCGCCCCAAGGTCAAGAAGTCGCGTGCCCTCGGCATCGCGCTGACGCCGAAGGCCGTCAAGTACTTCGAGGCCCGCCCCTACCCGCCGGGTGAGCACGGCCGCGGCCGCAAGCAGAACTCGGACTACAAGGTCCGTCTGCTGGAGAAGCAGCGTCTGCGTGCCCAGTACGACGTGTCCGAGCGCCAGCTCGTCCGCGCCTACGAGCGTGCCTCCAAGGTCCAGGGCAAGACCGGTGAGGCCCTGATCGTGGAGCTGGAGCGCCGGCTCGACGCGCTGGTCCTGCGCTCGGGCATCGCCCGCACGATCTACCAGGCCCGCCAGATGGTCGTCCACGGCCACATCGCGGTCAACGGTCAGAAGGTCGACAAGCCGTCCTTCCGCGTCCGCCCCGACGACGTCGTGCAGGTCCGCGACCGCTCCAAGGAGAAGACGCTGTTCCAGGTCGCGCGTGAGGGTGGCTTCGCCCCCGACGGCGAGACCCCGCGTTACCTCCAGGTGAACCTCAAGGCCCTGGCGTTCCGCCTGGACCGCGAGCCGAACCGCAAGGAGATCCCGGTGATCTGCGACGAGCAGCTCGTCGTCGAGTACTACGCCCGCTGATCCCAGCCGGCCGCGGTACTCGGGCCCGCCGTCTCCCCGCCCTCGTGGGCGGGCGGGGCGGCGGGCCTCGTCATGTGCCCGGCGTCCCCGGCGTCCTCGTCGGCCGCACGGGACGACGCGGCCCCGGCAGCGCCGCCGGCTCCCCGGACCGCCGCAGCGCCCGGGCCACCGCCTCCTCCTGGCCCAGCCGCGCCCCCCGCCGCAGGCACTCCTCGTACGCCTCGCCGCCCAGCCGGTCGCGGGCCGCCGCCTCGCACAGCTCGCGCGGCGCGTTGTAGTGCGCCGAGCCGAACAGTTGCAGGCCCACCGCGGGCCACATCCGCCCCGCCGCCCCCTGGAGCACTGCCGCCTCCGCCGCGTCCCCCTCCGTCACCGTGACCAGGGCCAGCAGTTCCAGCGACAGCACCGCACCCAGCAGGTCACGGAAGCCGTGGGCGTCGCCCAGGCAGACGGTCAGCAGCCGCCGGGCCCTGCCCGGATCGCCGTCGCTCCAGGCCGCGTACGCCAGCACGTACAGCGCGTAGGCGCGGGCCCAGCGCTCGCCGTGGTCGTCGCACACCCGGCGCACGTCCTGGCACAGCCGCACCGCGTCCGCCAGATCGCCCTGGAAGGCCCGCGCCATCGCCAGCTCCACCTGGGCCATCAGCACATTGCTGTTCAGCTCGCCGGTCTTCCGGTACCGCGCCAGCGCGGAGCGCAGCAGCGTCTCGGCGCCCGTCACGTCATCGGTGATCAGCGCCAGACAGCCCGAGCGGTGCACCGCGTACGCCAGCGCCGCCGGATTGCCGGCCCGCTCCGCCTCCCGGTGGCACTCCTCCAGCGTCGCCCGCGCGCACACCGTGTCGCCCTGCAGGATCGCCACGTACGCCAGCACCCACAGGGCCTTGAGCCGGGACTGCTCGTGCGCGGTCCGCTCCGCGTCCAGCCGCACCGCCTGCTCCAGCCAGTGCCGCCCCTCCGCCAGCCGCCCGCAGCCCACCCAGTGGAACCACAGGGAACCCGCCAGATACTGGCCCAGGTGCGCCCCGTCCGGATCGGACAGGCAGTGGTCCAGGGCGGCGCGCAGATTCGGCAGCTCGGCCTCGACACGCGCGGCGACCTCCGACTGGCGGGGCGAGAACCACTCCAGCTCGCACCAGGTCGCCAGGCCCACGTACCAGTCGCGGTGCCGCCGCCGCAGCCGCGCCGCGTCGCCCGTCGCCTCCAGCCACTCGGCGCCGTACGCCCGCACCGTGCCGAGCATCCGGTAGCGCACCCCGGCCGGTGTCTCCTCGCGGGTCAGCACGGACTGGGCGAGCAGCGCGGAGAGCACGTCCAGCACCTCGTCGGCGGGCAGGCCGTCGCCGCCGCACACGTACTCCGCGGCCTCCAGGCCGAACCGTCCCGCGAACACCGAAAGACGCGCCCACAGCAGCCGCTCCCCGGGCGTGCACAGCTCATGGCTCCAGCCGATCGCGGTGCGCAGCGCCCGGTGCCGGGGCAGCGCCGTCCGGTTCTCCCCGGCCAGCAGCCGGAACCGGTCGTCCAGCCGACCGAGCACCTGCTCCGGCGTCAGCGCGTCCAGCCGCCCCGCGGCCAGCTCGATCGCCAGCGGGATGCCGTCCAGCCGCCGGCACAGCTCCCGCACCTCGGCGCCGTCCCCGCCGCCGATCTCCACCCCGTGCTGGGCGGCGCGCACCATCAGCAGGGACACCGCCTCCTCCCCGGTCAGCGGCGCCAGCGGGAACAGCCGCTCGCCGGAGACGGCCAGCGGCCGGCGCCCCACCGCCAGCACCCGCAGCCCGGGGGCCCGGCCCAGCAGCTCCGTCACCAGCCGGGCACACGCGTCCACCAGGTGCTCGACTCCGTCGAGCAGCAGCAGGACCTCACGGTCGGCGAGGTGGCCGAGCAGGGTCTCGCGGGGCGCCCGGGTGGTGTGGTCGGTCAGGCCGAGCGCCTCCACCACCGCGTAGTCCACGAACTCCGGATCGCGCACGGGCGCCAGCTCCACCCGCCAGACCCCGTCCCGCGGCGCCGACCGGGCGGCGGCCCGCTCCGCCAGCCGCGACTTGCCGACCCCGCCCACCCCGGTGACCGTCACCAGCCGCGCGCCGCGCAGCGCGTCGTCCAGCTCGGAGAGTTCCGCCACGCGTCCGACGAAGGCGTCCAGTTCCAGCGGCAGATTCCCGGCCGGAAACGTTCCGTCATGCCGTTGATCACGCATAGGGAACGCAGCGTACTGAAGCGTGCGCACCGCGTACAAACGTCTCGCACATCCGCGCCGCACGCGGACGGTAATCCGGTACGGACCCCTATCCCCGGCGCGATAGGCTCGGTGCACGACTTTTCGTGTTCTCGATGGTCTCGATGGTCATGACGGGCGTGAAGTCGACGTACGCGAAGTTCCGGCACGTTTCAGGGAGCGGGTGCACACAGTGTCCGGTGGCGAGGTGGCCGGGATCCTGGTGGCCGTGTTCTGGGCGATCCTGGTCTCCTTCCTCGCCGTCGCACTGGTGAGGCTGGCCCAGACGCTCAAGGCGACCACCAAGCTCGTGGCGGACGTGACCGACCAGGCCGTCCCGCTGCTGGCCGACGCCTCCACGGCGGTGCGCTCGGCGCAGACCCAGATCGAACGGGTCGACGCGATCGCCTCCGACGTCCAGGAGGTCACCTCCAACGCCTCGGCGCTCTCCACCACCGTCGCCTCCACCTTCGGCGGCCCCCTGGTCAAGGTCGCGGCCTTCGGCTACGGCGTGCGCCGGGCGATGGGCGGTCGCAAGGAGGACGTGCCGGCCAAGACAGCCAGGCGCACCGTCGTGGTGGGCCGTACCGTCCCGGCGACGCGGCGGGCGAAGCGGAAGAAGGACTGAGCAAGCGATGTTCCGCCGTACGTTCTGGTTCACCACCGGCGTCGCCGCCGGAGTGTGGGCCACCACCAAGGTCAACCGGAAGCTGAAGCAGCTCACCCCCGAGAACCTCGCCGTGACCGCGGCGAACAAGGCGATCGAGGCCGGCGGCCGGCTCAAGGACCGCGCCGTGGACTTCGCGCTCGACGTCCGCCACAACATGGCCCAGCGGGAGGCCGAACTGGGCGACGCGCTCGGTCTCGACGCCCCCGTCGACCGGGAGCTCCCGGCACCCCGGCGGTACGCCGCCATCGAGAACCGCAACGACCCGATGCCCACTTCGAAGTACATCGACAGGACGACGTACTCGTACAACCGGAATGAGGACCACTGATGGAGTCGGCCGAGATCCGCCGCCGCTGGCTGAGCTTCTTCGAGGAGCGCGGGCACACCGTCGTCCCTTCGGCGTCGCTCATCGCGGACGACCCGACTCTGCTGCTGGTCCCGGCCGGCATGGTGCCCTTCAAGCCGTACTTCCTCGGTGAGGTCAAGCCGCCCTTCGACCGCGCCACCAGCGTGCAGAAGTGCGTGCGCACGCCGGACATCGAAGAGGTCGGCAAGACCACCCGGCACGGCACGTTCTTCCAGATGTGCGGCAACTTCTCCTTCGGCGACTACTTCAAGGAAGGCGCCATCAAGTACGCCTGGGAGCTGCTCACCAGCCCCCAGGACAAGGGCGGCTACGGCCTCGACCCCGAGCGCCTGTGGATCACCGTCTACCAGGACGACGACGAGGCCGAGCGCATCTGGCACGACGTCGTCGGCGTCCCCTCCGAGCGCATCCAGCGCCTCGGCAAGAAGGACAACTACTGGTCGATGGGTGTCCCCGGCCCCTGCGGCCCCTGCTCCGAGATCAACTACGACCGCGGCCCCGAGTTCGGCGTCGAGGGCGGCCCGGCCGTCAACGACGAGCGGTACGTGGAGATCTGGAACCTCGTCTTCATGCAGTACGAGCGGGGCGAGGGCACCTCCAAGGAGGACTTCGAGATCCTCGGGGACCTGCCGAGCAAGAACATCGACACCGGGCTCGGCCTGGAGCGGCTCGCCATGATTCTGCAGGGCGTGCAGAACATGTACGAGATCGACACCTCCATGGCCGTCATCAAGAAGGCCACCGAGCTGACCGGCGTCTCGTACGGCGACGCCCACGAGTCGGACGTCTCGCTGCGCGTGGTCACCGACCACATGCGCACCTCCGTGATGCTCATCGGCGACGGCGTCACCCCCGGCAACGAGGGCCGCGGCTACGTGCTGCGCCGCATCATGCGCCGCGCCATCCGCAACATGCGGCTGCTCGGCGCCACCGGTCCGGTCGTCAAGGACCTGATCGACACCGTCATCGAGATGATGGGGCAGCAGTACCCCGAGCTGGTCACCGACCGGGAGCGGATCGAGAAGGTCGCCGTCGCCGAGGAGAACGCCTTCCTCAAGACGCTGAAGGCCGGCACCAACATCCTCGACACCGCCGTCGCCGACACCAAGGCCGCCGGCGGCTCGGTCCTCTCCGGCGACAAGGCGTTCCTGCTCCACGACACCTGGGGCTTCCCGATCGACCTCACCCTGGAGATGGCCGCCGAGCAGGGCCTGTCCGTGGACGAGGACGGCTTCCGGCGGCTGATGAAGGAGCAGCGGGAGCGCGCCAAGGCCGACGCCCAGGCCAAGAAGACCGGCCACGCCGACCTCGGCGCCTACCGCGAGATCGCCGACCGCGCCGGACAGACCGACTTCATCGGCTACACCGACACCGAGGGCGAGTCGACCGTCGTCGGCATCCTGGTCGACGGCGTCTCCTCGCCGGCCGCCACCGAGGGCGACGAGGTCGAGATCGTCCTGGACCGCACGCCCTTCTACGCCGAGGGCGGCGGCCAGATCGGCGACACCGGCCGGATCAGGACCGACTCCGGTGCCGTCATCGAGGTCCGCGACTGCCAGAAGCCGGTCCCGGGCGTCTACGTCCACAAGGGCGTCGTCCAGGTCGGTGAGATCACCGTCGGCGCCAAGGCCCACGCCGCCATCGACGACCGGCGCCGCAAGGCCATCGCCCGTGCCCACTCGGCCACCCACCTCACCCACCAGGCGCTGCGCGACGCCCTGGGCCCGACGGCCGCCCAGGCCGGTTCCGAGAACCAGCCCGGCCGCTTCCGCTTCGACTTCGGTTCCCCGTCCGCCGTCCCGACGGCCGTGATGACCGACGTCGAGCAGAAGATCAACGAGGTGCTCGCCCGTGACCTGGACGTCCGCGCCGACGTCATGGGCATCGACGAGGCCAAGAAGCAGGGCGCCATCGCCGAGTTCGGCGAGAAGTACGGCGAGCGGGTGCGCGTCGTCACCATCGGCGACTTCTCCAAGGAGCTGTGCGGCGGCACCCACGTGCACAACACCGCCCAGCTGGGCCTGGTGAAGCTGCTGGGCGAGTCGTCCATCGGCTCCGGTGTGCGCCGCATCGAGGCCCTGGTGGGCGTCGACGCCTACAACTTCCTCGCCCGTGAGCACACGGTCGTCGCCCAGCTCCAGGAGCTGATCAAGGGCCGTCCGGAGGAGCTCCCGGAGAAGGTCTCCGCCATGCTCGGCAAGCTGAAGGACGCCGAGAAGGAGATCGAGAAGTTCCGCGCCGAGAAGGTCCTCCAGGCCGCCGCCGGTCTCGCCGAGTCCGCCAAGGACGTACGGGGCGTCGCCCTGGTCACCGGCCAGGTCCCGGACGGCACCACCGCCGACGACCTGCGCAAGCTGGTCCTCGACGTGCGCGGCCGTATCCAGGGTGGCCGGGCCGCCGTGGTCTCCCTGTTCACGACGGTGAACGGCAAGCCCCTCACCGTCATCGCCACCAACGACGCCGCCCGCGACCGCGGCCTCAAGGCCGGTGACCTGGTCCGTACCGCAGCCAAAACCCTCGGCGGCGGCGGTGGCGGCAAGCCGGACGTCGCCCAGGGCGGCGGCCAGAACCCGGCCGCCATCGGTGACGCCGTGGCCGCCGTGGAGCGCCTGGTCGCGGAGACGGCCAAGTAATGCGCAGAGGACGTCGGCTCGCCATCGACGTCGGGGACGCCCGGATCGGGGTCGCCTCGTGCGACCCCGACGGGATCCTCGCCACCCCCGTCGAGACGGTCCCGGGCCGGGACCTCCCGGCGGCCCACCGTCGGCTGCGCGCGCTCGTCGAGGAGTACGAGCCGATCGAGGTCGTCGCCGGCCTGCCCCGCTCCCTCAAGGGGGGCGAGGGTCCGGCGGCGGCCAAGGTCCGCCGTTTCGCCCAGGAACTGGCCCAGGGCATCGCCCCCGTCCCGGTCCGGCTCGTCGACGAGCGGATGACGACCGTGACGGCGAGCCAGGGGCTGCGCGCCTCCGGGGTGAACTCCAAGAAGGGCCGTTCGGTCATCGACCAGGCCGCCGCTGTGATCATCCTTCAGCAGGCGCTTGAATCCGAACGGGTGTCAGGTAATCCTCCTGGCGAGGGCGTCGAAGTGGTCATCTGATCGCTGTACGGTAACGTTCCGCGCGATGCGGCGGTCTTCGAACAGCCTCCGCACAGAGAGAGGCGGAACGGTAAGTGGTCCGTGAAAGCCGCGTGACCGCCGCCTCGCGGCTCTAGGGGATCCATGACTGAGTATGGCCGGGGCCAGGGCTCCGAACCGTGGCACCCGGAGGACCCGTTGTACGGGGACGGCGGGTGGGGAGGGCAGCAGGCCCACGCGGGACAGCAGCCCTTCGACGGCGGCCAGCCGCAGCACCAACCGCAGCATCAGCAGCACGGTGACTGGGGCGACGGCGGAGGCCAGGCCGGCTACGGCCAGGCCCAGCAGCAGTACCCGCACGGCGGACAGCAGTACGACGGGCAGCAGTTCGACGGCGGGCAGGGCGGGCAGTACGGCCAGCAGCAGTACGACCCGCAGTACGGCGGGCAGCAGTACCCGGCGCAGCAGCACCAGGACCAGCACCAACAGGGCCAGCCGCACCAGGACCAGCACCAACAGGGCCAGCAGCACCAGGATCAGCAGTACGGCACCGAGGACTGGTCCACCGGACAGCAGCAGCCCGTGTACCCGGCCGATCCAGCCGACCCGTACGCCCAGCAGGCGGCCGCCTCCTACGGCACGGAGCAGCCCGACCACTACGGCACCCCGGAGGCGTATCCGCCCCCCGAGCCGCCGAGCCGGCGGCGCACCGAGCCGGAGCCGGAGAAGACCGACTGGGACCCGGGTCCCGACCAGGGGGAACACGCCTTCTTCGCGGGCGGTGACGGTGACGACGACGCCGCCGACGACGCTCCCGGCCGCGGTGACCGCAGGAACCGCGGGGGCAAGCCGAAGAAGCGGCGGAACGGTTGCGCGTGCCTCGTGGTCTGCCTGGTGCTGGGCGGCGGCGTGGCGGGAATCGGCTATTTCGGCTACCAGTTCTACCAGGACCGTTTCGGCGCGGCCCCGGACTACGCGGGCGACGGCAACGGCACCCAGGTGACCATCACCGTCCCCAAGGGGGCGGGCGGTTCGGCCATCGGCCAGGAGCTGAAGCGCAAGGGCGTGGTCAAGAGCGTCGACGCGTTCGTCGCGGCGCTGCAGAGCAACCCGAACGCCAAGGGCATCCAGGACGGCGTCTACACGCTGCAGAAGGAGATGTCCGCCGAGAGCGCCGTGAAGCTGATGCTCAGCCCCGAGAGCCGCAACACGCTGATCATCGCCGAGGGCAGGCGCAGCGCCGCCGTCTACGAGCTCATCGACGAACGCCTCGACGTCGACAAGGGCACCACCGCCAAGGTCGCCAAGACCGAGTGGAAGGACCTCGGCCTGCCCGACTGGGCGATGAACCACGCCGACGTCAAGGACCCGCTGGAGGGCTTCCTCTACCCGTCCAGCTACTCCGTGGCCAAGGGGCAGAAGCCCGAGGCGGTGCTCAAGGAGATGGTGGCGCGGGCCACCGACAAGTACGAGGAGCTCGGCTTCGAGAAGAAGTCGAAGGAACTGGGGCTCGACGGGCCGTGGCAGCTCGTGACGGTCGCCAGCCTGGTGCAGGCCGAGGGCAAGACCCACGAGGACTTCCGCAAGATGGCCGAGGTCATCTACAACCGCCTCAAGACCGACAACTACGAGACCAACCAGAAGCTCCAGTTCGACTCGACCTTCAACTACCTGATGGGTCAGAGTGAGATCCACATCAGCGAGTCCGCGATCAACAGCAACCCGGACCCGTACAACACCTACTACCACAAGGGTCTGCCGCCCGGCCCCATCGGCAATCCGGGTACCGAGGCGCTGGAGGCCGCGCTCAAACCCACGGACGACGGCTGGATCTACTTCGTGGCCACCGATGGCGTGAGCAACACGGAGTTCGCCAAGACCAACGCCGAGTTCGAAAGACTGAAGGACGAGTTCAATGCCAACACCGGCGACTGACGGCCGCCGGGCCGCCGTCCTCGGCTCCCCGATCGCCCACTCCCTCTCCCCGGTGCTGCACCGCGCCGCGTACGCCGCGCTGGGCCTGGAGGGATGGACGTACGACCGCTTCGAGGTGGACGAGGCGGCCCTGCCGGGCTTCGTCGCCAAGCTGGGGTCCGAGTGGGCCGGGCTGTCGCTCACCATGCCGCTGAAGCGGGCCGTGATCCCGCTGCTCGACGAGGTCAGCGACACGGCGGCCGCCGTGGACGCGGTGAACACGGTCGTCTTCACCGAGGACGGCCGCCGCACCGGCGACAACACCGACATCCCCGGCATGGTCGCCGCCCTGCGCGAGCACGGCGTCGAGAAGGTGGAGTCCGCCGCGATCCTGGGCGCCGGCGCCACCGCCTCCTCCGCGCTGGCCGCGCTGGCCCGGATCTGCACCGGCGAGGTCACCGTCTACGTGCGCAGCCAGGCCCGGGCCGCCGAGATGCGCGAGTGGGCCGAGCGGCTCGACGCCGACGTGCGCGTCGTGGACTGGGCGCGCGCCGAGGAGGCGCTGCGCTCCCCACTGGTCGTCGCCACCACCCCGGCCGGCACCACCGACGCGCTGGCCGCCGCCGTGCCGGAGATGCCCACGACCCTCTTCGACGTGCTCTACGAGCCCTGGCCCACCGCGCTGGCCGCCCGCTGGTCGGCGCACGGCGGCGCCGTCGTCAGCGGCCTCGACCTGCTGGTGCACCAGGCGGTGCTGCAGGTGGAGCAGATGACGGGGCGCGGCCCGGCCCCGCTGGCCGCCATGCGCACCGCGGGCGAGCGGGCCCTGGCGGACCGTTAGGCGCCCGCGGGCGGTCCGCTGTCCGGCTGGTGGACCGCCGCCCAGGTCACATCGGGGGACATGGGAGGATTGGGAGCGGCGGATCAGGGCCGCGCACCCGGTCGCGCCGTGATGGACAGGGCGCGAACACCGAGGAGCACTGTTGAGCAGGTTGCGCTGGCTGACCGCGGGGGAGTCGCACGGCCCCGCACTCGTCGCGACGCTGGAGGGTCTTCCCGCCGGCGTGCCGATCACCACGGAGATGGTGGCGGACCACCTGGCGCGGCGGCGGCTCGGCTACGGGCGCGGCGCTCGGATGAAATTCGAGCGGGACGAGGTCACCTTCCTCGGCGGTGTCCGGCACGGCCTGACCCTGGGCTCCCCGGTCGCGATCATGGTCGGCAACACCGAGTGGCCCAAGTGGGAGCAGGTCATGGCCGGCGACCCGGTCGACCCGGAGGTCCTCGCCGGGCTCGCCCGCAACGCCCCGCTGACCCGGCCGAGGCCCGGTCACGCCGACCTCGCGGGCATGCAGAAGTACGGCTTCGACGAGGCCCGGCCGATCCTGGAGCGTGCCTCCGCGCGGGAGACCGCGGCCCGGGTCGCGCTCGGCGCGGTGGCGCGGTCCTACCTGAAGGAGACGGCCGGCATCGAGATCGTCAGCCATGTCGTCGAGCTGGCCGCCGCGAAGGCGCCCTACGGCGTGCTGCCGACCCCGGCCGATGTCGGGAAGCTGGACGCCGACCCGGTGCGCTGCCTGGACGCGGACGCCTCCAAGGCGATGGTCGAGGAGATCGACCAGGCCCACAAGGACGGCGACACCCTCGGTGGCGTCGTGGAGGTGCTGGCGTACGGGGTCCCGGTCGGCCTCGGCTCGCACGTGCACTGGGACCGGCGGCTCGACGCCCGCCTCGCCGCCGCGCTCATGGGCATCCAGGCGATCAAGGGCGTCGAGGTCGGGGACGGCTTCGACCTGGCCCGGGTGCCCGGTTCGAAGGCGCACGACGAGATCCTCACCACCCCCGACGGCATCAAGCGGGCGTCCGGCCGCTCCGGCGGCACCGAGGGCGGGCTGACCACGGGCGAGCTGCTGCGGGTGCGGGCGGCGATGAAGCCGATCGCGACCGTGCCGCGCGCCCTGAAGACCGTGGACGTCGCCACCGGTGAGGAAGCCGCCGCCCACCACCAGCGCTCCGACGTCTGTGCCGTCCCGGCGGCCGGCATCGTCGCCGAGGCCATGGTCGCGCTGGTCCTGGCGGACGCGGTGGCGGAGAAGTTCGGCGGCGACAGCGTGCCCGAGACCCGGCGCAACGTCACCTCGTTCCTCGACGCCCTGGCCATCCGATGAGCGCACCGCTGCTCGTCCTGGTCGGCCCGATGGGGGTCGGCAAGTCCACCGTCGGCGCGCTGCTCGCCGAGCGGCTCGGGACCGGTTACCGCGACACCGACGAGGACATCGTCGCCGCCGAGGGCCGCGCCATCGCCGAGATCTTCGTGGACGAGGGCGAGGCCGCGTTCCGGGCCATCGAGAAGGCGGCCGTGCGGCGGGCGCTCGCCGAGCACGACGGCGTCCTGGCCCTGGGCGGCGGCGCGATCCTGGACGAGGAGACGCGCGCGCTGCTCGCCGGACACCGGGTGGTCTACCTCTCGATGGACGTCGAGGAAGCGGTCAAGCGCACCGGCCTCAACGCGGCCCGACCCCTGCTCGCGGTCAACCCGCGCAAGCAGTGGCGCGAGCTGATGGAGGCCCGGCGGCACCTGTACGAGAGCGTCGCCACGGCCGCCGTACCGACCGACGGCCGTACGCCGGAAGAGGTCACGCAGGCCGCACTGGACGCACTGGAGCTGAAGGAAGCATGAGCAGCGAGGAAGTCACCCGCATCCAGGTCGGCGCCACCGCGGGCAGTGAGGCGTACGAGGTCCTGGTGGGCCGGCAGCTCCTGGACGAGCTGCCCGGTCTGGTCGGGCCCAAGGCCAAGCGGGTCGCCGTCATCCACCCCGAGGCGCTCGCCGAGACGGGCGACGCGCTGCGCGCCGACCTCGCCGGGCAGGGGTACGACGCGATCGCCGTCCAGGTGCCCAACGCGGAGGAGGCCAAGACCGCCGAGGTCGCCGCCTACTGCTGGAAGGCGCTCGGCCAGTCCGGGTTCACCCGCACCGACGTCATCGTCGGCGTGGGCGGCGGCGCCACCACGGACGTGGCCGGGTTCGTCGCCGCGACCTGGCTGCGCGGCGTGCGCTGGATCGCCGTACCGACCACCGTGCTGGCCATGGTCGACGCGGCCGTCGGCGGCAAGACCGGCATCAACACCGCCGAGGGCAAGAACCTCGTCGGCGCCTTCCACCCGCCCGCCGGGGTCCTCTGCGACCTCGCCGCGCTGGACTCCCTCCCGGTCAACGACTACGTCTCCGGGCTCGCCGAGATCATCAAGGCCGGCTTCATCGCCGACCCGGCGATCCTGGACCTCATCGAGTCCGACCCCGAGGCCGCCCGCACCCCGGCAGGACCGCACACCGCCGAGCTGATCGAGCGGGCCATCCGGGTCAAGGCCGAGGTCGTCTCCTCCGACCTGAAGGAGGCGGGCCGCCGGGAGATCCTCAACTACGGCCACACCCTCGGCCACGCCATCGAGAAGAACGAGCGCTACAAGTGGCGGCACGGCGCCGCCGTCGCGGTCGGCATGCACTTCGCCGCCGAACTGGGCCGCCTCGCCGGCCGCCTGGACGACGCCACCGCCGACCGCCACCGCAGCATCCTCGAAGCGGTGGGGCTGCCGCTGCACTACCGGTACGACCAGTGGCCCAAGCTCGTGGAGAACATGAAGCTCGACAAGAAGTCCCGCGGCGACCTGCTGCGCTTCATCGTCCTGGACGGCCTGGCCAAGCCCACCGTCCTGGAGGGCCCGGACCCCGCCGTCCTCCTCGCCGCCTACGGCGAAGTGGGGCAGTAGGTCCCACCACGTACGATCCGCCCGATTCGCCCCGCGCGCCGGGCACTTGGGGCCGCCCCCGGCCGTTCACCAAACGACGGCCGGGGGCGGTACCGTTCTGCGACAGAGGCGGGGCCGGCCCCGCTGTCAGCGCCCATCGCCCGCGGTGAGTGAGCCGAAGGGGGCGCGCCGGTGCCGACCTCCGGCACCGGCCGCAGCGCCCCGGCGGCGGACCGAGCCCGAGAACGAGACGGAGTGGCACCGGATGCAGCACGCAGTGGGTTCTCCGCTGCCGCCGCCCCACCAGCCGGGGCACGGACCGGCCGCCGGCTGGTCACCGGCCGCACATCACCCGGAACCGCCCCCGGGAGCGCACCGGGCGTCCGCCCCCGTGCCGCCGCCCCCGGCACCGGGCTACCCGGGCCCGCCCCCGGCCGCCCCGCCCATCCCGCCGCACGCCCCGCCGCCCCAGCACGCTCCCACCGCGCAGCGCACCCCGCCCCCGCCGGAGGCCACCGGGCACGTCCCGCTGCCCCCCGGCCCGCCCGTGACCGCGCCCAGCGTCCCGCCCGTCCCGGCCGCCGCCTCCGACCCGGCGACCAGCGTCCTGGCCGTACTGCTGATCGGCCCGGCCGGCGCAGGCAAGACCAGCGTCGCCAAGTACTGGGCGGACCACCGCCGGGTGCCCACCGCCCACATCAGCCTCGACGACGTGCGTGAGTGGGTCCGCTCGGGCTTCGCCGACCCGCAGTCCGGGTGGAACGACCACTCCGAGGCGCAGTACCGCCTGGCCCGCCGCACCTGCGGCTTCGCCGCGCGCAACTTCCTGGCCAACGGCATCTCCTGCATCCTCGACGACGCCGTCTTCCCCGACCGCCCGGTGGTCGGCCTCGGCGGCTGGAAACGGCACGTCGGGCCCGGCCTGCTCCCCGTTGTCCTGCTGCCCGGCCTGGACGTCGTCCTGGAGCGCAACGCCGAGCGGGCGGGCAACCGCCGCCTCACCGACGAGGAGGTCGCCCGCATCCACGGCCGGATGGCCGGCTGGTACGGCTCCGGCCTGCCGATCATCGACAACTCCCAGATCGACGTCCCCGAGACGGCCCGCGTCCTGGACGACGTACTGACCCGCTCGATAGCGAGCCCACCGAGCTGGTGACGCAGGGGGCGCCGGCGGAAGGGGCGCGGGCGACCGCGCGCCCGGCCCCCACCGGCCGCCGGCCGGCACACCACACCCGCCCCTCCCACTGGACGGCGGGCGCCCCCACCGCCCACTCGGCCTCTCCTGAGCGGCGCCCCCCGAGCGCAGCTCTTACGCTCGGCTCATGTCAGAGGTGTACGCGGCCCGCCGGACGCGCCTACGTGAACGCTGCAATGCGGGCGGCAGCGCGGCGGCGCTGGTCTCCCGGCCCGCCAACGTGCGCTATCTCGCCGGTGCCGCCCCGCGCGGTGCCGTCCTGCTGCTGGGAGCCACCGAGGACCTGCTGCTGTGCGGCGAGCCCCCGGACGACCGTCCCACCGGCGGACGGCCCGACGAGACCCTGCGGCTGCGGGTCCTGCCCGGTGTCGGCGCCGACCCCGCCGTCGCCGCCGGCGGCCTCGCCGTGACCCAGGGCGCCGACTCCCTGGCGGTGGAGGAGCACCACCTCACCGTGGCCCGGCACCGCGCCATCGGCTCCGTCGCTCCCCGGCTCCGCCTGGCCGACCTGGGCCAGGCCGTCGAACAGCTGAGGGTGGTCAAGGACGAGGAGGAGATCTCCTGCCTGCGCATCGGCGCCGAGATCGCCGACCAGGCCCTCGGCGAGCTGCTCGAATCCATCCTCGTCGGCCGCACCGAGCGGCACCTCGCCCTGGAACTGGAACGCCGCCTCGTCGACCACGGCGCCGACGGCCCGGCCTTCCCCACCTCGGTGGGGACCGGACCGAACTCCGGGCGTCCCGGTCACCGGCCCACCGACCGGCGGGTGGAGGAGGGCGACTTCCTCTCCGTCTGCCTCGGCGCCACCTACCGCGGCTACCGCTGCGAGATCGGCCGTACGTTCGTCATCGGCACCTCGCCCGCCGACTGGCAGATCGAGCTGTACGACCTCGTCTTCGCCGCGCAACGGGCCGGCCGCGAGGCCCTGGTGCCCGGCGCCGCCCACCGTGACGTGGACCGCGCGGCCCGCCAGGTACTGGACTCCGCCGGGTTCACCGAGCACCTCCCCGTGCGCACCGGCCACGGCGTCGGACTCGAAATCGACGAGGACCCTCAAATGACCCCGGCGGCCATGGGTAAACTGGACGCTTGTGTGCCGGTCACCGTCGAACCGGGGGTCCACCTCCCCGGCCGGGGCGGTGTCCGGATCGATGACACGCTCGTCGTACGCCCCGAGGCGGACGGCGGACCCGAGCTACTCACCATCACGACCAAGGAGCTGCTCGCGCTCTAGCCTCGCGCTGTGCGCTTGCCCCGGGGTCGTCCACGTCACAGTCCAGTCCAGGAGATTCCGCAACCGTGGCTTCCACGAACGACCTCAAGAACGGCCTGGTGCTCAAGCTCGAAGGCGGCCAGCTCTGGTCCGTCGTCGAGTTCCAGCACGTCAAGCCCGGCAAGGGCCCGGCCTTCGTGCGCACCAAGCTCAAGAACGTGCTTTCCGGCAAGGTCGTCGACAAGACCTTCAACGCCGGTGTCAAGGTCGAGACGGCCACTGTCGACAAGCGCGACATGCAGTTCTCGTACATGGACGGCGACTACTTCGTCTTCATGGACATGGAGACCTACGACCAGCTCCACATCGACCGCAAGGTCGTCGGTGACGCCGCCAACTTCCTCATCGAGGGCTTCGAGGCCACCGTCGCCCAGCACGAGGGCGAGGTGCTCTTCGTCGAGCTGCCCGCCGCCGTCGAGCTGACCGTCCAGGAGACCGAGCCCGGCGTCCAGGGCGACCGCTCCACCGGCGGCACCAAGCCCGCCACCCTGGAGACCGGTCACCAGATCCAGGTCCCGCTCTTCATCACCACCGGTGAGAAGATCAAGGTCGACACGCGCAGCAGCGACTACCTCGGCCGGGTGAACAGCTAACCGTGGCCGCCCGCAACACGGCCCGCAAGCGCGCCTTCCAGATCCTCTTCGAGGGCGACCAGCGCGGCGCCGACGTCCTGACCGTCCTCGCGGACTGGGTACGGCACTCCCGGTCCGACACCCGGCAGCCGCCGGTGAGCGAGTACACGATGGAGCTGGTCGAGGGGTACGCGGAGCACGCGACGCGTATCGACGAGCTGATCGCCCAGTACGCGGTGGGCTGGACGCTCGACCGCATGCCGGTCGTCGACCGCAACATCCTGCGCCTCGGCGCGTACGAGCTGATCTGGGTCGACGGGACGCCGGACGCCGTCGTCCTCGACGAGGCGGTGCAGTTGGCGAAGGAGTTCTCGACCGACGAGTCGCCGTCGTTCGTCAACGGGCTGCTGGGCCGGCTCAAGGAGCTGAAGCCGACGCTGCGGCGAGCTTGACCGGAGAGGGGCGCCGAGGGGCTGCGCCGACCGGGTGAGGTGACCCGCGCCCCTGAGGCCCCGCACATGCCGCCGGGGTGGCCGGAACCGACTGGTTCCGGCCACCCCGGCGGCACGTTTCTGCTGGTACGGGCGGTGTTCAGACTTCCTCGTGGGACGCCACCGCGCGGCGCGCGTCCGCGTCCAGGACGCCCCAGCTGATCAGCTGCTCGGTGAGGACCGAGGGCGACTGGTCGTAGATCACGGCGAGTGTGCGCAGGTCGTCCTGGCGGATCGAGAGCACCTTGCCGTTGTAGTCACCGCGCTGGGACTGGATCGTCGCCGCGTAGCGCTGGAGGGGGCCCGCCTTCTCGGCCGGCACCGTGGCCAGCCGCTCCAGGTCCAGGACCAGCTTCGGCGGCGGCTCGGCGGCGCCGCCGGGGGTGGTGCCCGGAAGCAGCTCCTGCACCGGAACGCCGTAGAAGTCCGCCAGCTCGGCGAGGCGCTGCACGGTCACGGCACGGTCGCCGCGCTCGTACGAACCGACCACGACGGCCTTCCAGCGGCCCTGGGACTTCTCCTCGACACCGTGGAGGGAAAGGCCCTGCTGGGTGCGGATGGCGCGGAGCTTGGCCCCGAGCTGTTTGGCGTATTCGCTGGACATATGGCTCCCCGGACACTGTGTCGACGCGACGGGCTCGGTTTCCTGCCGCGCGGCTGGTAACTCACTGTGAGGTTACGCAGCGTTACTCTGCCGCGTCAAGCCGAACGGTCCGCACCGGCTCTTCCGGGCCGATGGCCACACGTTAGGCCATGCGAGTGACGGAGGTACTCCGATGGGGTGACAGGGGTGCGATCGGGGTGGCGACGGGGTGCGGTGAGGGTGCCGGTCGGCACCTGCTACCGTGGACGGCGCAAATCCGACGTCCTTTAAGGTCCGTCCCGTGAGGCGGAGAAGGAGGTCCGTTTCCCATGGACAAGCAGGACAAGCAGGACGCCCAGCCCGGTTCACCGTCCGCCGCGCGGCCCGTGCTGGAAGGCCCCGACATCGCGCGCGTACTGACCCGTATCGCCCACGAGATCGTCGAACGCGCCAAGGGCGCCGACGACGTGGTGCTCCTCGGCATCCCGACCCGGGGCGTCTTCCTCGCCCGCCGGCTCGCCACGAAGCTGGAGCAGATCACCGAGCGCAAGGTCCCCTGCGGCTCGCTCGACATCACCATGTACCGCGACGACCTGCGCATGCACCCGCCGCGTGCGCTGGCCCGCACGGAGATCCCCGGTGACGGCCTCGACGGCCGCCTCGTCGTCCTCGTCGACGACGTCCTCTTCTCCGGCCGCACCATCCGCGCCGCCCTCGACGCCCTGAACGACATCGGCCGGCCGCGCGCGGTCCAGCTCGCCGTCCTCGTCGACCGAGGCCACCGCGAACTCCCCATCCGCGCCGACTACGTCGGCAAGAACCTCCCCACGTCGCTGCGGGAGACGGTCAAGGTCCTGCTCGCCGAGGAGGACGGTCGCGACACCGTGCTGCTCGGCGCCAAGACCGACCGGTAGCACCTCGGGCGCAGGGCCGCTTCGGCGTGCCCACGCATGCGCCGAGCTGCCCGAAACCTCCCGAATGAACTGCCTTACGGAGCCTGACAGATGCAGCGTCATCTCATCTCGGCCGCCGACCTCACCCGCGACGACGCCGTCCTGATCCTCGACACCGCCGAGGAGATGGCCCGGGTCGCCGACCGGCCGATCAAGAAACTGCCCACCCTGCGCGGTCGTACCGTCGTCAACCTCTTCTTCGAGGACTCCACCCGGACCCGCATCTCCTTCGAGGCGGCCGAGAAGCGGCTGTCCGCGGACGTCATCAACTTCACCGCCAAGGGCTCCAGCGTCTCCAAGGGCGAGTCCCTGAAGGACACCGCCCAGACCCTGGAAGCCATGGGCGTCGACGCCGTCGTCATCCGGCACGGCGCCTCCGGAGCCCCGTACCGGCTCGCCACCTCCGGCTGGATCGACGCCCATGTGATCAACGCCGGGGACGGCACCCACCAGCACCCCACCCAGGCCCTCCTCGACGCCTTCACCATGCGCCGCCGCCTCGTCGGCCGGGACGCCGGGCTCGGCAAGGACCTCGACGGGCAACGCGTCACGCTCGTCGGCGACGTCCTGCACAGCCGCGTCGCCCGCTCCAACGTCGACCTGCTGCACACCCTCGGCGCCCAGGTCACCCTGGTCGCCCCGCCCACCCTGCTGCCGGTCGGCGTCGACACCTGGCCCTGCGAGGTCTCCTACGACCTCGACTCCACGCTCACCGAGTCCGACGCCGTGATGATGCTGCGCGTGCAGCGCGAGCGGATGAACGCCGCGTTCTTCCCGACCGAGCGCGAGTACTCCCGCCGCTACGGCCTCGACGGCGACCGCATGGCGAAGATGCCCGAGCACGCCATCGTGATGCACCCCGGCCCCATGGTCCGCGGCATGGAGATCACCGCCGAGGTCGCCGACTCCGACCGCTGCACCGTCGTCGAGCAGGTCGCCAACGGCGTCTCCATCCGCATGGCCGTGCTGTACCTGCTGCTCGGCGGCAACGAGCCCGCCCAGACCGCCCCGATCCGCACTGAGGAGAAGTAAGACCCATGAGCAAGATCCTGATCCGTGGTGCGAAGGTGCTCGGCGGCGAGCCGCAGGACGTACTGATCGACGGCGAGACCATCGAGGCGGTCGGCCGGGACCTGGCCGCCGACGGCGCGGAGGTCGTCGAGGGGGCCGGGAAGGTGCTCCTGCCCGGCCTGGTCGACCTGCACACGCATCTGCGCGAACCCGGCCGCGAGGACTCCGAGACGGTCCTGACCGGCACCCGCGCGGCGGCCTCCGGCGGCTACACCACCGTGTTCGCCATGGCCAACACCTTCCCGGTCGCCGACACGGCGGGCGTGGTCGAGCAGGTCTGGCGGCTCGGCACCGAGTCCGGCTACTGCGACGTACGGCCCATCGGCGCCGTCACGGTCGGCCTGGAGGGCGCCAAGCTCGCCGAACTGGGCGCCATGCACGAGTCCGCGGCCGGCGTCACCGTCTTCTCCGACGACGGCAAGTGCGTCCACGACGCGGTGATCATGCGGCGCGCCCTGGAGTACGTGAAGGCGTTCGACGGCGTCGTCGCCCAGCACGCCCAGGAGCCGCGCCTCACCGAGGGCGCCCAGATGAACGAGGGCGTCGTCTCCGCGGAGCTGGGGCTCGGCGGCTGGCCCGCGGTGGCCGAAGAATCGATCATCGCCCGGGATGTCCTGCTCGCCGAGCACGTCGGCTCCCGCGTCCACATCTGCCACCTGTCGACCGCCGGGTCCGTCGAGATCGTCCGCTGGGCCAAGTCCCGCGGCATCCAGGTCACCGCCGAGGTCACCCCGCACCACCTGCTCCTCACCGACGACCTGGTCCGGTCCTACAACCCGGTCTACAAGGTGAACCCGCCGCTGCGCACCGAGCGTGACGTCATGGCGCTGCGCGAGGCGCTCGCCGACGGCACGATCGACATCGTCGCCACCGACCACGCCCCGCACCCGCACGAGGACAAGGACTGCGAGTGGGCCGCCGCAGCCATGGGCATGGTCGGCCTGGAGACCGCGTTGTCAGTGGTGCAGGAGACCATGGTGGACACGGGTCTGCTGGACTGGGCCGGCGTCGCCGACCGGATGTCCGTCAAGCCCGCGCAGATCGGACAGGCAGCCGGCCAGGGCCGTCCCGTCTCGGCAGGTGAGCCCGCCAACCTCACCCTCGTCGACACGGAATACCGTGGCCGGGTGGACCCCGCGGGCTTCGCCTCGCGCAGCCGCAACACCCCCTACGAGGGGCGCGAGCTGCCGGGCCGTGTGACGCACACGTGGCTGCGGGGCAAGGCCACGCTCGTCGACGGGAAGCTCACGTGACACCTGTAATCCTGCTGGCCGCCGAGAAGCAATCGGCGGAAGTGACCGACTGGGCCGCCCGCATCGGCTGGGTCGTCGGCCTCGCCCTGTTCGTCGCGCTCGTCTACTGGCTGATGCGCGAGGGCTGGAAGTGGCGCGGCACCCTCCAGGGCGACCTGCCCGAGCTGCCCACCGCGCCGGAGGAGCCCGGCCCGGCGAGACCGGCTGTGCTGTCGATGAGTGGCCGCTACCACGGCTCCACCACCGCCGGTCAGTGGCTGGACCGCATCGTGGCCCGCGGTCTGGGCACTCGTAGCCGGGCCGAGCTGACGCTCACGGACGCGGGAGTCGACGTCGTACGCCCCGGCGCCACCGACTTCTTCGTCCCGGCCGCCGCCCTGCGCGAGGCCCGGCTCGACAAGGGCATCGCGGGCAAGGTCCTCACCGAGGGCGGACTGCTGGTCCTGACCTGGGAACACGGCGGCAAACTGATCGACTCCGGCTTCCGCTCCGACCACGCGGCCGAGCACAACGAGTGGGTCGACACCCTGAACGACATGATCAACAAGAGGGAAACGGAAGGCGCGCGATGACGACCTCCACCAAGGGAGCCGGCAAGACTCCCGCAGTACTCGTCCTGGAGGACGGCCGGGTCTTCCGCGGCCGTGCCTACGGGGCCGTGGGGGAGAGCTTCGGCGAGGCCGTCTTCTCCACCGGCATGACCGGCTACCAGGAGACCCTGACCGACCCGTCGTACGCCCGGCAGATCGTCGTGGCGACCGCCCCCCAGATCGGCAACACCGGCTGGAACGACGAGGACGACGAGTCCCGGCGCATCTGGGTCTCCGGCTACGTCGTGCGCGACCCCGCGCGCGTGCCGTCCAACTGGCGCTCCCGGCGCTCCCTGGACGACGAGCTGACCCGCCAGGGCGTCGTCGGCATCTCCGGCATCGACACCCGCGCCCTCACCCGCCACCTGCGCGAGCGCGGCTCCATGCGGGCCGGCGTCTTCTCCGGCGACGCCCTCGCCGACGACGCCGCGCTCCTCGCGCGCGTGCGGGAACAGCCGCAGATGAAGGGCGCGAGCCTCTTCGAGGAGGTCGCCACCCAGGAGGCGTACGTCGTCCCCGCGATCGGCCCCGACGGCGAAGCCGTCCCGCTCGGAAGCGCGGAGTTCACCGTCGCCGCGATCGACCTCGGCATCAAGGGCATGACCCCGCACCGCATGGCCGAGCGCGGCATCGAGGTGCACGTCCTGCCGGCCACCGCGACCGTCGAGGACATCTACGCGGTCCAGCCGGACGGCGTGTTCTTCTCCAACGGCCCCGGCGACCCCGCCGCCGCCGACCACCCGGTCGCCCTCATGCGGGCGGTCCTGGAGCGCGGCACTCCGCTGTTCGGCATCTGCTTCGGCAACCAGATCCTGGGCCGTGCGCTCGGTTTCGGCACGTACAAGCTGAAGTACGGCCACCGCGGCATCAACCAGCCGGTGCAGGACCGTACGACCGGCAAGGTCGAGGTCACCGCGCACAACCACGGCTTCGCCGTCGACGCCCCGCTCGACAAGGTCTCCGACACCCCCTACGGCCGCGCCGAGGTCTCCCACGTCTGCCTCAACGACAACGTGGTGGAGGGGCTCCAGCTCCTGGACCGGCCGGCCTTCAGCGTCCAGTACCACCCGGAGGCGGCCGCGGGGCCGCACGACGCCGCCTACCTGTTCGACCGCTTCGTTTCTCTGATGGAGGGCCAGCGTGCCTAAGCGCTCCGATATCCAGTCCGTCCTGGTCATCGGCTCCGGCCCGATCGTCATCGGGCAGGCCGCCGAGTTCGACTACTCCGGCACCCAGGCGTGCCGCGTGCTCAAGGCCGAGGGCCTGCGCGTCATCCTGGTGAACTCCAACCCGGCGACGATCATGACCGACCCGGAGATCGCCGACGCCACCTACGTCGAGCCGATCACCCCCGAGTTCGTCGAGAAGATCATCGCCAAGGAGCGCCCCGACGCCCTGCTGCCCACCCTGGGCGGCCAGACGGCCCTGAACACCGCGATCTCCATGCACGAGCAGGGAGTGCTGGAGAAGTACGGCGTCGAGCTGATCGGCGCCAACGTCGAGGCGATCCACAAGGGCGAGGACCGCGACCTGTTCAAGAACGTGGTCGAGGAGGTCCGCAAGAAGACCGGCCACGGCGAGTCCGCCCGCTCCTACATCTGCCACTCCATGGAGGACGTCCTCAACGGCGTCGAGGCGCTCGGCGGCTACCCGGTCGTCGTCCGTCCCTCCTTCACCATGGGCGGCGCCGGCTCCGGCTTCGCCCACGACGAGGAGGAGCTGCGCCGCATCGCCGGGCAGGGCCTCACGCTCTCCCCGACCACCGAGGTGCTCCTGGAGGAGTCCATCCTCGGCTGGAAGGAGTACGAGCTGGAGCTGATGCGCGACAAGCACGACAACGTGGTGGTCGTCTGCTCCATCGAGAACTTCGACCCCATGGGCGTGCACACCGGCGACTCGATCACCGTCGCGCCCGCCATGACGCTCACCGACCGCGAGTACCAGGTGCTGCGCGACGTCGGCATCGCCATCATCCGCGAGGTCGGCGTCGACACCGGTGGCTGCAACATCCAGTTCGCCGTCAACCCCGAGGACGGCCGGGTCATCGTCATCGAGATGAACCCGCGCGTGTCGCGCTCCTCGGCGCTCGCCTCCAAGGCGACCGGCTTCCCGATCGCCAAGATCGCCGCCAAGCTGGCCGTCGGCTACACGCTGGACGAGATCCCCAACGACATCACGCAGGAGACCCCGGCCTCCTTCGAGCCGACCCTCGACTACGTGGTCGTCAAGGCGCCGCGGTTCGCCTTCGAGAAGTTCCCGAGCGCCGACTCGACGCTGACCACGACCATGAAGTCGGTCGGCGAGGCGATGGCCATCGGCCGGAACTTCCCCGAGGCGTTCCAGAAGGCGCTGCGCTCCCTGGAGAAGAAGGGCAGCCAGTTCACCTTCGTCGGCGACCCCGGCGACAAGCGGGAACTGCTGGAGGCGTCCGTCCGGCCCACCGACGGCCGGATCAACACCGTCATGCAGGCCATCCGCGCGGGCGCCACCCCCGAGGAGGTCTTCGACCACACGAAGATCGACCCCTGGTTCGTCGACCAGCTCTTCCTCATCAAGGAGATCGCCGACGAGATCGGCGCCGCCCCCGAGCTGACCGCCGACCTGTTCGCCGAGGCCAAGCGGCACGGCTTCTCCGACCAGCAGATCGCCGAGATCCGCGGCCTGCGCGAGGACGTCGTCCGCGAGGTGCGGCACGCGCTCGGCGTCCGCCCGGTCTACAAGACGGTCGACACCTGCGCCGCCGAGTTCGCCGCGAAGACGCCGTACTTCTACTCCTCCTACGACGAGGAGACCGAGGTCGCGCCGCGCGAGAAGCCGGCCGTCATCATCCTGGGCTCCGGCCCGAACCGCATCGGCCAGGGCATCGAGTTCGACTACTCCTGCGTCCACGCCTCCTTCGCGCTCAGCGACGCCGGGTATGAGACCGTGATGGTCAACTGCAACCCGGAGACCGTCTCCACCGACTACGACACCTCCGACCGGCTCTACTTCGAGCCGCTCACCCTGGAGGACGTCCTGGAGATCGTCCACGCCGAGCAGCAGGCCGGCCCGGTCGCCGGCGTCGTCGTCCAGCTCGGCGGCCAGACCCCGCTGGGCCTGTCCCAGGCGCTCAAGGACAACGGCGTACCGATCGTCGGCACCCCGCCCGAGGCGATCCACGCCGCCGAGGACCGCGGCGCCTTCGGCCGGGTCCTCGCGGAGGCCGGCCTGCCCGCCCCCAAGCACGGCACCGCCACCACCTTCGCCGGCGCCAAGGCCATCGCCGACGAGATCGGCTACCCGGTCCTGGTCCGCCCCTCCTACGTCCTCGGCGGACGCGGCATGGAGATCGTCTACGACGAGAGCCGCCTCGAGTCCTACATCGCCGAGTCGACCGAGATCAGCCCGTCCCGCCCGGTCCTGGTCGACCGGTTCCTGGACGACGCGATCGAGATCGACGTCGACGCGCTGTACGACGGCGAGGAGCTGTACCTCGGCGGCGTCATGGAGCACATCGAGGAGGCCGGCATCCACTCCGGCGACTCGGCGTGCGCCCTGCCCCCGATCACGCTGGGCGGCTTCGACATCAAGCGGCTGCGCGCCTCCACCGAGGCCATCGCCGCCGGCGTCGGCGTGCGCGGCCTGATCAACATCCAGTTCGCGCTGGCCGGGGACATCCTCTACGTCCTGGAGGCCAACCCGCGTGCCTCCCGGACCGTGCCCTTCACCTCGAAGGCGACCGCGGTGCCGCTGGCCAAGGCCGCCGCCCGCATCTCGCTCGGCGCGACCATCGCCGAGCTGCGCGCCGAGGGCCTGCTCCCGGCCACCGGCGACGGCGGCGAGCTGCCGCTGGACGCGCCGATCTCCGTCAAGGAGGCCGTGATGCCGTGGTCCCGCTTCCGGGACATCCACGGCCGCGGCGTCGACACGGTCCTCGGCCCGGAGATGCGCTCCACCGGCGAGGTCATGGGCATCGACTCCGTCTTCGGCACGGCGTACGCCAAGTCGCAGGCGGGCGCGTACGGGCCGCTGCCCACCAAGGGCCGCGCCTTCATCTCGGTCGCCAACCGCGACAAGCGCTCGATGATCTTCCCGGCCCGCGAGCTGGTCGGGCACGGCTTCGAACTGCTCGCCACCTCCGGCACCGCCGAGGTCCTGCGCCGCAACGGCATCGACGCCACGGTGGTCCGCAAGCAGTCCGAGGGCACCGGTCCGAACGGCGAGAAGACCATCGTCCAGCTCATCCACGACGGCGAGGTCGACCTCATCGTCAACACCCCCTACGGCACCGGTGGCCGCCTCGACGGCTACGACATCCGTACGGCGGCGGTGGCGCGGTCCGTGCCGTGCCTGACGACCGTCCAGGCGCTCGCCGCCGCGGTCCAGGGCATCGACGCCCTCAACCACGGCGACGTGGGCGTCCGATCGCTCCAGGAACACGCGGAATTCCTGACTGCGGCCCGCGACTAGCAGCCCCGAGGGGGACACCGGAAACGGTGTCCCCCTCTTCATGAGGCTCTTCCCGAGGACACCACACCACCATGTACCAGACCTTCTTCTCCCTCGTCTTCAAACGGATGGACGCCGAGCGCGCCCACCACCTCGCCTTCCGCTGGATCCGGCTGGCCGCCCGCGTCCCCGTGCTGCGCACCTTCGTCGCCGCCGTGCTCGCCCCCCGCTACCAGGAACTGCGCACCGAGGCCCTGGGCCTGCGCATGCACGGCCCCTTCGGCCTCGCCGCCGGCTTCGACAAGAACGCCGTCGCGATCGACGGCATGGCGATGCTCGGCTTCGACCACGTCGAGATCGGCACCGTCACCGGGGAGCCGCAGCCCGGCAACCCGCAGAAGCGGCTGTTCCGTCTCGTCCCCGACCGCGCGCTGATCAACCGCATGGGCTTCAACAACGACGGCTCCCGGGTCGTCGCCGCCCGCCTGGCCACCCGCGAGCCCGTCTTCCGGACCGTGGTCGGCGTCAACATCGGCAAGACCAAGGTCGTCCCCGAGGAGGAGGCCGCCGGCGACTACGTGAAGTCCGCCGAGCGCCTCGCGCCGTACGCCGACTACCTGGTCGTCAACGTGTCGTCGCCCAACACGCCCGGCCTGCGCAACCTCCAGGCGACCGAGGCGCTGCGCCCGCTGCTGACCGCCGTCCGCGAGGCCGCCGACCGGGTGGTCACCACCCGCAGGGTGCCGCTCCTGGTGAAGATCGCGCCCGACCTCGCCGACGAGGACGTCGACGCGGTGGCCGACCTCGCCGTGGAACTGGGGCTGGACGGCATCATCGCCACCAACACCACCATCGCCCGCGAGGGTCTCGGCCTGACCTCCGCGCTCTCCGTCGTCAAGGAGACCGGCGGCCTGTCCGGCGCCCCGCTCAAGGCACGCTCCCTCCAGGTGCTGCGGCGGCTGTACGCGCGCGTGGGCGACCGGATCACCCTGGTCGGGGTCGGCGGCGTCGAGACCGCCGAGGACGCCTGGGAGCGCATCCTGGCCGGTGCCACGCTGGTGCAGGGCTACAGCGCCTTCATCTACCAGGGCCCGTTCTGGAGCCGGGCGATCCACAAGGGACTCGCCGCGCGCCTGCGCCAGAGCCCCTACGCCACCCTCGCCGACGCGGTCGGCGCCGATGTGAGGAAGCCCCGATGACCCGCATGACGGAGCCCTTCGGCGCGCGGCTGCGCCGTGCCATGGACGAACGCGGCCCCCTGTGCGTGGGCATCGACCCGCACGCCTCCCTGCTCGCCGAGTGGGACCTGGGCGACGACGTCACCGGCCTTGAGCGGTTCAGCCGCACGGTGGTGGAGGCGGTGGCCGACCGGGTCGCCGTCCTGAAGCCGCAGATCGCCTTCTTCGAGCGGTTCGGCTCCCGCGGCGTCGCCGTCCTGGAGAAGTCCGTCGAGGAGGCCCGGGCGGCCGGCGCGCTGGTCGTCATGGACGCCAAGCGCGGCGACATCGGCTCGACCATGGCCGCGTACGCCGAGTCCTTCCTGCACCGGGACGCCCCGCTGTTCTCGGACGCGCTGACGGTCTCGCCGTACCTCGGCTACGGCTCGCTGAAGCCGGCCGTCGACATGGCGCGCGAGCACGGCACGGGCCTGTTCGTGCTGGCGCTGACCTCCAACCCGGAGGGCGCCGAGGTCCAGCACGCGGTACGGGGCGACGGACGGAGCGTCGGCGCGACGGTGCTGGCCCACCTCGCGGCCGAGAACGCGGGGGAGGAGCCCCTCGGCTCGTTCGGCGCGGTGGTCGGTGCCACGCTCGGCGACCTCTCCTCGTACGACCTGGACGTCAACGGCCCGCTGCTCGCGCCCGGCATCGGCGCCCAGGGGGCCACGCCGGCCGATCTGCCCGGGGTCTTCGGGCCGGCGGTGCGCAACGTGGTGCCGAACGTCAGCCGAGGTGTCCTTCGTCACGGACCGGACATCAGTGCGCTGCGCGCGTCCGCGGACCGGTTCGCCGAGGAGATCCGGTCCGCGGTGGCCGCGGTGTGACGGGTGTGACTCTCGCCGCATTCCTGGTGCTCACCGAGCGGTCCCGTCGGGCGGGGTCCGGGACCGCTTGAGCCTGGATACATCCTCAAATCCGAGGCAGTATGTGGTAAATGTCCGTCCTCGCAGAGGCTGACCAGGACTTTTCCGCTGTTCTCGCTGACTCTTGCGGTCTTGACCGCTAGTCTCCGGGAAGAGTCAACGGGCAAGCGTGTTGCTCGTAGCTCCCCTGGTGTGGGGCGACTAGGTTCCTCACCGGTCCGTATCCGACAGTTCGACATCCGAGGTGACGTAGGCGTGGCTCTTCCGCCCCTTACCCCTGAACAGCGCGCAGCCGCGCTCGAAAAGGCCGCCGCGGCTCGCCGGGAGCGGGCCGAGGTCAAGAATCGACTCAAGCACTCCGGCGCCTCCCTCCACGAGGTCATCAAGCAGGGCCAGGAGAACGACGTCATCGGCAAGATGAAGGTCTCCGCCCTCCTCGAGTCCCTGCCGGGCGTGGGCAAGGTCCGCGCCAAGCAGATCATGGAGCGACTGGGCATCTCCGAGAGCCGTCGCGTGCGTGGCCTCGGCTCCAACCAGATCGCCTCCCTGGAGCGCGAGTTCGGCAGCACCGGCAGCTGAGTCCGGACCACCCCGGTATTGCTGGAATAATCGCCGCATGGCTGCAACACCCCGGGGGACGACCCCCGTACCCCCGGAATCACGTCCGCGGCTGACCGTGCTCTCCGGCCCCTCGGGGGTCGGCAAGAGCACGGTCGTCGCTCATATGCGCAAGGAACACCCCGAGGTCTGGCTCTCGGTGTCGGCGACGACCCGTCGGCCGCGCCCCGGCGAGCGGCACGGAGTCCACTACTTCTTCGTCACCGACGAGGAGATGGACAAGCTGATCGCCAACGGCGAGCTGCTGGAGTGGGCCGAGTTCGCGGGCAACCGCTACGGCACGCCGCGCGCGGCCGTGCTGGAGCGGCTGGAGGCCGGGGAACCGGTCCTGCTGGAGATCGATCTCCAGGGCGCCCGGCAGGTGCGCGAGTCCATGCCGGAGGCCCAGCTGGTGTTCCTCGCCCCGCCCTCCTGGGAGGAGCTGGTGCGCCGGCTCACCGGCCGGGGCACGGAGCCGCCCGAGGTGATCGAACGCCGTCTCGCGGCGGCCAGGATCGAGCTGGCGGCCGAGCCGGAGTTCGACAACACCCTGGTCAACACCTCCGTCGAGGACGTGGCGCGCGAGCTGCTAGCCTTGACGAACGTCGTGTGACCGTTACCGGTCACTGAGACTCGATCTCTGCGACTGAATCTTTCCCATCCATCGGAAGGTAGAGCGTGTCCTCTTCCATCTCCGCGCCCGAGGGCATCATCAACCCGCCGATCGACGAGCTCCTCGAGGCCACGGACTCGAAGTACAGCCTCGTGATCTACGCGGCCAAGCGGGCCCGCCAGATCAACGCGTACTACTCGCAGCTCGGCGAGGGCCTCCTCGAGTACGTCGGTCCCCTCGTCGACACGCACGTCCACGAGAAGCCGCTCTCGATCGCGCTGCGCGAGATCAACGCGGGGCTGCTGACGTCCGAGGCCGTCGAGGGCCCGGCGCAGTAACAGCGGCCTGGCGCAGCGACAGCAGGCAGTAGTATTTTCAGCTTCACGCTGACTTATCCACAGGCCCGGCAGCACGGCTGCCGGGCCTGTGGTGTGTGATGGGGGCGTACGTTCCTCAAGGTCGGGAGAGACGGTGGACAAGCCCAAGGTCGTGCTCGGGGTCAGCGGCGGCATCGCCGCGTACAAGGCCTGTGAGCTGCTGCGCAGGTTCACGGAGTCGGGGCACGACGTCCGGGTCGTCCCCACCGCCTCCGCGCTGCACTTCGTCGGCGCGGCCACCTGGTCCGCCCTGTCCGGCCACCCGGTCTCCACCGAGGTGTGGGACGACGTCCACGAGGTGCCGCACGTCCGCATCGGCCAGCACGCCGACCTCGTCGTGGTCGCCCCGGCCACCGCGGACCTGCTCGCCAAGGCCGCCCACGGCCTCGCCGACGACCTCCTCACCAACACGCTGCTCACCGCCCGCTGCCCCGTCGTCTTCGCCCCCGCCATGCACACCGAGATGTGGGAGCACCCGGCCACCCAGGAGAACGTGGCGACGCTGCGCCGCCGCGGCGCCGTCGTCATCGAACCCGCCGTCGGCCGCCTCACCGGCGTCGACACCGGCAAGGGCCGGTTCCCCGACCCGGCCGAGATCTTCGAGGCGTGCCGCCGCGTACTCGCCCGGGGCGTGCGCGCGCCGGACCTCACCGGCCGGCACGTCGTCGTCAGCGCCGGCGGCACCCGCGAGCCCCTCGACCCGGTCCGCTTCCTCGGCAACCGCTCCTCCGGCAAGCAGGGCTACGCCCTCGCGTGCACCGCCGCCGCCCGGGGCGCCCGGGTGACCCTGGTCGCGGCCAACGCCTCGCTGCCCGACCCGGCCGGCGTGGACGTGGTCCCCGTCGGAACGGCCGTGGAACTGCGCGAGGCGGTGCTGGCCGCCCTGCCGGACGCCGACGCGGTGGTGATGGCGGCGGCGGTCGCGGACTTCCGCCCCGCGTCCTACGCGACCGGGAAGATCAAGAAGCGGGACGGTCAGGAGCCCGAGCCCCTCACCCTGGTGCGCAACCCGGACATCCTCGCGGAGATCTCCGCCGGCCGCGCCCGCCCCGGACAGGTGATCGTCGGGTTCGCGGCCGAGACGGACGACGTCCTGGCCAACGGGCGCGCCAAGCTGAAGCGCAAGGGGTGCGACCTGCTGGTGGTGAACGAGGTGGGGGAGCGCAAGACGTTCGGCGCCGAGGAGAACGAGGCCGTGGTGCTCGGCTCCGACGGCACCGAGACCCCCGTACCGCACGGGCCGAAGGAGGCCCTGGCCGACACCGTGTGGGACCTGGTGGCCGGGCGGCTGGCATGACCGTCCCGTCCGCCTCTCGCCCCACTCGCTCCCCGTACATTCGTCCGTGGCGGCCCTGGCCAAGGCCGCAGCTCATTGGGCACAATGCGGGTGCCGCAGGTCACAGCCTTCTTGAGAGTCGAGACGGGTGGGCCCGCGACCGAGTGCGACCGATAAACTGTTCACGGACGTCGCCGGGTGCAGCTCCCCGTGCCGTCCGACCATGATCAGCCAGCAGCCGCTGCAACCCCAGGGAGCGTTGTGTCCCGTCGCCTGTTCACCTCGGAGTCCGTGACCGAGGGCCACCCCGACAAGATCGCTGACCAGATCAGCGACACCATTCTCGACGCGCTCCTGCGCGAGGACCCGACCTCCCGGGTCGCCGTCGAAACCCTGATCACCACCGGCCTGGTGCACGTGGCCGGCGAGGTCACCACCAAGGCCTACGCCGACATCGCCACCCTGGTCCGCGGGAAGATCCTGGAGATCGGCTACGACTCCTCCAAGAAGGGCTTCGACGGAGCCTCCTGCGGCGTCTCGGTGTCGATCGGGGCCCAGTCGCCCGACATCGCGCAGGGCGTCGACACCGCTTACGAGAACCGCGTCGAGGGCGACGAGGACGAGCTGGACCGGCAGGGCGCCGGCGACCAGGGCCTGATGTTCGGCTACGCCTCCGACGAGACGCCGACCCTGATGCCGCTGCCGATCTTCCTGGCCCACCGGCTGTCCAAGCGCCTCTCCGACGTCCGCAAGAACGGCACGATCCCCTACCTGCGCCCCGACGGCAAGACGCAGGTCACCATCGAGTACGACGGCGACAAGGCCGTCCGTCTCGACACGGTCGTGGTCTCCTCGCAGCACGCCTCCGACATCGACCTGGAGTCGCTGCTCGCCCCCGACATCCGCGAGTTCGTCGTGGAGCCGGAGCTGAAGGCGCTGCTCGACGACGGCATCAAGCTCGACACCGAGAACTACCGCCTGCTGGTGAACCCCACCGGTCGCTTCGAGATCGGCGGCCCGATGGGCGACGCCGGCCTGACCGGCCGCAAGATCATCATCGACACCTACGGCGGCATGGCCCGCCACGGCGGCGGCGCCTTCTCCGGCAAGGACCCGTCCAAGGTCGACCGCTCCGCCGCGTACGCGATGCGCTGGGTCGCCAAGAACGTCGTCGCCGCGGGCCTCGCCTCCCGCTGCGAGGTCCAGGTCGCCTACGCCATCGGCAAGGCCGAGCCGGTCGGCCTGTTCGTGGAGACCTTCGGCACCGCCAAGGTCGACCACGAGAAGATCGAGAAGGCGATCGACGAGGTCTTCGACCTCCGCCCGGCCGCCATCATCCGCGACCTCGACCTGCTCCGCCCGATCTACTCGCAGACCGCGGCGTACGGCCACTTCGGCCGTGAGCTGGACGACTTCACATGGGAGCGCACGGACCGCGTCGAGGCGCTGCGCAAGGCCACGGGGCTGTAGGCCCACGGCGGTCTCATCCGTCTCGCACGAGGCCCGGCGACCCTTTCGGGGCGCCGGGCCTCGCTGTGTCCCGGACTGCTGCCGGACTGTTCGGGAGCGGTGACCGGCGACCGGTGACCGGCCGCCGTCGGCTGTCAGTGGGCTTTGGTAAGAATGCAGGTGTGAGCAGCGAGAACGAGCGGACGGGCGGCGGCGCGCAGGGTGCGCCGCCCGAGCAGCTCGCGCTCATCCGGGAGAGCGTGCGCAAGGCCGCCGTGCCCCGGGCCAAGCCGCGGACCTGGCGCGGGGCGGCGCTCGCCCCCGAGCTGCCGGTCGCGCGGGTGCTGGTCGACAAGGGCGTGCTCCACCTGGACCGGTACTTCGACTACGCCGTGCCCGAGGAACTGGACGCCGACGCGCAGCCCGGGGTGCGGGTGCGGGTGCGGTTCGGGGCCGGGCGGGGCCGGGTCAGGGACGGGCGGCGCGAGGGCGGCGGACTCATCGACGGCTTCCTCGTCGAGCGGCGGGCCGACTCCGACTACTCCGGGCCGCTGGCCGCGCTGGCGCAGGTCGTCTCGCCCGAGCCGGTGCTCGGGGAGGAACTGCTCGGGCTCGCGCGGGCCGTCGCCGACCGGTACGCGGGCAGCCTCGCCGATGTGCTCCAGCTGGCCGTACCGCCGCGCAACGCGCGGGCCGAGCGGCGGGCCTCGCCCGACCCGCTGCCCCCGCCGCCCGCGCCGGCGGCCGGCTCCTGGGAGCGATACGCGCACGGACCCGCCTTCCTGGCGGCACTGGCCTCGGGCGGCACACCGCGCGCCGTGTGGAACGCGCTGCCGGGACCCGGGTGGGCCGAGGAACTGGCCCGTGCGGTCGCGGCGGCCCTGGCCTCCGGGCGGGGAGCGCTCGTCGTCCTGCCGGACGGGCGGGCGGTCGCCCGGCTCGACGCCGCGCTGACCGGCGTACTGGGGGAAGGACGGCACGCGGTCCTCACCGCCGACGCCGGGTCCGAGAAGCGGTACGGGCAGTGGCTGGCGGTACGGAGGGGTTCCGTACGGGCCGTGATCGGGACCCGCGCGGCCATGTTCGCCCCGGTCCGGGATCTGGGACTGGTCGCCCTGTGGGACGACGGCGACGACAGCCACAGCGAGCAGCACGCCCCGCAGCCGCACGCGCGTGAGGTGCTGCTGCTGCGGGCGGCCCAGCACGGGTGCGCCTTCCTGCTGGGCGGCTGGAGCTGCACCGTGGAGGCCGCCCAGCTCGTGGAGAGCGGCTGGGCGAGGCCGCTGGTCGCCGGCCGTGAACACCTGCGGGCCGCCGCTCCGCTGGTGCGGACCGTCGGGGACCAGGACCTGGCCCGGGACGAGGCCGCCCGGGCCGCCCGGCTGCCGACCCTCGCCTGGCAGGCCGTCCGGGACGGGCTGCGGCACGGGCCGGTACTGGTGCAGGTGCCCCGGCGCGGTTACGTACCGCGGATGGCGTGTGCCGTCTGCCGGGCGCCGGCGCGGTGCCGGCACTGTTCCGGGCCGCTGGAGGGGCAGGAGGGCGGGGCGGCGTCGCGCTGCGGGTGGTGCGGACGGGAGGAGGCCGGGTGGCACTGCCCGGAGTGCGGGTCGTTCCGGCTGCGCGCCCAGGTGGTGGGGGCGCGACGCACCGCCGAGGAACTGGGGCGGGCCTTTCCCGCCGTACCGGTGCGCACCTCCGGGCGCGAGCATGTGCTGGACACGGTGCCGGGGGCGCCCGCGCTCGTCGTCAGCACGCCGGGCGCCGAGCCCGTCGCCGAGGGCGGGTACGCGGCGGCGCTGCTGCTCGACGGCTGGGCCATGCTCGGCCGGCCCGATCTGCGGGCCGGTGAGGACGCGCTGCGGCGCTGGATCGCGGCGGCCGCACTGGTCCGGCCGCAGTCGGCGGGCGGCACCGTGGTCGTCGTCGCCGAGCCGACGCTCCGACCGGTGCAGGCGCTGGTGCGGTGGGACCCCGTCGGCCACGCCGTGCGGGAGTTGGGGGAGCGGGCCGAACTGGGCTTTCCGCCGGTGTCGCGGATGGCCGCCGTCTCCGGACCGGCCGAGGCGGTGGCGGAGTTCTTGGGCGCGGTGGAACTGCCGGGCGAGGCCGAGGTGCTGGGCCCCGTTCCGCTGCCGGTCACCGCCGTGGGCCGGGCGCGGCGGCCGGGGGCACCGCCGCCCGGGGAGCAGTGGGAGCGGGCCCTGGTGCGGGTGCCGCCCGGGCGCGGGGCGGCGCTGACCTCGGCGCTGAAGGCCGCGCAGGCCGCCCGGACGGCGCGTGGGGGTGGCAACGGCGCGACGCGGGTATGGGTGCGGGTCGATCCGCCCGACATCGGGTGAGGGGGGAGGAGGCGTCGCGGCCCCAAGGGGAACGGACTGGGGGGAGATGAACAGGGGGAGACAAACACCGCTGCCCTCCCGGAAGGAGGCGGGAGGGCAGAGAGCGGGGGAGGTGCGCCGGTCAGCCGTTGCGCGGGCCGGGGAAGGCGGTGGGCCTGGGGTCCTCGCGCAGCACGGGGCTGCCCGCCGTCGGCTGGGTCGGCATGGAGCGGGCGGCGGGGACCGTGGGGACGGGGGAGATGCCCGCGCCCACGTTCACCGTGCGGGAGCCCGGGGCCTCCGGGGTGTGCTCGGGCTGCGCCGGGGTGGGCTGGGCGGTGGCGCGGCGCGCGCCGTACCGGCGGTGCACCGCCTGTTTGGTGACCCCGAGGGCGGAGCCCACCGCGTCCCACGAGAAGCCGAGCGAGCGGTCGAAGTCCACGGCGGCCGTGACCAGGGTCTCGACGCTGTCCCGCAGCTCCTGGGCGAGACGGACCGTCGGCGCGGGGGCGCGCCCGTAGACGACGAAGCCCGTGGAGGGGCCGGAGCGGCGCGGGCGGTAGACGTTGCCCAGCTGGGCGGTGAGCGTGCGCAGCGCGTCCACCTGCCGGCGGACCCGCTCGATGTCCCGCACCAGCAGGTGCAGGCTGGCCCGAGCCTGGGCGTCGTGGGTTGCGTGGTCGGCCATGAACAAGCCTCTCGAACCGGCGTTGAGGGGAATCGGGCCGCGCGGGCGACCCGTGTGGTCAACTCTTTCTTGACCAACGCGGGATCGCTCCGCGGGTCACGGGGTGGGGCGTGGGGGGTTGTTGTGTGCGCCCCCTTCGCCTTCGGTCTACGAGGGCTTCTCCCGACCGCGCACCACTGTTTCCAGTCGGTCAAGAGGTGAGCGTCGCTGGTGGGGCCGGGCGCCGTCGGCGGCCCGCGGTGGTCCGCCTCGTAGACTGGTGCGCTGCTTGCCGACCGTTCCCGCCCGAGAGGCCCGTCCCACTCATGAAGCTGGTCTTCGCCGGTACCCCCGAGGTCGCCGTCCCCGCCCTGGACGCCCTGATCGCCTCCGAGCGGCACCAGGTGGCCGCCGTCGTCACGCGGCCCGACGCGCCGGCCGGGCGCGGGCGCCGGCTGGTCGCCTCGCCCGTGGCCGAACGGGCCGAGGAGGCCGGGATCGAGGTGCTCAAGCCCGCCAAGCCGCGCGACCCCGAGTTCCTGGAGCGGCTGCGGGAGATCGGGCCCGACTGCTGTCCCGTCGTCGCCTACGGCGCCCTGCTGCCCCGGGTCGCGCTCGACGTCCCGGTCCACGGCTGGGTCAACCTGCACTTCTCGCTGCTGCCCGCCTGGCGGGGCGCCGCCCCGGTACAGCATGCCGTCATGGCCGGCGACGAGATCACCGGCGCCTCCACCTTCCTCATCGAGGAGGGCCTCGACTCCGGGCCGGTCTACGGCACGCTCACCGAGACCGTCCGGCCCACCGACACCAGCGGCGACCTGCTGACCCGGCTCGCCCTCGCGGGCGCCGGCCTGCTCGCCGCGACCATGGACGGCATCGAGGACGGCACCCTGAAGGCCGTACCGCAGCCCGCGGAGGGGGTCAGCCTGGCTCCGAAGATCACCGTCGAGGACGCCCGGGTCGACTGGACCGCCCCGGCGCTGCGCGTGGACCGGGTGGTACGCGGCTGCACCCCGGCACCCGGTGCCTGGACCACCTTCCGCGGCGAGCGGCTCAAGCTGGTGCAGGCGGTGCCCGCGCCCGACCGGACGGATCTCCCCCCCGGGCAGCTCGGCGCCGGCAAGAACAACGTGTACGTCGGCACCGGCTCGTACGCCGTGGAGCTGCTGTGGGTGCAGGCGCAGGGCAAGAAGCCGATGCGGGCGGCGGACTGGGCGCGCGGGGTGCGGATCGCCGACGGGGAGCGGCTGGGCGGCTGAGCCGACCTCGGGAGGGGGCCGTGCCCGGACCGACGTAGGCTGACGGAAGCACCTCTTCCCACACCCGGAGCACCTTTTCGTGAGCGATCAGCCTCGTCGTCCCCGCAAGCCCGGCAAGCCCTACCGGCGGCCCCAGAAGGACCCCGTCCGCATCCTCGCCTTCGAGGCGCTGCGCGCCGTGGACGAGCGGGACGCCTACGCCAACCTGGTGCTGCCGCCGCTGCTGCGCAAAGCGCGGGAGAACGGCGACTTCGACGCGCGGGACGCGGCGCTCGCCACCGAGCTGGTGTACGGGACGCTGCGGCGGCAGGGGACGTACGACGCGATCATCGCCGAGTGCGTCGACCGGCCGCTGCGCGAGGTCGATCCGCCGGTGCTGGACGTGCTGAGCCTGGGAGCGCACCAACTGCTGGGGACGCGGATCCCCAGTCACGCGGCCGTGTCCGCCTCCGTGGAGCTGGCGCGGGTCGTGCTCGGGGACGGGCGGGCGAAGTTCGTCAACGCCGTGCTGCGGAAGGTCGCGCGGGACGATCTTCAGGGGTGGATCGCCAAGGTCGCGCCGCCCTACGACGACGATCCCGAGGACCACCTCGCCGTCGTGCACTCGCACCCGCGGTGGGTCGTCTCCGCGCTGTGGGACTCGCTCGGCGGCCCCCGGGCCGGCATCGAGGAACTGTTGGCCGCCGACAACGAGCGGCCCGAGGTGACGCTGGTCGCCCGGCCCGGCCGGGCCACGACGGAGGAACTGCTCGGCGAGGAGGCGGCCGTGGCGGGGCGCTGGTCGCCGTATGCCGTGCGGCTGACCGAGGGCGGGGAGCCCGGGGCCGTCGAGGCGGTGCGGGAGGGCCGGGCCGGGGTGCAGGACGAGGGCAGCCAGCTCGTCGCGCTCGCCGTCGCGGGCGCGCCGCTCGACGGGCCCGACCGGCGCTGGCTGGACGGGTGCGCCGGCCCCGGCGGCAAGGCCGCGCTGCTCGCCGCGCTCGCCGCCGAGCGGGGTGCCTTCCTGCTGGCCTCGGAGAAGCAGCCGCACCGCGCCGGGCTGGTGGCCAGGGCGCTGGCCGGCAATCCGGGGCCGTACCAGGTGATCGCCGCCGACGGGACCCGGCCCGGGTGGCGGCCCGGCACCTTCGACCGGGTGCTCGTCGACGTCCCGTGCACCGGGCTGGGTGCCCTGCGCCGCCGGCCCGAGGCGCGCTGGCGGCGCAGGCCCGAGGACCTGGACGGGTTCGCGCCGCTCCAGCGCGGGCTGCTGCGCAACGCCCTGGACGCGGTGCGGGTCGGTGGGGTCGTCGGGTACGCGACCTGCTCACCGCATCTGGCGGAGACCCGGGCCGTCGTCGCCGACGTGCTCAAGCAGGTCCCCGGCGCCGAACTGATCGACGCCCGGCCGCTGCTGCCCGGGGTGCCGGAGCTGGGCGAGGGGCCGGACGTGCAGTTGTGGCCGCATCTGCACGGGACCGATGCCATGTATCTGGCGCTCATCCGCCGGACCGCGTGACGCCCGGGCGGACGGCGGGGCCGGCCTCGGTGTCCTCCCGGACATCTGCGTCGTGCGTCCGTCGTGCGTCCGTCGTGCGTCCGTCGCGCGTTTGCCGTACGTC
Source organism: Streptomyces sp. NPDC016677 (assembly GCF_055562815.1). Lineage (NCBI taxonomy): Bacteria > Bacillati > Actinomycetota > Actinomycetes > Kitasatosporales > Streptomycetaceae > Streptomyces > Streptomyces sp. NPDC016677. The sequence goes on along the minus strand of NZ_JBVHEO010000009.1, from coordinate 87,020 downwards.
GGTCGTACGGGCGGGGCTGGTCGCGTCGACCAGCCCCGGGACCGGCCCGAGGGCCTGACGGTGTGACGGCTTCGGCCGCCGAGGACCGTCCCGGAGGCCCCGCCGTCCCGGACACCGGCTGCTGCCTGATGCCCCGTGTCCCGTGTCCCGTGTATGGCGCCCGCCGCGCACGCGCAGAGCGCCGGGAGGGGGTCAGGTCCGTACCGGAGAGACCCGGCGGGGCCGGGCATGGCAGGCTTGGACCATGGCCGTGCAGATCAACCCCAGCATCTTGTCCGCCGACTTCTCCCGCCTCGCGGACGAGGCGAAGGCGGTGCAGGGAGCCGACTGGCTCCACGTCGACGTCATGGACAACCATTTCGTCCCCAACCTCACGCTCGGCGTGCCGGTCGTGGAGTCCCTGGCCCGCGCGACGGACACCCCGCTGGACTGCCACCTGATGATCGAGGCGCCCGACCGGTGGGCGCCCCAGTACGTCGAGGCGGGGGCCGGTTCCGTCACCTTCCACGCCGAGGCCGCCGCCGCCCCGGTGCGCCTCGCCCGCGAGATCCGGGCCAAGGGCGCCCGCGCCTCCATGGCGCTCAAGCCGGCGACGCCCGTCGAGCCGTACGAGGATCTGCTTCCCGAGCTGGACATGCTGCTGATCATGACGGTGGAGCCGGGGTTCGGGGGACAGGCGTTCCTCGACATCATGCTGCCGAAGATCCGGCGGACCCGCGAGCTGATCGCCAAGCACGGACTGGAGCTGTGGCTGCAGGTGGACGGCGGGGTCTCCGCCTCGACCATCGAGCGGTGCGCGGAGGCGGGCGCCGACGTCTTCGTCGCGGGCTCGGCCGTGTACGGTGCGTCGGACCCGGCCGAGGCGGTGCGTGCCCTGCGCGAGCAGGCGCAGTCGGCGACCGCCGCCGCGTCCTGGGCGTGCGCTCACTGAGAAACGCCGGAGAGCGACCAAGAGTGACGGCGGACGACGACCGGTGACCGCTGACGACGACTACTGAAGAACGAGAACGTGAACGGCTCCCGTCAGGGCTGATCGAGTGCGCCGTATCTGCGAGGATGAACGGCGAATCCAGAGTGTGAACAGCAGTGAGGAGAGCGCCGTGTCGGGTATGTCGGCGGGCCGCGCAGCCATGCGGATGGGACCCGCTGAGCTGGTCCAGGCGGCGGCCATGGCCCGCCGTTTCTACCTTGAGGGCAAGTCCAAGATCCAGATCGCGGAGGAGTTCGGCGTCAGCCGCTTCAAGGTGGCCCGGGTCCTGGAGACCGCCCTCGAACGGGACCTCGTACGCATCGAGATCCGGGTGCCGGCCGAGCTGGACGCCGAGCGCTCCGACGCGCTCCGCGCCCGCTACGGCCTGCGCAACGCGGTCGTCGTGGAGTCCCCGGCGGACGCCGAGGAGACCCCCGACCCCGAGAACCTGGGGGAGGTCGCCGCCGACCTGCTCGGCGAGCTGGTCGACGAGGGCGACGTACTGGGCCTGGCCTGGGGGCGTTCCACCATCCACATGGCGGCGGCGCTGGACCGGCTGCCGCCGTGCACGGTGGTGCAGCTGACCGGCGTGTACGACGCCGGGACCGCCGAGCGCGGCTCCGTGGAGGCCGTGCGCCGCGCCGCCCAGGTCTCCGGCGGCGACGCCCACCCCATCTACGCGCCGATGCTGCTGCCGGACGCGGCGACCGCCGAGGCGCTGCGCCACCAGACCGGCATCGCGCGGGCCTTCGAGTACTTCGACAAGGTCACCGTCGCCTGTGTCTCCATCGGCTCCTGGGAGCCCGGCATCTCCACGGTGCACGACATGCTCAGCGACGAGGAGCGCGGCCACTACGCCTCGCTCGGCGTCGCCGCCGAGATGTCCGCGCACCTCTTCGACGCCGAGGGGCGCCGGGTCGGCCGGGACCTGGGGGAGCGGTGCATCACGGTCAAGGCCGACCAGCTCCGCCGTATCCCCGAGGTGGTGGCGATCGCCGGCGGGCAGCGCAAGGCGGCGGCCATCGACGCGGTACTGCGCTCGGGCCTGGTCACCAGCCTGGTGACGGACACCTCCGCCGCGGACTACCTGATGGCGGCGGGCCCGGCACCCAAGGCCGCGCTCAACCGGGCTGACCCGGACGGCATGTGACGAAGCATCAGAGACCGAGGGAGTGCGCATGACGGAGGGCGGCGGCGGGGCGACGCGGGACCCGGCGGGCCGGATCGTGGTCACGCTGGACCTGGCCGGGGTCACCGACAAGGCGGGACTGATGGAGCGCTGCGCCCGGTCGCTCGGCCTGCCCGAGTGGTTCGGCCGCAACTGGGACGCCCTCGCCGACTCCCTGGCCGACCCCTCCGTCTGGCCCGGAGGCGCGGGGGAGCGGGGGCTGCTCCTCGTCGTGGAGAACTGGCGGGAGTACGCCGAGGCGCGGCCCGAGGAGTGGCAGATCGCCGAGGAGGTGTTCGCCGAGGCCACCGACCGCGGCCCCGGCCTCTTCGTCACCCTGGGGCCCGGAGGGCCTGCGGCTTCCTGAGGCCCGCGGCTTCCTGAGGCCCGCGGCTTCCTGAGGGCCTGTGGCTTCCTGAGGGCCTGTGGCTCCCGGAGGCTCCCCGGGTTTCGGAGGTTCCTCCCAACGGTCCTCCGGACAGCCTGGACGTTCTGCCCGGGGTGGGACGCGCGTTCGTCGTGGGACAATGAAGTACGTGCTCTTTCCCCCTGGCTGACCTGTCCGGGGGCCACCTCTGATCGACTGGGATGTGCAGCACGTGCGTTTCCTCAACGACATCCAGCCCTCGTACGACCTGACGTACGACGACGTCTTCATGGTGCCGAGCCGCTCGGCCGTCGGCTCGCGGCAGGGCGTGGACCTCCGCTCCCCGGACGGCACGGGCACCACCATCCCGCTGGTCGTCGCCAACATGACCGCCATCGCGGGGCGCCGCATGGCCGAGACGGTGGCCCGGCGCGGCGGCCTCGTCGTCATCCCGCAGGACATCCCGATCGAGGTCGTCACCGACGTCGTCACCTGGGTCAAGAGCCGGCACCACGTCCTGGACACCCCGATCGTGCTGGCCCCGCACCAGACGGTCGCCGACGCGCTCTCCCTGCTGCCCAAGCGGGCGCACAACGCCGGGGTCGTCGTCGACGAGGACGGCAGGCCGGTCGGCGTGGTCACCGACAGCGACCTGAGCGGGGTGGACCGCTTCACCCAGCTCGAAGAGGTCATGTCCAAGGACCTGCTGCTGCTGGACGCGGCCATGGACCCGCGCGAGGCGTTCAACACCCTCGACGCCGCCAACCGGCGCTTCGCCCCCGCCGTCGGCGCGGACGGCAGGCTGGCCGGCATCCTCACCCGCAAGGGCGCCCTGCGCGCCACGCTCTACACCCCGGCCCTCGACGCGGACGGCAAGCTGCGCGTCGCCGCCGCCGTCGGCATCAACGGCGACGTGGCGGGCAAGGCCCAGCAGCTCCTCGACGCGGGGGTGGACACCCTCGTCATCGACACCGCCCACGGCCACCAGGAGTCGATGATCAGCGCCGTCAAGCTGGTCCGCGACCTGGACCCGAAGGTGCCGATCGTCGCGGGCAACATCGTCTCCGCCGAGGGCGTGCGCGACCTGATCGAGGCCGGCGCGGACATCATCAAGGTCGGTGTCGGCCCCGGCGCCATGTGCACCACGCGCATGATGACCGGCGTCGGCCGCCCGCAGTTCTCCGCGGTCCTGGAGTGCGCCGCCGAGGCGAAGAAGTACGGCAAGCACGTGTGGGCCGACGGCGGTGTCCGGCACCCCCGCGACGTGGCGATGGCGCTCGCCGCCGGCGCGTCCAACGTGATGATCGGCTCCTGGTTCGCGGGCACCTACGAGTCCCCGGGCGACCTCCAGCACGACGCGGACGGCCGGGCCTACAAGGAGTCCTTCGGCATGGCCTCCGCCCGCGCGGTGCGCAACCGCACCTCGGAGGAGTCGGCGTACGACCGGGCCCGCAAGGGGCTGTTCGAGGAGGGCATCTCGACCTCCCGGATGTTCCTCGACCCCGCCCGCCCCGGAGTCGAGGACCTCATCGACTCGATCATCGCGGGCGTCCGCTCCTCGTGCACCTACGCCGGTGCCGGCTCCCTGGAGGAGTTCGCGGAGCGAGCCGTCGTCGGCGTCCAGAGCGCGGCCGGCTACGCCGAGGGCAAGCCGCTGCACGCCAGTTGGAGCTGAGCGGGCGGGTACGCGGTCCAGTGCTGAACGATCTCGACGAACGCATCGTGCGCGCCCTCGCCGAGGACGCCCGCCGCTCCTACGCGGACATCGGGCAGTCGGTCGGGCTGTCCGCGCCCGCCGTGAAGCGGCGCGTGGACCGGCTGCGCGCCACCGGCGCCATCACCGGGTTCACCGTCCGGGTCGATCCCGCCGCCCTCGGCTGGGAGACCGAGGGCTTCGTCGAGATTTACTGCCGCCGCAACACCTCGCCGGAGACCATCCGGCGAGGTCTGGAGCGCTACCAGGAGGTCGTCGCCGCGTCCACGGTCACCGGGGACGCGGACGCGGTCGCGCAGGTGTTCGCCTCCGACATGCGGCACTTCGAACGGGTGCTGGAACGGATCGCCGGTGAGCCCTTCGTGGAGCGCACCAAGTCGGTCCTGGTGCTGTCGCCGCTGCTGCGGCGCTACTCGTCGGGCTCACCGGCCTGAGCCGCCGTTCGGGGCGCCGTGGCGCAGCCTCGTCACGAGGGTGAGCGGGGCCGCCGTGAAGACGGACGACCAGGTGCCCACCGCCAGCCCGATGAGCAGGGCGAGGGCGAAGTCGGTGAGGGCGCCGTCGGCGAGGACGGCGAGGGCGGTGATGACGAGGGCCGCGCCCGTGCCGGTGTTGACGGTGCGGGGCAGGGTCTGCAGGATCGCCCGGTTCGTCAGCAGCGGCAGCGGGGTGGTGCGGTCGCGGGCGAGAAGTTCGCGGACGCGGTCGAAGAGGACGACGGAGTCGTTCACGGAGTAGCCGACGACCGTGAGCAGGGCGGCCAGGAAGACCCCGTCGACCGGTTTGCCGAGCCAGGCGAACACACCGGCCAGGATCAGCACGTCGTGGGCGAGCGCGCCGACGGCCGCGAGGGCGAACCGTCGGCGGAACCGGACCGTGAGATACAGCAGTTGGGCGCCGAGTGCGAGGCCGAGCGCGATCAGGGCGTTGCGGCGCAGTTCGTCGCCCAGGCTGGGACCGATCCGCTCGTCGCGGACCTTCTCCGCCGTGCCGCCGAGCCGCCCGACGGTCTCGGTGAGGGTGGCCTTCTCGGCGGCGCTCAGCTGCTCGGCGCGGACCGTGAGCCGACGGTCGCCTGAGGACTGGACGAGCGTACGGGGGAAGCCGGCGTCGGCGAGGGCGGTACGGGCCCGGTCGGGGTCGACGGGGGAGCCGGTGGAGTACTCGACGAGCCGGCCGCCGGTGAACTCGATGCCCAGGTCGAGGCCGCGGACCAGGATGCCCGAGGCGCTGAGCACCACAACGGCGGCGGAGGCGGCCAGCCAGCGGCGCGGATGCCGCATCAGCCGCGGGTCGCGGCGCAGCAGCCGGTCGCGGACCCAGCCGGTGCTCGCGATCCCGGTGATACGGGGGCGGCGGCGGACGGCGGGGCGGCCCACCGCGTACTCCGCGAGCACCCGGGTGATCAGCAGGGCGCTGATCATGGAGGCGAGCACGCCGATGCCGAGGGTGACGCCGAAGCCGCGCACCGGGCCGGAGGCGAAGAGGAACAGCAGGGCAGCGGCGATCAGCGTGGTGACGTTGGAGTCGGCGATGGCGCTCAGCGCCCCGCGGAACCCGGCCCTGAGCGCCGAGCGGGTACTCGGGCGTCCGGCGGCGGCGTGGGCTTCGCGGGCGCGTTCGAAGACCAGGACGTTGGCGTCCACGGCCATGCCGATGGCGAGGACGAACCCGGCGAGTCCGGGCAGGGTCAGGGTCGCGCCGAGCGCGGCCAGCGCGGCGTAGGAGATCAGGCCGTAGCAGGCCAGGGCCACGATCGCGAGCAGGCCCAGGAGCCGGTAGACGGCGATCACGAACAGCGCGGTCAGGGCGGTGCCGATGACGGCGGCCCGGGCCGCGGCGGTGAGGGCCTCGTCGCCGAGGGTGGCGCCGACGGTGCGCTGCTCGATCGTCTCCACCGGTACGGGGAGGGCGCCGCCGGAGATGAGCAGGGACAGTTCGCGGGCCTCGGCGTCGTCGAAGGAGCCGGTGATCTGGGTGGAGCCGCCCGGGATGCCGGTCCCGCAGGTCACGCCGGGGTCGACCTGGGGCGAGGAGATGACCGTGTCGTCGAGGACGATGGCGACCCGGCGTTCGGCGGCGCCCGCCGGGTGGCAGGCGGCCTCGGCGGTGAGGCGGGTCCAGCGGTCGCGGCCGGTGTCGGAGAAGTCGACGGTGACGTGCCAGCCGGCACCGCTCCGCTGGTCGAACCGGGCGTCGGCGCCCTTGACGTCCTCCCCGGTCAGAGCGGCGGCGGCGAGGCGCAGGGGGTGCCCGGACTCGTCGGGGAGGGTGCGTGGGGTCTCTGAGGCTCCTGAGGTGTCGGCTTCGCCGAGGACGGGATGGACGGTGAGCTGTGCGGTGCGGCCCAGTACGTCGGCGGCCTTCTCCGGGTCCTGTACGCCGGGCAGTTCGACGAGGATGCGGTTGTCGCCGGAGCGGACGAGGGTGGGTTCGGCGACGCCGAGCGCGTCGATCCGGCCGCGCAGCACCTCCAGGGTGCGGTCGGTGGCCTCGGGGCCGGCGTCGGTGGCGGGGGCGGGGCGGGTCTCCAGCACGATCTGGGTGCCGCCGCGCAGGTCGAGACCCAGGCGGACCGGTGCGGTCAGGGCGACGGCCAGGGATACGGCGATCACGGCCAGGGCGAGCAGTGCGCGGGTGCGGGTGTTTGTTTTTCGGCGTGATGCATTGTTCCGGCGTTTCAACGCGGGCCTCCGGCAGGCATGCCGTCGCGGTCGCGAGCGCGACCGCGACCGCGACGGAAGAAGGAAGGGTGTGGGGCGGTGAGGTGTCAGGTGCCGGAAGCGGTGGGAGGGGCCCTGCCACGGTCGTGGGCCGGGCGGCCGGGGGAGAGGGGAGGACACGCTGAGGGTGCCGGAACGTGCGGGCGCGCGGCGGCCGGGGCGACGGTGCCGTGGGGGCCGGCGGTGTGGTGGTCGGGCGGGGACGGGCGCTCGGCCGGGTGGGGGTGCCGGGTCCTGAGCTGGGGCACGCTGCCGGCGGCACAGGGGTCGTCGGCGCGGGGGGAGCTGTCGGCACGCTCGGCGTCGGGTGCGTCGGGTGCGTCGGGTGCGTCGGGTGCGTCGGGTGCGTCGGGCGTATCCGGTGTGTCTGGCGTATCCGGTGTGTCTGGCGTGTCCGATGTGTCGGGTGCGTCGGGTGCGTCGGGTGCGGCAGGTGCTTCAGGTGGGGCGGCGCTGTTCGGGGGCCGGCCAGGGCCGGTGTCCGTACGTTCGGCCGTCGCGGCCGGGCCGGGCAGCGCGCCGGTGCCCGGGGCGGCGTACGCGGGGGCCGCCGGTGTCACCAGGACGGCGAAGAGCGCGAGGAGCGCCGGGAGTACGAGGAGCGCGGGAAACGTCGCCGCGAGCCGGCGCGCGGCGGTCGGGACGGCGTCGGGCGTCGGGCGCACGCGCCGTCCCTTTCCGGGGTGGTCGGACACGGGATGCCGGGTGGGCGTCAGGGCTCGATGAGCCCGGCGCGGATGGCGTACCGGGTCAGCTCCAGGCGGTCGCGCAGGCCGAGCTTGTGCAGCAGATTGGCCCGGTGACGGTGCACCGTCTTGACGCTGATGAACAGGATCTCGGCGATGTCCTTCGAGGAGTGGCCCTCGGCGACCAGTTTGAGGACCTCCTCCTCGCGCGGGGTGAGGAGCTGGTCGGGGTTCTCCTCGCCGTGCCGGACCCGGTCCAGGTAGTTGCGGATCAGGGCGGTGACCGCCCCCGGGTAGAGGAACGGCTCGTTGCGCATCGCGGCCCGGCAGGCGGCTACCAGGTCGCGGTCGGCGACGGACTTCAGCACGTATCCGCAGGCACCGGCCTTCAGCGCCTGGAACAGATACTGCTCGTTGTCGTGCATGGTGAGCATCAGGATGCGCAGGCCAGGCTTGAGCGCGGCCAGTTCCCGGGTGGCCTGAAGGCCCGTCAGCCGGGGCATGGCGATGTCCAGGACGGCCAGGTCGACGTCCGTGCCCCGGGCCGCCTCGACGGCCTCGGCGCCGTCCCCGGCCTCGGCGACGACCCGTAGGTCCGCTTCCCGTTCCAGGATCAGGCGTACACCGCGGCGTACGAGGGCGTGGTCGTCGGCGAGCAGGATGCGGATCGGCGTCGCCGGGGCCGCGAACGGCGCCGGGGCCGGGGTGGGTTCAGGGGGCTGGGCCGGATCGGACATGGTCAGGACTTCCTGGGGACGGGGGTGATGAGACGGATCCGGGTGCCGGAACCGGGCGTGGAGGTCAGGTTCAGGGTGGCCCCGGCGAGCAGGGCCCGTTCGCGCATGCCGCGGATGCCGGCGCCCTCGCGGGCGGCCTCGATGCCGCGCCCGTCGTCGGCGATCTCCAGCACCACCGCCCGGCCGGCGCGGCGCAGGCCCACCTCGACGCGCCGCGCGTCGGCGTGCCGGGCCGCGTTGGTCAGGCTCTCCTGCGCCACCCGGTACAGCACCAGCTCGGTCTCCGGGTCGAGGGCGGGCAGGTCGGTGTCGAAGCGGCGTGCCACGTACAACCCGGTGTGGACGGCGAAGTCCTCCGTGAGCGAGGTCAGCGCGCTGACCAGCCCCAGGTCCTCCAGCACACCCGGGCGCAGGCGGCGTACCAGACGGCGGACCTCGTCCAGGCTGTCGCGGGTGATCTCCTGGGCCTGCCGCAGCTCCTCGCGCAACGGCCCGTCGGCGTCGTCCGCGGCACGCCCCAGCACCAGCAGGATCGCGGTCATGCTCTGCCCGACCTCGTCGTGCAGTTCCTGGGCGATACGGCGGCGCTCCGCCTCCTGGGCGAGCAGCACCCGCGCGCTGGAGGTGGCCCGCTCGTGCTCCAGGCGGTCGAGCATCGCGTTGAACGTGCGGATCAGCTCGGTCACCTCGCCCCCGCGACCACCACCGGGGCCGCCGCCCCCGCGACCACCACCAGGGCCGCCGCCCCCGCCGGGTACGGGCAGCCGCTGCCCGGGGCGGAGCAGATCCACGGTGGCCATCAGCTTCGTCAGCCGGCCCAGCGGGGCCAGTCCCCAGCGCAGCAGGGCGGCGTTGGCGACCAGCATGACGGCGAGACCGCCCACCAGGATGACCGCCTCGGTCAGCAGCACCGGCACCGAGACCGTCACCGGCGCCCACAGCAGCAGTGCCGTCGCGGTGCCCAGCACCAGGGCGTTGAGCCCGAAGATCCGCCAGAACAGCGACACCGGGAAGTACTCCTCGTTCCGTGCCGCCCCCAGGTGGGCGCCACAGCCTGCGATCACGATCGATTCCGGCTCACTCTGCCTTGCTTCCTGCGCGCGGTCGATGGGTCCTGACCCCCATATCCGAGGCCACGGGCACCCATCCGCCGGCGCCACATGGTTACCGCGCTCCGGGGCGAATGGGGACCGCGCCCGATGGGTTTCCTCCGCGTGGACGAGCAGAGTCGAGGAGGAGCAGAGCCGCAGGCGACCGGGCGGCCGCAGCCGTACCCGGCGCCCCTTGGAAAGGACCCTTCCCGTGCCTCCCGATACCTCCCGGACCGACCCCCGCGCCGGACGGCTGACCGCCGACGACGCGCGCCGACGCCTCGAACACGCCCGCACCAGCCGGGTGGCCCAGCTCCGGGCCCTCGACGAGAGCGGGCGCACCGCGGCGGACCACCTGCTCGCCACGCAGGCCGAGGCGATCGGCAAGGTCCTGAAGGAGATCGACGAGGCGTTCGCCCGTGTCGACGACGGTTCCTACGGCACCTGCCTGGGCTGCTCCAAGCCGGTTCCCGTGGAGCGTCTGGAGATCCTGCCCTACACCCGGTACTGCGTCGGCTGCCAGAGCCGTGCCGGCGCGTGAACCCGGTCCGTCTTCCTCTCCCGCTCCCGCCTCGCACGAAGGCGGGGAGGGACGAAGGGGTGAAGTGGTGAACCACCAGACCATCGGCGACGGTGCCGTGCACCTGTCGCCGGAGGACCTCGCCGCGCTGCGGCGGAACCTGTGCGAACAACTGGACCTGGCCCGGCGCCCCGCGGCGCCGGGCCAGGCCCCCGTCCCGCCCTCCGCCTCCGCCCGCATGGTCCTCGCCGACGTCCGGGCGGCGCTCCAGCGCATCGCCGAGGGCCGCTACGGCATCTGCCACCTGTGCCGGCGGCCCGTGGACCGGGACCGCCTGATGGTCGTGCCGCAGGCCCGCTACTGCGCGCGGTGCCAGCACGTACGGGAGCCCGGGCGATGACCGTCGCCCGCCGCCCCCGCACCGACCCCGGGGCCCGGCACCGGCCCTGGCCGCTGTGCCGGCGGTGCTGCGGCCTCGCCCTCGACCTGGGCAGCGTCCGCACCCGCGCCTGGATCTCCGGCCGCGGCGCGATCCTCGACGTGCCCACCGTCACCTTCCCCGGCGCCGGGGCCCACCACCCGGTCCAGCGCGGCGCGATCATCGACGTCCCCGGGACGGCCCGCATGCTCGACCGGCTGCTCGGCCACCGGCTGCCCCGGCTCACCCGTCCCCTGGTGGTGGTCACCACGCCCGTGCTGGACGGCCCCGTCTACCGGGAGCGCGCCCGCGCCGCCGTGCGGGTGCTGCGCCCGCGTGCGGTGCTGACCGTCCCCTCCGCCCGCGCCATCGCCCTGGCCGCGGAGGCCGACCTCGCCCGCCCGTTGCTCGTGGTGGACATCGGCGCCCACCTCACCGAGGTCGTCCTCCTCTCCGACGGTGCCGTCCTCGACGCCCGCCGCACCGCCCTGGGCACCGTCGACCTGGCCGACGCCGACGCGGACACGGACGCCTCGGCGGAGATCGGCGAGGCCGTCGCGACCATGGTCACCTCGATGCTCCGGCAGGACCGTACGTTCCTCACCGCCGACGCCCTGAGCCGCGGCGCCCTCCTGGCCGGCGGCGGCGCCCTGCGCCCCGACCTGACCCGTCGGCTCATCGACCGTCTGAGGGCACCCCTGCGGGTGGTCCCCGCGCCGCACACCGGCGCAGTCCGCGGCGCCGCCAGGATCCTGCGGGCCGCGCACGGCCACCCGTCGGCGGGCGGCACGCCACCCCCTGGCTTCGGCCCGCTTCCCGGCTGAGTCCGTGGTCCCGCCCCGCCCCCCCGCCGCCCCGCCGAGCCCCGGCCCCGCCCCCGCGACCGCCGCTGTCCGTGCTGGGGCGCCCGTGCCGGGAGCGCCCGTGCCAGGGGTGTCCGTACCGCGGGGCGGGCGACTACCCTCGTTGTCATGACCCGCCGACATTGATCCACCGGCCGCGCCTCCCGCGGACCGCCCAGGACGCCGCACCTCCGACGTCCGAAGCGGCTCCCCGGGAAGGCCCCATGACACCTCCAGCCGCGCCCGTGCCCGCCCCCGGCGGTGTGCGGCGCCTTTCGACCATCCTCTGCGCCTACGCGTTCTGCGACGACTTCGTCCTTCTGTACCCGGTGTACGCGCTGCTCTTCAGCGACGCCGGACTCTCCCTCGGGCAGATCTCCTCCCTCTTCGTCCTGTGGTCGGTCACCGGCGTGGCCCTGGAGGTGCCCTCCGGCGCCTGGGCGGACGCCGTCTCGCGGCGCCGGCTGCTGTGGCTCGGCCCGCTGCTCACGGCCGCCGGCTTCGCCCTGTGGGTGCTCGCGCCCGCGTACCCGGCCTTCGCGCTCGGCTTCGTGCTGTGGGGCGCCGGGGGAGCGCTCGGCTCCGGTGCCCTGGAGGCGCTGGCCCACGACGAACTGGAGCGGCTCGGCGCGGCCGACCGTTACGCCCGGGTCATGGGCCGGGTCCACGCGGTGGGCCCGGCGGCCACCGCCGCCTCGATGGCCCTCGCCGGGCCGGTCTTCGCCTGGGGCGGGTACCAGGCCGTCGGCGCGGCAAGCGTCCTCGCCTGTCTGCTGGCCTCGGCCACGGCGGCCCGGCTCCCCGAACACCACGAACCGTCCGCCCGGGACACGGACGCGGGCTGGACGGCGACCCTGCGCGCCGGGCTCGCCGGGGCCCGCGCCGACCGGTCCGTGCGCGGCGCGCTGCTGCTGGTCCCGGCCGTCACCGCGGTGTGGGGAGCGCTGGACGAGTACACGCCGCTGCTGGTCCGCGACACCGGCGTGGCCGAGGCGGCCGTCCCCTGGCTGCTGCTGGTCGTCTGGTCCGGCGCCACGGCCGGCGGCCTGCTGGCGGGCGTCGCTGAACGCCGCCTCGGCACCACCGGGCTCGCCACGCTGCTCACCGGCGCCGCCGGCGCGCTGGCCGTGGGCGCGCTGACCGGCGGCCCGGCCGGGACCGCCCTGATCGGCCTGGCCTTCGGCGGCTTGCAACTGGCCACCGTGCTCGCCGACGCCCGCCTCCAGCGCCGTATCGACGCGACCGGTCGGGCGACCCTGACCTCGGTCGCGGGGCTCGGCACGGAGCTGGGCACCGTCGCGGTGTACGGCGCCTACGCGGCCACCGCGTCGGCGGCCGGCAACGGCGGCGCCTTCGCCTGGGCGGCGGTGCCGTACCTGCTGACGGCGGCGGTGCTGGCGGCCACGGTCCGGCGGAAGCGACAGCCGTCCCGGGAAGGAGGCGCGCAACGAATCACCGTCGACCGCCCCTACGACGCAACGAACCGCCCACCCGCGCGCAACGCCCGCTCCTTGTCCCGGCGGGAGCGGCGACCGTAGCGTCTTCCTGGCTCCCGCCTCCCCCTCCGTCACCCCTCCGTCCCCGGTGAGGAACACCCATGCGCACCGCCCTGCTCCAGAGCTCCGGCCGCCCCGGCTCCGTCGCCGAGAACCTCAAGGTCCTCGACGAGGCCGCGGGCCGGGCAGCCGCCGCGGGCGCCGGGCTGCTGGTGGCGCCGGAGCTGTTCCTGACCGGGTACGCCATCGGCGACGACGTGGCCCGGCTCGCCGAGCCCGCCGACGGCGACGCGGCCGACGCGATCGCGGAGACGGCCACCCGGCACGGCCTCGCCGTCGCCTACGGCTACCCCGAACGGGACGGCGACCGCGTCTTCAACTCCGCCCAGCTGATCTCCGCCGACGGCACCCGGCTCGCCGGCTACCGCAAGACGCACCTCTTCGGCCGCCACGAGCGCGACCACTTCACCCCCGGCGACCGGCCCGTCGTCCAGGCCGAACTGGGCGGTCTGACCGTCGGCCTGATGATCTGCTACGACGTCGAGTTCCCGGAGAACGTCCGCGCCCACGCCCTGGCCGGCACCGACCTGCTCCTGGTGCCGACCGCGCAGATGCACCCCTTCCAGTTCGTCGCCGAGTCGGTGGTCCCGGTGCGCGCCTTCGAGAACCAGATGTACGTCGCGTACGTCAACCGGGTCGGAGCCGAGGGCGAGTTCGACTTCGTCGGTCTGTCCGTCCTCGCGGGCCCGGACGGCATCGCCCGGGCCCGCGCCGGCCGTGCCGAGGAACTGGTCCTCGCCGACGCGGACCCGGCCCTCCTCGCCGCCTCCCGCGCGGCCAACCCGTACCTGACCGACCGCCGCCCCGGCCTGTACGGCTCCCTCGCCTGACACCCGGGTACTCGGCACATCCGCGCAAGGAGTCCGCACCTCATGACGTCCACGGTGCCCAACGCCGTCGAGCACACCGACGGGCAGCAGCCGCCGATCACCATGTTCGGCCCGGACTTCCCGTACGCCTACGACGACTTCCTCGCCCACCCGGCCGGGCTCGGCCAGATACCCGCGACCGAGCACGGCACCGAGGTCGCCGTCATCGGCGGCGGGCTGTCCGGCGTCATCACGGCGTACGAGCTGATGAAGATGGGCCTCAAGCCGGTCGTGTACGAGGCCGACCGGATCGGCGGGCGCCTGCGCACCGTCGGCTTCGACGGCTGCGACCCGGAACTGAGGGCCGAGATGGGCGCCATGCGCTTCCCGCCCTCCTCCACCGCCCTGAACCACTACATCGACCTGGTGGGCCTGGAGACCCGGCCCTTCCCCAACCCGCTCGCCGAGACCACGCCCTCCACCGTCGTCGACCTCAAGGGCGAGACCCACTACGCCCAGACCCTCGCCGACCTGCCCCAGGTCTACCGGGACGTCGCCGACGCCTGGGCCCGCTGCCTCGAAGAGGGCGCCGACTTCTCCGCCATGAACCGCGCCCTGCGCGAGCGGGACGTGCCGCGCATCCGGGAGATCTGGTCACGGCTGGTCGAGAAGCTCGACAACCAGACCTTCTACGGCTTCCTCTGCGACTCCGAGGCGTTCCGGTCCTTCCGGCACCGTGAGATCTTCGGCCAGGTCGGCTTCGGCACCGGCGGCTGGGACACCGACTTCCCCAACTCCATCCTGGAGATCCTCCGCGTCGTCTACACCGAGGCCGACGACCACCACCGCGGCATCGTCGGCGGCTCGCAGCAACTGCCGCTGCGGCTGTGGGAGCGCGCGCCGGAGAAGATCGTCCACTGGCCGTACGGCACCTCGCTGCGGTCCCTGCACGCCGACGGCTCGCCCCGCCCCGCCGTGACCCGCCTCGACCGCACCGCGGGCGACCGCGTCACCGTCACCGACGCCGCCGGCGACATCCGCACCTACCGGGCGGCCGTCTTCACCGCCCAGTCCTGGATGCTGCTGTCGAAGATCGCCTGCGACGACGCGCTCTTCCCCATCGACCACTGGACCGCCATCGAGCGCACCCACTACATGGAGTCCAGCAAGCTGTTCGTGCCCGTCGACCGGCCGTTCTGGCTCGACAAGGACGAGGAGACCGGCCGGGACGTCATGTCGATGACGCTCACCGACCGCATGACGCGCGGCACGTACCTCCTCGACGACGGACCCGACAGGCCCGCCGTCATCTGCCTCTCGTACACCTGGTGCGACGACAGCCTGAAGTGGCTGCCGCTGTCCGCGCGGGAGCGGATGGAGGTCATGCTGAAATCGCTCGGCGAGATCTACCCGAAGGTCGACATCAGGAAGCACGTCATCGGCAACCCGGTGACCGTCTCCTGGGAGAACGAGCCCTGCTTCATGGGCGCCTTCAAGGCCAACCTGCCCGGCCACTACCGCTACCAGCGGCGCCTGTTCACGCACTTCATGCAGGACCGGCTCCCCGCCGACAAGCGGGGCGTCTTCCTCGCCGGCGACGACATCTCCTGGACGGCGGGGTGGGCCGAGGGCGCCGTCCAGACCGCGCTGAACGCGGTCTGGGGCGTCATGCGCCACTTCGGCGGGACGACCGACCCCGGCAACCCCGGGCCCGGTGACGTCTACGACGCCATCGCCCCCGTGGAGCTGCCGGAGGACTAGAACCCGTCGTCCGGATCAGGCCGCAGGGCCTCGGCGGCGACCTCTCATACCGGTGAGCGGGGCCTGGTGCGTGCAGCCGCAAGGCGGAGGAGGGAGCCGACGCGATGGGGTCCCCCCCCCCCGCGAGCGCAGCCGAGCGTGGGGGAGCCGAGGACCGACGACAACGCCGCAGATGCGCGTGCCAGGCCCCGCGTCCGCCGGCTGATCCGAACGACGGGCCCCAGGTCCCACCAGGACGGGGACGGTCGTCAGCCCGGCAGCGGGGTGAGCAGCATGCGGCCCGCGAAGCCGACCGCCTCGTCCAGCCGTTCGGTGATCTCCCCGGCCATGCCGGGCAGCCGGCGCATCGCCCACAGGGTGCGGGCGGCGACCCAGGCGCCGTCGCGGGCGCGCTCCAGGCACCAGGAGTTGAGCAGATGGGTCAGCGGGTCGGCGATCCGGAGGAGGTCGGGGCCCGGCATCAGTTCTTCGCGGACGCGCTCCTCCAGCGACACGAGGATCTCGCCCACCCGGTCGAACTCATCCTCCAGGTCCCCGGGTTCGCAGTCGAGCGTACGACAGGTGTCCAGGACGGCGAGCGCCAGGTCGTGCCCGATGTGCGCGTTGATGCCCGCGAGCGCGAACTGCGGCGGACGTACCTGGGGATGACGGCGGAACTGGAACAGGGGCCGCCAGCAGGCGGGCGGCCGGCGCCCGTCGTCCACCGCGTCGACGGCGCCGAGGTAACGCTCGGCGAACCGTACGTCCAGCGTGCTCGCGGTCCGGGCGTCCGGGAACCGGCCGGTGTCGATGTCCCTGTCGACGGCCTCGGTCACGGTCAGATAGACCCGGTTGAACACCGCCACCCCGTCCCGGGCCGGCAGCGTCGCGTCAAGAGCGCGCATCCGGGCGAGGACGGTGTCCATCGAGTCGATGGCCGCGGAGACGTGTCGACAGTGCGCCATGGGGGCAGAGTCGCAGCTTCAGGGGGACGGAAGGAACGGCGGGCCCGTCGCTTCCCCGGAACGGGGTAACGCGCCCGCCGCGTGGGGGAGGGGAACCGTATCGTGTCCGGCCTTCGTACCAGGCGGCTGGCCGCGCGCCGGGCCGCGCGCCGGCGTGCCGTCCGCCGTGGCCTCATGGTCGCCGTGGCCGCCGTCGTGACCGTGACCGGCGCGGTCGCCGGGACGCTGTCCGCGCTGGAGGAGGACGACGCCGGCGGCGGCCGTGCGGACGAGGCCCGGCCGTCGGTGACGCGGTCGTTCCGGCCCGTCCACGAGCACGTCCCGCCGTCGCCCTCGCCCTCACCGCCGGTCTCGCGCACCGCGTCCGCGTCGTCCGCGTCGTCCGCGCCGCGGACGAGCCCGGCGCCCACGCCCACGCCGACCAAGGCCACCGGGGAACCGGGTACGGCCGCCCCGTCCGCCCGGCTCTACCGCCACCCCGGCTCCCAGGTGCTCGACTGGGTGACCGCCCACCCCGACGACCCGCGGCACGCGGTCATCGCCGACCGGATCGCCGACCGGCCCGCCGCCGTCTGGTTCGCCGACTTCACGCCGGACACCATCACCGCCCGGGTCCGCGCCGTCACCTCGGGCGGCGCGGCCCAGGGCCGGGTCCCGGTCCTCGTGCCGTACGCGGTCCCCGACCGCGACTGCGGCGGCCACTCCGAGGGCGGGGCACCCGACCTCGCGGCCTACGACGACTGGATCGACCGCTTCGCCGCCGGGCTGGGCCCGGAGGAGGTCATCGTGATCCTGGAGCCCGACTCGGTCGCCCAGGCCGGCTGCCTGTCCGCCGCCGGGCGCGCCGACCGCTTCGCCTCCCTCGCCCGCGCCGGCCGCGTCCTCAAGGAGGCCGGCCCCCGGACCCGGGTCTACTACGACGCCGGTCACTCCGGCTGGCACGCGCCCGGCAAGCAGGCCGGCTGGCTCAGGCAGGCGGGCGCCGCCTCGGCCGCCTCCTCCGACGGCGTCTTCAGCAACGTCTCCAACTTCCACACCACCGCCGACGAGACCGCCTACGACCGGGCGGTGCTGGACGCCCTCGGCGGACCGGCGCACCTGGGCGCCGTCGTCGACACCAGCCGCAACGGCAACGGCGCCCCGCCCGACGGAGCCTGGTGCGACCCGGCCGGACGCCGGATCGGCCGCGCCCCGACGCTGACCACCGGCGAGGACCGGATCGACGCCTACCTGTGGGTCAAGCTGCCGGGCGAGTCGGACGGCTGCAAGGGCAGCCCCGGCACGTTCAGCCCTTCCTACGCCTACGACCTGGCGCGCGGTCCCGGCCGCTGAGCCGTGTCTCGGCGATACCCCACGTACCATCTTCGAGGCGTGGACCAAGGGCCCTCCGACGAGAGGGCCAGGCCACGCGGGCAGACCCGGGCGCCCTGCGTCCTCGGGTCGATGTGAACGACTGACCGCTCATCTTGTACTTTTCCGTTCGGTAAGTACAGAACGGAGAGTAACGAATGTCCGGTTTCGGATGGAAGCTGCATGGAGACGGCAGGACTCTGGGACCAGGTGAGGTCGTCCGGCCGAACGAGCGGCTGACCTGGACCCGGACGATCGGGTTGGGCGCGCAGCACGTCGTCTCGATGATCGGTGCGTGTTTCGTCGCCCCGGTGCTCATGGGCCTCGACCCGAGCCTCGGCCTGATGGCCTCGGGCGTCGCCACGCTGCTGTTCCTCGTCCTCACGCGCGGGCGAGTCCCCAGCTACCTGGGCTCGTCGCTCTCCTTCGTCGGCGTCGCCGCCGTCATCGGCAGCCAGGGCGGCGGGCCGGCGGAGCTCACCGGCGCCCTGTTCGTCGTGGGGCTTGCCCTGGCCGTGGTCGGTCTCGTGGTCCAGCGCCTGGGCGCCAAGGTCATCCACGCGGTGCTGCCGCCTGCGGTGACGGGCGCCGTCGTCATGCTGATCGGCTTCAATCTGGCCCCGGTGGCCGCCTCCAGCTACTGGCCGCAGGACCAGTGGACGGCGCTCGCCACGATGCTCTTCACGGGCCTCGCCCTGGTCGTCCTGCGCGGCTTCTGGTCCCGCATCGCGATCTTCCTCGGCCTGGTCTTCGGCTACCTGCTCTCCTGGATCCTCGACCTCTCCCTGGGCAAGATCCACTCCATCGACGGCAGCGGCAAGGTCGTGGACCACTGGCGGCTGGACCTGACCGCGGTCAAGGAGGCCGCCTGGGTCGGCTTCCCCGACACGCACGCGCCCTCGTTCAGCGCCTCGGCCATCGTCGTGGCCCTCCCGGTGCTGATCGCCCTGGTCGCCGAGAACGCGGGTCACGTCAAGGCGGTCGGCGAGATGACCGGCGACCCCCTCGACGACAAGCTCGGCACCGCCATCGCGGCGGACGGCGCGGCCACCATGGTCTCCACGGTCGCCGGTGGCCCGGCCACCACCACGTACGCCGAGAACATCGGTGTCATGGCCGCCACTCGCGTGTACTCGACCGCCGCCTACATGTGCGCCGCGATCGTCGCCCTGTTCTTCGGCCTGTGCCCGAAGTTCGGCGCGTTCGTCGCCGCGATCCCGGGCGGAGTGCTGGGCGGCATCACCGTCATCCTCTACGGCATGATCGGCCTGCTCGGCGCGCAGATCTGGGTGCGCAACAAGGTCGACTTCAGTCAGCCGCTCAACCTGATCCCGGCCGCCGCCGGTGTCATCGTCGGTATCGGCGGCGTGACGCTGGAGATCACCGACAACTTCGAACTCAACGGCATCGCCCTCGGCACCCTCGTGGTGCTGACCGGCTACCACGCGCTGCGCTGGCTCTCGAAGGCCGCGGGCACCTCGCAGGGCGGGCTCCTGGACGCGGGGACGACGAGCTACGACGACTCGGGACAGGGTAGCGGGAAGGCGAACTGACGGGACGGACCGCGCCGGGCGTCTCGTGACGCGCCGGTCCCGCCGGAGCACGCGGCTGCGCGGGAACCGCCACGGACCTTTGTGATCCACGGGAGGCGCCGCAGGCCGCAGGCCGCATGCATGCGTAGCGGTAGGGCCTGCGCAGCCTCACATCCGGGCTCTCAGCACGTCGACCTCGCAGCCCGGAGCGAACGGGTCGAAGCCGTGCTCGATCAGCCAGCGGACCGCCAGCAGGCTGCGCAACGACCACCACGCGTGGATCACGTCGAGGTCGACGCCGGTGCCGTAGCCGGTGAGGACGTCGTCGAGGTGCTCCTCGTGCCCGAGCGTGAAGGTGGCGAGGTCGTACAGGGCATCGCCCTGGCCCGCCTCGGACCAGTCGATGATGCCCGTGACCTTGTCGCCGTCGACGAAGACGTGCGCGATCTGCAGGTCGCCGTGTGTGAACGCCGGGGTCCACGGCCTCAGCGCGGCCTCGGCGACCTGGCGGTTGCGGGCGACCAGGCCGGCGGGCAGGAGGCCGTCCGTCACGAGCGACTCGCAGGCGTCGTCGAGTTCCGCCGCCAGCGCGACGACGCTCCGGCCGGCCCTGCCCGGCCAGGGCGGCAGCGGCGCACCGTGCAGCTCGCGGATGGCGGCGCCCGCCGCGGCCCACGCCGCCGGCGCCCCGGTCGACGGCCCGCCGAGGCGTCCGAGCGTCGTCCCCGGGAGCGCGGCGACCGCGAGCACGGGCGGCTTGCGCCACAGGACCCTGGGGGTGGGGACCGGCGCGAGGGACATCGCCTCGACCTCGACGTCGATGCGCGTCTGATCGGCGTCCACCTTCAGGAACACGTCGCCGACCCGCAGGGTCGCGCGCTCGGAATGGGCGACGACGACTTCGACCTCATCCATGGGCGACCAGTATCCCGGGGGAGACCGCCGACGTCACCGGCGAGTGCGCCGACCCGGGCTCCCCACGGGCAGCCAGGATGGACGACCGGCCGAACGCGGGGAATCCGCACCGCACACCTCATGGCGTCATCGGAGACGGCGGACGGCGGACGGGACCGCACGCCAGCCGGAGACGCCCGCCGACCGCCGGGGACCCGCTATTTCGTGGCTCCCTGGGCGAACCCGTTGTAGATGTAGCGTTGGAGGAACAGGAAGATCACCAGGGTCGGCAGGATCACCAGGACGGCTCCGGCGGAGATGTTCTCCCAGTGCGCCCCGAACGGCCCCTTGAAGCGGAACAGGGCCGTCGACGTGGTTCCGAGTTCCTCCGAGGGCATGTAGAGGAACGGGATGTAGAAGTCGTTGTACGTGGTGATGCCCTTGATGATGACCACCGTGGCGATCGCCGGCTTGAGCAGGGGAAAGATGATCTCCCGGTAGATGGTGAAGGAGTTCGCGCCCTCGATCCGCGCCGCTTCGTCGAGGGACTTCGGGATCCCGCGGATGAACTGCAGGAAGATGTAGACGGACACGATGTCGGTGCCCATGTAGAGCAGGATCGGGGCCCAGCGGGTGTCGAACAGGCCGAAGCTGTTGACGACCTGGAAGGTGGCGACCTGGGTGGTCACGCCGGGAACCAGGGTCGCGATCAGGAACAGCGCCATGACCAGGGCCTTGAAGCGGAAGTCGAAGCGGTCGATGGCGTACGCCGTCATCGAGCCGATGATCACGGTGCCGGTGAGGGAGAACAGCAGGATGAACGCGGTGTTGCCGAAGGCCGTCAGCAGGTCGCCGTCGGTGAAGGCCGTGGCGTAGTTCGAGAAGTTCAGCCAGTCGTCCGGCAGGGACAGCGCGCCCCCTCCGTCCGAGATCTCACCGTAGGACTTCAGCGAGGTCAGGAACACCACCAGGAGCGGGACCAGGACCACCAGGGAGGCGACGATCAGCGACAGATAGGTGAGCGCGGTGCCGACGCGAAGGCGCCGGCGGGGGCGGTCCTGGGCGGGGGCGGTGAGGGTCATAGGCTTCCGGTTCTGCTCGGCGGACGGGGCCACCGCCTACGCCCGCGGCACCCGGGTCCTGGTGCGGCTGGACGCGGCGACGATGCGGCCGGCGCCGTGGAGCGAGGAGTTCAGGGCCGCCGGCCGGGAACTGCTGCGTCCGGCGGACTGACCTTCGCCGGGGTGCGGTCCCCGGCGCGCAGTACGCCCGCGAACGCCACCAGGCCGCAGGCCAGCACGGTCACCAGCCCGAACGACACCACCAGGCTGGTGGCCTCGGCCAGCCCGCCGATCGCGCTGGGCGCGATCAGCCCGGAGGTGTACGTGATGGTGGCGACGCCCGCGATGGCGAGGGACGGGTTGCTGCCGCTGCGGCCCGCCGCCGCGAAACAGAGCGGGACGACCACGGCGATGCCCAGGCCCAGCAGCGCGAAGCCGGTCATCGCCACCGCCGGGTGGCCGCCGATGACCACCAGCACGCCGCCGAGCGCGGCCAGCACACCGCTCACCCGGACCGAGCGCACCGCGCCGAACCGGTCCACGATCCGGTCGCCGGCGAACCGGGCCAGGGCCATGGTCAGCGTGAACCCGGTGGTGCACGCCGCCGCGAGCCCCGCCGAGGTGTCCAGCTGGTCCCGCAGGTAGACCGCCGACCAGTCCAGGCTCGCGCCCTCCGCGAAGACCGCGCAGAACCCGACCGCGCCGATCAGCACCGCCGACCTGGGCGGCAGCGCGAACCTCGGCGGGGCCTCCTCGTCCTCGGCGGGCTGGAGATCCAGTACCCAGGTGCACATGACCAGGCCGAGCACCGTCAGGACGGCGGCGGCCAGCAGATGGTGCAGCCGGGCGTCCGCGCCGAGGTGGGCGGCGAGCGTGCCGCCCGCCGAACCGATCAGGGCGCCCGCGCTCCACATGCCGTGCAGCCCCGACATGATCGACTTGTCGAGACGGTTCTCGACCTCGACGCCGAGCGCGTTCATCGCGACGTCGGACATGCCCGAGGTGGCCCCGTAGACGAACAGGGCGAGGCAGAGGGTGGCGAGGTTGGGGGCCAGCGAGGGCAGGGCCAGCGACAGCGTCCACAGGGCCAGCAGGCCGCGCAGGGCGGTGCGGGCGCCGAAGCGGTGGCTGATCCGGCCGGCCAGTGGCATGGCGAGGGAGGCGCCGAGCGCGGGGAAGGCCAGGGCCAGTCCCAGCTGGCCCGCGCTGACCCCGGCGTGGTCCTGGATCCAGGGGACCCGGGTCGCGAACGAGCCGGTGACCGAGCCGTGTACCGCGAAGACGGCCGCCACGGCGTAGCGGGCGCGCCGTACCTCACGCAGTTGGTAGACCACCGCACTCATTCTCGGGCCCCTCCGTCCTGTCCGCTCCCCGCACCGGGCGTGCGGCGGCGAGCGTGCGCGGCCGTGCCGTGGGCCGACCGCGGGCGTAAACTATCAGGAAGGTTGCCTTATAGATAGTGGGTATCCTCCGCGGGCCGCCCCGCCCGTCCATCTGGAAGGATCCCGGCATGCCCGCCACTCCGAGCACCGCCCGGGCCATCAACGACCGGCTCGCCCTCCGCCTGTTCCAGCGGGAAGGCCCGTTGACGGCCGCGCAGCTCAAGCAGTTCACCGGCCTGTCCCGGCCGTCCGTGGCCGACCTGGTCGAACGGCTCACCGCCGCCGGTCTGATCGAGGTGGTCGGCGAGGCGGGGGAGCAGCGCCGGGGCCCCAACGCCAAGCTGTACGGGATCGTCGCCGGGCTCGCCCACCTGGCCGCCCTCGACGTGCGCACCGAGGGCGTCTCCGTACTCGTGTCCGATCTGGTCGGCGGCGTGCTGGCCGAGGCGTCCGGGCCGATCCGCGACGACGCCGGGACCGGACCGGCGGTGGAGCAGGCGGTCGCGCTGGTGGAGCGGGCCGCCAAGGAGGCCGGGGCGGACCGGCTGCACACGGTGGGCATCGGCGCCCCGGGCCTGATCGACCCGGTCAGTGGCGACCTGCGCGACTCCGGCGGCCTGCCCGCCTGGCACCGCCGCCTGATGGCCGCCGTGCAGGAGCGGTTCCCCGAGTCCCGGGTCAGCGTCGAGAACGAGACCAACCTCGCCGCCCTGGCCGAACAGCGCGACGGCGCCGCCCGGGACCGGGACACGTTCGTACTGCTCTGGCTGGACCTCGGCATCGGCGCCGCGCTCGTCCTGGACGGGGCGCTGCGGCGGGGCGCCTCCGGGGGTGCCGGGGAGGTCGGCTTCCTGCCGGTGCCGGGCACGACCGGCCTGCCGTCGGCCACCGACTGCGACGGCGGCTTCCACTCACTGGCCTCGGCGTCGGCGATCGTCGCCCTCGCGGCGGAGCACGGGCTGCCGGTGCCGGCCGTCGGCCGGGCGGCGCCACCCGACCCGACGCACGCCTCCGCCCCGCTCCGTGCCGCGGCGCATGCCCCCGCCCTGGTCCGTGCCGCGGCGCGCGGCACGGACCAGGCCGCCGGACGCTTCCTCGACGTCCTCGCCGGCCGTGTCGCCCTCGGCGTCGCAGCCGTGGTCTCCGTCCTCGACCCCGGCTGCGTGGTACTGGCCGGGGAGGTCGGCCGCGCGGGCGGGGACGTGCTGGCCGGCCGAGTCCAGCGCCACCTGGCCCGGATGTCCCCGCTGCCCACGGAGGTACGGGCCGGTCTGCTGGGCGGCGAGGCCGTACTGCGCGGGGCACTGCTGACGGCCCGCGACCGCGCACAGGACGAACTGTTCGCACCACCGGGGAACTGAACCGGGCCCGCGCCACCGGACAGCGGGCCCGTATCACCGGGCAGTCGACCCGCAGCCCCCCGACAGTCCGGCCCGCATCACCGGACATCCGGCCCATCACTGGGCACCCGGCCCAGCCCTCCGAACGTCCGGCCTGCGCCACAAAAGCCCGGCCCAGCCCTCCGAACGTCCGGCCTGCGCCACAAAAGCCCGGCCCAGCCCTCCGAACACCCGGCCCGGCCCGCGCCACCGACCACCCGGCCCACCCCACCGAGCAACCAGTCCGCACCACCGACCACCCGGCCCGCCCCGCCGGACAGTCAGTCGCCCTCCGCGCTCCCTCGCGACGCCGCCAGCCACAGCAGTACGGCCGGCAGCACCACCGCCGTGCCCAGCAGCGCCATGAACCCCGCACCGCTCGCCGCCGACAGGGGCGCCAGATGCCCGGAGTGGAAGACCAGATGCGGCACCGAGGAGGCCAGGTAGGCGACCAGCGCGGTCAGGACCAGCCGCCGCTCCATCGTCGCCACCGCCGCGCACAGCACCACGGCGAGCGCGAGACCGGCCCCGCCGAAGTCCCGCAGCAGATGCTCGTTGTAGGGCGGCAGATGCGACACCCAGGGCCACTTCCAGAACAGCTCCGGCAGCACCAGCACCCACAGGCCGAGCACCAGTTGGGTGCCGGCGAGCACCCCGAGCCCCGCCCGCACCAGCCCGTCACGTCCGATCGTCCACCGCACGGCGGTAAGCCTTCCCCGCTGTCGGCCGCGTCCACCACGGACGGGGGTGGCCCGGCGGCGGGCAAGGGCCGTCGTCACCGCCGCCGGGCCGGTCACAAGGGGAGGTCGCGCAGACACTAGAGAGGACTAGACCACAGCGTCAATAGGTACGGTCCTGTCGCGGGCGGGAAGGCGGGCGGTGTGAGTCACCCCACAGCCCCCGCCCGTCTGGGTGACGATCAGACGTGGCACACTGGCCCTGTACCAGAAGCAGCGCACTCCGGGGTCGGTGAAAGTCCGAACCGGCGGTTACAGTCCGCGACCCGGTCGCCTCCAGCGGCCGGTTGACCAGGTGAAATTCCTGGACCGACGGTTAAAGTCCGGATGGGAGGCAGTGCGCGGCGGACGAGCCCATGTGCGCGTCGCCGGCTGTTTCGGACCCGTCCCCGAGGGACAGGTCCGACCGACGAGCGCCGTACCGGTGCCGTCGTCCGTACGTCCTGTCGGCTGTCGACAGATGCCCCGGAGTCCGTGCCCAAGAGGCAGGAGGACCCGGGAAGTGTTCACCGGAATCGTCGAAGAGCTGGGCGAGATCACCGCCGTAGAGACCCTCGGCGACGCCTGTCGCTTCCGACTGCGCGGCCCCGTCGTCACCGAGGACGCGCGACACGGGGACTCGATCGCCGTCAACGGCGTCTGCCTCACGGTCGTCGACCACGAGGGCGACGAGTTCACCGCCGACGTCATGGCCGAGACCCTGAACCGCTCCAGCCTCGGCGCCCTCGCCGTCGGCTCCCGCGTCAACCTGGAGCGCCCCACCGCCGTCGGCGCCCGCCTCGGCGGCCACATCGTGCAGGGCCACGTCGACGGCACCGGCGAGATCATCGAGCGCGAGCCCTCCGAGCACTGGGAGATCGTCAAGATCTCCCTCCCCGCCCAGCTCGCCCGCTACGTCGTCGAGAAGGGCTCCATCACCGTCGACGGCATCAGCCTCACCGTCGTCGAGGCCGGCCCCGACTTCTTCACCGTCAGCCTCATCCCGACCACCCTCGCCCTGACCACGCTCGGCGTGAAGCAGCCCGGCGACCCGGTCAACCTCGAAGTGGACGTCATCGCCAAGTACGTCGAGCGGCTGCTCGCCGGGCAGGGGGAGACCAAGTGAACTGGCTCAACTCCGAGGCGTTCGTCCTGTTCGACCAGCACATCAAGTGGTCGGACATGATCGGCAACGTGATCGGTCTGCTCGGCCTCGCCCTCGGCTGGCGCCGCTCGCTGTGGACCTGGCCGGTGCAGTTCCTCTCCGGTCTCATCCTCTTCGCCGCCTTCGCCACCGCCCACCTCTCCGGCAGCGCCGGCAAGCAGATCGTCGTCATGGTGGTCGCCGCGTACGGCTACTGGCAGTGGAACCGGGGCCGGCGGCAGGCCCAGGACGGCACCGTCGCCGTCCGCTTCGCCACCTGGCGCGAGCGCGCCGCGCTGCTCGGCGCCGCCGCCGTCGGCACCCTCGCCGTCGGCGGCCTGTTCACCGCCTACCCGAGCCTGTCCTGGGACCCCTGGCCGGACGCCTACGTCTTCGTCGGCACCATCGTCGCCATGTACGCCCAGGCGCGCGGCATGGTCGAGTTCTGGTTCGCCTGGCTCCTGGTCGACCTGGTCGGCGTCCCGCTGAACTTCGCCAACGGCTTCGCCTTCTCCGGCTTCGTCTACGTCATCTACGGCGCGCTCGTCCTGTGGGGCCTGCGCGACTGGTGGCTGCGCTCCCGAAGGGGTCCGCGGCCCGTCATGGAAGGAGCGCCCGCATGAGCGCGGCACCTGTCCTCCACAGCGCCGACGGCCCCGAGGACCTGATCCTCGACCCCGTCGAGCAGGCCGTCGCCGACATCGCCGCCGGCCGGCCGGTCGTGGTCGTCGACGACGCCGACCGGGAGAACGAGGGCGACCTCGTCATCGCCGCCGAGAAGGCGACCGAGGAAGTCGTCGCCTTCATGATGAGCGAGTGCCGCGGCCTGATCTGCGCCCCCCTGGAGGGCGACGAACTGGACCGGCTCCGCCTCCCGCAGATGGTCGAGGACAACACCGAGTCGATGAAGACCGCGTTCACGGTCTCCGTGGACGCGACCGCCGCCCACGGCGTCACCACCGGCATCTCCGCCGCCGACCGCGCCACCACGCTCCGCCTGCTGGCGAGCGGCACCGCCGACCCCACCGACCTGGTCCGCCCCGGCCACGTCTTCCCGCTGCGCGCCCGCCCCGGCGGCGTCCTGGTCCGCGACGGCCACACCGAGGCCGCCGTCGACCTCGCCCGCCTCGCGGGACTGCGCCCGGCCGGTGCCATCGTCGAGATCGCCGGCGAGGACGGCCGGATGCTCAGGCTGCCCGAGCTGATCCCGTTCGCCCGCAAGCACGGCCTGACGATCATCTCCATCGAGGACCTGATCGCCTACCGGCGCAGCGCCGAACCCACCGTCCGGCGCGAGGCCGAGGTCCGCCTGCCCACCGCCCACGGCACCTTCACCGCGTACGGCTACCGCTCCACCGTCGACGGCGTCGAGCACGTCGCCCTGGTCCACGGTGACCTCGGCGACGGCGCCGACGTCGTCGTCCGCATCCACTCCGAGTGCCTGACCGGCGACGTCTTCGGCTCCCAGCGCTGCGACTGCGGCCCCCAGCTGGACGCCTCGCTGGCCCGCATCCAGGCCGAGGGCCGGGGCGTGGTCGTCTACCTGCGCGGCCACGAGGGCCGCGGCATCGGCCTGATGTCCAAACTGCGCGCCTACGAGCTCCAGGAGCGCGGCCGGGACACCCTGGACGCCAACCTCGAACTCGGCCTGCCCGCCGACGCCCGGGACTACGGCGCCGGCGCCCAGATCCTCAAGGACCTCGGCGTGCGCGGCGTCCGCCTGCTGACCAACAACCCCGACAAGAGCGACGCGCTGGCCCGGCACGGACTCACCGTCACCGGCCGCGAACCGATGCCCGTCCAGGCGGGCGAGCACAACCTCCGCTACCTGCGCACCAAGCGGGACCGGATGGGACACGACCTGCCCTGGCTGGACACCACCACCGTGTCCACCTGCGGCAACCAGTAAGCACGAAAAAGCGCGAAAACGTACGAGAGAGACACCGAGGAGAGACGTGAGCGGCAAGGGCGCACCGGACCTGTCCGTACGCAATGTGGGTGACCTGAGGGTCGCCGTCATCGCGGCGCAGTGGCACGAGAAGGTGATGGACGGACTGGTGGACGGCGCGCTGCGCGCCCTGCACGAGCTGGGCATCAGCGAGCCGACCCTGCTCAGGGTCCCCGGCAGCTGGGAACTGCCGGTGGTCGCCAAGGGCCTCGCCGAGCGCGGCTACGACGCGATCGTCGCCCTCGGCGTGGTCATCCGGGGTGGCACCCCGCACTTCGAGTACGTCTGCCAGGGCGTCACCCAGGGCCTCACCCAGGTCTCCGTCGACACCGGCGTCCCCGTCGGCTTCGGCGTCCTGACCTGCGACACCGAGGAACAGGCCCTGGACCGGGCCGGCATCGAGGGCTCCAGCGAGGACAAGGGCCACGAGGCGGTGACGGCGGCGGTGGCGACGGCGGCGACGCTGCGTTCCGTATCCGAGCCCTGGCGCCAGGGCGGTCCGCACAACCCGTAGAGTGGACGCCACCATGTCCAAGAAGACGTTCGAGGAGCTGTTCACCGAGCTCCAGCACAAGGCCGCCCACGGCGATCCCGCCACCTCCCGCACCGCCGAGCTGGTCGACAAGGGCGTCCATGCCATCGGCAAGAAGGTCGTCGAGGAGGCCGCCGAGGTCTGGATGGCCGCCGAGTACGAGGGCAAGGAAGCGGCCGCCGAGGAGATCTCCCAGCTGCTGTACCACGTCCAGGTGATGATGGTCGCCCGCGGCATCTCCCTGGACGACGTCTACGCCCACCTGTGAACCGACCCACCACCCCCCTTTGAGCAAAGGAAGCCGACCTCATGCTGCGCATCGCCGTCCCCAACAAGGGTTCCCTCTCCGGCCCTGCGGCGGACATGCTCCATGAGGCCGGCTACCGGCAGCGCCGCGAGTCCAAGGAACTGCGCATCGTCGACCCGGGCAACGAGGTCGAGTTCTTCTACCTCCGCCCCCGTGACATCGCGATCTACGTCTCCTCCGGCCGGCTCGACATCGGCATCACCGGCCGCGACCTGCTGGTCGACTCCGGCGCCGACGCCGAGGAGATCCTCCCCCTCGGCTTCGCCCGCTCCACGTTCCGCTACGCCGGCAAGCCGGGCGCGGCCACCGGCGTCGAGGACCTCAAGGGCAAGACGGTCGCCACCTCCTACGAGGGCATCGTCGCCCGGCACCTCGCCGACAGCGGTGTCGACGCCTCCGTCGTCCACCTCGACGGCGCCGTCGAGACCGCGATCGAGCTGGGCGTCGCCGAGGTCATCGCGGACGTCGTCGAGACCGGCACCTCGCTGCGCAACGCCGGCCTTGAGGTCTTCGGCGAGCCGATCATGAAGTCCGAGGCGGTCGTCATCCGGCGCACCGGCGCCGACACCGAGGACGCCAAGGCCCAGCAGTTCCTGCGCCGCCTCCAGGGCGTCCTGGTGGCCCGGACGTACGTGATGATGGACTACGACTGCCGGGTCGAGCAGCTGGAGAGGGCCGTCGCGCTCACCCCGGGCCTGGAGTCCCCGACCATCTCCCCGCTGCACAACGAGGGCTGGGTCGCCGTCCGCGCGATGGTCCCCGCCCGCGACGCCCAGCGGATCATGGACGACCTGTACGAGATCGGCGCCCGGGCCATCCTCACCACGGCCATCCACGCCTGCCGCCTCTGACCACTCCGTCTGTCCACCTCCGTCTGACCACCTCCGGAGCGATCTCATGGCGGACGCCACCCCCGGGCGGACCAGCGGCGGGCAGCCGGAGCTGCCCGCCCTGCCCGTCACCTTCCGGCCGGGCCGCACCCGCGCCGTCCTGCTCGCCGCCGCCGTCGTGCTGTTCGTGGTCCTCACGACCGTCGCGATGCTGCTCAAGGGCCTCGGTCCGGGCGAGCGCGCCAGCTTCGTGCTGACCGCGCTGCTCCTGGACGCCGTGCTGCTGATCCTCGCCCGGCCCAAGGCCGTCGCTGAGGAGTCCGGCGTCACCGTCGTCAACCTCACCCGCCGGCGCCGGCTGGAGTGGGCGGAGATCGTCCGGGTCAACCTCCGTTCCGGCGACCCCTGGGTCTTCCTCGACCTGAGCGACGGCACCAGTCTGCCCGTGCTCGGCATCCAGCCCGGCATCGCCAAGCAGCGGGCCGTCGCCGACGCCCGCACCCTGCGGGCGCTCGCCGAGGCCCGCTCGGCCGGCGACCCGGGGGCGTGAGCCACCCGCTCCCGGGCGCCCCCGAGGTGCGCTCCGGAGCGTCCCGGGGGCGGATCGGGGACCGCTCGGGGCCGTCCACCCTGCCGCACCCGCCCCGTTCGTGATTAATCTGGAGGGCGGCGGCGCGACAGGAGCGCCTCCGCCCCTGTCGCTCCGCCCGGTGCACAGGGGTTCCTGCTACCCGAGGAGTGACTCCCTCCGGCGATGGACGGATCGTCCTGCAGTACCTGCGCCGCCCCCGGTCGTGACACGACACAGGCGGCGGCATCATGACCATCCCCCTGCTGCTCCTGGCAGCCGCTCTCCTGCTGATCCTCGCCAACGGATTCTTCGTGGCGGCCGAGTTCGGCCTGGTGACCGTCGAGCGCGCGGACGCCGAGCGGGCCGCCGCCGACGGTGACCGGCGGGCCCACCGCGTCGTCGAGTCCCTGAAGGAGCTGTCCTTCCAGCTCTCCGGCACCCAGCTCGGCATCACCATCACCTCCCTCGTCGTCGGCATGCTCGCCGAACCGGCGCTCGCCCAGCTCCTGGACGGCCCGTTCACCGCCGTCGGCATACCCGAGGGCGCGGTGCCCGGCGTGGCCGTCGTCGTCGGCATGCTGCTCGCCTCGGCCGTGCAGATGGTGATCGGCGAGCTGGTGCCCAAGAACTGGGCGGTGTCCCGGCCGTTGCAGGTCGCCCGCTTCGTGGCCGGCCCGCAGCACGCCTTCGCCCGGCTGTTCCGCCCGGTCATCGCCGCGCTGAACACCGTCGCCAACCGGCTCGTGCGCACCCTCGGCGTCGAACCGGCCGAGGAACTGGCCTCCGCCCGCACCCCCGGCGAACTGGTCTCCCTGGCCCGGCACTCGGCGCGGGCCGGCGCCCTGGAACAGGACACCGCCGACCTGTTCGTGCGGACCCTGTCCCTGGGCGAGCTGACCGCGCAGCACGTCATGACCCCGCGCGTGAAGGTCAGCGCCCTGCACTCCTCGGCCACCGCCGAGGACGTGGTCAACCTGACCCGCGCCACCGGACTGTCCCGCTTCCCCGTCTACCGGCGGCGGATCGACGAGGTCGTCGGCATGGTCCACCTCAAGGACGCCCTCGCGGTACGGGCCCACGAACGGCTGCGCACCCCCGTCGCGAGCATCGCCCGCCCGGCGCTGCTGGTCCCCGAGACCCTGCCCGTGCGGCCACTGCTGGCCCGGCTGCGCAGCGAGCAGCCCATCGCGGTCGTCGTCGACGAGTACGGCGGCACGGCCGGCGTCGTGACCCTGGAGGACATCGTCGAGGAGATCGTCGGCGAGGTCCGCGACGAGCACGACGGGCAGGACCTGCCCGAACTCGCCGTGGCCCCGCCCGAGGACGGCCGGCCCGCCTGGGACGCCGACGGCAGCTGCCGCGTCGACGTCCTGCGCCGCGTCGGCCTGGAAGTGCCCGAGGGGCCGTACGAGACCGTCGCCGGCCTCGTCGCGGACCTGCTCGGCCGCATCCCCGCCGTCGGCGACCGCGCGGAACTGCCCGGCTGGCGGCTGTCCGTGCGCCGGGTCGGGCACTACCGCGCCGAACGGGTACGGCTCGTGCGCACGGCACCCGCCGCCGTACCGGCCGTGGAGACAGCGGAGACAGTGGAGACCACAAGGACCACGGAGAGCGCAAAGCCCCCAGTGACCCCAGAGACCCCAGAGATCGCGGAGATCGCGGAGATCACGGAGACCGTAGGGACAGTGGAGACCGCGGAGGCCGTCCGGTGAGCGTCCTCCAACTCCTGCTGGCCGCGCTGCTGGTGCTCGCCAACGGCTTCTTCGTGGGTGCCGAGTTCGCGCTGGTCTCGGTGCGCCGCAGCCAGATCGAGCCGCTCGGCACCGCCCGCGCCCGCCAGGTGCTGCACGGCCTGGAGCACCTGCCGCAGATGATGGCCGCCGCGCAGTTCGGCATCACCGTCTGCTCGCTCACCCTCGGCGCCGTCGCCGAACCGACCGTCGCCCACCTGCTGGAGCCGGTCTTCACCTGGATCCACCTCCCGCACGGCGTGATCCACCCGCTCGGTTACGTCATCGCGCTGGCCCTCGTGGTCTTCTGCCACCTGGTCATCGGCGAGATGGTCCCGAAGAACCTGGCGATGGCCGCCCCCGAGAAGGCCGCGCTGTGGCTCAGCCCCGGCCTGGTCGCCTTCGCCCGGCTCTGCCGGCCGGTCACGGCCGCCCTCGGCGCCTGCGCCCAAGGCGTCCTCCGGCTGTTCCGGGTCGAGCCCAAGGACGAGGTCGAGGCCGTCTTCACCAGCGAGCAGCTCAACCGGCTGGTCGAGGACGCGGGACAGGCCGGTCTCCTCGACCCCGAGGAGCAGGAGCGCCTGGAGGACGCCCTGGAACTGGGCTCCCGCCCGGTCACGGACGTGCTCCTCAAGGGCGAGTCCTGGGTGACGGTCAGCCCGTCGGTCACGCCGGGCAGGATCGTCGAGCTGACCGCGCGCACCGGGTACTCCCGCTTCCCGGTCGCCGCCGAGAACGGCGCCTTCATGGGCTATCTGCACGTCAAGGACGTCCTGGACCTGGAGGACTCCGACCGGGCCGTACCCCAGCAGGTCTGGCGCCCCATGACCACCCTGCGGCCCGAACTGCCGCTCGACGACGCGCTCACCGTGATGCGCCGGGCGGCCACCCACCTCGCCCAGGTGGTCGACACGGGCGGCCGGGTGCTCGGCCTGGTCGCCCTGGAGGACGTACTGGAGCTGCTGGTGGGCGAGGTGCGGGACCCGGCGCACCGGGAGACGGCCCAGGCGACCGAGGCGACGGTGGCCGAGCCGCGCGCCGGCGGGTCCCCCGAGGAGGTGCTCGCCCAGACCACGCGCGTCACAGCGCCGACGGGTCCTGGGGCCCGCGTCCGGAGAGCACCTCCCCGTACGCCTGCATCAGGTCCGGCAGCCGCAGCGTGGCCAGATCCTCGCGGGTGAGCGCACCGGGATAGGCGGACAGCCGCAGATCCCGGTACGCGCAGCTCTTCTCGTACAGCGTCCGCAGGAACCGCCCGTTGCCCAGCTCGTCGATCCACCCCTGCTCGACGACGTGCCCGGCGATCGAGCGCAGCTCGTCCAGGGCCTCCTCGTCCCACAGGTCGCCGTTCTCGGCGGCCAGCACCTCGCCGATCGCGGTCAGCTCGGAGGGGCGGTAGGACGGGAAGTCCACGCGGGTGGTGAACCGGGAGGAGAGCCCCGGGTTGGCGGCGAGCAGGCGGTCCATGCCCTCCGGGTAGCCGGCCAGGATCACCACGAGGTGGTCGCGGTTGTCCTCGGCCCGCTTCAGCAGCACCTGGAGGGCCTCGTCGCCGTAGGCGTCGCCCTTGCCGTAGCCGGAGTTGGACAGGGCGTACGCCTCGTCGACGAAGAGGACGCCGCCGAGCGCGGAGTCGATCAGCTCGTTGGCCTTCACGGCGGTCTGCCCGAGGTACTCGCCGACCAGGTCGGCCCGCTGCGCCTCCACCAGGTGGTCGCCGCCGAGCAGTCCGAGGGCGTAGAAGACGCGGCCCAGGATGCGGGCCACGGTGGTCTTGCCGGTGCCGGAGGGGCCGGAGAAGACGAAGTGCCGTTTCGGCGGCTGGACCGGCAGGCCCTGCCCGGCCCGCAGCCGCGCCATGTTCAGCTGTGCCGACAACGCCTTGACCTGCCGCTTCACCGGCTCCAGGCCCACCATCCGCTCCAGCTCGGCGAGCGCCTGCTCCAGTAAACGCGGATCGGTGGGACCGGTGGGCAGGGACGGGTCGGGCGCCGCGGTCTTGTGCCGCACCGAGGGGTCGGCCGCCGCGGGCGGGGCGGAGGCGGACGGTCCGAAGGCGGACAGTTTCAGATCCCGTTCCTCGGTGCCGAAGAGCGGGTCAATGCTGTCGGGGCCCTCGAGGCCGTCCGCGGAGTCCTGCCCGGCGCCGGACAGGGTCAGTGCCGCCAGGTCCCCGGCGTCCTCGTACTCGTCGCCCTCGGCGATCGCCGCCAGCCGCGCCGAGGTGTCCATGAACCCGGGATCGACCCGGTGCACCGCCCGGTACAGCGGCAGGGCGGCGGCGCTGCGGCCGGTGCCCTCGCGGGAGCGGGCCAGCCAGTAGCGCAGCTCCTTGCGCTGCGGCTGCTCGCTGCGGCACCGCATCAGCGCCCTGGCCAGCAGCGGTTCGGCCTGCCCATACATCTCCAGGCGGACCCGGGCCATGCCGCCGAACAGGCCCGCCTCGATGCCCAGCAGCGGGTCGCCGAGCAGCGGATCGGTGTGCCGGACGAGCTGCTCCCAGTCCTTGACGAGATAGGCCCGGCAGGCGTGCAGGAAACGGACGTGGTGGTCGGTGTCCACCGGCGGCAGCCCGGCCAGCGCCCGGTCCAGCTCCGGGACGTGGCGGCCGTCCAGCCAGTGCGAGGCGTGCGCGAGCAGGAGGTCGCGCGGGCTCTCCAGCACGGGCTGCACCCACCAGCCCAGCCAGTACCAGGAGTTGAGCGTACGGTCGTGCCGGGCGCGCTGTTCGCCGAAACGGTCCCGGTGCCGGAACATCCTGAGCAGCGCGGCCGTCGTGTCGACGCGCAGCGCGTGCAGTCCGAGCCATCCGTCGGCCATGCCCGGATCGATCCGCACCGCGGTCCGGAACTCCTCCTCCGCCTGCGGATAGGCGCCCATCGTGTAGGCGTCCACGCCTCGCAGCCAGGCGAGGTCGGCCGGGGCCGGCGGGCCCTGCGTGCCGAAGTCCATCACGTCCCCCACAAACCGTGCCCCCGTCGGTATGCCACCGGGCCGTGGCCCGCCTTGCTCCGACCGCTGAACCGCTGTGCCCCGGAACGGAGTTGCCAGGTGCCCGGGGCAGTCGTCCGCGGGCCGCACCGAGGGCATCGTACCCGCGGGGGTCTTCCCTCCGAAGAGGGCCGTGACATGCGGTTGCGCGGGGTGGGAGCAGACGGGGCGCAGGGGAGCGCGGTGACCGAGGGTAAGCGGTCGGCGCCACCGGGCACGCCGAAAAGGGGTGATGTGGACAGAACGAAGCCCCCGATCACGGGGGAACAACCGGGGGCTTCGTGTCTGTCGGCGACCCCGAAAGGCCGCACATTGAGAACGTAAGACCTGTACGGCCCTTGGGTCAAGCCGAGTTGGGACTTCCCGGGAACTTGCCAGGTGGGCGTCTTCACGAGTTCCACACAATGGTGGTGGCCGGTCACTGCGTGTGAGGGTTCGGCATCTGCGGCCCCGTCCCGGCAGGCCCAGGGAGTACCTCGTACCCCTCTTGTTCCTTTTGCCTCGAACGCACCAGCAGGTCGGCATGGGGGCGCGAAGGGTCACGGAGGAAGTGCTCGCGCTCGGCCGGGACCCACCCGTCCCAGAACTCCCGCTGTTCCTCGCCGTCGCGGGCCCGTCCCCTCGCCCACGCCTCCTCGGGCGGCAGCTCCAGCCACAGCAGCGCGGCGAGCCAGGGGCGCAGCGCCCGCCGGCCCGCGCCCACGCCTTCCATCAGGACCACCGGGGCCGGCGGCAGCGCGCGGGGCGGGCCGAAGCGCCGGGCGCGCCAGTCGTAGGGGGTGTAGTGGGCGGTTCCGCCCCGGCTGAGCGGCTCGATCACCTGGTCGAGGAGTCGGCCGGTCCAGTCGAACAGTTCCCCGTGGCTGGCGATGTCGTCGAGGTGCAGCACCGGCGCGTCACCGAGCGCCCGCGCCAGCCCCCCGGCGAACGTGGACTTCCCGGAGCCCGCGTGTCCGTCGACACCGATCAGACGGACCGGGCCGCAGGACGGGGGCAGCCGGCGCAGGCGGGAGGCTAGTGCGTGGATGACGGGTCCCGGGGGAGTGGGCGGCGGTCGGTCGCGCAGCACTCTAACCGCCGCCGTCCCGCATCCTCCGGGGCGCCTGCGGCGAAGGGCGGTACGGGCGGGCGTGGCGTGGGCGAAACGCTGGCAGCGGCGGGCGGCGGCGGGCCATAGTTGGCGCACAGCCGTGCAAGGACCTGCCCCGACTCGGACACCTGGGGGTCTTCCGCCCATGAGCAGAGCCGAACAGCCGTCCCGCAGAACCGTCCTGGCCGTCGCGGTCGCCGCCGCGGCAGCGGGCGCCGTCACCCCGGCCGCCGTCTCCCCGGCCGCGGCGGTCCCGGCCCCCGCCGGCCCCGCTGCCGACGCGGACACCGGCGGCGCGGACACCGCCCGCCGGGTCGACCACCGTTCCTGGACCACGTACCGCGACTGGCGCGGCGGAACCGCGCGGGGTACCCGTGCCGTCGCGGGCGACCGTCCCGGCCTCGTGCTCGGCAGCCCCGCCGGGACCGTGTCCTACACCGACCCGCACACCGGCCGGAGCGCCGACTGGGAGTACGCGACCTGGACCTCGCCCGTCCACCGGCTCGCCGTGCCCGCGACGGAGGCCGTCGTCTCCTGGAACGCCCACACCCCGGACGGCACCTGGCTCCAGGCCGAACTGCGGGGCACCTACTCCGACGGCACGGACACCCCCTGGTACGTGATGGGCCGCTGGGCCGCGGGCGACCAGGACATCCGGCGCACCTCGGTGGACGACCAGAGCGACGGCAGGAGCAGCGTCTGGACGGACACCTGCTCCATCGACGACGCCTCGACGGGCCTGCGCCTGGCCTCCTGCCGGCTCCGCCTGACGCTGTACCGCCGGCCCGGCACGCCCGCCACCCCCGCCGTCCGGCGGCTCGACGTGATGGGCTCGGACGTCCCCGACCGCTTCACCGTCCCCGCCTCCGCCCCGGGCCTCGCCCGGGAACTGGCGGTCCCGCGCTACTCGCAGGAGATCCACAAGGGCCAGTACCCCGAGTACGACAACGGCGGCGAGGCCTGGTGCAGCCCCACCTCCTCCCAGATGGTCATCGAGTACTGGGGCGGCCGGCTCACGGACGGACAACTGGCCTGGGTCGACCCCTCGTACGCCGACCCCCAGGTGTGCCACGCGGCCCGCCACACCTTCGACCACCAGTACGCCGGCTGTGGCAACTGGCCGTTCAACGCCGCCTACGCGGCCACCTTCGACGGCCTCCAAGGCGTGGTCACCCGGCTCGGCTCGCTCACCGACGTGGAGAAGCTGATCGCGGCCGGCATCCCGGTCATCACCTCCCAGTCGTTCCTGGCCGAGGAGCTGACCGGCGCCGGCTACGGCACCGCCGGGCACCTGATGACGGTGATCGGCTTCACCGCCGACGGCGACGTGATCGCCAACGACCCGGCCTCCGAGAGCAACGAGGCGGTGCGGCGCGTCTACCGGCGGCGCGAGTGGGAGAACATCTGGCTCAGGACCAAGCGGTACAACGCCTCCGGCAACGTCGCCTCGGGCACCGGCGGCGTCTGCTACCTGTTCTTCCCGGCCCAGCCGACCCCGCACCAGCGCGCGGCGCTCGCGGCGGTGGGCGTGCGCTGAGACCGTCCGGTGGCGGGCCCCGGCCGCACGGGCCGGGGCCCGCCCTGTGACCGACATCTCTGCCGCGACGGCGCTTTTCGGTGGCAAGGTGGAGGGATCGGTGGGGGGAAGCCACCCGGTAAGTCCGACCTCTGCGAGAAGCCATGACCGCACACAGCGCCACTGCCACCCGCGTCCGCACCGGCGGCCCCCAGGAGGACGGTCCCCAGATCCTGGAGCACGTCATGGGCTGGACCCTCGTCGTGGTCGTCGCCATGCTCGTGGTCCAGCTCGGCCTGCTGTGACCTGACCCACGTCCCGGCTGCCATACTGCCAAGGTCCGCAGCCCGCCGCAGACCAGGGTCGATCTTGGATACCAGCCAGCAGAGCGCCGAACCGCCCACCCCGGCTCCGCGAGCCGGACACGCCCCGTCCCGGGCCCGCGGTACCGAGCGCTCGCTGGCCCGCCGCGGCGAACTCATCGCCATCGGCCGGAGCCTGTTCGCCGACACCCCCTACGACGCGCTCTCGATGGACGACATCGCCCGCGAGGCACGTGTCGCCAAAGGGCTGATCTACTACTACTTCGGCTCCAAGCGCGGCTACTACCTGGCGATCGTCCAGGACGCGGTGGCCGACCTGGTGACCTTCGCGGCCGGCGGCCTCGATCTCGCGCCGGTGGACCGGGTGCATCGCACCGTCGACGGCTACCTGCGCTACGCCGAGCACAACCAGGCCGCGTACCGCACCATCGTCTCCGGCGGCGTCGGCTTCGACGCCGAGGTGCACGCCGTCCGGGACCAGGTGCGCGAGGCGATCGTCACCACCCTCGCCGAGGGCGCCTACGGCCGCGCCGACATCTCGCCGCCGGCCCGCATGGGCCTGCTCGCCTGGGTGTGCGGGGCGGAGGGCGCCACCCTGGACTGGATCGGCCGCCCCGAACTGTCCCGCGAGACCATGTGCGCCCTGCTGGTGAAGACCCTCGGCGGCGCCCTGCGCGCCATCGAGGAAGTGGACCCGGCCCATCCGGCACCGGAGCCCGCCCGCCGCGACGGAAGGGCTCCCTGAGGCACGAGGGTCAGCTGATCGCCTTGATCAGCTCACCGTCCGCCGTGTCTCCGCTCAGCTCCCAGAAGAACGTGCCGGCCAGGCCCTCCTGCTCCTTGTACGTCATCTTGCCCGCGACGGTCTCAGGGGTGTCGTAACTCCACCAGTCGGCGCCGCACTTGGCGTACGCCGTGCCGGCCACGGTGCCGGTCGCCGGGCACTTCTCCCTCAGCACCTTGTAGTCCTCGATGCCCTGCTCGTACGTCCCCGCCGCCGGGCCGGTCGCGCTGCCGCCCGGAGCCTCCTGGGTGACGCCGGTCCAGCCGCGTCCGTAGAAACCGATGCCGAGCAGCAGCTTGCCGGACGGGATGCCGAGGCCCTTGAGCTTCGCGATCGTCGCCAAGGTGTGGAAGTCCGCCTTCGGGATGCCGTCGTAGGAGGTGAGGGGGGAGTGCGGGGCGGTCGGCCCGGTGGCGTCCCAGGCGCCGAAGAAGTCGTACGTCATCGGGTTGTACCAGTCGACGTACTGCGCGGCGCCCGCGTAGTCGGTCGCGTCGATCCGCCCGCCGGAGGTCGCGTCGGCGGTGATCGCCGCGGTGACCAGGTACTCGCTGCCGAACTCGGCGCGCAGCGCCGCCATCAGCTCCCCGAACGCCTCCCGGCCGCTGGTGTCGCAGGTCAGGCCGCAGGCGTTGGGGTACTCCCAGTCGATGTCGATGCCGTCGAAGACATCGGCCCACTGCGAGTTCTCGACCAGGTCGTGGCAGGACTGGGCGAACGCGGCCGGGTCCTTCGCCGCCTCGGCGAAGCCGCCGGACCAGGTCCAGCCGCCGAAGGACCACAGGACCTTGAGGTCCGGGTGCTTCTGCTTCAGCTTGAGGAGCTGGTTGAAGTTCCCCTTCAGGGGCTGGTCCCAGGTGTCGGCGACCCCGTCGACCGACTCGTCCGCCGTGTACGCCCGGTCGGTCGCCGCGTAGGAGTCGCCCAGGGCGCACTTGCCGCCGGTGACGTTGCCGAAGGCGTAGTTGATGTGGGTGAGTTTCTCGGCCGAGCCGGAGGTCTCGATGTTCTTGACGTGGTACTTCCGGTCGTAGGTGCCCCATTCGGTGAAGTAGCCGACGGCCTTGGAGCCGGCGGCGGCCCGCTCGGCCGTGGGGGCGGCGCTCGCGGTGCCCGCGCCGGCCAGCAGCCCGGCGCCGAGCGCGGCGGTGCAGAGCGCGGAGACGACTCTCCTCAGGCGGGGGTGGTTCGGGAAGTGCATCGGGTTGGCTCCTCGTGGGGGGAGAGGGACGCGCCGATTGGCATGAACGCGGTAAGGCGTTGGGCGGTCACAGTAGGAGGACTAGACCAGTCCGGTCAATGGTTCGGACCATCTTCCGAATGGCCGCGTTCCGTTTGCGGTCCCCGCCGGGCGCCCTCAGCATTTCTTGAAGTGAGCGGTCGTTAACTGGTGACTGGCCGCCGCGGATCGGGCATACTCACCGCACAGTCGCTGGTCAGCGGCTTCCGAGACCCGGAAGCGCGCGCTCTGGCCACGGCTGACCGACCCGGCGAGCCGTCCACCCACGGCGCCGCCCGCCGGTGCGCCCCACAGGGAGGAGAGCGTCGCCATGCACGACCGCGCCCCGCAGCCGGTGGAACGTCACCTGCCCACGGACGAGGCCCGGGACCTGATCTCGCTCGTCCGCGACATCACCCAGCGCGAGATCGCGCCGCAGGCGGCCGAGGAGGAGGACGCCGGACGCTTCCCGCGCGAGGTCTTCACCCTGCTCTCCGCCTCCGGCCTGCTCGGCCTGCCGTACGACGCCGAACACGGCGGCGGCGACCAGCCGTACGAGGTCTACCTCCAGGTCCTGGAGGAACTCGCCGCCACCCGGCTCACCGTAGGCCTCGGCGTCAGCGTCCACACCCTCGCCTCCTACGCGCTGGCCGCCCACGGCACCAAGGAGCAGCGCGTCGAGCACCTGCCCGCGATGCTGGGCGGCGGCCTGCTCGGCGCCTACTGCCTCTCCGAGCCGTCCGCCGGCTCGGACGCGGCCTCGCTGCGCACCCGCGCCGTGCGCGACGGCGGTGACTGGCTGATCACCGGCACCAAGGCGTGGATCACCCACGGCGGCATCGCCGACTTCTACACCGTCATGGCGCGCACGGGAGAGGAGGGCCCGCGCGGGATCACCGCCTTCCTGGTCCCCGGCGACGCCGAGGGGCTGAGCGCGGCGGTGCCCGAGAAGAAGATGGGGCTCAAGGGCTCACCCACCGCGCAGGTCCACTTCGACGGCGTACGCGTGCCGGACGCGCGGCGGATCGGGGAGCCGGGCCAGGGCTTCGCGATCGCCCTGTCCGCGCTCGACTCGGGGCGCCTCGGCATCGCCGCCTGCGCGATCGGGGTGGCGCAGGCGGCGCTGGACGAGGCGGTGCGCTACGCCACCGAGCGGCGGCAGTTCGGCAGGCCGATCGCCGACTTCCAGGGGCTGCGCTTCATGCTCGCCGACATGGCGACCCAGATCGAGGCCGGCCGTGCCCTGTACCTGGCGGCGGCCCGGCTGCGCGACGCGGGACGGCCGTTCGCCCGGCAGTCGGCGATGGCCAAGCTGCACTGCACCGACACGGCGATGCGGGTGACCACCGACGCCGTGCAGATCCTCGGCGGCTACGGCTACACCGCGGACTTCCCGGCCGAGCGGTACATGCGCGAGGCGAAGGTCCTGCAGATCGTCGAGGGCACCAACCAGATCCAGCGCATGGTCATCGCCCGCCATCTCGCGGGGCCGGAGGAGCGCTGAGATCGCCCGGCGGCGCAGCGAGCTCGGCCCACTCGGGGTCGTGGCGCCCGGGCAGGGTGCGACCGCGGTCGGCCCAAGCGCGCATCAGCTCGCGGTAGATCGGCGGGTCCGGAGGCTGGGGCGCCGGCGGAAGCACTCCGGCGGGCACCGGGACGAACACGCGCCGCCGGCGCCCGGTCGCGGTGAACGTGGGGGTCATACCGGGGCAACGTGCGAAACCCCGGACAGGTCACCGGCGCGTGGAATCGCGCGTGAGTTCACCGGGGCCCGGGCGTGCGCCCCCGGTGACGGTGACGGTGACGGTGACGGTGACGGTGAACGGTGGCGTGGAGGTCCGGCGGCCGGACGGAGAGACCGGCCGGCCGTGTCCTCGGCCGGCCGCAGGCCGCGCGCGTCGCTCAGGCGGCCTCGCGCCGCATCACCGGCACGCGCATCGGACGCGAACCCGGGCCGCCGACGTGGGAGAAGGGCTGCATCCGCCAGTCCAGGCCCTGAGGGAGCGTCAACAGCAGGGCGGTGTCCTGCTCCTGGGGCCGGAAGGACTCGTCCGCGGGGCGGGCGTCGGTCGCCCGGCGGCCGGTGCCGGTGCAGACCGTGAGCCCGAACGGGTTCCACGGCGAGGCGCACAGCGCGTGCTCCGGCAGGACCTCCTCGTCCGCCAGCAGGGCGATGGGCTGCGCGCAGTCCGGGCAGATGACCCGGTACATCTCGAAGGTGTCGTAGGCGTCGAGTTCGTCCTCGTCGAAGGCGTCGGGTTCGACACCCTCCGGCGTGGGCTCGACCACCGGCTGCTGCCGCTTGGGCGTGGTACGACCAGGGCGCTGAAGACTCTGCATGGGATTCTCCCCCTCGGGCTGGGCCGTGAAGGCACTGCGGCCTCGACCACAGCAAGCACTTCCCGTCACCCATCGGCGGTAATCACGAGAACATCACGGAGACTGTTCGAGACCTGTGGCGTTCGTCACATGCCGCCCGCAGGTGCCCTCTGCCCCCGCGCACCGGGCGGGGCCGGGGGCATTCAGCTGTCCGGGGAGGTCAAGCGCACTGTAGGTTCTTGCGCCATGGAGGAGCTGGACCGACAGATCGTGCAGCTGCTCGTCAAGGACGGGCGGATGAGCTACACCGACCTGGGCAAGGCCACGGGCCTGTCCACGTCGGCCGTGCACCAGCGGGTGCGGCGGCTGGAGCAGCGTGGCGTCATCCGCGGGTACGCCGCGGTCGTCGACCCGGAGGCCGTCGGGCTGCCGATGACCGCGTTCATCTCGGTGAAACCGTTCGACCCCAGCGCCCCCGACGACATCGCGGACCGGCTGGCCGGCGTCCCCGAGATCGAGGCGTGCCACAGCGTGGCCGGCGACGAGAACTACATCCTCAAGGTGCGCGTCGCCACCCCGCACGAACTGGAGGAACTCCTCGCCCGGCTGCGCTCCCTGGCCGGGGTGTCCACGCGCACGACGGTGGTGCTGTCCACCCCGTACGAGGCACGGCCGCCCCGGATCTGACGGACCTGCGTGCGGGGTGACCCCGGCGAGGGGTGAGACTGGTGTCCATGAGTGAGTCCAGTGCCCCGACCGAGACCGTCCTGCTGCGCCGCGGCGAGGTCCACAGCCCCGCCGATCCCTTCGCCACCGCCATGGTCGTCGAACGCGGCCAGGTCGCCTGGGTCGGCTCCGAGGGGGCCGCGGACGCCTTCGCCGACGGCGTGGACGAGGTCGTCGACCTGGACGGCGCGCTGGTCGCCCCGGCGTTCACCGACGCACATGTGCACACGACCGCCACCGGCCTGGCCCTCACCGGCCTCGACCTGTCCGGCGCTCCCTCCCTGCCGGCGGCCCTCGCCCGGGTGCGCGAGTTCGCCGCCGCCCGCCCCGGCGACCGGGTCCTGCTCGGCCACGGCTGGGACTCGGCCGCCTGGCCTGAGGGCCGCCCGCCGACCCGCGCCGAACTGGACGAGGCCACCGGCGGCCGTCCCCTCTACCTCAGCCGTATCGACGTCCACTCGGCCGTCGTCACCACCGCCCTGCTCGACCTGACGCCGGGCGTCCCCGGGCGGGCGGACGCCCCCCTCACCGGTGACGCCCACCACGCCGTACGCGCCACCGCCCTCGGTGCCGTCACCCCGGCCCAGCGCGCCGA
Organism: Streptomyces sp. NPDC016677; assembly: GCF_055562815.1. Classification (NCBI taxonomy): domain Bacteria; kingdom Bacillati; phylum Actinomycetota; class Actinomycetes; order Kitasatosporales; family Streptomycetaceae; genus Streptomyces; species Streptomyces sp. NPDC016677. The sequence continues at coordinate 43,775 of NZ_JBVHEO010000009.1, read as the reverse complement.
CGCGCAGCGCGCCGCCCTCGCCCACGCCGCCTCGCTCGGCATCGGAACCGTTCACGAATGCGGGGGCCCGGAGATCTCCTCCGAGGACGACCTGACCGGCCTGCTGCGGCTGGCGGCCGGTGGGGACGGCCCCCGGGTGGTCGGCTACTGGGCCGAACAGGATGTCGACAAAGCGAGAGAGCTGGGCGCGTCCGGCGCCGCGGGCGACCTGTTCGTCGACGGCTCCCTCGGCTCCCACACCGCCTGCCTGCACCACCCCTACGCCGACGCCGACCACACCGGCCTCGCCCACCTCGACGCCGACGCGGTCGCCTCGCACGTCGTGGCCTGCACCGAGGCCGGGATCCAGGCGGGCTTCCACGCCATCGGCGACGCCGCCCTCACCGCGGTCGTCGAGGGCGTGCGCGCCGCCGCCGAGAAGCTCGGCCTCGCCCGCGTCCGCGCCGCCCGCCACCGCGTCGAGCACGCTGAGATGCTCACCCCGGAGACCATCGCCGCCTTCGCCGAACTGGGCCTGACCGCCTCCGTGCAGCCGGCCTTCGACGCGCTGTGGGGCGGCGCGGACGGCATGTACGCCCGCCGCCTGGACGCCGACCGGGCCCGCACCCTGAACCCCTTCGCGGCCCTGCTGCGCGCCGGTGTCCCGCTCGCCTTCGGCTCCGACAGCCCCGTCACCCCCCTGGACCCCTGGGGCACCGTCCGGGCCGCCGCCTTCCACCGCACACCGGAGCACCGGGTCTCGGTGCGCGCCGCGTTCACCGCCCACACGCGCGGCGGCTGGCGGGCGGTCGGCCGGGACGACGCGGGCGTCCTGGTCCCCGGCGCACCCGCCGACTACGCCGTCTGGCGCACCGGTGACCTGGTGGTCCAGGCCCCCGACGACCGGGTCGCCCGCTGGTCGACCGACCCGCGCTCCGGCACCCCCGGCCTGCCCGACCTCACCCCGGGCCGCGACCTGCCCGTCTGCCTGCGCACCGTCGTCGGCGGACGGACGGTGTTCGTACGGCCGGGCGAGTGATCCCCACCCCCGACGGGGCGACGATCTTTCCTCCGTCCCTGTGTCGCACCGCCCGGCCCGCCTCGCCGCTGACCAGGGCATTGATCCGATCACCGCAGGTCAAACGGCTGTTGACAGGCGACGGAGCCGGGCCGGTAGGTTCGGCGGCGTCCACCACCGGACGCCCGACCGGGGAACTACCGCGCACACGCCGCGGCGCCGCTGGGTCAGGGACGGTGTGCCACACCGGCGCACCGCCACTGTGAGCCAGGCCCAGCACTAGCGCCAGGCGAGGGAACGTTCCGGCCGGTCGGGAGGTGTGACCCGGGTGGGGCCCGGGCGCTCAGTAGACAACGGCTCCAGGTCGATCCGCAGCCGGCGGGTCCCGAGTCGGCCCGAAGGGCGCCGGGCCCCCATCCGCAGTCGAGTCCCGCGGACTTCCGCTGCGGGTCCTGCTCCAAAAGACCGATTACTACCCAGGTCTTGTGAAAACGACACCACCATACGAACGTCCTGTCACGTCATCGCAGGCCCCGGCCACTATGGTGGTGCTCTGCGTACGGACTCGAAGGGGCAGCAGTGAACGACGGTGACGGGACGCGAGCGGCAGCGGGCCAGGAGAGAAGGTTCGGCCCCCTCGGTACGCCCCTGGTGATCATCCCGACGTACAACGAGTCGGAGAACATCAAGGCGATCGTCGCCCGCGTGCGCGAGGCGGTCCCCGAGGCGCACGTCCTGGTGGCCGACGACAACAGCCCCGACGGCACCGGCAAGCTCGCCGACGAGCTGGCCGTCGCCGACGATCACGTCCACGTCCTGCACCGCAAGGGCAAGGAGGGTCTCGGCGCCGCCTACCTCGCCGGGTTCCGCTGGGGCCTGGAGCGCGACTACGGCGTCCTGATCGAGATGGACGCCGACGGCTCCCACCAGCCCGAGGAACTGCCGAGGCTGCTGACCGCGCTGAAGGGGGCCGATCTGGTGCTCGGCTCCCGCTGGGTGCCGGGCGGCCGGGTGGTGAACTGGCCCAAGTCCCGGGAGGTCATCTCGCGCGGCGGCAGCCTCTACTCGCGCCTCGCGCTGGACCTGCCGCTGCGCGACATCACGGGCGGCTACCGGGCCTTCCGGCGGGAGACACTGGAGGGCCTCGGCCTGGCGGACGTGTCCTCGCAGGGCTACTGCTTCCAGGTCGACCTGGCCCGCCGCGCGGTCAAGGCCGGCTACCACGTGGTCGAGGTGCCGATCACCTTCGTCGAGCGCGAGCTGGGCGACTCCAAGATGAGCAAGGACATCCTCGTCGAGGCGCTCTGGCGGGTCACCGCCTGGGGCGTCGGGGAGCGGGTCGGCAAGATCATGGACCGCGACAAGGTGGACCGCGACAAGGCCGACCGCGCGCCGCACCGGCCGTCCTCCCGGACCCCGTGACCGGGCCCTTATCCCGCGCTGAGCCGGGCCCGGGCACACTGGAGACATGACGACTGGCGCGCACACCCCCAGCCACCCCGCCACCCGGCCCCGCCGCTCCCGCCTGCGCACGTTCCTGCCGCTGGGCGTCGCCGCCTGGCTGGTGCTGGAGATCTGGCTGCTGACGCTGGTCGCGGGGGCGTCCAACGGCCTGGTGGTCTTCCTGGTCCTGCTGGCCGGCGTCGTCCTCGGCTCCGTGATCATCAAGCGGGCGGGGCGCCGCGCCTTCCGCAGCCTCCAGGAGACGCTGCGGCAGCAGCAGGGCGGGGTGACACCGGCGGCCCGGCCGAACAGCGAGGGCAACGGCCTGATGATGCTGGGCGGCCTGCTCGTCATGATCCCCGGCCTGGTCTCCGACGCGGCCGGTCTGCTCCTGCTGCTGCCCCCGGTCCAGAAAGCGGTGAGCCGGTACGCGGAGCGCACCTTCGAGCGCCGCCTGCGCGCGGCGGGCCCCGGCACCCTGGGCGACGCCTTCCGCCAGGCCCGTATGCACCGCCCGGACGGCAAGGTCGTCCCCGGCGAGGTCGTACGGGACGACGAGCGAGGCCCCGCGGACCAGGACCCGCGCCCGCCCCTGACCCGCTGACGCCCGGGGGCGGGCCCCGCCACCCGCCCCGTACAGCAAAGACTGCGGGCGCCGTACGTTGTGAAACGTACGGCGCCCGCAGTCATTCACTCACGTGCACAGTCACTCACACGCGCTGCGTCGGGCCCTCAGGCCCCGCAGGGACTACGCACTCTTGCGGCTGTCCCGCGGATGCACCGCGATGTTCATCGCGCCGGAGCGCAGAACCGCCAGCCGCTCCTCGAGGACCTCTTCGAGCTCCTCGCGGGTGCGTCGTTCCATCAGCATGTCCCAGTGCGTACGCGCGGGCTTGGCCTTCTTCTCCTCAGGGCCGTCGCCGTCCACGAGGAGTGCCTGGGCCCCGCAGACCTTGCACTCCCACTCCGGCGGAATCTCCGCCTCGACCGAGAAGGGCATCTCGAACCGGTGCCCCTTCTCGCATGCGTACTCCACGGCCTGGCGCGGGGCCAGGTCGATGCCGCGGTCCGTCTCGTAGCTGGTCACCACGAGGCGCGTGCCGCGAAGAGCTCGCTCACTCATGAATCGTGCCTCCCGGGCTTGTCGCCCACAGGACAGGTGTCGCTGTCGTCGTCATCCGGTCAACGTCCGGTCGGCGGTAAAGATTCCCGTCCCGAGTCCCGTTCCGGGGCCATGTGTCGCCGTCGTAGCCGCAGCCTTTGTCAACCAGTGCAGTACCCACAGGCGTCCGGTATGTCACCTCTCCTCGGAGATGTCACCCGACGTTTCGGCATCTTTGACGCGCAGTAACGGTACGCCTGGCAGGCCAAAGGCGTACACTACAGCCCTTTCCCGCCAAGTGCTAAATCCTTTCGGGAACGGGATTGCCCGCGTCGCGGATCGCCCGTGCGACCGGCACCCGCGCGAGCAGCACGAAGCCGATGACGAAGAACGCCACCAGCGAGATGATCGCGTCCCGGTAGCTCCCGGTCAGCTGGTAGGTCAGCCCGAACAGCAGGGGTCCCAGCCAGCTCATGCCGCGGTCGCTGATCTCGTACGCGGAGAAGTACTCGGCCTCCTTGCCGGGCGGCACGAGGTGGGAGAAGAGCGAGCGGGACAGGGCCTGGCTGCCGCCGAGGACCAGGCCGATCCCGGCGGCCAGGACGAAGAACCACACCGGGGCCCCGGCGGGCAGGAAGTACCCGGCCGCGAGGGTGACCGTCCAGGCCGCCAGCGAGCCGAGGATCGTGCGCTTGGCGCCGTACCGCCGGGCCAGCCGGCCCAGCAGCAGCGCCCCCGCCACGGCCAGCACCTGGACCAGCAGGACGGCCACGATGAGCGTGGACTGGCCCAGTCCCAGTTCCTCGGAGCCGTAGACCGACGCCTGGGAGATCACTGTCTGGATGCCGTCGTTGTAGACCAGGTACGCCAGCAGGAAGGCCAGCGTCAGCGGGTGGCGCCGCATGCCGCGCACCGTGGCCGCCAGTTGCCGCAGGCCCGGCAGGGCCGCCTCCCGCTCGGGGGCCCGGCGGTCCCGCAGCCGGCGCAGCGGGATCAGCGCGAAGGCGCCCCACCACAGGCCCGCCGACGCCAGGCAGATCCGGACCGCCGCGCTCTCGGTGAGGCCGAACGAGTCGTGCGCGGTGTACAGCACCAGGTCGACGACCAGGACCAGCGCCCCGGCCGCGTAGCCGAAGGCCCAGCCGCGGGAGGAGACGGCGTCGCGTTCCTCGGGTGGCGCGATCTGCGGCAGGTAGGAGTTGTACAGCATCATCGCGACCGACTGGGCCGCGTTGGCGATGACCAGGAGCGCGCCGCCGAGCAGATAGCGGTCGCCGTCCAGGAAGTACATGCCGGCCGTGGCCGCCGCGCCGACGTACGCCGCCGCGCCCAGCAGGGGCTTCTTGCGGCCCGTGCGGTCGGCGGCGGCACCCGCCAGGGGCATCACCAGCACCGCCACGATCACCGACAGGGAGACCGTGTACGCGAAGAACGACCCGGCGCGCACGGGTATGCCCAGCGGATGGACGAACCCGTCCCCATCCGCCGCCGACTCGGCGACCGAGGTGAGATAGGGGCCCAGGAACACGGTGAGCACGCTCGTCGAATAGACCGAGCAGGCCCAGTCGTAGAAATACCAGCCGCGCTGTTCGCGCCGGCGCCCGGCGGCCTCGTCGGCCGCCCGTGTCCGCACGGTGTCGGTGCCCACCCGTGCCCTCGCCTTCCCCGTGGACGCGCGACGGCCGGAGCGAACGCGGGTCTCAGACCCAGACGCCGCGGTCCTCCATGACCTTGCGCAGTGTGCCGATGTGATCGGTCATGATGCCATCCACGCCGAGGTCCAGGAGCCGGTGCATGCGCTCCGGCTCGTTCACCGTCCACACGTGCACCTGCAGCCCGCGCGCGTGGGCGGCGCGTACGAAGCGGTGGTCGGCCACCGGGATGCCCGACTGGGCCTCGGGCACCTGAGCGGCCACCGCCGAGCGGCGCGGCGCACCCGGCACGCCCCAGGAGCGCAGCCGCAGCCCCAGTACACCCCGGGTGCCGTACGAGGTGGCGAGGCGGGGGCCGGCCAGCCGCTGGGCGCGTGCCACGCGCGCCTCGGAGAACGAGCCGAGGCAGATCCGGTCCCAGGAGTTCGTGCGCCCCACGAGGTTCAGGAAGGGGAGCAGGGCCGGTTCGGCCTTGACGTCCACGTTCCAGCGGACCTCGGGGAAGGTCTCCAGCAGTTCCTCGAAGAGGGGGAGCGGTTCGCTGCCCGCCACGCGCGCGTGGCTCACCTCGGCCCACGGCAGCTCGGCGATCCGGCCGGTGCCGTCGGTGACCCGGTCCAGCGTCGCGTCGTGGAAGGCGACCAGCTTCCCGTCCCGGGTGGCGTGCACGTCGGTCTCGATGTACCGGTAGCCCGCCTCGACCGCGCGCCGGAACTGGAGCAGCGTGTTCTCCAGGCCGTCGGCCGCGCCGCCCCGGTGGGCGAAGGCGATCGGACCGGGATGGTCGAGGTAGGGGTGGCGTATGGGGGTGGTCACCGACGCAGTATGGCCGCCCGGGGTTGACCGGTGGCAACCACCGTGCTGCCGTCGGATGCCGGGGGGACGGCGAACACGCGCAGGAACAGCTGGGCGAGCGGGCCGATCGTCACCGCGTACAGCAGGGTGCCGATCCCGACGGTGCCGCCGAGGGCGAAACCCGTCACCACGACCGTGATCTCCACCGCCGTACGCACCAGGCGGACGGAGAGGCCGGTGCGCCGGTTCAGGCCCGTCATCAGGCCGTCGCGCGGTCCGGGGCCGAACCGCGCCGCGATGTAGAGGCCGGTCGCCGCGCCGTTGAGGACGATCCCCGCGGCCAGGAACGCGATCCGCGCCGCCGCGGCGTGGACGTCGGGGACCAGCGCCAGTGTCGCGTCCATCGCGGCCCCGACCACCAGGACGTTGGAGACGGTGCCGAGGCCCGGCCGCTGCCGCAGCGGTATCCACAGCAGGAGGACGGCCGCGCCGACGACGGTGAGGACCACGCCCATCGACAGGCCCGTGCGTTCCGCGAGGCCCTGGTGCAGCACGTTCCACGGTTCCAGACCGAGGCCCGAGCGGACCAGCAGCGCCGAGCTGGCCCCGTAGAGCAGCAGACCGCCGTAGAGCTGGGTGAGCCGGCGGGCGAGGTGGCTGCGGGTGGGCCGACGTGCGGACATGCTGTGCCCCCTGGGGTGAAAACGTGGCTTGACCTGTGTCACCCTGTGGCCTGGAAGCAGAAGTCATCCAGGGCCAATTCGCGGAAGGTGGACTGATTCGCATGGCGCAGTGGACTTCGGCCGTGGGAGCCGCGCAGCTCGCGCGGCTGCTCGGCTCGCAGCAGGAGCGCCCGGCCGGACCCGGCACCCGCCGTCCGCCCGCCTACCGGGCGCTGGCCGACGGTGTCCGGCTGCTCGTGCTGGAAGGGCGGGTGCCGGTCGCCGCCCGGCTGCCCGCCGAGCGGGAGCTCGCCCTCGCCCTGTCGGTCAGCCGCACCACGGTCGCCGCCGCCTACGAGGCCCTGCGCGCCGAGGGCTTCCTGGAGTCCCGGCGCGGCGCGGGCAGCTGGACCGCCGTCCCGCCCGGGAACCCGGTGCCGGCCCGGGGCCTGGAGCCGTTGCCGCCCGAAGCGCTCGGCTCGGTGATCGACCTGGGCTGCGCGGCGCTCCCGGCGCCCGAACCCTGGCTCACCCGCGCCGTCCAGGGCGCCCTGGAGGAACTGACGCCGTACGCGCACACGCACGGCGACTACCCGGCCGGGCTGCCCGCGCTGCGCGCCACCCTCGCCGACCGCTACACCGCGCGGGGCGTCCCGACCATGCCCGAGCAGATCATGGTGACCACCGGCGCGATGGGCGCGATGGACGCGATCTGCCACCTGTTCGGGGGCCGCGGCGAGCGCATCGCCGTCGAGTCGCCCTCGTACGCCAACATCCTCCAGCTGATGCGGGAGGCGGGCGCGCGGCTGGTGCCGGTCGCCATGGCGGGCGGCCTCGACGGCTGGGACCTGGACCGGTGGCGCCAGGTGCTGCGGGAGGCCGCGCCGCGCCTCGCCTACGTCGTCGCCGACTTCCACAACCCGACCGGCGCGCTCGCCGGGGAGGACCAGCGGCGGCGGCTGGTGGAGGCGGCCCGGTCGGCGGGGACGGTGCTGGTGGCCGACGAGACCATGAGCGAGCTGCTGCTCGACGAGGACGTGACGATGCCGCCCCCGGTGTGCGCCTTCGACCCGGCCGGGTCGACCGTGGTCACCGTGGGTTCGGCCAGCAAGGCGTTCTGGGCCGGCATGCGCATCGGCTGGGTGCGGGCGGCCCCCGACGTGATCCGCAGCCTCGTCGCCGCCCGCGCCTACGCCGACATGGGCACCCCCGTCCTCGAACAGCTGGCGGTGAACTGGCTGTTCGGCACCGGCGGCTGGGAAAGGGCCGTCGAACTGCGCCGCGCGCAGGCGCGGGAGAACCGGGACGCGCTGGTCGCGGCGGTACGGCGGGAGCTGCCCGCGTGGGAGTTCGAGGTGCCGAAGGGCGGGCTCACCCTGTGGGTGCGCACGGGCGGCCTGTCGGGGTCGCGGCTCGCCGAGGCGGGGGAGCGGGTCGGGGTCCGGGTGCCGTCCGGGCCGAGGTTCGGCGTCGACGGGGCCTTCGAGGGGTACGCGCGGCTGCCGTTCACGGTCGGCGGCGCGGTGGCCGACGAGGCGGCCCTGCGGCTGGCCGCGGCGGCGCGGCTGGTCGAGAGCGGGGGCGTCGGCGGGGCGGAGGCGCCCCGGACCTTCGTGGCGTGACGCGCGGCGCCCCCGGTGCGAGGGGCGCCGCGTGGGGACGGCCGGGAGGTACGGCTACGGCTACGGCTACGGCTACGGCTTGATGAGCGTGGGCACCGACTTCCTCCCTCGCCGCTTACCCCGCCTCTTCGTCTCCTCCTGTGGCCCGGCGAGGGTCGGGACCGGCCGCGCCGGGGCCGGTTCCGGATCGGGGGAGGCTGCTTCCGGCTCGCCGGGCTCGTTGGGCTCGCCGGGCTCGGCCGGTTCGGCCGGTGGAGCCGGTTCCGCCGGGGTCTCCTTCGGGGTCTCCTTCTCGCTGCCCGGCACGTCGGGCACGTGCTCCCCGTCGGCCGGCGTGGTGCGCGGCGGGAGCAGGTCCAGCACCGCCTGCCGGTGGCTGTCGCTGGTGGCGTCGTCGTACGGGTCGGGGGTGGCCGGCACCTGGAGGCGCAGGACCGGGCCGGTGCCCAGCCGGGCGTAGCCGCGGCCGGGCGGGACCTGGTCGACGGGCGTGGTCCCCGGAGGAGCGCCGAGCGCGGCCGTCAGTTCGTCGGGGCCGGCCGCGCCGAGGACCACGCGCGCGCGTGTGTGCTGCCGTACGGCGTCGCCGAGCGTGTCGAGGGTGTCCAGCTGGTCGGCCACCACCACCGTGACGTGCGCGGCCCGGCCGTGCCGCAGCGGGACCTGGAGGAGGGCCTGCGGGTCCTTGCGGCCGTCCACGCCGGCCAGGTGCGTGAAGGCGCTCGGCCGGTCCAGCAGGAGCCACAGCGGCCGCCGGGTGTCCTCCGGCGGCGGCTGCCCCTCCTGCCGGGCCCGGTTGACGGCGATCAGCCGGCGCTCCGTCTCCTGGGCGGCCCACTCCAGGCTGGTCAGCACCCCGGTGAGGCCGCACTCGACGGCCAGGACGCCGTCGCGCCCGGTCAGGCAGGCGTACTCGCCGGTGCCGCCGCCGTCGACGATCACCAGGTCGCCGCCGTGGTGCAGGGCCTGGAGGGCGACGGAGCGCAGCAGCGTCGAGGTGCCGGTGCCCGGCCGGCCGAGGACCAGCAGGTGCGGCTCGGTAGAGCGCACGCCGGTGCGCCAGACGACCGGCGGTACGTCGCGCCGCTCCTCGCCGTGGGTGAGCGGCAGGGTGCGCTGGACCCGGGTGGGGTCGGTGAAGCCGAGGACCGTCTCGCCGGGCGCGGTGACGAAGCGCTGGGCGGCGATGTCGGTGGGCAGCGGGGCGAGGGCGGTCAGGGTGAGGTGGTTGGCCTCCTCGTCCCAGGTGAAGCGGTACTCGCGGCCCCGGCCGGCCTTCGCGGTGAGCAGGTGCTCGATCCGGGCGCGGGCGGCGGCCTCGCCGTCGGTGAAGTACGCCGGGTAGTGGACCACCAGGTGCGCGAGACGGCCGTCGTCGCCGAACTCGTAGGCCGGGAAGGCCTTCTCCCAGCCGCCGCCGTGGGCGTACAGCGGATCGGGGTCCTCGGCCAGCGAGAAGTAGGGGACCAGAGCCTCGTAGAGCGAGGCCAGGCGCCGGGTCCGGGCGTCGTCGGCTTCCCCGGGCGCGGCCGGGACGCGGTTCCTGCCCTGCCAGGCCGCCGCCGCCATCAGCGCGACGGCGGCGAGCAGCGGGCCGTACGGCATCAGGCCCACGACCAGGACGACCGAGGCCACCAGGAAGAGCAGCGCGCCGCGCCGGTCCTTGGGGGTCTCGGTCCACCTGTGCCGCGCGGCCGCGACGAGCCGGCCGAAGCCGCGGGCGATCGTGATCAACGGCTGGAGGACGTCGGTGGCGCTGTCGGCCGCCGTCCGGGCCAGCTCCCGGCTCCGGGCGAGCTGTGCGCCGCCGTTGCTCAGAATGCGGGGGAGGGGGCGCCGGGCCACTGCTGCCTCCTGGAAGTGCGGACGGGGGTACGGGCGGTCAGAACTTGAGTCCGCCGAGGAGGCCGGCCAGGCTCTCGCCGCCCGCCTTGATGCTCGGGGCGACGGCGGTGCTCGACAGGTAGAAGCCGAACAGCATGGCCACCACGGCGTGCGACGCCTTCAGGCCGTCCTTGCGGAAGTAGATGAAGACGACGACGCCGAGCAGGACGACGCCTGAGATCGAGAGGATCATGTGAGTTCTCCTGGTTCGCGGGGACAGTCACCATGAGTACTTCCAGGATCACAGCATGTATCCATATGATTAAAGGTGCAAGTGGGTGAAAATCGGGTGTTTTGCCCCGCGTGGCGGAGCGCCTCTTGACCCGGTCGGGCCGTGGTGATCTTTACCTCGGGTGCCCCCGGCCATGTGTCCCACGAGCCAGTACCCTGGCGATTCACTCGCACGGCCGCCCTGCTCGCGGCCGCGCCCCATGGATGAGCGTCCGAGAGACGAGAGAGGTGGTCCGCCGATGACCGAAGCCCCTGACCCCGAGGTCGTCGAGCTGGCGACCAAGATCTTCGACCTGGCCCGGCAGGGACAGACCGAGCCGCTCGCGGCCTACGTCGACGCGGGCGTCCCGGCCGACCTCACCAATGACCGCGGCGACTCCCTGGTGATGCTCGCCGCCTACCACGGCCACGCCGGCACGGTGCGCGCCCTGCTGGAGCGCGGCGCCGAGGCCGACCGGGTCAACGACCGGGGGCAGACCCCGCTCGCCGGGGCCGCCTTCAAGGGCGAGACCGAGGTCGTCAAGGCACTCCTGGAGGCCGGCGCGGACCCCGCGGCGGGCACCCCCTCGGCCGTCGACACGGCCCGCATGTTCGACCGCAAGGAACTGCTGGAGCTCTTCGGCGCGCAGTGAGGCGACCCGGGAGCCGTACGGGGGCCGGCCCTAGGGGAGTCGGCTGTACGAGGGCCGGTCGTACGGGGGCGGCCGATATTTCGGTCGCGGCGGGACGAAGCGCGGGGTCATCATGACGACGTGGTTCACGGACGTGACGGCTGGGCAGGTGTTGCCGCACCGCGCGGACCGTGACCCGGTCCGCAAGGGCCACCGACGAGAGGCAGAGGAAAATGGTCTTCGGCAAGCAAGAGGCGGCGGGCGCTCCGACGTGTTGTCGCGCGGTCAGGTGAACGCGTGCTCACCCGGTTGCGTCGACGCTTGATGTCTTGATGTGAGGCTGTTTCCCATGTTCGATCCGGTCATAGCGCCCAGCGGTACGCTGCTCGGCCTGCTCCAGCGGGGCCGCGGCGACGGCACGCTGCACGCGCTCACCGCGCCGCGCCCCGAGGCGCTCGCGGCCCTGCACCACTGCGTGCTGCACGACCCGCGCCACGACTGGCAGGTGGAGAACCGCTCCCTCTACTACGCCCGCCTCTTCCTCGACCTCGACGGCGAGCTGGATGCCGTGGAGGCCCACCTCTTCGACGCCGAGGACGTCCTCGACCCCGAGGAGTCCCGTACGGGGCTGGCCCTGGCGTTCCTCGGGCACCTCGCCTCCTACGGGCGGCGGGACGCGCTCGACCTGCTGCGCCGGTACGCCGCCCGCGGCACCAACTGGGCCTGGGCCCTGGACGAACTGGCGCTGCGGGACGACGACGCGGGACTGCGCGCCCTCGCCGAGCCCGTGCTCGCGCGGTTCACCACCGACCCCGAGGGCGAGGCCGAGCTGGCCGCCGCCGTGCGGGACGCCTTCGAACCCAGGCCCTGGCGGCTGTGGGCCGAGGACAGCCGCGAAGCGATCGCCACGCGCGTACGTGGCGCCCAGGAAGCCGGCTGTTTCGACCGCTGGCAGCGGCAGCTGCGGCCCACCGGACCCCGCCCGGGCTGGAGCGTGGCCGCCGTCTTCGAGTGGGCCCAGCAGGGCCTGGAGCGTGGCACCGCGCTCCATGTGCCGGCCGCCCGGTGCCTCACCGCCGTCGCCGGTCCCGAGGACCGGCCCGAGATCGTCGAGGCCGCCCGGTCCGGTACCGAGGGCGCCCGCTGCACCGCCTTGCGCTATCTCGCGGACAGCGACGATCCCGGCGCCCTCGGCCTGATCGAACACGCCGTGGCCACGGGTACGGCGGGGGTGGTGGAGGCGGCCGTCGCCGCGTTCGAACGGATGAGTGCTCCCGCCGCCGTGGACCGGGCCCGCGGCTGGGCCCGCCGTCCCGACGCGCTGGGCGCCGCCGCCGGCCGGGTACTGGCCTGTCGCGGCGGCGCGGCCGACCGTGACCTGGTCCTGGCCGCGCTGCGCGAGGCGGTACGGGGCGAGGGCCCCGACGCGCCGACCCTGTGGACCCTCGTCGACGGCGCCGGACGGCTCGGCATCGGCTGCGCCGCCCCCGTGCTGCGGCACGTCTACCGGGAGACCGGCTCCTCCCACCTGCGCGGCCGGGCCGCCCGTGCGCTGGCCGCCACCGACCCCTCCTTCCCGGCCGGGTTCGCCGTGGAGTGCCTGTGGGACTGCGAGGAGACCACCCGCGAACTCGCCGCCCGGCACGCCGAGACCGGTGACAACCGCGTCGTGGAACGGCTGCGCCGGCTCGCCGCCGACCCGGCCGAGGAGGCCGAGGTGCAGACCGCCGTACGGAGCCGGATCGGGCCGGACGCGTCCGCGGTGTGAGCCTGTGCCACGGGTCTCGTCCGGTGAGTCTCGTCCAGTGAGTTCCGCGCGGTGAGTTCCGCGCGGTGAGTCCGGTGGGGCCGTCCTCGACGCCGTGCGCCGGGCGCGGGGCTGTCCGTGCGCCCGGCGCAGGATTGTTCGTATGCCGTATGCCGTATGCGTACGCCGTGCTGTCCGTGCGCCGGAGACGCCCGCGTGAACGGGGAGCGCGCTGTCGCGCACGGGGGTGTCCGAGCAGGACGGGACAAGCGTGCGCGCACCGGATGAACGAGGGGTGGCCCGCGGGTCAGGCGGGCGTGGACACGGTCTGACCTGCTCGGGCGGGCAGTCCAACGCTCACGGGCCGTTCCTCGGCCGGAAAGATCGACGTTGACGCGACCACGTCCAGCACGGCGACAACACGGGTATGCGTGTCGTCATCGTGACCGAGTCCTTTCCCCCCGATGTGAACGGCGTGGCTCACTGCGCGCTCCAGACCGCCCGACACCTCGTCGACAGCGGTCACGTTCCCCTCGTCGTCGCCCCCGCCCCGGCGCCGGGCACCCGGCCCGACCCCCTCGCGGTGCCGTGCCCGGTCGTCCACGTCCCCTCCCTTCCGCTCCCCGGCTACCCCCAGGTCCGCGTCGCCCTCCCCAGCCGACGCCTCGCCGCCGCGATCGCCGCGCACCGTGCCGACGTGGTCCACCTGGCCAGTCCCTTCGTCCTCGGCGTCCGCGGCATGGCCGCCGCCGCCCGGCTCGGCGTCCCCGCCGTGGCCGTCTACCAGACCGACCTCGCCGGATACGCCCGTACGTACATGGGGGCCGGCGAGACGGCGGCCTGGCGGCGCATCCGCTCCGTGCACTCCGCCGCCGACCTCACCCTCGCCCCCTCCAGCGCCGCCCTGCACGACCTCCGGGCGCACGGCGTGCCCCGGGTCCGGCTCTGGCCGCGCGGGGTGGACACCGCCCGCTTCCGGCCCGAACTGCGCGACGAGGCGCTGCGCCGGGAACTCGCCCCGAACGGCGAGCTGATCGTCGGCTACGTCGGCCGGCTCGCCCCCGAGAAGCAGGTCGAGCTGCTGTCCGGGGTCTGCGCCCTGGACGGCGTCCGCGTCGTGGTCGTCGGCGACGGTCCCAGCCGCGCCGGCCTGGAACAGGCCCTGCCCGGCGCCGTCTTCCTCGGCCGCCGCACCGGCGACGACCTGGCCCGGGTCTTCGCCTCCCTGGACGTCTTCGCCCACACCGGCCCCTTCGAGACCTTCTGCCAGACCGTGCAGGAGGCCATGGCCAGCGGGGTCCCCGTCGTCGCGCCCGCCGCGGGCGGCCCGCTGGACCTGGTGGACCACGGCCGCACCGGACTGCTGGTGCCGCCCCGGGACGCGGACGCCGTACGCGACGCGGTGGCGGCGCTGGCCGCCGGCCCGGCGCTGCGCGCCGCGTGCGGCAGTGCCGGACGGGCGGCCGTCGAAGGCCGTACCTGGGCGGCCGTCGGCGACCGGCTGATCGGCCACTACACGGACGTCCTCGCCGCGCGGAAGGCGGTGCTGGCCGCATGAGCGCCCTCAGGATCGTCCGGCTCGCCAACTTCGTCGCCCCCGCCTCCGGCGGCCTGCGCACCGCCCTGCGCGAGCTGGGCAAGGGATACCTCGCCGCCGGACACGAGCCCGTCCTCGTCGTCCCCGGCGAGCGGGCGAGCGACCAGGAGACCGAGCAGGGACGGGTGATCACCGTGCCCGGCCCGCTGCTGCCCGGCACCGGCGGCTACCGCGTCCTCACCGACAAGCGGCGGGTCGCCGCCCTGCTGGAGGAACTCGCCCCCGACCGCCTGGAGGTCTCCGACCGCACCACACTGCGCTGGACCGGCAAGTGGGCCCGGCGGGCCCGGATCCCCGCCGTGATGGTCTCCCACGAGACCGCCGACGGCGTCCTGCGCACCTGGGGCCTGTCCGAGGGGGCGGCCCGCCGTGCCGCCGACGCGCTCAACATCCGTACGGCGCACACGTACGCGCGCGTGGTGTGCACCACCGAGTTCGCCGAACGGGAGTTCCTGCGGATCGGCGCCCGCAACGTCGTACGCGCACCCCTGGGCGTCGATCTCGTCGCCCGGCACCCGGGGCTGCGCGACGCGCGGGTGCGGGCGCGCTACGCGCGCGAGGACGAGACGCTGCTCGTGATGTGCTCCCGGCTGTCCGTGGAGAAGCGGCCCGGGACGGCCCTGGACGCCCTGGAGGCGCTGCGCCGGCGCGACCGGCGGGCGGTCCTCGTGGTGGCCGGGGACGGCCCGCTGCGCGCCCGGCTCGAACAGCGGGCCCGTGAACGCCAGTTGCCCGTCGAGTTCCTCGGGCACGTGGGCGACCGCGGTCTGCTCGGCGCGCTCCAGGCCTCGGCCGACGTATGCCTGGCGCCCGGGCCCGCCGAGACGTTCGGGCTCGCCGCGCTGGAGGCGATGGCCTGCGGCACGCCCGTGGCGGTCAGCGCCTCGTCCGCGCTGCCCGAGGTGATCGGCTCCGCCGGGGCCGTCGCCGCCGACCACGGGAAGGCGTTCGCCGACGCCGTGGACCTGCTCGCCGGGCGCCCGGAGACGGAACGGCGGGCGGCGGCACGCGCGCGTGCGGAGTGCTTCGGCTGGGACACGGCGGTCGCCGCGTTCCTCGCCGCGCACGACGCGACGGCGGTGGTGCCCTCCCGCCGGGGCGTGACGGAGGGCGTGGCATGAGACGGCCGCGGTACGTGGCGCTCGGCGACTCGCTGACCGAGGGGGTGGGCGACCCGGTCGCGGGCGGCTGGCGCGGCTGGGCGGCGCTGCTCGCCGGGTCGCTCGCCGGGGAGGACGAGCGGCCCGTGGAGTTCCGCAACCTCGCGGTCGGCGGAGCGCAGACCCGGGACGTGCTGGAGGCGCAACTGCCCGCAGGGCTGGCGCTGCGGCCGGACCTCGTCTCCGTCGTGATCGGCGTCAACGACACCTTGCGCTGCACCTTCGACATCCACGCCGTGGCCGCCCGGCTGGACGAGGTGTACGCGGCGTTCACCGCCCAGGGCGCCGCCCTGCTGACGGCCTGTCTGCCCGACCCCGGCACCATGCTCGGGCTGCCGGGAGCGCTGGCCCGGCCGCTGGCCCGGCGGCAGCGGGCCGTCAACACGGTGGTCCACGCGCTGTCCGAGCGGTACGGGGCCCTGCACCTGCACGCGGGCGACGGCGACTGGGTCACCGACCGCGCGATGTGGAGCGCGGACCGGCTGCACCCCGGTGAGCGGGGGCACCGGCAACTGGCCGTGCGCGCCCACGCGCTGCTCGCCGCGCACGGGCTTGCCCGGGGGCCCGCGCCCTCACCCGAGCCCGGCTCCCCGGCGCCCACCCGGTCGGCGAGCCTGTGGTGGCTGGCCACCGCCGGCACCGGCTGGGTGGCCCGGCGCTCCACCGACCTGCTGCCGCAGCTGCTGACCCTGGCCGCCGACGAACTGCGCCACCGCGCGCGCGGGACGAGCGCCCGGCTCGACCTGCGCGCGTCCGCGGCGGTCTCGGCGGCCCTGGCGGCCCTGTCGGTCACCGACCGCAGGGAGGCCGCTTGAGACACCGAGGGGCGGTGTGCCGCTGGTGACGGGTGGGGCGGTGCGGGTAGCCGTGGTCACACCACCCGGTACTGCTCGTCACGCGCGTCCGTGACGAACATCTGGCCGGGCGCGTGGGTGATCGCGAACGGCGGGCGCGAGGCCATGACCGCCGCCTGCGGCGTCACCCCGCACGCCCAGAACACCGGGATGTCGTCCGGCTCCCGGTCCACCGTGTCACCGAAGTCGGGCCGGTCCAGGTCCTCGATGCCGAGCGCCGACGGGTCACCGCAGTGCACCGGGCCGCCGTGCACCGCCGGGAGCAGGCTGGTCTCCCGGATCGCCGCGGACAGGTACCGCGGCGGCACCGGACGCATGGACACCACCATCGGCCCGTGCAGCCGCCCGGCGGGAGCGCACTGCCGGCCGGTGACGTACATCGGCACGTTGCGGCCCTGCTCGACGTGGCGGATCGGGACGCCGGCCCGGGACAGCGCCGACTCGAAGGTGAAGCTGCACCCGATGAGGAACGAGACGAGGTCGTCCCGCCAGTGGGCCCGCACGTCGGCCGGCTCGTCCACCAGCTCGCCGTCCCGCCACACCCGGTAGCGCGGCAGGTCCGTGCGCAGGTCGGCGCCGTCGGCCAGCGAGGTCGTCCACCCGCCGGCGTCCGTCACGTCGAGCACCGGGCAGGGCTTCGGATTGCGGGTGCAGAACAACAGCATGTCGTAGGCCCAGTCGGCGGGTACGGAGATCAGATTGGCCTGGGTGTGACCGGCCGCGACCCCCGCCGTGGCGCCGGTCAGCCCCTCCCGGAAGCGGGCCCGGGCCGTTTCCGGCCGCCACGCGTGCGCGTGCTCGTCGACGAGCGTCACCGCGCGGTCCTCCGTCGTCCGGTGCGTGCTGCTCATGCCAGCTCCTTTCCGCGCGTCTCGGGCAGTCCGAGCAGCGCGATCGCCGCGACGCCGTAGCCGATCGCGCCGAAGACCAGCGCGCCGCCCACGCCCCAGCTGTCGGCCAGGAAACCGACCGTCGTGGGGAAGACGGCGCCCACGGCCCGTCCGGTGTTGTAGGTGAATCCCTGCCCGGTGCCGCGCACCGTCGTCGGGTACAGCTCGGCCAGGTAGGAGCCGAAGCCGCTGAAGATCGCCGACATGCAGAACCCGAGCGGGAAGCCGAGCACGAGCAGGAGGGTGTCGGCGCCGGCCGGGATGTTGGCGTACGCCAGGACGCACAGGGCCGACAGCAGGGCGAACAGCCAGATGTTGCGCCGGCGCCCCAGGCGGTCGGTGAGGTAGCCGCCGGTCAGATAGCCGATGAAGGCGCCCGAGATCAGGAACGTCAGGTACCCGCCGGTGCCCACCACCGACAGGCCGCGCTCGTCCTTCAGGTACGTCGGCACCCAGGTGGCCAGCGTGTAGTAGCCGCCCTGGACACCGGTGGACAGCAGGGCGGCGAAGAGCGTGATCCGCAGCAGTCCGTCGGCGGCGCCCGTGCCCGGTGCGAAGATCGCCCGGAACTGGCCCTTGCCGGGGCTCCGTTCGCGCGCGGCGGCGGCCTCGGGGGCGTCGTGCACACTGCGCCGCACCCAGACCACCAGCAGCGCGGGCAGCGCGCCGGTCCAGAACATGATCCGCCAGGCCAGCGCGTCGTCGGCCACCGAGAACACCACCGTGTACACGATCGCGGCCAGCGCCCAGCCCACCGCCCAGGAACTCTGGATCGCGCCCAGGGTGCGCCCCCGGTGTTTCGCGCTGGCGTACTCGGCGACCAGGATCGCGCCGACCGCCCACTCGCCGCCGAAGCCGAGCCCCTGGAGCGCCCGGAAGACCAGCAGCGTCTCGTAGTTGGGCGCGAAGCCGCAGGCCACCGTGAAGACGGCGTACGTGATCACCGTGAGCAGCAGCGCCCTGACCCGGCCGATCCGGTCCGCCAGTACGCCCGCGAGGGCGCCGCCGACCGCCGAGACGACCAGCGTGACGGTGGTGAACAGCCCGGTCTGGCCGCTGTCCAGGCCGAAGTACGCGGCCAGCGCGACCATGCTCAGCGGCAGCGTGAAGTAGTCGTAGGAGTCGAGGGCGTAGCCGCCGAACGCGCCGGCGAAGGCCCGGCGGCCCCGCGGGCCGAGGGCGCGCAGCCAGCCCAGGGCCCCGTCGTCGGCGCCGCGGCCGTCGTTGCCGGGCCGTGGGACGACGGTGAGCGGGGCCTGCGGTGGAGGAGTTGTGCTCATGGGCACCTCGCAGAAGGAGGACGGAGGGTGCGTGCTGATGAGCTGATGTCCAGCACCGTAGGGGATTGTTCAACGATCCCTCAATACCCCTGTTGTTTCGTTCTTGTGTCTGAGGTTGAATTCCGGGCATGGCAGAGCAGCTGGCGCAACTCGCCGACGACCGTGCCCTCCTGGGGCGCACCAGTACCGCGGAGCGGGTCTCGGACATTCTGAGGAGCCGCATCGCCGACGGTTTCTTCCCACCCGGCACCCGGCTGTCCGAGGACAGCATCGGCGGCGCGCTGGGGATCTCCCGCAACACGCTGCGGGAGGCGTTCCGGCTGCTCACCCATGAACGCCTGCTGGTGCACGAGCTGAACCGGGGCGTCTTCGTCCGGGTCCTGACCGTCGACGACGTCGAGGACATCTACCGCACCCGCGCCCTCGTCGAGTGCGCCGTGGTCCGCGGGCTCGGCGAGCCGCCGTACCGGCTCGAAGGGCTCGCCGGGGCGGTCGAGGACGGGCGCCGGGCGGCCCGGGAAGGCGACTGGAAACGGGTGGGCACGGCCAACATCCACTTCCACCGGGAACTGGTCGCCCTGGCGGGCAGTGAGCGCACCGACGAGGTGATGCGCAGCGTCTTCGCCGAACTGCGCCTCGCCTTCCACGTGGTGGACGACCCGCGCCGCCTGCACGAGCCGTACATCGCGCGCAACCACGAGGTCCTCCAGGCCCTGGAGGCCGGCGACCGGGAGACCGCCGAGCGGCTCCTCGCGGGGTACCTCGCGATGTCGCTGGAGCGGGTGCTGGAGGTCTACCGGCGACGGGTGGGCGAGGACGGCTGACCGGGAGGGCGGTGGCGGGGCGGGGCTGCCGAACCGGCGCGGACGGGGCGGCTCTGCCGGGGAGCGCGCGGACGGCTCTGCCGGGGAGCGAGCGAACGGCTCTGCCGGGGAGCGAGCGGGACCGCCCTGCCGGGTGAGGGCGCGGACCGCTCCGCCGAGGGAGGGCGGGGACCGCTCCGCCGGAGGAGGGCGCGGACCGCTCCGCCCGGGGACGTCTACGGTCGTTTGGGTCGTTGTCAGACCTAGGACCTAGTCTGTGCACCGTGACTTCGCCTGCATCGACGGACAGCGCTCCGCCCCAGCTCAGCGCGGGGCCGCGCCCCGCCCTGGGGCCGGCCGCCGACGAGGGGCTGGCGCGGCGGCTGCGCGCGCTCGCCTGCACCGCCCCGCTGCACGACCTGGACGCGCGCAAGGCCAACCTCGCCGGCGAGTACTCGGTGTACGGCATGGCGGAGGTCGCCCTCGCCGCCATCGACCTGGTCACCCTGAACATGGACTTCGACACGGGCGCCGACCACGACCAGATAGTGGCCCGGCTCGTCCCGCGCGTCGCCGCCCAGGCCCCCCGCAGGCCCGCCGCCGAGCACGAGCGGGTGGCCCGCTGGGTCCTGGAGAACCTGATCAACGTCGGCAGCGTCGACCGAGGCTTCCGCGCGGTGTACGGCACGTTCGAGCCGGACGGCAGCTATGTGCGCCGCGACTACGACTTCAAGCTGATCGAAGAGGTCCCCGGCCCCGGCGGCACCGTCTACCTGCGCACCACCGACGAGGCGGTCAACGTCCTGGTCGGCGCCCTGGACACCGACGTCACCAGCGCCCAGATCGCCGCCGAGGTGAAGCTGGAGGTGCTGATCAGCCGAGGCCGGCTCGCCGACGCCCAGCTCGCCGCCGAGCAGGCCCGCTACCGCACCGTGCAGTACTCGGAGACCCTGCGCCGCGCCCTGGACGCCACCCGGCGCAACGTCCGCGCGGTGGACTGGCTGGAAACCGTCCCCGACATGATCGCCGAGGCCCTCGACCACGTCGCCGACCGCTACCGCCACGAGAACGCGATCCTCACCAACATCCGCAAGGCCCGCGACGAGTCCGAGGAACCCGAGCACAAGCGCCGCGCCGCCGAGCTGGTCGACATCGTCAAGGACTGCATCCGCCGTCACACCCAGCTCCAGTCCCGGCTGCTGGAAGCGGGCCCGCTGTTCCGCGCCGAACAGGACCGGCAGGCATTCGCCACGCCCCTCGCCTCCTCGGGCATCGACCTCTACGGCCACCTCGTCGCCCCCGTCCTGCCGCTCCCCGTGGAGCGGGCCCTGCGCGTCACCGACGCCTTCTTCGCCCACGGCACCGGTCTGCGCACGCCCGTCTCGGTCCGGGTCGGCGACCTCGTCGACCTGCTGCTGACCCCGCCTGTCGAGCGTGAGCACCTGGGCGCCGAGATGCCCGAGCCCGACCTGATCGCCACCCCGGACGACAGCCGCTTCAGCGAGGAGCAGCTGGCGGCGGCCAAGGAGCTGCTCGACCTGCCGCACGACGCCCCGCGCCGGCTCTCCGGCCTGCTGGCCGAGGCCCGCCGCCGCGAGGGACCCGACCTGGCGTACCTGGTCGCCCTGCTGGCCGTGCACGCCGCCAGTCCGCCGGTCGGCACCGCCTACCGGCAGGGCGAGGAGAAGCTGCTGTTCGCCGTGGACGACGGCACCGAACTGGACGACCCCGAGTTCGGCGGCGCCGACCTCATCGTGGGCACGGCGCTGCTGGACGCGGCCGGCATGGCGGCGGACCGGACGGAGGCGGCGTGACCGGGGCCGGACGAAGGGACGAGCGGGCGGCGGCGACCACAGTTCTGCCCGTAGGCGCGGGGGCGGTCCCCGGGTCTCGGCGTGTGGCATTCGTGTGCCGGGTGGCGGGGTGCCCCGGACGCCGTGGCGCCACCCCGGACGGCAGCACCACAGAGAAGCGTCAGCACACCGAGGAGTACCGACCGTGACCGAGCCCGTCGACTGGAGCGAAGCCGAGCCGGCCGCCGCGGAGAAGGCCCCCGCCGTCACGCCCGCCGACGCCGCCGACGCGGCCCGGCTGGTCGCCTTCGGCCTCCAGCCCAAGCTGCTGCCCGCCCGCGACCAGGAGTACGCCGACCTGCTGCGCCGCTACCGCGAGGACCCGCCGTTCGCCCGGCTCGCCGACGCCGTCGCGACCGGCCTCGGCCTGATCGTGCTGGAGGTGTCCCCACGCGCGGGCATGGCCGTCACCGCCGCCGAGGACTCGGTCTTCGCCGTCCGCATGGGCGACTACGCGCGCCGCGCCGCCACCGACTCCGCCGACCGCTTCCTGCACGGCCTCGCCCACCTCGCCGTCGCCGCCATGGCCTTCCCCCGGCCCGAGGACCTCGCCGACGACGGCTACATCGGCCGCGTCACGGTCAACGGCGTCGACGGCTTCGTCCGCCAGGCCTGCCGCCGCCTGGAGGAACGCGCCGAGGAACAGGGCGAGAACACCGACCCCGTCAGCGACGCCCCCGGCCTGGAGTCCGCCTGGCGGATCTGGGCCAGACGCAGCGCCACCGGCGCCACCAAGGACGCCCGCCGGCTGCCCGGCTCGACCACCGGCATCGTCGCCAAGGCCATCGCGTTCCTCACCGACTCCGGTTTCCTCCAGCGCACCGCCGACGACCACGGCGGCACCTACCGCACCACCGCCCGCTACCAGCTCCAGGTCCGCGACCTGGCCGGCAGCGCCGCCATGGCCGAGCTGCTGGACCTGGGCGTGGTCCCCGTCACCGACGGCACCCCCACCCTGCTGCCCGCCGAGGAGACCGACGACCTGGAGCTGGTCGCCGACGCCGGCCTGCCGTTCCACTCCGCCTGACCACCGCCCCGCCAACTACCCGAAGAACCACGAGAGTCCGCCATGTACGAGCTGTCCCGGGTCCGCCTCTACTCCATCGGACCCGCCGGTGCGCGTTACGCCGACACCGTGCTTGACCTGCGAGGAGTGGGTCGGCCGGTGCCCGACCCGGCGCCCGCGCAGGCGGAGTTCTTCGAGGAGGAGCCGGTCGGCCCGCCGCGCCGTCCCGCCCCCGCCGGCGTGCTCTTCCTGGAGAACGGCGGCGGCAAGTCCGTCCTGCTGAAGCTCATCTTCTCGGTGATGCTGCCGGGCCACCGCAACACCCTCGGCGGCGCCAGCTCCGGCGTGCTGCGCAAGTTCCTGCTCGCCGACGACTGCGGACACGTGGCCCTGGAGTGGCAGCACGTGCAGACCGGCGAGTGCGTCGTCGTCGGCAAGGCCAGCGAGTGGCGGGGCCGCCAGGTCTCCAACGACCCGCGGAAGTTCGCCGAGGCCTGGTACTCCTTCCGGCCCGGCCCCGGACTGACCCTGGACAACCTCCCGGTGGCCGAGTCCACCGCCGTACGCCCGCCCGTCGAGGGCGCCTCCGGGGCGCGGGGCCGGCGGCGCACCATGAAGGGCTTCCGGGACGCGCTCACCGAGGCCGGGAAGGCGTACCCGCACCTGGAGGTGCACTGGGAGGAGATCCACGACCGCTGGATCGAGCACCTCGGCGACCTCGGCCTCGACCCCGAACTCTTCCGCTACCAGCGCGAGATGAACGCCGACGAGGGCGAGGCGGCCGGCCTCTTCGCCGTCAAGAAGGACGCCGACTTCACCGACCTGCTGCTGCGCGCCGTCACCGACACCCGGGACACCGACGGACTCGCCGACCTGGTCAGCGGCTTCGGCAACAAGCTGGGCCGGCGCGCCGAACTGATCGCCGAGCGGGACTTCACCGCGGGCTCCGTCGACCTGCTCGGACGGATCGTCGAGGCCACCGAGGCCCGCGCCCGCGCCCGGGAGATCCACACCGCCGCCGAGCGCCGCACCCGCACCCTCGCCCGCCGGCTCTCCGCCCGCGGCACCCGCGAGCGGGCCCGCGCCGCCGACCTGGCCCAGCGGGTCACGGCCGCCGCCTACGCCGTCACCCACGCCGAATCGGCCCGCGAACGCAGCGCCCTGGTCGCCGCCGAACTCGCCTACCGGCACGCCTCCCTGGCCCTGGCCGCCGCCGAGAAGTCCGCCGCCGCGCAGAAGCGCGAGCTGGCCGACGCCCGCACCCTGTACTCCGCCTGGCAGGCCGCCGAGGCCGTACTGCGCCACCGCGCGGCCACCGACCGCGTCACCCGCGTCTCCGCCGCCATCCAGGAGGCCGAGCGGGACGCCGCTCCCGCGCTCGCCGCCCGCGCCAAGGCCGCCGTCGACCTGGTCCGCGCCCTGCACGCGGCGGCCGGGAAGGCCGAGAACCACGCCAACGAGGAGGAAGAGCGGTCCGCCACCCTCCAGGACACCGGCGACGCCGCCCACCGGGACGCCACCGCCGCCGCCACCGAGGCGCAGCGCGCCCGCAGCGAGGCCGGACATCTGCGCCAGCGGCTGGCCGAGGTCGAGCAGGAGACCGCCGAGGCGGTCCGCGCGGGCTGGCTCGACGACAGCGCGCCCGACGCCGACCCGGCCCGCGCCGCCCTCGCCGCCAGCGACGCCGAGAAGACCGCCGTCGCCACCTGGGACACCGCCCGCGAGGCGGCCCGCCGGGCCACCGAACACGCCCGTGAGGCGGCCGCCGCCGAGAGCCGCGCCGAACTGACGGCGGCCCGCGCGGCCGACGCCGCCACCGCCGCACGGCAGGCCCGGGACGCCGAACACCGTACGGCCGGAGCCCTGGCGGCGGAGGAGCGCCTGGCCGAACTGCTGGGCCTGGCCGCCGGCGCCCGCCCCGGCATCCCGGGCCCGCGCCGCGACCGGCCGGACTCCGAACGCGACCCGGTCCACGGCGCCCCGTCCGACCCGCCCGCCCCGGACGAGACCCCCCTCACCCCCGAGCAACTCGACCACTTCGCCGAAGAGTTGGGCGAGCTTCTCGACGACTCCGTCTCCTCCGCCGAACGCCAGCTGTTCGACCTGCGCACCGCCGCCGCCGACGACGCCCGCATCCTCGGCGCCCTCGGCGACGGCGGGCTGCTGCCGCCCGGCCCGGACGTGCTGGCCACCGTCGAGTTCCTCGGCGAGCACGGCATCCCCGCCCTGCCCGGCTGGCGCTACCTCGCCCAGGCCGTCGACCCCGCCGACCACGCGCGCGTGCTCACCGCCCGGCCCGAGCTGGTCGACGGCGTGATCATCACCGACCCCGACTCGCACGCCCGCGCCCGCGCCGCCCTCGGCGACGCCGCCCTGCTGCCGCGCTCCACCGTCGCCGTCGGCACCGCCGCCGCCCTGCTCGCCCCCGCCCCGGCCGCCGGCTCGGCCGACGAGGACGTCTTCCTCGTACCGCCGAACCCCGCCATGCACGACGAGCACGCCGCCGACGAGGAACGGCAGGCGCTGCGCGCGCGGGCGACCGAGCGGGACGAGGAGATCCGGCGGCTGGCCGCCCGGCTCGGCAAGGACCGGGAGCTGGCCGCGCGGCTCGCCTCCTGGCGCACCGGCTGCCCGGCCGGCCGCCTCACCGAGCTGGTGCGGGCCGCCGAGGAGGCGGCCGCGTTCGCCGAGGAGTGCGAGGCCGAGCTGGCCGAGGCCCGCACCGCGCGGGCGGAGGCCGACGAGATCGCCGCCGACGCCGTCCACGTACGCGACGAACGGCAGGAGACGGCACAGAAGGCCCGCCGCGCCGCCGACGCCCTCGCCGGGCTCGCCTTCCGGCTGCGCGAACGCGCCGGCTGGCAGGCGAAGCTGCGGGAACTGGCCGACGAGGCGGCCGAGGCCGAGGCCCGCGCCCAGCTCTGCCTGGAGAAGGCCCGCGCCGCCGACGAGGACCGCCGCGCCGCCCAGCGCGCCGCCGACGACGCCCGCCGCACCGCCCGCGCGCTGCGTGCCGAGCGCGCCGAGATCGCCGGCGCCCCCGACGACGTACCGGAGGACGGCACCGAGGCGCCCACCGCGTCGCTGCCCGCGCTCCGCGAGGCATACCGGGCCGCCTCCCAGCTGTACGAGAAGGTCGGTGTCGGCGCCGACCTGCGCGCCGAACAGGCCCGCGCGGAGAGCGACGAGAGCGCGGCCCGCGCCGAGCTGGACCGGCTCAGCAACAAGGTCCGCACCCGCGCCGAGCAGCTCCTGCAGTCACCGGACGGTTCGGACGGGCCCTCCCGGCAGGCCGCCGCCGCCCGCGCGGAGGAGCTGGTGCAGCTCCTGGAGACCCGGATGTCCACCGCCAGCGAGCAGCTCGGCCGGCTGCGCGGCGAGGCGGAGCGGCTGGCCCCGGAGGACGCCGAGTCCCACACCGACCTGCCCGAAGAACTGATCCCTGGGGACGCCGAGCACGCCCAGGCCCTGCTGCGCACCGCCACCTCCGAACTGGCGTCCCGCACCGAGGCGTTGAACCAGTCCCGCGAGGCGCACGCCGAACTCCTCGACGCGCACCGCGCCGCCGAGGACGCGGCCGGCGGCTTCGACGAGATCGCCGCCCTCCTGCGCGACCTGCTGCGCGAGCAGCCCGCAGAGGAGGAGTACGAGGACCCCGAGCCGTACCCCGGCACGCTGGAGGAGGCCCGGCACTCCGCCGCCGAGGCCCGCCGCTCGCTGCGCGGCTGCGCCGCCGACCTGTCCGCCGCCGAGGGCGCCGTGCGCGAGGCGAGCGACATCCTGGTCCGGCACGCCAACTCCACCCGCTACGAGCAGGTCCGCACCCCCGCCCGGCAGCAGATCCGCGAACTGCCCGCCGCCGCCCTGCCCGAGCACGCCCAGAAGTGGGCCGACGCGTTCGCCCCCCGCCTGCGCGTCCTCACCGACGAACTGGCCCAGCTGGAACGCAACCGCGACTCGATCGTGGACCGGCTGCGCGGACTGGTCGAGTCCGCCCTCGCCACCCTCCGCTCCGCCCAGCGCCTGTCCCGGCTGCCGGAGGGGCTGGGGGAGTGGTCCGGGCAGGAGTTCCTGCGCATCCGCTTCGAGGAACCCGACCAGGCCACCCTCACCGAGCGGCTCGGCGAGGTGATCGACGAGGCGACCCGGGCCGCCGTCAAGAAGAACTCCGACCTGCGCCGTGACGGCATGTCCCTGCTGCTGCGCGGCGTCGCCGCCGCCCTCCAGCCCAGCGGCGTCGCCGTCGAGATCCTCAAGCCGGACGCGGTACTGCGCGCCGAGCGCGTCCCCGTCGGACAGATGGGCGACGTCTTCTCCGGTGGCCAGCTGCTCACCGCCGCCATCGCCCTGTACTGCACGATGGCCGCCCTGCGCAGCAACGACCGGGGCCGCGACAAGCACCGTCACGCCGGCACGCTCTTCCTCGACAACCCCATCGGCCGCGCCAACGCCACCTACCTGCTGGAGCTCCAGCGGGCGGTGTCCGACGCGCTCGGCGTCCAGCTCCTTTACACCACCGGGCTGTTCGACACCACCGCGCTCGCCGAGTTCCCGCTGGTCATCCGGCTGCGCAACGACGCCGACCTGCGGGCCGGACTGAAGTACATCAGTGTGGAGGAGCACTTGCGGCCCGGCCTGCCCCAGCAGTCCGAGGGCGAGGCCGTGCGCAGCGAGATCACGGCCACCCGGATGTTCAAGCGGCCCGCCTGACCCCGGGTCACTGGCCGGACGTGGCGAAGCGGGCGGGATCGAACAGCCCGATGGGGTGGGCGGTGGTACCGGTCAGCGCCAGATCGGCGAGGATCTCCCCGACCACGGGCACGAACTTGAAGCCGTGCCCGGAGAAACCGCACGCCACGGTGACCGAACCGGGGTGCGCCGGGTGCGGGGCGATCACGAAGTGCTCGTCGGGAGTGGTGGAGTACATGCAGGCCGCCGCCTTGAGGAAGGTGCCCGGCAGACTCGGGAGAAGCCCGGAGACCTGGTCGGCCATCGCCCGGACCTCCTCCGCGCGCACCGTCCGGTCGATGGTCTCGGGCGTGGTGGGCGCCGACTCCCGGCGGAAGAAGGCGACCTTGGCACCGCCGTCGGGACCGTCGATCGCGGGGAAACCGTAGACCTCGACACCGGCCGCGTCCTCCCAGATGTAGACGGGGTGCCGCTCGGGACGGTAGGGCTCGATGCCTCCGGTGGGCCGGAACCAGTACATGACCTGCCGCTCGATGGTGATGTCCACGCCGATGTCGGCCAGCAGCCGAGGCGCCCACGCGCCCGGGCAGATCACCAGCCGGCCCGCCGTGTAGGTGTTCTCGGCGGTGTGCACGATCACGCCGTCCCGGTACGGCGTCCAGCGGGTCACCGGCTCGTCGAAGTGCAGGTCGGCGCCCTGCCGGGTGGCGAGCTGCAACTGGGCGGCGACCGTGTTCTCGGGGCGCAGCAGTCCCGCCTTCGCCTCGTACAGCGCGACCTCGTCGTCGCCGGGCGTCAGCGTCGGGAAGCGGCGGCGGATCGCGGCGGCGTCCAGCATCTCGTGCGGCAGGTCCCACTCACGGGCCGAGCGCAGTGCGCCGGACACGGGCCGGGAGTCCGGGCGGCCGACCATCACCCCGCCGCACAGCACGGCGATCTCCCGGCCGGTGGCCCGCTCCAGATCCTCGTACAGCTCGTAGGCGCGCAGCAGCAACGGCACGTACGCCGGGTCCTCGAAGTAGGACTGCCGGGTGATCCGGGAACCGCCGTGGCTGGAGCCGCGGTTGTGCACCGGCCCGAACTTCTCCAGGCCCAGCACCCGGACGCCGCGCGCGGACAGGTGGTGGGCGGCGGAGCTGCCCATTCCGCCGAGGCCGATGACGATGACGTCGTAGGTGGGGGACATACGGGGGCGCCTCCTGGCGGCGGGTGCGGATCTGCTCTGCTCGGGTGCGAACAGTCGTTCGGCGTGTCTCCTTCCCCGCACGGCGGCGTTTCCCTCGTACCGTCCCCGGCGCATCGGCAGGACGCCACCCATGCGCCGACCAGCTCGACGCCGTGAGGCGACCGCGTGACCCACTACGGGCCGGCCTACCGCCCGTACCCCACACGGCGAGCCCTCGCAGAGGGCGGAACACACCCCCTCGGCCCCGCCCCGAACCCCACCCGGCGCCACCGCGCGCACCGGCCGTCGGGAACCGCGCGGCCTCAGGGATGCGACAGCTGCTGCCCGCCGCGGCCCCGACGCCGTATCCGCTCCTGGGCGCGCTCGGCGGACCGCGCCTGCCGCCGGGCCCGGCGGCGTTCGCGCCGCAGCGCCCGCGCCGTGCTGTTCGGCATCGAGATCACGCCGTGCCGCTGGTTCCAGACCTGGCGCGTGACCCACACGTCGAGCACGCCCCACGTCGCCGCCACGGTGCTGGCCACGCTGCTGATCAGCATGGGGAAGGCCAGCCAGGACCCGGCCATCGTGCACAGGAAGGCCACCATCGCCTGGATCAGCGTCACGGCGACGATGATCACCGCCCGTACGGCCGCCGTCCGCACAGGGTCCGGCAACCGGCGCCGCCGTGCCGGCTCCTCCACCCACAACGGCCGGTAGCCCGGCCGCTCCCGTATCGCACGGGCCCCGTTCCCCGACGACCCACCACCACCGACGGATGCCGCGCGCGCACCGCGAGCCGCCCCGCCCGTACCGCCACCGTGCCTCGCCGCCGGAACACCGTGACCCGGCCCCTCCGGCCCTGTCTCCCCGCCCGGTCGCGCCGCCCCGTCGTTCCCGGGCGCCTCGTGCCGCTCCGCCGTGCCCATCAACGTGTCACTCCCCACCACCAGCAGACCGCTCGCCCGTCCCCGAAGACCCGGTT
Source organism: Streptomyces sp. NPDC016677 (assembly GCF_055562815.1). Taxonomy (NCBI): domain Bacteria; kingdom Bacillati; phylum Actinomycetota; class Actinomycetes; order Kitasatosporales; family Streptomycetaceae; genus Streptomyces; species Streptomyces sp. NPDC016677. The sequence continues at coordinate 14,750 of NZ_JBVHEO010000009.1, read as the reverse complement.
CCCCTGTGGCTGCCCGGCTTGCGCTGTTCTACGCCGCATGGATGCGGCATGCGGCACCCTGCGGCCGATTCCGCCCCCGTCTCCCACAAAGAAAGACGATCGACGCCCCCTCAAGATTCCCGCCGGACGCGGAAATCCGGCCGACCTCTCCACCACGCCGGACCCGCCCGCCCCCGCACCGACACCCGGCCGCGGGCCGCAATCTCCCGTCATGAGCGGACAACTCGGGATCTCGCGGCGTGGGTACGGAAGTGCAGCTTCCGGACGGGTCTTCGAACCATCAGCCCGTCAGTAGTAGGCTCACGCCGTTTGTTGACGTGAATCGGCACCCCCGTCCGGTGGGGGTCGAACTGGGGGAGGCCATGCGCTTTCGCGGGAATTCCATCCGCCGGAAGATCGTGGCGCTGCTTCTCGTGCCGCTGGTCGCCCTGACCGCGGTCTGGGCCTTCGCCGCCGTGCTGACCGGACGGGAGGCCGGCCGGCTGTTCAGCGTGTCGACCCTGGTGGAAAAAGTCGGCTACCCCGTAGAGGACACCGTCCGCGTGCTCCAGCAGGAACGCCGCCAGACCCTCGTCTACCTCGCCGACCCGCGCGCCTCCAACGCCCTCTCCGCCCTGCGCCGCACGCGCACCGTCACCGACGAGGCGATCGCCGACGTCCGCCGCCACGCCGCCGACCCGGACGTCCGCGACGCGCTGAGCCGGGGCGAGGACGAGCGGCTGACCGCGGCACTGGACGCCTTGGCCGGCCTCGGATCGCTCCGGCGCAGCGTCGAGGGCGGCGTCGTGAACCGGTCCCAGGCCCTCGGCTTCTACAACCGCCTGGTCGATCCCTGCCACCTGCTGCTCGCCGACCTCAACGTCATCGAGGACGTCACGCTGGACAAGCAGTACCGCGCCCTCGTCAACCTCTCCCGCGCGCGTGAGCTGCTCTCCCGTGAGGACGCCCTCCTCGGCTCCGCCCTGGTCACCGGCGGACTCGGCAGCGACGAGATCGACGACATCTCCGACCTGGTGGCCCAGCGCACCCTGCTGTACGACGTGACGCTGCCCCTGCTGCCGGCCTCGGAGCGGAAGCGCTACGAGCGGTTCTGGCAGGAGGCCTCCTCCGCACCGTTGCGCGCGGCCGAGGAGACGGTCGTCGCCTCCGCCGCCGGCATGCCCGGCGGCATCGACGCCAAGAGCTGGGACACCGTCGCGGGAGACGCGCTGGAGGAACTCGGCGCTCTCGACGACGGGGCCACCGACCGCTACGAGAACCGGGCCGAACCGGTCGCGATGGCCGTCATCACCAAGGCGGTCGTCGCCGGCACCCTCGGCGTCCTGGCCCTGTTGTTCTCCGTCTTCCTGTCCGTACGTATCGGCCGCGGCCTCATCCGCGACCTCAAGCGGCTCCGCCAGGAGGCCCATGAGGCATCCGACGTACGCCTGCCCAGTGTGATGCGCCGCCTCTCGGCCGGCGAGCAGGTCGACGTGGAGACCGAGGTCCCGCGCCTGGAGTACGACAAGAACGAGATCGGTGAGGTCGGCCAGGCGCTCAACACCCTCCAGCGCGCCGCCGTCGAGGCCGCCGTGAAGCAGGCCGAACTCCGCTCCGGTGTCTCCGAGGTCTTCGTCAACCTCGCCCGTCGCAGCCAGGTCCTGCTGCACAAGCAGCTCACCCTGCTCGACACCATGGAGCGCCGCACCGAGGACACCGAGGAACTCGCCGACCTGTTCCGCCTCGACCACCTGACCACCCGTATGCGCCGGCACGCGGAGGGCCTGGTCATCCTCTCCGGCGCCGCCCCCTCCCGGCAGTGGCGCAAGCCCGTCCAGCTGATGGACGTCGTACGGGCCGCCGTCGCCGAGGTCGAGGACTACGAGCGCATCGAGGTGCGCCGGCTGCCGCGGATCGCCGTCACCGGCTCCGCGGTCGCCGACCTCACCCACCTGGTCGCCGAGTTCCTGGAGAACGCCACGGTGTTCTCGCCCCCGCACACCGCCGTGCAGGTACTGGGCGAGCGCGTCGCCAACGGCTTCACCCTGGAGATTCACGACCGCGGCCTCGGCATGGCGGCCGAGGCCCTGCTGGAGGCCAACCTCCGGCTCGCCGAGACACCCGAGTTCGAGCTGTCCGACACCGACCGGCTCGGCCTGTTCGTGGTCAGCCGCCTGGCCCAGCGCCAGAACGTCCGCGTCTCCCTCCAGCCTTCTCCGTACGGCGGCACCACCGCGGTCGTCTTCATCCCGGACGCACTGCTGACGGAGGACGCCCCGGACACCAACGGCGTCGGCTTCCGACTCGACCGCCCTGACCGCGCCGACCATGCCGGCCGTCCCGACCGCGCCGCAGCTCGCGAGGAGAGCCGCCGAGCGGCCCTTGCCGAGGTGCCCGTACGACTGCCCGGCGGACCCCGGCCGCCGCTCGACGGCCCGGTCGAGCTGGAGCCACCGCTCGACTCCGCCGGCACCGGCGCGCTGGACGAGCCGACGGCCCGGCACGACCGCCACCACCGGGAAGAGCCCGACCCCCGGGGCGGACCCGGCCGGCACGACACCCAGGGCCGCTACGAGCCACAGGAAGCGACCGGCGGCCCCGCGCCGCTGCCTCGGCGCCGCACCCCCAAGCTGGTCAGCTCCCACGGCCGCCCGGTCCCCGAACAGCCCCGCCGGGGCGGACCGGACGACACGCCCGCACCGGACGAGGCCCATGACGCACTGCCAGCCCTCCCCTCCCGCCGCCGCGGTACGCCCCGCACGGACACCGGAGCGACGGAAAGCACCCCGGGCACGCCGAGAACCCCGTCCCTGAATACGTCGAATACGTCGAATAGGTCGGACGCCCTGGGCGCGACCGACGACGGCTCGCTCCCCCTGCCCCGGCGGGTACGCCAGGCCAGCCTCGCCCCCCAGCTGAAGCGCGAACGGGAACGCGAGCGGCCCGCCGGGGACCGCACCGACGGCACCGACCTCGCCGACCGGGACGCCGAGGAAGTACGCAGCCGCATGGCCTCCCTCCAGCGCGGCTGGCAGCGAGGCCGCCGGGAGAACGCCGCCGACGACACCGGAAACGACGCGGCACCACAGCCACAACGAGCACCACAACCAGAACAAGCACCACCGGCACCACAAGCACCACAAGCACCACAAGCACCAAAAGGAACGAACAAGGGGGACGGTCGATGACCGCACCGAAGACGACCGGCCACAGTGCGACCGGCGCCAGGGAGCTGAACTGGCTCCTCGACGACCTGGTGGACCGGGTCGCGAGCATCCGCAAGGCCCTCGTCCTCTCCGGCGACGGCCTGGCCACGGGCGCTTCCAAGGACCTGACCCAGGAGGACAGCGAGCACCTCGCCGCCGTCGCCTCCGGCTTCCACAGCCTCGCCAAGGGCGTGGGACGCCACTTCGAGGCGGGCAGCGTCCGGCAGACGGTCGTCGAACTCGACGACGCCTTCCTCTTCGTCACCGCCGCAGGTGACGGCAGCTGTCTCGCCGTCCTGTCCGACGCGGACTCCGACGTCGGCCAGGTCGCCTACGAGATGACCCTCCTCGTCAAGCGGGTCGGCGCGCACCTGGGCGCCGCGCCCCGTACCGATCTGCCCTCGGGCGGGTAGTGACGTGACATGAGCGCAGACGGTCAGGGAAGACACCACTGGTTCGACGACGAGGCCGGCCCGGTCGTCCGTCCGTACGCCATGACCCGGGGCCGTACCACCAGTCCGGCCCAGCACCGTCTCGACCTGATCGCGGTGGTGGTCGCCGAGGACCGGGCGGACGATCCGGAGACGGACACCGCCCTGTCCCCGGAACACGTCGACATCGTCGGACTGTGCCGGGACGAACCCCAGTCGGTCGCCGAACTCGCCGCCGGCCTCGATCTGCCGATCGGAGTGGTACGGGTTCTCGTCGGAGACCTCGTCGACGCCGGATTCGTGCATGTCAACCGGCCCGTGCCGCCGGCCGAACTCCCGGACGAAAGCATTCTGCGCGACGTGATCGCCGGCCTCCGGGCGCTGTGACCGCCGTATCCCCCCATCCAGCACAGCCAGCACCGAGCAGGAGAGAAGACCGATGATCTTCGGGCGTTCCGAGCGTGGCAAGCCCCCGGTCGAACCCGTCACGCTCAAGATCCTGGTGGCCGGCGGCTTCGGCGTGGGCAAGACCACTCTGGTCGGCTCGGTCAGCGAGATCAGGCCCTTGCGCACCGAGGAACTGCTCACCGAGGCGGGCCGCCCGGTCGACGACCTCAGCGGCGTGGAGGGCAAGCACACCACCACCGTCGCCATGGACTTCGGCCGCATCACGCTCCGCGAGGGCCTGGTGCTCTACCTCTTCGGCACACCCGGCCAGGAGCGGTTCTGGTTCATGTGGGACGAACTGTCGGAGGGCGCCCTCGGCGCCGTGGTGCTCGCCGACACCCGCCGCCTGGAGGACTGCTTCGCCGCCATCGACTACTTCGAACGGCGCGCCATTCCCTTCGTGGTCGGCGTGAACTGCTTCGACGGCGCCCCCCGTTATCCGGTGGACGCCGTCCGCCGCGCCCTCGACCTGGACGAGGAGGTACCGATGGTCATGTGCGACGCCCGCGACCGGGAGTCGGTGAAGAGCGTCCTGATCGACGTCGTCCAGCACGCGATGGCGTCCACGGCCGACCGCCGCAGCACCGTCACCACCTGAGCTGATCCTCCGCCAGCCCGCGGCACTCACAAGGCGTCGACGTCGCCGACGACACCGGTCGGACACCCCGACCGCATACAACCGCTTCCGCGGCGGAACGCCGTCCAGATATGCAAGAGCCATGACACGACAGGCAAGAGACACCTGGGCGCGCCGGATGGTCACCACACTCGCCGCCCTGCTCGCCGTGACCACCGTCCCCGCCACCGCACACGCCGGCACCGAACCGCAGGCCCCCGCGGACTTCGTCGCCCTGAGCAGCGTCGCCCCGACGATCCTGGAGGAGATCCGCTACTCCACCCCGCACAACTTCGTCGGCGAGCCCATCGACGGTTACCGGCAGCCCCTGTGCATCCTCACCCGCTCCGCGGCCCAAGCCCTCGGCGAGGCCCAGGCCCGCCTGCTGCGCCAGGGCTACTCACTCAAGGTCTACGACTGCTACCGCCCGCAACGCGCCGTCGACCACTTCGTCCGCTGGGCCCAGGACCTCGACGACCAGGCGATGAAGGCGGAGTTCTATCCGAACGTCGACAAGACCCGGCTGTTCGCCGACGGTTACATCGCGGAGAAATCCGGCCACAGCCGCGGCTCCACGGTCGACCTCACCCTCGTGCGGCTCCCGGCGCGGCCGACCCGCCCCTACCAGCCCGGAGAGCCCCTGGTGCCCTGCACCGCTCCCCAGGCCGAACGCTTCCCCGACAACTCCGTCGACATGGGCACCGGTTTCGACTGCTTCGACACCCTCTCCCACACCGCCGACCCCCGCGTCCAGGGCACCCCGCGCGCCAACCGGACGCTGCTCAGGACCACCCTGGAAGACCTCGGTTTCGTCAACCTCGCCGAGGAGTGGTGGCACTACACCTTCAAGCCGGAGGCATACCCCGACACCTACTTCGACTTCCCGGTGTCCACGGCGTCCCTGACCGGCCGCCCCTGAACCGCCCACCGGAGACGACGATTCCGCCATCGGCTACAGTCCGCCGCGTGTCCGAAACTCCGACCTCCGTTCCCAACCCCGTACCGGGCTCGCACTGTTCGAGCTGCGGGACGCCCTACGGAGAGGGCGTCTCCGGCTGGCCCCGCACCTGCCCGGCCTGCGGCACCACGGCCTACCGCAACCCTCTGCCGGTCGCCGTCGCCCTCCAGCCCGTCTACGACACCCAGGGCACCGCCCTGGTCGTCATCACCCGGACCGTGTCTCCCACGCGCGGGGGCACGGCCCTGCCCGGCGGCTACGTCGACGACCGCGAGGACTGGCGGCAGGCCGTCGTCCGCGAACTCGAAGAAGAGACGGGCATCGACGCCGCGAGCCGCGACGTACGCCTCGTGGACGCCCTGAGCGCGCCCGACGGCCACCTGCTCCTGTTCGGCCTGCTCCCCGAGCGCCCGGTGGAGGGCCTCCCGCCCTCCACCGCCACGGACGAGACCGACGGCTGGCACCTCCTGCGCCGCCCCGGGGAACTCGCCTTCCCCTTGCACACCGTGGCCGCCCGAGCCTGGTTCGACGGCCGCTACGTCTGACCGCCCGCCCCACTCGAACACTCCCGACGCGCCACACCTGCCCGCCCACCCGGTGCGGACGCGTCCGCGCGTGGGGCACGGCCCCCGCAGTCATCGCGCCGGGCGCGGCTCCCGCGCCCTCGCGCGCGACGCGGCACGCCCACCACACCCGAACGCCCCGCCCCGCCCCAGCCAGCCCACGAACCGGAGCGCCCTCACCGCCCTGCCGCCCGAGCACGGCAGCCACGCCGTCCGACACGACGCGCCCCACCGCCTGCCCGACGCCCTCACACCGGGTCCCGCCCCGCTCGTCCGGCCCCGCCTCGCCCCCACACCGCAGCCCGCCCCGCCCCCACAACGGACCTCGATGCCCCACACCTGACCCCGACGCCCCCTACACCCGCCCCCGCCCCGCCCCAAGCCCACGCACCCGCACCGGATAGGGCGCGGGCGCCTCACCCGAGCCCCCCTCGCCCTCCCGCACGACGACCACCCGCTGCCCCCGCCACCGCGCGGCGTACCGCTCGGTCTCGGGCTCCGCCCAGCCGTCGCCCAGGTCCGGCACGACCAGCCCGCCCCCGGTCCGTCCCCGGCCCGGCGCCCACACCTCCAGCTCAAGTCCGCCGTCATCGCCGCGCACCGGAATCACCGCACCCGCGCGCGCGAACACCGGAATCCGCTCCAACGGGGCGTCGACCAGCACCTGCCCCGGCCCCTCGTACGCCCGCTCCGTCACCGTGTCGTACCACCGCCCCCGCGGCAGCCGCACCGCACGCCGGTCCGCCCCCGGATCGAGCACCGGCGCCACCAGCAGACAGTCCCCGAGCAGAAACGCGTCCTCGCAGTCCCGCAGCGCCCGGTCCTCCGGCGCCGACCACCACAGCGGCCGCGCATAAGGCGCCCCGGTACGCCGCGCCAGATGAGCCAGCATCATGAAGTACGGCAGCAGCCGCCGCCGCTCGACGAGCGCCACGCGCGCGTGCTCCAGCACCTCGCCCCCGAACTCCCAGGGCTCCCGGCGCCCCGCCCGCTCACCCGCGTGCGTCCGGAACAGCGGCAGATACGCCCCCAGCTGCAACCACCGCAGATACAGCTCAGGCGACGGACTCCCGTCCCGGCCCCCGATGTCCGGCCCGGAGTACGGCACCCCGCACAGCCCCAGCCCCAGCACCATCGCCAGCGACGCCCGCAGCCCCGGCCAGCCCGTGGCCACCTCGCCCGAGCAGGCACCGCCGTAGCGCTGCACGCCGGCCCACCCCGAGCGCGAGAGGACGAACGGCCGCTGCTCCGGCACCAGCTCGCGCAGCCCTTCGTAACCGGCCTGGGCCATGCACAGCGCGTACACGTTGTGCGCCTCCCGGTGGTCGCCGCCCCGCCCCTCCAGCCAGTGCCGGGCCGACCGCGGCAGCGTCGGCTCACCGAAGGCGGCGAACGACATCGGCTCGTTCATGTCGTGCCAGAACCCGGCGAAGCCCTGCCCCAGCCGCTCCTCGTACCGACCGCCCCACCACGCGCGTACGCGCGCGTGCGTGAAGTCCGGGAACACCGCGTCCCCCGGCCCCGCCACCCCCCGCACCACCTGGCCCCCGGCGTCCCGCACGAACGCGTCCTCGTCGACGCCACCGTCGTACACCGGATCACCGGGCTCGGCCGCCACCGCCGGACCGACGACCGACACCAGCCGGATCCCCTCCTGCCGCAACTCGTCGGCGAGCTGCGGCAGCTTCGGGAACCGTTCCTCGTCGACGCTGAACAACCGGTGACCGTCGTGGTGACCGAATCCCAGGTGCACGGCGTCCAACGGCAGCCCGCGCTCCCGGTACCCGGCGACGACCCGACGCACCTCCCGCTCGCCGCCGGACCCCGACCACGCGTGATGATGACCGAGCGCCCACGCGGGCGGCAGCGCGGGCGCCCCGGTCAGCGCCGCCCAGGCCAGCAGCACCCGCGCGGGCGTCCCCACCGACACCCAGCAGCGCAACGGCCCCCCGTCCATCCGCAGCACACTGGTGCCCGGCCGGTCGTGACCCGACCCGGCACCCTCCTCGCCCTCCCGCAGCACCACCGTGCCGTCCCACGAACTGTCGTAGAACACCAGGTGTGTCCCCGCGTCGGCCACCACCAGCTGCACCGGCATCGTCAGGGACGGCGGATCGTCCTGCGGACCGAAGGCCCTCCCCGGCCCGGTGTTCCACAGCCGGTACCGCCCGTCCCGCAGCCGAGGACCCGACGCCCGCCCCCCGAGCCCGAAGAACCGCGCGTCGGCGGCCACCTCCGCACGCTGCATCCACCGCGCCCGGCCGCCACCGGCCGGCTCCCACCACCGGGGCGGCAGATCCCGCCGCAGCGTGACCCCGCCCGGCGTCCGCACCTCGATCGCGCCGTGCCGCGACACGGCGACCGTGGCCCGCTCGGCCACCACCCGCCAGCCCCCGTCCTTGTCCGGCTCCAGCGCCGCCCGCGGATCGGGCTCGGGACACCGCCCGGCCAACGCGTACGAGGGTTCGGGACCGGCCCCGTCCCAGCCCCAGAAGACCGCCCCGTTCACCGCCACCAGGATCCGCAGCTCCGAGCGGTCGAACCGGATGACACCGCCCCCGGCACCCGGCTCCACCTCCCGCAGCAACCCGGGCACCCGTGCCCGCTCCGCCCCCCGCGGCTCCAGCCCCACCGCGTCGGAACGCCGCCTGCGCCACGCCGCCCGCACGGTCCGCAACCCCTGACCCGTCCCCACCGAACCGACCAACTTCACCGAACGCACCAGGTCACGACCGTCCATGCTGCTCACCCTGTCACCGACCGCCCCGCACACGGGCACCGTTCAACTTCCGTTCACCCGTGCCGGGCCCACATCTTCACGACACGGACCGCGCGGAGCACACTCTGGTGCAGAAGTCGATCACATGGCATCGTCCCTGTCAGCCGCCGCACAGCCCGGGAGCCGCCCCCATGACCACCGAGAATCCCCAGCCACAGCCTCTCTGGCAGCCCGACGCGCGACGCGTCGCCCGGGCCCGGATCACCGCGTTCCAGCGCTGGGCCGCCGACCACCACGGAGCCCCCGCCGACGGCGGCTACCCGGCCCTGCACCGCTGGTCCGTCGACGAGCCGGAGACCTTCTGGCAAGCCGTCACCGAGTGGTTCGACGTACGGTTCTCGGTCCCCTACGCGCGCGTACTGGGCGACCGCGCCATGCCCGGCGCCCAGTGGTTCCCCGGCGCGAAGCTGAACTACGCCGAACACGCCCTGCGCGCGGCGGCCGACCGCCCGGACGAACCCGCCCTCCTGTACGTCGACGAGAGCCACGACCCCCACCCGGTCACCTGGGCGGACCTGCGCCGCCAAGTCGGCTCCCTGGCCGCCGGACTCCGCGCCCTCGGCGTCCGCCCGGGCGACCGCGTCAGCGGCTACCTCCCCAACATCCCGCAGGCCGTCGTCGCGCTCCTCGCCTCCGCCGCCGTCGGCGCCGTCTGGACCTCCTGCGCTCCCGACTTCGGCGCCCGCAGCGTCCTGGACCGCTTCCAGCAGGTCGAACCCGTCGTCCTGTTCACCGTCGACGGCTACCGCTACGGGGGCAGGGAACACGACCGCCGGGACGTCGTCACGGAACTCCGCCGCGAACTGCCCGCCCTGCGCGCGGTGGTCCACATCCCGCTCCTGGGCACACCGGCCCCCGAAGGCGCGCTCGACTGGACATCCCTCACCTCCGCCGGCACCGACCCCGTCTTCGAACAGGTCCCCTTCGACCACCCCCTGTGGGTCCTGTACTCCTCCGGCACCACCGGCCTGCCCAAGGCCATCGTCCAGTCCCAGGGCGGCATCCTCGTCGAGCACCTCAAACAGCTCGGCCTCCACTGCGACCTGGGCCCCGAGGACCGCTTCTTCTGGTACACGTCGACCGGCTGGATGATGTGGAACTTCCTCGTCTCCGGCCTCCTCACCGGCACCACGATCGTCCTCTACGACGGCAGCCCCGGCTTCCCGGACACCGGCGCCCAGTGGGGCGTCGCCGAACGCACCGGCGCCACCCTCTTCGGCACCTCCGCCGCCTACGTCATGGCCTGCCGCAAAGCCGGCGTCCACCCCGCCCGCGACCACGACCTCTCCACCGTCCAGTGCGTCGCCACCACCGGCTCCCCCCTCCCGCCCGACGGCTTCCGCTGGCTCCACGACGAGGTCGGTGCCGACCTGTGGATCGCCTCCGTCAGCGGCGGCACCGACGTCTGCTCCTGCTTCGCCGGCGCCGTCCCCACCCTCCCCGTGTACATCGGCGAACTCCAGGCACCCGGCCTCGGCACCGACCTCCAGTCCTGGGACCCCGACGGCAACCCCCTCACCGACGAGGTCGGCGAGCTGGTCGTCACCGCCCCCATGCCGTCGATGCCGATCCGGTTCTGGAACGACCCCGACGGCAGCCGCTACCACGACAGCTACTTCGACACCTACCCCGGCGTCTGGCGGCACGGCGACTGGATCACCCTGACCTCACGGGGCTCCGTCGTCATCCACGGCCGCTCCGACTCCACCCTCAACCGGCAGGGCGTCCGCATGGGCTCGGCCGACATCTACGAGGCCGTCGAACGCCTCCCCGAAATCCGCGAGTCCCTCGTCATCGGCGTCGAACAGCCCGACGGCGGCTACTGGATGCCCCTCTTCGTCCACCTGGCCCCGCAAGCCACCCTCGACGAAGCGCTCCTCACCCGCATCAAGCAGACCATCCGCGCCCACCTCTCCCCCCGCCACGTCCCCGACGAGGTCATCGAGGTCCCCGGCATCCCCCACACCCTCACCGGCAAACGCATCGAGGTCCCGGTCAAACGCCTCCTCCAAGGAGCCCCCCTGGACAAGGCCGTCAACCCCGGCTCCGTCGACAACCTCGACCTCCTCCGCTTCTACGAGGAACTGGCCCGCTCCCGCAACCGCCCGTGACCCCCGCTGTCAGTGCCCCCGGTTACTGTGAGTGAGCATTGATCGACGTGCACCGACCGACCGCGTACTGGGGGAGACATGACGTACACCGACCGGACCGCCCGGCGCGTCCTGCGCCGCGAGATCGCCGGCACCATCGGCCTGCTCACCGACGAGCACGACTTCCGCGTCATGCGGCGCTACCGCACCTTCACCTTCGACGACCATCCCACCTACCTACGGCACGTCGAGGCGGTCCTGCGCACCCGGGCCGCCCAGGGCGCCCACACCACCATCGCCCTCTTCGACCCGGAGGAGTACGCCGCCTACTGCGCGGAGGCGGGCCTCGACCCCGACGCCCCCGGCAGCCGCACCCGCTTCACCGCCGAACTCGCCGCCACCGGCCTCACCGTCCCCTACGAGGGCCAGCCCCTCACCGACGTCGTCCCCACCCTCATCGACGAAGCCGTCCGGCAGGCCACCTGGGAGTACGCCGCCACCCTCCTGGCCCGCCTCGGCTCCTGCGCCTCCTGCGGCCAGGACCTCGGCCGAGCCGCCTACGACCGGGCCCGCGCCCTCATCACCCGCGTGATCACCACCGCCCCCGCGGGCCGGCGCCACCTCGTCTGCAGCGTCTCGACGGCCCCGGAGACCCTCCTCTCCGTCCTCCACGCGGACGACGACGAGGACGGCACCCCGCACCTCGACGAGGCCGAACTCCTGGAGTTCACCAGCGTCCTCGCCCTGGGCCTGGCCACCCACTGCCCCGGCGGCCTCGTCATCCGCACCAGCGCACCCGCCACCCCGGACCGCATCTACGGCTGGCGCCTGCGCGGCTACGGCCTCACCCCGCTCACCGCGGCGGAGGTCTTCGACGCCTACTGCACCGACGCCGAGTCCGGCGACCTCATCTCCCCGGAGTCCAACGTCGACTACTGCGACCCACCGGACCTCGGCGACGAGGACCCGGCCCCGGGACACCACCACTGAACACACCACCACTGAACACAGACTGAACGCAGGAGGGGCGCCCCACCACCGGTGGAGCGCCCCACGGAACACCTGCCTGTCCGTCCCCTACTCGCCGGACAGCACCGCCTGCGCGGCCTCACGCGCCTCCTCGGCGCTGTCCGCGGCCCGGGCGGCGGCAGCGGCCCGCTCGCACTGGGCGAGCGTGAACTTCGCCAGCATCGCACGCACATACGGGATCGAAGCCGCGCCCATGGAGAGCGAGGTGACCCCCAGACCGGTCAGCACACACGCCAGCAGCGGATCGGACGCGGCCTCCCCGCACACGCCGCAGCTCTTGCTCTCGGCCTTCGCCGCCTCGGCGGACAGCGCCACCAGATCGAGCAGCGCGGGCTGCCACGGGTCCTGGAGCCGGGACACCGCACCGACCTGCCGGTCGGCGGCGAAGGTGTACTGCGCGAGGTCGTTCGTCCCCAGCGACAGGAACTCGACCTCCTGCAGCACCGACCGGGCCCGCAGCGCGGCGGACGGAATCTCCACCATCGCGCCGAACTTCGCCCGCAGCCCGGCCGCCCGGCACGCGTCCGCGAACGCCTTGGCGTCGGCACGGTCGGCCACCATCGGCGCCATGACCTCCAGGTGGACGGGCAGCCCCTCGGCCGCCTTCGCCAGCGCCGTCAGCTGCGTACGCAGTACGTCCGGGTGGTCGAGCAGCGTCCGCAGCCCCCGCACGCCCAGCGCCGGGTTCGGCTCGTCGGCCGGGGTGAGGAAGGCCAGCGGCTTGTCCGCGCCCGCGTCCAGCACCCGCACGACGACCCGGCCCTCGGGGAACGCCTCCAGGACCTGCCGGTACGCCGAGACCTGCTTCTCCTCGTCCGGCGCGCTCTCACTGTCGTCGAGGAAGAGGAACTCGGTCCGGAACAGACCGACCCCCTCCGCCCCCGCCTCGACCGCGGCGGCCACGTCCGCAGGCCCCCCGATGTTGGCCAGCAGCGGCACCTTGTGCCCGTCGGAGGTGGCCCCGGGACCGGACGAGGCGGCCAGCGCGGCCTTGCGCTCGGCCGCCTGCGCCTCCAGCCGCGCCCGCTCCCGCGCACTCGGCTCGACGAAGATCTCGCCGCTGCTGCCGTCCACGGCGATCACCGTGCCCTCGGCCAGCTCGCCGGCGCCCGGCAGCGCCACCACGGCCGGCACCCCCAGCGCACGCGCCAGAATCGCGCTGTGGCTGGTCGGCCCCCCTTCCTCGGTGACGAAACCGAGGACGAGAGCGGGGTCCAGCAGCGCCGTGTCGGCCGGCGCCAGGTCCCGCGCGATGAGAACGTACGGCTCGTCGCTGTCCGGCACCCCCGGCATCGGCACCCCGAGCAGCCGGGCGACGATACGATTCCGCACATCATCGAGGTCGGCCACCCGCCCGGCGAGATACTCACCGGCGGCGGCCAGCAGCGCCCGGTACGCCGCGAAGGCGTCGTAGACCGCGCGTTCGGCCGTGCTCCCGACGGCGATCCGCCGCTCCACATCCGCCATGAGCTCAGGATCCTGGGCCATCATGGCCTGCGCCTCAAGCACGGCCTGGGCTTCGCCCCCGGCCAGATTGCCGCGCGCCATCAGATCGGCCGCCACCGCTTCCACGGCCTTGCGGGCCCGCCCCTGCTCGCGCTCGGCGTCCTCGGCCGGAATCTGTTTGGCCGGCGGCTCCAGCACCGCCGTGCCCATGTGCCGGACCTGGCCGATCGCCACGCCGTGACTGACGCCGACGCCTCGCAGCGTTGTCTCCATCTCACCCGTCTCCGATAGCGCGGCGGCCCCAGCCGCCGCGGTGTCTGTCCTACCAGCCGTCGTACAAAAGGTCACTGCCAGACGAAGAGGTCCTCCCCGACCCTGACTTCGCCGTCCTCACGGAGCTGGGAGAGGGACTCGGCCGTGGCCTCCAGCGCCACGACCGGGCACACCGGGGACTTGCCGGCCGCTTCGACGGCGGCCGGGCTCCAGCGCACGATCGCCTGTCCACGGGTGACGGTGTCGCCCTTGTTCACCAGCAGTTCGAAACCCTCCCCGTTGAGCTGCACGGTGTCGATACCGAGATGAGTCAGCACGCCGTGCCCGGTCTCGTCGACCACGACAAAGGCGTGCGGGTGCAGGGAGACGATCACCCCGTCCACGGGCGCGACCGCCTCCGACGGCTCACGTACGGGGTCGATCGCGGTGCCCGGGCCGACCATGGCCCCGGAGAAGACCGGATCCGGCACGGCGGCCAGTCCGATGGCGCGTCCTGCCATCGGGGACGTCACGGTGGTCATGGGGAGCCTCCAGGAGTGGGGATGGAGAGGGGCCGTCACTGTCTGTGCCGGACGGCACGTTGTGCAGCAGGGTATGACATAGGAAGTACCGGTTCCGCATGAGTGACCCGGCGGGAGGTCTAGACCTTAGCCGCCAACGATTTGCGCCCGTTCAGCGGGCCGATGTAGAGTCGTTACTCCTGCCCGAGGTTGAGGAACGCGAGCAAGTGTCCTCAGGTGGCAGACCCCAACTCATCAGATCCTCTTCTCGGATCCTCATCTGCATGCCCGTCAACGGGTGGTCAGAGGGACTGGAAAAGCCTGATAGTGTTGGAAACACCGAAGGGAAGCGCCCGGAGGAAAGCCTGAGAGAGTCTCTCGGGTGAGTACAAAGGAAGCGTCCGTTCCTTGAGAACTCAACAGCGTGCCAAAA